>CBFHLG010000014.1:0-67187 GCA_965656625.1 Puniceispirillaceae bacterium (SeqCode)
GCCAGCTCTTTAAGCTCATCCGCGTCAAAGGACCGCCGTGGTTGCCATGGGCCGGGCACAATCCATTCTATTGGCAAGGCACGTACCTCACGCCCTGGACCAGCTGTTGACGGCGTAGCCGCTGTCCCGGATACACTGGCGGTGGTTACAGCAGGTGCATCACCCAAGAGGCTGGAGAGACCTCGACCAAGGCGTTGAACATCTTGTTTTTTCTGCGGTTTTTCCGAAGGAGCGGCTTTCTTTGTCATGCGACTTTCTGTTCCTGTTTCAGAAGTTCAGCGGCCAGAGCAGCATAGGCCTGAGCCCCGGCACATTTCAGATCATACATCAAAATTGGCTGACCAAAAGACGGCGCTTCAGAAATACGCACATTGCGCGGGATCACCGTCTGATAGACCGCCGCCCCAAAATGAGCCCGTACATCTGCCTCGACCATTTCAGACAGTTTGTTTCTGGTATCATACATGGTCAATACGATGCCTTGCAGGGCAAGGTCGCGGTTCAGGCCCGTCTGGACCGTGGTAATGGTCTGGGTGAGCTGGGCCAGGCCTTCAAGCGCGTAAAACTCGCACTGCAGCGGCACAATTACAGTATGCGCCGAACACAGCGCGTTCACCGTCAACAAACCCAGCGAGGGAGGGCAATCAATTAAGATATAATCGAAATTATCTGCAACCTCTGCCAATTTAGCGGCCAGCCTGTATTCACGCTTTTCCACCGGGCTCAATTCCACCTCAGCAGCGGATAAATCCATTGTGGCCGGGATCAGAGACAGGCCCGGAACTTGCGTGGCCACGACCGCTTCTGCGGCCTGTTGCTCACCGGTGATCAGACGGTAGCTGTTAAGCTCGCGCGCTTCAGCGTCAACACCCAGCCCTGTGCTGGCGTTGCCTTGCGGGTCAAAATCGACCAGCAAAACACTCATCCCGCAGGCTGCCAGGGCGGTGGACAGATTCACCGCTGTTGTGGTCTTGCCGACCCCCCCTTTTTGATTGGCTACAGCGATTACCTTGGCCGACATGAAAATTCCTTAAGTATCTGTATAATAATATTATTTATGGTTAATAAACTGTACAATCACAGCATCTTCATCGGTCATGCTGGGATAGGTTTCAACGGTTAGTGTTGACCAAGATGACAGTTCGGTCAATTCCTGTTTTACGCCTTTGCCTTTCAAAAATAAATAGCGCAGACCATCATGATGCTGGGCACGTGTAAGCTCAAACAACTTGGATAAGGGGGCAAGGGCACGGGCGGTGATAACGTCCATCTGCAGACAGGCCAACTCCTCAATCCGGCCATGATGGATAACCGCATTCACCCCTGTCTCGGCAATGGCGGTGCGCATAAAGGCCACTTTCTTAGTATCTGATTCGACCAGATGAATTTGCTTGTCTGTCAACATTGCCAGCACAAGGCCCGGCAAACCCGCCCCGGCGCCAATATCCATTACTGTTTGTGCAGAAGCCGGCAGATACGGGACAAGCTGGGCAGAATCCAGAATGTGACGTTGCCAGACCTGAGGCAGCGTTGAAGACGAGACCAGATTGATCCGTTGCTGCCACTTCACCAGCAAATCGACATAGGTCTGCAGCTTGTCCTGTGTTTCACGTGAAACATCCAGATAGGCACATATCTCGTCTTTATCGCTGTGCGGTGGAAAATAGCGGCTGTTCACGGCGTGCTTCGCTCCCCTCAGTCTCATGTTTTCTCGTGGTAAACAGCCTTAACGCCGGGCCAGCAGGCCCGCATCCGCTGGGGCGGTTTGTGTGTGCCGGTCTTTTTTTAAATAGCGCAACACAGCGACTAGAGCGGCCGGGGTCATGCCGGGAATACGGCTGGCTTGGCCAAGGGTTTCCGGCTGAAACCGCTGCAACAGATCACAGCTTTCAGCCGATAGCCCGCCAATCTGGGTAAACGGGGTCTGGGGCGGTATTTTTAGGGCATCATCACGGCGCATCGCGTCAATATCGGCCTGCTGACGGGCAAGATAGCCTGAATAACGACAATCTGTTTCCAACTGGCTGTGCAGGCCTTCGTCAATTTGCCCCAATTCTGGCCATAACCGCATGCAGTCTGTGAATTTCACCCCGTCCAGGGCCAGCAGATCTGCCGGTGTTTTCGGGCTGCCATCGCGGGAAACCGGCAGACCTTCTGCAGCCAATTCCTTCGGGCGTTTTGGGAGGGCAGACAGCATCTGTTCTGCCTGCTGAAGGGCCTGTTTTTTCTGTTGCCAATGGGCTTTTCGTTCAGCCCCTACACAGCCAACAGACAGCCCCTTGTCCGTTAACCTCTGATCAGCGTTGTCAGCGCGCAAAAAGAGCCTGTATTCCGCGCGTGACGTAAACATCCGGTAGGGTTCAGGGGCACCTTTGGTCACCAGATCATCAATCATGACACCGATATAGGCATCTGCCCTGTCCAGCACAAAGCGGCTGTCCTCACCAGATACAGGGGCCAGGCTGAGCGCGGCGTTCACACCGGCCATCAGCCCTTGTGCAGCGGCCTCCTCATAGCCGGTGGTCCCGTTAATCTGGCCAGCCAGAAATAAACCCGGCAAAGATTTCAGCTCCAGCGCGGCTGTCAGCGCGCGCGGATCAACAAAATCATACTCAATCGCATAACCATATTGCAGAATTTCTGCTGTCTCAAGGCCTTCAATGGTGGCGATAAGAGCCGCTTGAACATCACGGGGCAAACTGGTTGAAATGCCGTTTGGATACACGGTGTGGTCATCCAGCCCCTCAGGCTCTAGGAAAATCTGGTGCGAATCACGATCACCAAACCGGTGCACCTTATCTTCAATAGACGGGCAATACCGCGGGCCCTGGCCTTCTATTTGGCCTGAATACACCGCCGATAAGTGAATCGATTCGGCTATAATCTCATGTGTTCTGGCATTGGTCCGGGTAATACCGCATTCAATTTGCGGGACCTCTATCCGGTTAGTGAGGGTTGAAAACGGAACCGGATCGCTGTCTGCTGGCTGCATAGACAAAGACGTCCAGTTAATTGTGCGGCCATCAAGACGGGCCGGTGTCCCTGTTTTCAGACGGCCAATCGGCAATTGCATATCGCGCAACCGCTTTGCCAGCGCAACAGAAGGCTGCTCGCCAACGCGGCCAGCCGGCGTGCGTTCGGTACCTAAATGAATGAGCCCGCCCAGAAAGGTGCCTGTGGTCAGAACAACAGCTGCACAGGCAATAATCTCACCTGTTTCGGTTACAATCCCTGACGCACGGCCATTTTCAGTCTGAATATCGGCAACCGCGCCCTCAATTACCGTTAATTCCTCCTGCTCCGCCAACAGGCTCTGCACGGCCAGACGGTACAGTTTGCGGTCAGCCTGGGCGCGCGGCCCATGAACAGCCGGGCCTCTTGACCGGTTTAACATCCGGAACTGAATTCCCGCCTTGTCAATTGCCCGCCCCATCAACCCGTCAAGCGCATCAATCTCACGCACCAACTGGCCTTTGCCCAGACCACCTATGGCAGGATTACAGGACATTTCGCCAATTTTATCAGCTTTCATAGTGATAAGAGCGACTTTCGCGCCCATCCGCGCCGCTGCCGCTGCCGCTTCGGTACCAGCATGGCCGCCACCGATTACCACAACATCATATTTCTGATGCGTCATTGCGTTACTATCCACGTTCGCTGCAGGCAAAATAAAAACAATCTGCCCGATGATGTGATCGCAACCGCGATCTGCTCTATCCCTCATCAGGCCAGTGGCGGTAATCTACTCTGTTTCACGTGAAACATCAATCATCGATGCGGCGGGCCGTATGGCCGCGTACTTCACACCAAGCCTATTTCCCGATACAAAAAGAGGAAAAGATATTGTCCAACACATCCTCAATATCAATTTGGCCAAGGATTCGGGACAGCGCGGTCGCCGCGGACCTGAACTCTTCTGCGACAAGCTCAGTCTGATCGGCAACAGACAGTTTAAGACTCGCTTCGAGATGGTGACAGGCTTCACGAAGCGCCTGTTTGTGTCGTACCCGGGTCAGGGTTACAGAGGATGAGCCTTTATTCATCTCTGCAACAAATCGGTCCAAACGGGCTTCCAGCACTTCAAGGCCACTGCCCTGATGTGCACTAATATTGATGATATTGGTGTCATCTACGCCTGCAGACATAAGCAAATGCTGTTCGGCTGCTACTCCTTTATCCTGCTTATTGACCAGCACAATCACTTCAGCCCCGCCCCAGTTTGCAAGAGACGCCGCCCCCGCAGACCAGCCGGGCTGGCTGCCATCAACAACAATGATCAGCAGATCAGCCTCAGAAGCGGCCTGTTTCGCGCGATTTATGCCCTCACGTTCAATCACATCCTCTGTTTCGCGCCAGCCAGCGGTGTCGGTCAGCAACACCGGCACCCCTGAAATATCAAGGCTGACCTCAACACTGTCGCGTGTTGTACCCGGAATATCAGACACAATCGCCGCAGGCCGCCGCGCCAGCGCATTCAGCGTGGTGGATTTACCGGCGTTCACCGGCCCGGCCAACACCACAGACAGACCAGACCGGATAATCTCGCCGCGCCGGGCGGCCTCGACACCAGCTCTCATCTCATCAAGAATCGCCTGTATTCTGTCTGTTATCTGGGTTTGCAGCGTCTCTGGCAACTCTTCATCAGCAAAATCGATAGAGGCTTCCAGCAAAGATAAACAAGAAATCACTTCCCCCCGCCAACCTTCCACAGGCCGGCGCAGACTGCCCGCCATCTGGGCTGTGGCCTGGCGCCGTTGCAGGCTGGTCTCTGCCTCAATCAGGTCAACCAAACCCTCAGCAGCGGTAATATCTGTCTTGCCCCTATCAAGCGCACGGCGGGTAAATTCACCTGCTTCGGCCGGCCGGAACCCAGACAACCCCCCTAGATGGTGCAAGATATCCTCAATCACAGCTGGTGAGCCGTGAGTGTGGATTTCCAGCACATCCTCTCCTGTGGCAGACGCTGGACCGGTAAAACCAAGCAGCATTACATCATCTATCAGCGTGCCGTCACCATCTTTCAGCCACCGACGGTGCGCCGTACGCGGTGTAACCGGTTCTGCCCTGAACGCGGCGGGCACATCCAGCGCCTTTTCCCCAGACACCCTGATGACGGCCAAAGCTGAGCGGCCAGGCGGTGTAGCCAACGCGAAAATGGTATCGGCAAAAGACGCTGTTTTAATCACTTTTGTTCCGGGCCTGTCTAAAAAGGTTAATCATGCTAAACTGTGCTCTGCAGTCTTTTGCTTTCTTCCTAACGCTAGAGTATCGCCTGCCATGTTTACAAGCTCAATTACCACTCCGCTCGGTCATATGCGCGCCTGTGTCAGCCCTTCTGGCCTGTTTGCCCTCGACTGGCAACAAACCCCGTTTTTACAGCCTGATCACGAGACTGATGTTTCACGTGAAACAGTCCGCCAGCTACAGCTCTATCTCAGCGGTGCCTTAAAGGTGTTTTCCGTACCGCTTGATCTGTCTAACCAGAGCCCGGCATTCCAGAAATGGCTCGACGTACTGGCGGGCATCCCTTACGGCCAGACCGTAACCTACAAGGATTTCGCCAGACAGTGGGGAAATGAAAAGGCCGCCCGGGCCGCAGGGCAGGCCTGCCAGCGCAACCCTTTGCCGATTATTTTGCCCTGTCACCGGGTTGTGCAAGCCGATGGCGGTTTTGACAATTACAGTGGCGGCGATAAAACCACCCCGAGAGATCCCAGCAATGTCAAAAGAAAACAATGGCTTATTGATTTAGAAGCCAGGCACAGTTAGCTGTTCATCTGTTCAAAGAAATCTGTATTGGTCTTGGAATGACGCATTTTATCAGCCAGGAATTCCATCGCATCAACAGGCCCCATCTGCATCAAAATCCGGCGGAGAACCCACATTTTTGACAGCGTCTGCTTATCCACCAGAAGCTCTTCTTTCCGGGTCCCTGACTTGGTCACATCGATAGCCGGGAACACCCGCTTATCAGACAGCTTGCGATCCAGCACCACCTCGCTGTTGCCGGTCCCTTTAAACTCTTCAAAAATAACCTCATCCATACGAGAGCCGGTCTCGATAAGAGCGGTGGCGATAATTGTCAGCGACCCGCCTTGCTCAACATTCCGGGCGGCCCCGAAAAACCGCTTCGGGCGTTGCAGCGCGTTAGCATCTACACCGCCTGTCAGAACTTTGCCTGAGGATGGCACAACCGTATTATAGGCCCGGGCCAGACGAGTTATCGAGTCCAGCAGAATCACCACATCGCGCTTATGTTCAACCAGACGTTTTGCCTTTTCGATAACCATATCGGTGACCTGTACGTGGCGCAAGGCCGGCTCATCAAAGGTTGAGGAAATAACCTCACCATTTACAGATCGCTGCATATCGGTCACTTCTTCAGGCCGCTCATCAATCAGCAGCACAATCAGATAAACTTCGGGGTGATTAACCGATATCGCATGAGCAATACTTTGCAGCATCATGGTCTTACCGGTGCGCGGCGGGGCAACGATCAAACCGCGCTGGCCTTTACCGATGGGCGAGATTAAATCCATAACCCGCGGCGTGTTATCCTTGCGATCCGGATCAAATGGCAATTCCATTGTCAGCTTTTCATCTGGATATAAAGGCGTCAGATTATCAAAGTTAATCCGGTGGCGAACCGCATCCGGGTCTTCAAAATTAATTGATTCAACCTTCAGCAGCGCAAAATACCGCTCACCATCCTTTGGTGCTCTGATCTCGCCTTCCACTGTATCGCCGGTGCGCAGGCTAAATCGTCTGACCTGGCTAGGCGAGATGTAAATATCATCTGGTCCGGGCAAATAGTTGGATTCTGGGGCGCGCAGGAACCCAAACCCGTCCGATAGCACTTCCAGAACACCTGTACCGCGGATAACAATGTCATTTTCAGCCAGCTGTTTCAGAATGGCGAACATCATATCCTGCGTACGCAAGGTAGAGGCATTTTCAATCTCGAGCTCTTCAGCGTAAGCCAATAGATCTGCTGCTGTTTTTGATTTCAATTCTTGCAAATGCATCTTTTCGGAACCTTGGAACAAAGATGTATGAAAAAGGGAAGTCGGCCCCAAAACAGGGGTCACAGGGGCGTATCTGAGGAGAGAAAAAAGCGATATGCCCGATTTATGGCTTTATTCATGCCATAAATAGCGTGGTTCTGTCAAATTCGGTGCACCGCTTTTTTAATCAGAACGGCTCAACCACCGCCATAATGACAATGATAATCATCAATACCGTTGGCCCTTCGTTCCAAACACGATAGGCTTTATCGCTGAGCGCCTGGTCTAATTCCAATTTCCGGCGCATTCGTGCAAACACCATATGACAAACCGTCATCAGAAGAACACAAACAATTTTCACCCACATCCAGGGCATAAACAACAAGGCCGGGTTCTGATATAGCATCCATAAGCCAAGCCCCCAGGATAAAATCATTGCTGGATTCATAATCGCCTTGAGGAGCCGGCGTTCCATTAATTTGAAGGTTTGTGCACGAACCGAGCCCGGTTCCACCATCGCATGATAGACAAACAGCCGCGGCAAATATAAAAGCCCCGCCATCCACGACATAACAGCAATAAGATGAAGCGCTTTAAGCCATAAATAATCCATGATTACACACCACCACCGCGGACCTGATCAATAAGCATCTGAACATGGTCAGGCGGTGTTTGCGGCACCACCCCATGACCGAGATTAAAGATATGGGGTCGCCCTGCAAAACAATCCAGTATCCGGCTCACTTCTGTTTTCAACTGCTCGCCACCGGCAACCAGACACAGCGGATCCAGATTGCCTTGCAAGGGCAGGCCGGCCCGCAGCGTTTTATGCGCCCAGACAGGGTCGGTATGCTGATCAAGAGCAATACAGGACGCATCAACCGCATCAGCATACGCCGCCAACCCCTCCCCCAAGCCCTTCGGGAAACAAATCATCGGCAGAATAATCCCGTTTGCCCGCAAACGCTCAATAATTTTCTGATGCGGCTGATGGATTAGTCGTTCTCGCCAGCTGGCAGGCACTGCGCTTGCCCAGCTATCAAATAACATTAATGCGTTAACACCGCTTTTGGCCTGCAGAGTTAAAAACTCGACAATTTTTTCAACCAAAATGTCAATACAAGCGACAGCTTCATCCGGATTAGCCCATAAATAAGACTTTGTGGCGGCGAAATCACGTGAGCTGCCGCCCTCAAACAAATAGGTCATCAATGTCCAAGGCGCCCCTGAAAACCCAATAAGGGCTGTGTCTTCTGGAAGGCCAGCTCTGGTCTTTTGAACAGCATATCCCACAGCTTCATATTTTGACGTGAGGTCACTGCCGCCGAAGCTTTCGATATCCTTTATAGATAATAATTTATCTAACACCGGTCCTGTACCCGGAATGAACCGCACATTCCTTTCCATTGCCCAGGGAATAAGAAGGATATCTGAGAAAATAATGGACGCATCAAAGCCATAGCGTCTTATAGGCTGCAAGGTGACTTCTGCTGCTTTTTCAGGATTAAGGCAGAATGAGATAAAATCCGGCTCTGACTGTCTGACGGCTCTGTATTCAGGCAGATACCGACCAGCTTGTCTCATAATCCAGATGGGTGGCGGGTCATGTCTGATGCCGTTCAGGGTCTCAAGAAAACGCATTTTTATAATCTTCTTCTTTATATTTATTTATAAAAGAAATTTGTTGGTGTTGTTGTAGGCAAGATAACATGAAATACAAATAATCCAATTGTTATCCCCAG
Organism: Puniceispirillaceae bacterium (SeqCode); assembly: GCA_965656625.1. GTDB lineage: Bacteria > Pseudomonadota > Alphaproteobacteria > Puniceispirillales > Puniceispirillaceae > JADHLI01. The sequence goes on from CBFHLG010000014.1 coordinate 8,747, forward strand.
TTTTATGCAAGATACACTATCGGTTTTTAATTGCTAACGCTCTGATTTAACGACTGAAATAAAGCCCTCATTATTTTGTTCGTTGATCCAGTGATCAAGATGCGGTGACTTTATCCCCAAGGGTATAAAACCGTCATCATTTGTGTATAAAAAGAACAAATAAGGTCTTCTTCTGTGTTCATCCCCAGCCGGGTAATTTTTCAACAGAGAGGCGATGTTTATGACCTGCAGACGGTTTAAACAGATGACGTGACACCTGAAGATTGATATCACTTTAAAGGCTATGGCAGATACATCTATTCACATTCATCTGGTGTCAGATTCCACCGGCGAGACGGTGCATCAGGTCGCGCGGGCAGCACTGGCCCAATTTCCAGATGTGCAAATATCAGAACATATTTGGACCTTGGTGCGCACACCTGCCCATGTTGAGACTATTTCCACTGCTTTGAAGCGCAATCCGGGAATTTTGCTCTATTCTGTAGTCGATCCAGAGATCAGGAAAGCCATTGAACAGCTTTGCCAGCAAAACAGCATTCCCAGCCTGTCTGTGCTTGATCCGCTGATGGATATGCTGAGCTCAGTTCTGGGCTATCGGCAGAATTCACGCCCGGGCAGCCAGCATAAGCTGGACAAAGCTTATTTTGACAGAATGGCGGCTGTTGAATTTGCGGTGACGCATGATGATGGTCTGAATATGGACCGGCTCAGTGAGGCGCAAATCCTTCTTGTCGGGGTGTCGCGCACATCAAAAACGCCAACCTCTATGTATTTGGCCAATCGCGGTTACAGGGTTGCGAATTACGCGCTGGTCCCAAATGTTGAGTTTCCCTTACATCTTTTAGACGGCACACCGGATTTATTTGTTGTTGGTTTGACGACGGATGCCAAAAGGCTGGCCCATGTCAGGCGCAACCGTCTTCAGCATATGTCAGACAGCCAGAATGTCACTTATGCTGATCTGGACAGTATCAATGATGAGCTGAAATCTGCCCGCCGCCTGTTCTCATCGCAAAACTGGCCCGTTCTGGATGTCTCGCGCCGGTCAATTGAGGAAACGGCAGCGGCAATTCTGCATCTCTATGTCAACCAGCGCGAACAAAAACTTAACGAAATGCAGGATGAGGACGCCCCTTTATGACATTCTGGTCTTTGTCTGGACACCCCCTTATTCTGGCGTCAGCAAGCCCGATAAGAGCCTCGCTTCTGGAGGCGGCCAAGCTGTTGGTTGAGGTAGACCCGGCCTCGGTTGATGAAGAGGCGATTAAACAGGCGGCTCTGCAGGATGGGTTTTCACATGATGAACTTGTAGTGGTGCTGGCCGAATTGAAGGCTGAGGCGGTCAGTCGGCGGCGGCAGGGCTATGTTCTGGGCTGCGATCAAATTCTGGTTTGTGAAGGCAGCTTGTTCAGCAAACCGCAGAGCCTTGATGAGGCCAAGTCTCATCTCAAGGCTTTGCAGGGACGTGCCCATATGCTGAAAACAGCCTGTGTCCTGTTTCATGACCAGAAGCGGATTTGGCATCATCTGTCGACAGCCACCTTGACCATGCGCACACTGTCTGATGCCGATATTGATGCCTATATCACCAGCTTTCCAGAGGCATGCCTGTCTACCCCCGGGGCTTATCAGATAGAGGCGGGCGGTGCACATCTGTTCGCGGATATGGCCGGCGTAAGCTATGACATTCTGGGGCTGCCGTTATTACCGCTGTTGTCTTTTCTTCGTGAACATGGCCTGGCCGCCGCCCCGCAAGGCGGGTGACATGCTGATTATCGGGCTGACAGGGTCAATTGCGACCGGTAAATCAGTTGTGGCAGGAATGTTGCGCCACATGCGCTTTCCGGTTCATGATGCGGATGCCGCCGTGCACCGGCTGATGGCCCCGCATGGCGCGGCAGTTGCCGACATTCTCTCTGCATTTGGCGCTGAGGTCGGCAGTGTTGGTGCCGGTATTGACCGCAAAATACTGGGCAATCTGGTGTTTTTAGATCCCTCCAGAAAAGCCGAGCTTGAAGCGATTCTCCATCCGCTTGTCTTTCAAGATAAGGACCGCTTTATTAAACAGGCCCGCCGCCAGCGCAAACAGGCTGTTTTTTTAGATGTTCCGTTGTTGTTTGAAACTGGTGGTGATGGGGATTGCGATCATGTGATTACGGTGTGGTCGCCTGTGTTTATACAGCACCAACGGGCGTTACGCCGCGATGGCATGACGCGAAAAAAACTTGATGCTATTCTGACCGCACAAACCCCGCAGCCAGAAAAAAAACGCTTGTCTGATCTGGTACTGCCTTCTTCACTGGGTCGGGCGGAAACATATCGGCGGTTAAAAAAATGGCTGACATCGACTAACTTGCTCTGAGCACATCATGAGGTCTGTATATGCGTCATATTGTATTGGATACTGAAACCACGGGCCTGTCGGCAAAAGACGGCCACCGCATTATTGAGATTGGTGCGGTTGAGATGGTCAATCTGTCGCTGACCGGCCAGTCTTTACATCTGTATATTAACCCGGAAAGAGAAATTGATGCCGGTGCGCAGGAAATACATGGCCTGTCCTCTGAATTTCTGGCTGATAAGCCGGTTTTCGCCGACATATTGTCTGCCTTCACAGATTTTATTGGTGATGATTTACTGGTCATTCACAATGCCCCGTTTGATATCGGGTTTTTAAATGCGGAGCTAAGCCGGTGCGGTCATCCGCCCCTGTCGATGGACCGTGTGGTGGACACCCTGCCCCTGGCCCGCCAGAAATATCCAGGGGCTCAAGCCAGTCTTGATGCATTGTGCCGCCGCTTTGGTGTGGATAATTCGCACCGCGATTTGCATGGCGCGCTGATAGATGCTGACCTGTTGGCCGCTGTGTATGTGGAATTGAAGGGTGGCCGCCAGCCTGGTCTTCAACTGGATGACAGCCCAGAGGTAACAGCTAAGATAGCCAGCCAGCCTGAAGATACAGACCTGTCCGGGTTTATCCTGACAGATAAGCCTGTACGCCCGGCCCGGAACTTCAGTCTTCCTGAACAAGAAGCCGCCGAACATCAAAAACTGATCGACAGCATGGATAACCCTATCTGGTCACGCTGACCGGCGTGCGAAAAAAAAGTGGCTTGGCCTTGGTTTAATTGACGGTCTTGTTCTCAGGTTCTTCTGATTTGGTGAGGTTGTTTTTATACAAAGCCACGAAATCAATGGGGTTCAGATTCAAAGGCAGAAAGCCGCCATCGCGGGTTACATCTGACATGATGGCGCGGGCAAACGGAAACAGCAGCCGCGGACCTTCTATCATCATCAGCGGTTGAAGCTCATCCTCGCCAATACCGCTTGCTGAGATCAGGCCGCCATAGGCCAGTTCAGCAACAAACAGGGTTTTATCTTCCACCTTTGCTGTCGCCATTAATTTTAACTCGACCTCAAACAGGCTTTCATTTACGCGCTGGGCGGTGACATTCACGCCGATTTGCACATCTGGCTGACCTAACTGTTTGACAAAGCAGTCCGGTGAGGACGGGCTTTCAAACGACAGATCCTTCACATATTGGGCGTGAATGCTGATCTGCTGCGGTTGATGTTCAGGTGGTTGTGCGTGCTCTGCCATGATTTTGTTCCTGCTGTGTCGTGCCGGCCGGCAAATTATGGGCGGCTTTGTCTCTTCTGTAACAGTCCGGTTGCCGTCACTCAAGCTCTTCAGTGTCGGTTTGGCCCTATTTTTGGTCTGTGTCTTTTGTTTCGTACTGGCCTTCAATCACCTCACCATCCAACGACGGCCGCGGCGCATGTGAAAATGGCTGACCTTTGTTTTCGCTGTCGTTAGTGTCAAAATCAGCGAAGCCGGATGCGGCGCTTGGTGACGAAGTGAATTTACTGGCAAACCCGGTGGATAAAATTCTTGTGCTCATCCGGCTGACGATAAGATGGCCGATGAGGGTGCGCAGGCCTGGAATAAAGCATAAAAGGCCGGCCAGATCCGTAACATAACCTGGCAACAGCATCAAAATAGCGCCCAGGATTAGAGATACACCGCTGATCAGAGCAGAGGGGTTTACCTCACCCCGGCTCAGATTCACCTGCCATTGCCGCATGATAGAGGCGCCCTGCTGTTTCATCAGCGCCATACCGATAAACGCGGTAACGAAAATGCCAAGGAAGGTCAACAGGCCGCCAACCGCGTTGCCGACAAAAATGAACGCTTCGAATTCGATCCAGCCATAAAGCCCAAAAAAAATGAGCACCAGAAGAGGCATTTTCCGTCCTTTGCTTGTAACTTGGCCCAGTTGTGATTATGTCTACTAGGTATCTGGTACATATAGGAACTGATTATCCAGATGCAAACCAGCGTCCGTTTATCCCCACCAAAGGGAAGCGGGCAGGCTAACCTTAATTGATAAGTGTGAAGTGAACCATGCCTTTCATCGACATACTGATTTTTGCAGCGATTGCCCTGTTTCTTATCTTCCGTTTGCGCTCAATTCTGGGCAATCGTGACGGGTTTGAACAGAAACGGCCTGAACAGTCAGCGTTCGATGCGACCGCACAGACAGAAAATGACAATTCAGCTCCGAAAAAAATTGTCCCGCTCAGGGCCAATACGGCTGATAATCCGCTGGCAAACGGTCATGGTCTGGACGCGGTCAGACGTGCTGACCCCAGCTTCAAAGATGATGAATTCATGCAAGGCGCGGCTAGCGCGTTCAGCTTTATTCTGCAGGCCTTTGCTGATGGCGATCTGGCAACCTTGCGGCGTTTGCTGGCGTTTGAGCTGTATGAAGAGTTCGCAGGCAGTGTGCATACGCGCAATAAAGAAGGTGACCAGCTCGCAATTACCGTTCATTCTATTGATGATGTCCAGCTGACAGATGCTAGGGTCAAAGACTTCATTGCGTCTGTCACCGTTAAATTTGTCAGCCAGCAGAGCCGGGTGGTGAAAAACAGTGACGGTGATGTGATTGAGGACGAATCAGAAGAACAGGCAACCATCACCGATATCTGGGTGTTTGAGCGTGATACGCAACTGAATGATCCGAACTGGAAGCTGGTTGAAACACAAAGTGAGGATGACAGCTGATAAATCTGCACAAAAGGGGTCTATTCCCGCAGATTTGTCCTGACACATGCGCATATGGGACGTTATCGCAAAGACAGCCCGTCACGCCGCCCGCTGAAAAAAGCGGGTCAGCCTCATGATGAGGACACCGCCTTATGGGAAAAGGTCACTGAAAGCGTAACCGAATTGCCCTCCCGCCAGGACATGGCGGCCCTGTTCGCGGAAAATTCTGATGAGGCCGCCGGTTCACCCCGGCCCGAGCCGGCTTTCGGGCCTGTAACCGCCAAAGCGGCAAAGACGCCTGTTAAGTCTGCTGCCCCGAAACCAACGCCCTTTACAAAAACAGAGACCATTCCAGCCGATCTCAGGCTGGGTCAACACTCAGGTATCGACAGAACCAATGCGCGTCGCCTGCAACGTGGCCAGATGGAGATAGAAGACCGGTTGGATTTACATGGGCTGTCTCAGGATCAGGCCCACCAACGGCTGGTTGCCTTTATCAGCCGCGCAGTGCAGCAGAATTTGCGTCATGTTCTGGTGATCACCGGCAAAGGCCGAGCTGGCCAGGGGGTGTTACGCACAAAAGTGCCGGAATGGCTGAAAGATGCGCCTCTGGCTTCCCATATCAACGCGATAGCACATGCCCAGCCTGGCGATGGCGGCACTGGCGCGCTTTATATTCGCCTGAAACGCCAGCGCGGAGAGATCAGATGACCCCGTTCGGGCTGAGACTGAGGCAATTACGCCGCGAAAAAGGGGTGACGCTTCAGGACCAGGCCCGTTTCTTGGGGGTGTCGCCGGCCTATATATCGGCTTTGGAACATGGCCAGAGAGGCAAGCCCTCACCAGCTTTTGTTGACCAGATCTGTGTCTGGTTCGGTCTGATTTGGGATGATGCTGAACAGCTGAAGCATCTGGCCCAGATGTCACATCCAAAACCCGTTGTGAAAACCAGCGGCCTGCCTGCTGAGGCAACCTTTCTGGCGAATCTTCTGGCCCAGAATATTGACCGTCTGTCTGCAGATGATTGCACCGCGTTAACAGATACGCTGCACCGGCAATTGGGCAGTGAAGGGCCGGCCGTATTTTCAAGGGCGGATCCAGACGAAGAAGTCTGAGCGGCATCTGGTGTTTTTGCCGGAAAACTGGTATCACCGCATCATAAACCCAGTGAGGGTTGATAAAGAAAAACTGATAAGGCCGCCTGTCATGTCACGTAACGCGCAAATAGACAGAAAAACCAATGAAACTGAAATATCTGTTTCCCTGAATGTTGATGGAACAGGTCAGGCAGATATAAACACCGGTATCGGGTTTTTGGATCACATGCTGGAACAGCTCGCCAGACACAGTCTGATGGATATCACGCTGACCGCGAAAGGCGATCTGCATATTGATGATCATCACACCACAGAAGATACCGGCTGGGCAATTGGTGAGGCGCTGAACAAAGCCCTTGGTGAGCGGGCCGGCATTAATCGGTATGCCAGCAGCTATGTGCCAATGGATGAATGTCTGAGCCGTATTGCTTTGGATATATCGGGTCGCCCGTTTCTGGTCTGGCAGGTTGAATTGCCCGCCGCAAAGCTGGGCAGCATGGAAACTGAGCTATTCCGGGAATGGTTTCAGGCCTTTGCGATGGGCGCGCGCGTAACCTTGCATGTCAAAAACGAATACGGCGCCAACACGCATCATATTGTCGAAAGCTGTTTTAAGGCGTTGGCCCGCGCGCTGCGTCAGGCCAGTGAGATTGATCCAAGAGGCGAAGGGCGCATACCGTCAACAAAAGGCGTGTTGGGCGGCTCCCTCTGAGATAGGCGTCACATGAAAATCGGTATCATTGATTACGGGTCAGGAAATCTGCATTCGGTCCATAACGCGGTCCGTCATGCCGCGACATCTGTATGTCCTGATGATGAGATAGAGCGGGTCACCACCGCCCGCCAGCTCCTCAGTTGCGAGCGGATTATTCTGCCCGGGGTCGGGCATTTTGCAGACTGTTATGCCGGCCTGTCTGGTGTTGATGGCATGGTGGACACGCTCACCGAGCTGGTGGATGAGAAGGCGCGGCCGTTCCTGGGCATTTGTGTGGGAATGCAGCTTTTGGCGGATACCGGTTCTGAAGGCGGGCAAACCCTGGCTGGGCTGGGCTGGATTCCAGGGCAGGTCACACACCTCGCTCAAGTGGCTGAAATGGGCGCACAACCTCAGCTGAAAATCCCGCATATGGGCTGGAACCATTTACATCTGCACCAGACCGAACATCCGGTTCTGGCAGAACTACCGCCCCAGACTCAGGTTTATTTTGTGCATAGCTATCTGTTTCAATTGGCGCAGCCGTCTGACTGTCTGGCCAGCACATCTTATGGTGTTGATATCCCGGCTGTGATCGGGCGTGGTAATATTCTGGCGACCCAGTTCCATCCCGAAAAGAGCCAGCAGGCCGGCCAGACCTTCCTGCAGGGGTTCTTGCGCTGGCGACCCTAACATCCTGAACACTAGCGTCCTGAACAGGCGAGAGAAGAGGCAAATGACAGATAAGCCCCAAGACAGACAGCCGCTGGTCACCGTGGAAATGGTCACAGAGCTGAATGCCTATGATATATCTGAGCTTTGTGATGCGACCGAAGAAGCGATTGAGGCTGGTGGTGGATTTGGCTGGCTGGCCCCGCCGCCGCGCACGGTATTGGAAGATTACTGGCGCGGGGTTCTTTTGATCCCGGATGTTACGCTGTTCCTGGGTAAGCTGGACCATGTCATCGCCGGGTCTTGTCAGATTGTCAGCCCGCCGCGCAATAACGAAGCTCAGGCTTTGGCCTGTCAGTTGAAGACCTTTTTTCTGGCACCCTGGGCCCGTGGCCATGGGCTGGCGGGTAAGCTGGCGGCAGAGGCAGAAGATTTTGCCCGTTCAGAAGGCTTTAAGATTCTGAATCTTGATGTTCGCGCGACCCAGGACCGGGCCATCAGGGCGTTTCGGGCCCGCGGGTATCAACAGTTCGGCACCAATCCATTTTATGCGTTTGTCGGCGATGAATTTGTGCCCGGCCTTTACTTCAGCAAATTACTGCAGAACCCGTGAACGCGGCTGTTTAACCCAAGAAAGACCATCTCGCTATGATTACACTTTATCCTGCTATTGACCTGAAAGACGGCCAGGGTGTGCGCCTGTTGCATGGCGATTTTGACAAGCTGACGGTCTATGCGCCTGATCCGGGCCTGCAGGCACAAGAGTTCGCTGATGCCGGTTGCAGCTGGATACATGTTGTCGATCTTGACGGGGCTGTGGCCGGTGAAGGCCGCAATAATGACGCGGTAAAAGCGATTTTAAACACCGGCGCTAAGGTCCAGCTGGGTGGCGGGATAAGAACCATGCAAGCGATTGAGGCCTGGCTGGCGGTGGGCATCAGCCGGGTGATTCTGGGCACAGTGGCGCTGAAGGACCCTGAGCTCGTCAAACAGGCAGCAAAAGCCTTTCCCGGCCAGGTCGCGGTGGGGGCAGATGCGCGAGAGGGTATGATCGCTGCAGAAGGATGGCTTGAAACAAGTGAGGTTGACGCTGTTGATCTGGTGCGCCGGTTTGAAGATTGCGGCGTCGCGGCGGTTATTTTCACCGACATTTCCAGAGACGGCGCGTTGACAGGTGTCAATGCTAAGGCCACAGGCGAGCTGGCGTCCAAGGTCTCCATACCGGTAATTGCCTCAGGCGGGGTCAGCCAAGTGGAAGATATTTCGGCTTGTGCGGCGCTGTCTCATACCGGCCTTGAGGGTGTGATTACCGGCCGCGCGTTATATGACGGGCGTCTTGATCTGAAACAGGCTTTGGCCGTGGCCAGAGGTGAGCCATGCTGAGCGCGCGCGTTATCCCTTGTCTTGATGTTCATGACGGCCGGGTCGTTAAAGGCGTTAATTTTGTCAATCTGGTGGATGCCGGTGATCCGGTGGAACAGGCCCGTATCTATGATGCGGCCGGGGCGGATGAGCTGTGCTTTCTGGATATCACCGCAACGCATGAGGGCCGTGAGACTATTTATGATGTAATTGCCCGTACTGCTGATCAGTGTTTCATGCCTTTGACCGTTGGCGGCGGCGTGCGTGAGGTTGCTGATTTTCGTAAATTGTTGTTATGCGGCGCAGATAAGGTGTCGGTAAACTCCGCGGCGGTGAAAGATCCGGACCTGATCGCCCGGGCAGCAGATAAATTCGGCAGCCAATGTGTGGTTCTGGCGATAGATGCGAAGCTGAATGAGGCAGGTATGTTTGAGGTCACCACCCATGGCGGCCGCCAGCCAACAGGGATCGATGCTGTGGTGTGGGCCGAACAGGCCGCCGCGCTGGGCGCTGGCGAGATTCTGCTGACCTCTATGCGCGGTGATGGTACCCAGGACGGTTTTGATGTGCCGCTGACACGCGCGGTCAGTGATGCGGTCAGCATTCCGGTTATTGCTTCTGGCGGGGCGGGCCGGCCTGAACATTTCGCTGAAGCGGTTCTGGACGGACATGCCAGCGCGGTTCTGGCAGCTTCGGTGTTTCATTTTGGACAATTCACCATTGATGAGGCAAAATCAGCCATGCAGGCTGCCGGGGTGCCGGTGCGCCGCCTGACAGATGATAAGGTTGAAGAGAAGAAAGACGGCTGATGGCAGATCAAGACGATAACACAAAGGCTGCCTTGCACAGTCTCGACAGGCTGTATCAGACGATTGCTGCGCGCAAATCCGCCGCCTCTGATCAGAGCTATACTGCCCAGCTGCTGGCGGCAGCACCGGAAAAACCGGCCCGCAAGCTCTGTGAAGAAGCAACTGAGGTGTTAATCGAGGCGCTTAATGGCGATCAGGCCAAATTGACCTCAGAATCAGCCGATTTGCTCTATCATCTGCTGGTGGTATGGGCGGCGGCTGGTGTGAGCCCGCAGGATGTCTGGGCTGAACTGGACCGTCGTGAAGGGGTGTCCGGGCTTGTTGAAAAACAAAACCGCCTGTCCCCGTCTGATAGGACGAAAGACTGACCGTAAGGAGATGGAAATGAGCCGCCCGCACTATGATGATCAGAATATATTTGCCCGTATCCTGCGTGGGGAAATTCCCTGCACGAAGGTTGATGAATGCGACCATACGCTCAGCTTTGAGGATATCCAGCCCCAGGCCCCGGTTCATATCCTGGTGATCCCGAAAGGGGCTTATGTTGATATGGCCGATTTTGCCGCCCATGCCACTGCAGCGGAACAGGCCGCATATGTTGCCGCACTTGGCCGGGTGGCCCAGCAGGCCGGCGTGACCGAAACCGGCTTCAGGCTGATCGCCAATACTGGCCGCGATGGCCATCAGGATGTCCCGCATTTGCATATGCACATTCTAGGTGGTGAGCCGCTTGGCCCGATGCGCCCTCGCTGACGCCAGCACGCAAGCAGTCTTTCAGACAAACCCTTAAACGAGAAAATATGAAAGAGTTGGGAATTTTCCTCACTTTTTTCTTGTATTGAACGATACATCTTTTAGATGTAATAATATGCAATCCCTCACCTATACAGTTTCCTTTCGGGGTATTGAAACCGTCACTGTCTCCGTTCAGGTCCATATCTCAAACGGTCTGCCCGCGATGGCGATTGTCGGGCTTGCGGATAAGGCAGTTGCGGAATCAAAGGAGCGTGTCAGGGCGGCGCTGTCCTCGCTTGGTCTGTCGCTGCCAGCAAAGCGGATTGCGGTTAATCTTGCGCCAGCTGATCTGGTCAAGGAAGGCGCCCATTTTGATCTGCCGATCGCCCTAGGGCTGATGACCGCGATGGGCGTGTTGCCCGCAGACAGTGTTGCCGACTATCTTGTGTTGGGCGAATTATCACTGGATGGGTCGGTTCAGCCTGTAACCGGAACCCTGCCCGCCGCCTTGACCGCTGCGGCGCAAAACAAGCGGATTATCTGTCCTGCTGAAAACGGTCTTGAGGCTGGCTGGGCCGGCCAGATAGATGTTGTCGCGGCCTCGTCTCTTACCCAACTGGTCAACCATCTGCGCGGTACACAGGTTATTGCCGCGCCGGAACGCAAATTACCGCCATCACCACCGGCCGGACCGGATATGGCGGAACTGAAGGGCCAGCAAACCGCGCGCCGGGTTCTTGAAATTGCGGCAGCAGGTGGCCACCATCTGTTGATGGTTGGTCCGCCCGGGGCAGGAAAATCCATGCTCGCGGCCCGACTGCCTTCGCTGTTGCCTGACCTTACCCCGGCTGAAGCGCTGGAAACCACCATGATCCATTCGATAACCGGGTCTGTTCCGGCGTCTGGTCTGGTGCAGACCCGGCCGTTTCGTGACCCGCATCATTCTGCCTCTATGGCCGCGCTGGTTGGGGGTGGTACGAAAGCCTGGCCGGGGGAAATCTCAAAGGCGCATAACGGGGTGTTGTTTCTTGATGAGCTGGCTGAATTTTCCCGCCAGGCTCTGGACAGCTTGCGCCAGCCGCTTGAAACAGGCGAAATTGTAATCGCCAGGGCGAATACCCATGTCCGCTATCCGGCGAAGTTCCAACTGATCGCGGCGATGAATCCGTGTCGGTGCGGCTATCTGTCTGATCCAGCCAGAGCCTGTACCAAAGCACCTGACTGTGCCCGCAACTATATGGCCAGGGTGTCAGGTCCAATGCTGGACAGGTTTGATTTGCTGCTGGATATTGAAGCGCTTGAACCGATAGAGCTGATGACAGAAAGTGCCGCTGAGACCAGTGCAGAGGTGAGAGACCGGATTGCCGCCGCCCGCCGCTTTGCTGGCCATCACCGGCCGGAAACAGCCCTGCATCTTAATGCCAAGCTGAGCGCATCTGATATTCAAAAAGATATTGAGCTGACCGACACTGTTCAGGCCCTGCTGACACAGGCAATGGACAAACAAAACCTGTCTGCCCGCGGTTTTCATAAAATTTTACGAGTCGCCCGAACCATTGCCGATCTGGCTGGATCGGTCGAGCTTGACCGGATACATGTACTCGAAGCCTTGTCCTATCGCCGCTATTTTTTATTTGGTGCAGTGAATGGGTAGTGCCGGGACGTTGTTTTAGTTGGCTGAGGCCAGGGTGCTGTGCAGAATTCCGTTGCTCTGATGCTGCGGTAGCTTCTGTTCAATCACATCCCACAACAGCGCCGCACAGCTGGTACCGGTAAACCGCTCTATTTCGCGGATGCCGGTTGGTGAGGTCACATTGATCTCGGTCAGATACTCACCAATGACGTCAATACCGACAAAGGTCAGCCCGCGCCGCCGAAGCTCCGGGCCAAGACGCTCACAAATTTCGCGATCACGCGCGCTCAGCTCACTTGTGTGGGCGGTACCGCCAACATGCAGATTAGATCGCGCTTCACCCGCCTGAGGTACGCGGTTAATCGCGCCCACCGCCTCGCCATCAACCAGAATAATCCGCTTATCCCCTTGCCTGACCTCAGGAAGATAGCTCTGTACCATCACCGGTTCACGGTTTTGGCCAAAGAACATTTCCAGCAGTGAATTCAGGTTCTGATCATCGGGCTGCAGGCGAAACACCCCGGCCCCACCATTTCCGAACAGAGGCTTGACGATGATGTCCTTATGCTGGTCCCTGAAGGCTGTTATCGCAGCGGGGTCCCGGCTGATCAAGGTCGGCGGCATTAAATCGGCAAACTGGGTTACCAGAAGTTTTTCAGGCGCGTTGCGCACCTCGGCCGGATTGTTCACTACCCAGGTTCCGGCAGGCAACATTTCAAGCAGATGTGTGGCGGTGATATAGGCCATGTCAAAGGGCGGGTCCTGACGCATCAGGATCACATCCAGATCTGTTAAATCGCGTTGTTCCAGCGGGCCGGTTTCATAAAAATGGGCGGGATCATCGAACAGCGTCAATGACCGGCCGAAGGCAGAAAGCCGGCCATGCTCATAGCTTAGCCTGTCAGGCGTGTAATACCACAGCTCATGTCCGCGGGTCTGCGCTTCCACAGACAGAGCGAAGGTTGTGTCTCCTGTGATATCCAGTGTTTCCACCGGATCCATCTGAACAGCCACTTTTAAGGGCATCAGATTTAGTCCCGCTTGTCTGTCGACAGGATGACGTAGCTGACAACTTTCTTTGCGAACCGCAATTCCTGTGCATGGGCAATAACGCGCTCGCGCTCTTGTTCACTTGCAGCGACCCCGGACAGGTAAACTATACCGTTCACCACATCGATGGAATAATTCAAAGACGACACCTCCTGATCGCCGATAAGGGCAGCCCTCAACTGGGCGCTAGCGGCCAGGTCCTTGGCGGTGGCTTTCAGTGAGGTTTCACTGGTTACCTGAAGTTCATTTACCACTTCTTTCACGCCGTTAATCTCCCAGGCGAGGCGTGTTGCCAGAATTTTCTTCTCATGGGTTTCAACCTTGCCGGTCAACAGCACAGCCCCGTTGCTGACAGACTTTTCAACAGCGGTGACAAGGGAAGTGTCTGTCTGGATGAACTTATCTGTCAATTTCGCTTCAATAACGCCGTCTGAGACAGATGTTGAAAAGCCTTTTTCCGTGGTTGAGGCGGCTACCGCCGCTGTGCCAAGGCCAACCGCGGTTTCAATACAGCTTGTCAGGGCAAAAGACGACAGAAGAAGCATTACAGACGGGATCAAAAACTGTCGAATCATGGTGTTTGGTCTTTCTAAACAACGTTATGACTGGGGTTTACCTGTTACCAGTTTACCTGTTTGCCGGTGGGAAAACTGACCTTATTTTTGTACCTTAACTCGCTTGTCTTGCCAAGCGTCTAGCATCTATCTGTCAGCACACAAATGAGTATCCCTTCGGCTCACATTTCAAATACGCGCATATTCAGCCAGCCGGTCCATAACACAACCTGCAGCCTGACTTGTGTGTGCGGGACCAACAGCAACCGCTTGGTCAGCCATAAAGCGGCGCGTCTGATCCGCTGGCGCTGTGTTTTGCCAGGCAAGGACATCTCTTCTGGCTGCTGGTCATCGCTGCGGAACTTGACTTCCAGAACCAAAATCCGGCGGCCTCTTTTCATCAGCAAATCAATCTCCCCAGATGGGGTGCGGCACCGTCGGCACAGACACCTATAGCCCTGCAGCCGGTATATCCATAAGGTGAGATATTCGGCGAGCCGCCCGGTTTGTTCTGCTCGGCGTCTGTCGTCTGCTGTTTTGCTGCCCATCACTTATACAGCATAACGCGATTCATAATTCGGCTTTACTTAATTTATCTCAGCCTGATTGTCTTTATCCAGCTTCAGGGCCAGCTGGTATATTTGCTTTCGGGGCAGCCCAGACAGCATCTCCACCTCCTGAACGGCATCCCGCACGCTGGCGGTCTGCAACAACTCTGCAAGTTGGGCCTCTACATCTTGCAGGCTCATCTGCTGGCTGTCCTTATCCGCCCCGTCAACAACCAGAACCAGCTCACCTTTCGGGGGTGTATCCGCCCCGAAGCTGGCGGCCAGTTCAGACAGGCTGCCACGATGCAGCGTTTCGTGGAGTTTGGTCAGCTCCCGCGCGACAACACACTGCCTGTCACCAAGCAGCTCAGCCATAAGCTGCAACGTGCTGGCCAGCCGTTTCGGCGTTTCAAACCATATTTGGGTCATTGGCAAGGACCGGCTTTCGCTGATTATCGCTCTGGCCGCCTTTTGTTTTTGCGGCAAAAACCCGTTAAAGGTGAACCGGTCGCTGGGCAGGCCAGACAGGGTCAGCGCCATCACCGGGGCAGACGGGCCTGGGGCAGCGGTAACAGAAATATTGTTTTCATGACAGGCCGCCACCAGCTTATAGCCCGGGTCTGAGATAAGGGGCGTACCGGCATCACTGACCAGGGCGATAGTCTGTCCTGCGCTGAGCGCGGCGAGCAGCTTCGGGCGCATTTTCGCCCCGTTGTGATCATGATAGGCCCATAATTGTGCTGATGTTTTTATTGCGGCCAGGCTCAGCAATTTGCGGGTCTGGCGGGTATCTTCACAGGCAATGATATCGGCTGCCTCCAGCATCTGGACAGCCCGATAGGTAATATCCCCCAGATTGCCGATTGGCGTTGATATGATGGTCAGCATGGCCTCGCCCCTTTATAAATACCTGCTCAGCTTATCCCAATCTCTGGCTGGGGTCACTTCTCAAACAGAGCCGCCGCTGCCGGAAGTAAGCCATATTTTATCTTTGCCACAATTGTGACATAGCGGCAGTATAGGAATGATATTCCAGAGGGGAGCGGTATTTTTAAGATGACCATGGCAACCAGTTCAAGAACAGGAGCGATAAAGGGGCGGCACTGGGGCGTGCTTGTGGCCCTTGTTTTTGGCTTGTCTGCTTGCCAGCAGGCTCCACAGAATCTGCAGACACAGACCTCTGTTACATCAGCGCCGTCAGGTCTGAGCGCAGGTGGCGGGCAGATAGATGAGCCTGATCTTGTTGGTGACCTCATTGCCCAAGTTGAAGACCAGCACTCCACACCGGATCAGGAACTGGAAGTTGCTGCCATACGGCCCGCCGCGCCCTTGCCAGAAGATCAGCAACGCAATGAGCTGGCTGAACAGGCGCTCAACGCCGCCCTTGGCTTGTTGAAAACAAAACAGCCTGAACCCAAACAGCCGGTACAGCCTTTCAGCCTGCCCGAAAAATCAGAAACACGATTAAGGATAGGCCTGTTATTACCGCTGTCTGGTGATTATGCCGCTCTGGGACAGGATATTGCCGGCGGGGCGGAAATGGCCCTGTTTCAGGTCAATGACCCGGATATAGATATTGTCTTTTTCGATACCGCAGGCGGCGGTCAGGCAGAACAGGCCGCGCGTGAAGCGGTTGCCTCTGAGGTGGATATTGTTGTGGGTCCGCTGTTCACCGCGTCTGTGCGCAAAGCCCGCCCGATACTTGCCGCTTCGGCAATTCCGGTTCTGGCGCTGTCGAACAACATCGAATCAGCCGCGCCGGGGAATTGGGTACTTGGCTATTTGCCAGAACAGCAAATTGATCATTTGCTGGGCTATGCGGTTAGCGAAAATAAGTCTCGTGTGGCGATTCTGGCCTCAGAAGATGCGTTCGGCCAACAGGTCCTCAGCCATGCTGTGCAGCGCTTATCTCAGTTTGGCCTGCAACCGCTTCAGACCAGTATATTGAGCCCGGCGATACTTTCAGATGAGACTAGTCTGAAAGACGCGATTAAAGCCTTCAGCCGATACCAGAAACCTGTGGCTGAAGATGAGGTGTTGCCGCCGCCGCCCTATGATGTGCTGATTTTGGCGGGCGGCCCGGATTTTATTCTGCGCACCGCTCCGGTGCTGTCATTTTATGATCTCGACCCGTCCAGAGTGACCTATCTGGGGACCGATTTATGGACCAGAGCCGATCTGATAGCAGAGCCGTCTTTGCAGGGCAGCATTATCACACAAGCCACTCTGCCCGCCTCTGAAGGGTTCGAAAAACAATGGCAGTCTGTGTTTGACCGGCCATCCAATACGCTGGCCCGGCTTGGTTTTGATGCGTTTGCGCTGATCGCGATTACAAAACAGGAAGTCAGCCGTACGACCGCCCAGGCCCCGCGCAGGAAGATAGACTGGCGGGCTAGCTTGATACGTGAACAGGGGTTTGCTGGCTTCAGCGGCCAGTTCAAATTACTGCCGGACGGGCGCAATCAGCGTCAATATCAGCTTTATCTTATCGATCAGAACAACGTCACGACACTCGATCTGTAAGCGCTTTGGCGGCATCACCCAGCGGACGCGCCAAGAAGATGGGTCAGAATAGTGTTGAGCCGCAACCGGCCCTGGCGTGTGGCACGAAGATGGGTATCGGTTTTCTCTAGCCAGCCTTCTTCAGAGAAGATATCCAGCCAGCGCGGGTCAAGCTGATAGCGTTGGCCGCCAAACGCTTGTGGGGCTGGCCAGGGCACACCCTCATTCAGGCGCAGTCCCATCATCCAGTATTCTTCAAAACTCTGCTGTTCTGTCTCTATCGTCTGGCGATAACAGCCCTGCCCGTCTGTCTTTACATCCGCCAGCCAGCCGTCCGGGCTCTTCCGGTTTTCCATCAACAGCCTGCCGCGTGGGGTTGTCAGCCGGCCATGTGCGCCCGGGCCAATGGCCAGCCAGTTACCAGCCCGCCAGTAATTAAGGTTATGGACCGATTCCTGGCCTGGTTTGGCATAATTCGAAACCTCATAACCGGGCCGGTCTGCAGCGCTCAGATAGTCATCTGTCAGCAGATATAATTCGGCCACATCATCATCATCGGCGGTCAGGATATCGCCTTTGCGGGCGCGGGTGTGAAACACTGTCCCGGGCTCAATGGTCAGCTGATAACAGGATAAATGACCCAGCCCGAGGCTTGATATCCTGTCCAGCTGGCCTGTCCAGTTTTCTGGTGTCTGGTCTGGCAGGCCATAAATCAGGTCTGCAGACACAGATGTGAAATGGGTTTGTGCCGCCTCGATCGCATGAAGCGCCTCCTCTGTGCTGTGTTCGCGCCCCAGAAACGCCAGCCCATCTGGGTCCAGTGACTGCACCCCGACAGACACACGATTAATGCCGGCATCGGCAAATTGTTTTAGCTTGGCAGTTTCAACTGAGGTGGGGTTCATCTCGGCTGTGACCTCACAGTCACTCGCTAGGCTGAACAGGCTGGCGGCGTGATGGATCACGGCTTCTGCTATCTGCGGCGGCATTAATGAGGGGGTACCGCCGCCAAAAAAGATGCTGTTTAGCTCAAACGTCTGCCCCTCGCTCAGAGCCAATTGGTGGGCCTGCGCGGCCATAAAGGAAAGTTCTGTCAGTAAAGCTTGTCGCCAGGCCTCAGCATCTATGCTGCTGGCTACGTGCGAATTGAAATCACAATAGGGGCATTTTGACAGACAAAACGGCCAGTGAACATACAGGCTGATCGGCTGTCTATGCTGGCTTACGGGGTCAGGCATGAGCTCAGCAATTGTGAAAACGCGTCAGCCCGGTGGCTCATCGCGTGTTTTTGGTCCGGGTCCATCTCACCAAAGGTTTTCTCATGCCCAAGCGGGGTGAAAATCGGATCATAACCAAAGCCGCGATCGCCTCTGGCGGGCCAGGTTATGGTACCGGCAACCCGGCCTTCAAAACTTTCGGTGTGGCCATCTGGCCAGGCGAGCGCCAATGCACAGACAAATGAACAGCTTCTGTCTGGATTGCCGCCCAGAAGCAGGGCCTCACTGACGCGGCGCATGGCGTGGCTAAAATCTTTATCTGGCCCGGCCCAGCGTGCCGAATAAATGCCTGGCGCCCCGCCCAGAGCGTTAACGACAAGACCCGAATCATCAGCCAGAGCTGGCAATTGTGAGGCTTCTGCCGCCAGCGTGGCTTTCAGAACTGCATTTTCAATAAAGGTCTGTCCGGTTTCTTCCGGTTCAGCCAAGCCCAACTCGCCCGCCCCGATAATCGGTATCTCCAGAGGGCGTAGCAAGTCAGCTATCTCCACCACTTTGCCGGGGTTATGGCTGGCAATCACAAGACGGTCATCACGGCTGAATTTTCGGCTCATCGGCGGCTTCCCCTCTTTTTTTTACTCTTATCTCATCCAAGCCGCTTAAGACCAGGAGGTTGGTCGCGGCTGGCGTGAGGCGGCCAGTTGCTGGTCAAACAAATCTGCACAACCGGCTTGGGCAAGCGCCATCATCTGGCTGAACTGGTCGGCTGTGAAGGGAGTTTTCTCGGCTGTGCCTTGAATTTCCACGATGCCACCACTGGCGGTCAGCACAAAATTCGCATCTGTCTCAGCCGCGCTGTCTTCTTCATAATCCAGATCCAGAACCGCGCCGGCAGAGGTCAGTCCGCAAGAGATAGCCGCTACCTGATCCCGAAGCGGCAGGCTGGTGATATCCCCTTTCTGCAACAGATGCTCGCAGGCCAGCGATAACGCAACAAAAGCCCCGGTAATGGAGGCTGTTCTGGTTCCGCCATCAGCGCGTATCACATCACAATCGATTTTAATCTGCCGCTCACCAAGGGCTGACAGGTCTGTGACCGCGCGCAACGAGCGGCCGATAAGACGCTGGATTTCCTGAGTTCGGCCAGACTGCTTGCCTCGCGCAGCTTCCCTGTCCATCCGGGAATGGGTTGCCCGCGGCAGCATGCCATATTCGGCTGTGACCCAGCCTTGTGAGGTACCGCGCAGAAACGGCGGCACGCGCTCATCAACAGAGGCGGTGCAGACAACATGGGTCTGGCCAACCCGAATCAAACATGACCCTTCAGCATAAGGGGAGAAATGGGGCTCAAAGCTGACCGTGCGCATTTGTTCTGCTGAACGGCCGGATGGACGATGGGAACTCATAGGATTCGGCTGCCTCCGGTACGGCCCGCCGTCAGAACTGTTTTGCAGAGGAGCGGAACGCGGTTATGGTAAAACTGTTCGTTCAATACCACAGCTGCAGACAATAGGGTATCCCCATGACCTCACTTCCTGTATTGGAGATGACCAAGCGGAGTCAGGAAATTTTCAATATCATTGTCAATAACTACCTGGAAACAGGTACACCTGTTGGCTCTGGTATAATCTCAGCTCATCCTGAGATCGGTTTATCCTCTGCGTCTGTGCGCGCCATCATGGCAGAACTTGAAGGGGCGGGGCTGTTGTTCTCGCCGCACACCTCTGCTGGCCGCCTGCCCACACATGCCGGGCTGCGGCTGTTTGTTGACGGGCTGATGGAACTAAGACAATCACTGCCGGTTGATAACAAGACCTCATTGGAGAGCCTGTCTGTTGGTGACGGGCTATCTGTCAATCAGGCGCTGGATAAGGCCAGTCTTGCTTTGTCTGGCTTGTCAAAATGTGCCGCCCTTGTGATGGCTCCAAGTGAGGATTTATCGGTAAACCATATCGAGTTTGTGCCTGTTCAGGACAGAAAAATTCTGGTCATTCTGGTGTTCTCAAACGGTCATGTTGAAAACAGGTTGATTGAAATGCCAGCTGGCATTCCCGCGCATTGCCTGGTTGAGGCCTCTAATTACATGAACGGCCATTATAAGGGCAAACCGATGACAGATATTGTCCGTCTGGCTGATCAGGACCGGGTCCATCACAAGGCTGAACTGGACACGCTGACCAGCGATTTAATCGCCCGCGGGCTGGCCAGCTGGTCTGATGATGAGGGCCGTGATGAGGCGTCATTGATTCTGAACGGACAGACAAATCTGCTGGAAGATGTGAAGGCTGTTGATGATCTGGCCCGTGTGCGGCTGTTGTTTGACAAGCTGGAGATGCGCAGCCATGCCACCCAGTTGATGCAATCTGTGATTGCCGCTGATGGCCTGCAAATCTTTATCGGCTCAGATCATGAGCTGTTTTCAGAAACCGGCTGTTCGGTGGTGTTATCGCCCTACCGCAATGCAGATCGTAAGATTATTGGCGCGGTCGGTGTTATTGGCCCTCGGCATATGAATTATGCGCGGATAATTCCTATGGTGGATTATACAAGTCAGGCTATTGCGCGGTTTCTGAGCTAGATTTCAGCGCTTCTGTCAAATAGCTGACGACAACGCCGCGGTCCGGCAGATGCTGTAGCAGATTATCCAGCCAGTCCCTGCTGATCAGCCCTTCATGAGCTGCCATCACAGACACGCTGACAATAAAAAAGCCGGTGAAGATCAGAGCCAGCGCAGATCGCATACCGACAGGCTGTGGTTGTGGGCTGGCCTGAGCCGTGGCGTTCAGATCAATGATATCGGCATCATCCCCGGCGAGCGGGCTGTGACAGGCCTGGCAAAATAGCGGGAATTTTTCAGCCACGATGGTCTGATAAGCCTGTTTGTCCACAGATGAGGCCTGTCCGCAACTTTTGCAGGACATCTCAATCTGGCGGGACAGCTGGGCTGGTGAGGAAATCACCGGAACATAATAATGCTGATGGCAATGATGACAGGCAACCGGCCAGCCGCTGGTTTTGCGCAGCTCGTCCGGCACAACACCAACAGCCTGACAATGAGGGCAGGCGACTTTCATATTCATGATTTAGGCCCCCGGCGCGGTTTCGGTGTTTTTTTTGCAGCGGGTTTATCTGCCTTGGCCTGTTTGGCTTTCGCAGCTGTTTTCTGCTGTTTCTTTGCCTTGCCAGGCTGTTTTGCCTGCGGTGTTGTTTTGGCTTGTTTTGGCTTTGCTTTTCGTGTCTTACCGGCAGCGGGCTTTGGCTTTGTGTTCAGCCGTTCGGTCAGCCGGCGTTCAATCTCAGCATCTATCAGTTCTGCCAGTTGGCCGGCAAAGGCCTGTTTTGCCAGGTTTACCGGCTCATCTGACAGCGCCTCACCTGCCGGCTGTGGCGGCGTTTGGCCAGCAGAAATAACCGCCTGCCGGATCGCCAGAAACGGATTATCTTCTGCATCGTTGCCGGGGTTATCTTTGGGGTTATTTTTGGGGTTATCCTCAGCTGCGCTCAGGCCAACCGGGCTGGTTGGTTCTGCTGGAATAGCCTCCAGCAAGCCGGTTAACACCATATCATCAAGATGATCACTGCTCGCCTCTGCTGTGTCGCTGGTGATTGTGACAGGCAGGCTGCCGATAATCGGCAGACAATCAAGGTTCTGACGGGTCAGCCCGGGTCTGTCTGCTGGCGTGCTGTGATTGGCCTGATTATACAGGCTTTCAATCGACGCCATGACCAGATTATCGTTATAGGGCTTTTTCTTCATGAAAGCGTCTTTATTAGATGGTGTTCTGTCTGGCCGCCATTTTAAAAAAAAACACAAAAAATGTCCAACATCTACTTGGCATCTGCTGATTTCATCCCCACATCTGGGCTGCCAGCGTAGTGGGCGTGGCCGGGTCGGACCGGTCTGATGCCGCTCTTTACAGGTGAAAATGATGAAAAGCGAGGGCTGAAAAAAAATGACCAGCAGTGATGAAGCTGAACAGACCAAGCCGGATGGTGTGCCAGAAGGCGCACCAGAAAATGCACCAGATGAAGCACCAGAAGAAGTAAAGGACACAACTGCTTCGTCTGACGCTGATCAGCAGGGTGGGGAAACAGATCAGGGCGATGCTGGTCTGGCTGTAGCAGAAGACGGCGCAGATACTGATCCCGCCGCTGAGCGTGATGAGCTGAAAGACCAGCTTCTGCGGCTGATGGCAGATAATGAAAATCTGCGTAAACGCACCGAACGTGAAGTGGCAGCAGCAAAGAAATATGGCCCGCTGTCCTTCGCCCGGGATCTGTTGGCTTCATTGGATAATCTTGAAAAAGCCATAACGCTTATCCCAGAGGATAAAGAGGGGATGGATGAAACCCTGAAAAATATCCTGATCGGTGTTGAAATGACCGGCCGTGAACTGGCTTCGGCCTTTGAGCGGCACGGCATTCAGCGGATCAACCCTGAAGGCGAGAAATTCGACTATAATCTGCATCAGGCGATGTTCGAAGTGCCCACGAATGAGGTTGAGCCGGGCATGGTCGTTCAGGTGGTTCAACCAGGCTACAGCCTGCATGACAGGCTGTTGCGCCCGGCTATGGTCGGTGTGTCAAAGGCTGCAGAGGACGCCGCCGCGCCATCTTCATAATAATGGGCTTCATGGCCTGGCGTGTTTATGAGGCGACGCCTAGATAAAAAGGACAGCAAAACAGGTGAGCAGGCGGCTGCAGAAATCCAACTGCCTCTTGCATGATGAAAATCAGACCTTATATAAGCGGGGCCAGCGGTGAAAACGCGGCTCCATGTTTGAATTCCTGAAGACAGGACTGAAGAAGGACATCAAAAAAATGGGAAGAGTTATAGGCATTGATCTGGGAACAACAAATTCATGTGTTGCGGTCATGGACGGCAAGGACACACGCGTTATCGAAAACGCGGAAGGGGCACGCACAACCCCATCCATGATCGGGTTTGCAGATGATGATGAACGTCTTGTTGGCCAGCCAGCCAAGCGGCAGGCGGTTACCAATCCTGAGAAAACCATTTTTGCTGTAAAACGTCTGGTCGGTCGCCGCGCAGATGATGCGGCTATGAAAGATTTCGCTGATCTTGTGCCTTACAAGGTGAAGGCCGCGAAAAATGGTGATGCCTGGATTGAGGTTGACGGTGAGGATTATTCACCATCCCAGATGTCCAGCTTTATTCTGCGCAAGCTGAAAGAAGACGCTGAGGCGTTCCTTGGGGAGGGCGTTGATCAGGCGGTCATTACCGTTCCTGCCTATTTCAATGATGCCCAACGTCAGGCCACCAAGGATGCCGGTAAAATTGCCGGTCTTGAAGTGCTGCGGATCATCAATGAGCCGACAGCCGCGGCACTTGCTTATGGTCTGGACCGTAAGGAATCCGGCATTATCGCTGTGTTTGACCTTGGTGGCGGGACATTTGATGTCTCTATCCTTGAGATCGGCGATGGTGTGTTTGAGGTGAAATCAACCAACGGTGATACTTTCCTCGGTGGTGAGGATTTTGATCAAGTGGTCATCGATTTCCTGGCAGATGAGTTCAAAACTGAACAGGGCATTGATTTGCGTTCTGACCGGATGGCGTTGCAGCGGCTGAAAGAAGCGGCTGAAAAAGCCAAGATTGAGCTGTCCAGTACAACACAGACAGAAGTGAACCTGCCGTTTATCACAGCGGATCAAACCGGGCCGAAACACTTAAATGTTAAGCTGAGCCGCTCAAAGTTGGAGCAGCTAGTTGACGGGCTTGTACAGCGGTCTCTTGAGCCTTGTAAAAAGGCGCTGAAAGATGCCGGCGTATCTGCTGACGAGATTGACGAGGTAATTCTGGTCGGCGGGATGACCCGGATGCCGAAAATCGTTGAGACAGTAGAGAAGTTCTTCGGCAAGGAGCCGCATCGCGGGGTGAACCCTGATGAAGTTGTCGCCAGTGGCGCGGCGATCCAAGCTGGTGTTCTGACCGGTGATGTTAAAGATGTTCTGCTTTTGGATGTCACACCCCTGTCGCTGGGTATTGAAACTCTGGGCGGCGTGTTTACCCGCTTGATTGACCGCAATACCACAATTCCGACCAAGAAAAGTCAGGTGTTTTCTACCGCTGATGATAATCAGTCTGCGGTGACTATCTCTGTGTATCAGGGCGAACGGGAAATGGCGGCAGACAACAAGCTGCTTGGTCAGTTTAATCTGGAAGGCATTCCGGCCGCGGCGCGGGGTGTGCCGCAGATTGAGGTTACCTTTGATATTGATGCCAATGGTATCGTCAAGGTAAGCGCCAAGGACAAGGCCACAGGTAAAGAACAGGCGATTAGTATCAAAGCCTCAGGCGGTCTTGATGATTCTGAGATCGACCAGATGGTTCAGGATGCTGAAACCTATGCTGAACAGGATAAAGAACGCCGGGCCAAGGTTGAGGCCCGCAATCAGGCCGAATCCCTGGTTCACGGCGCGCAGAAATCCATTGATGATCTGGGCGACAAGGCGGATCCGGCTATGAAGGCGGATGTTGAAGCGGCGATCGCTGAGCTGAAGACCGCCCTTGAGGGTGAGGATGATCAGGCGATCACCGAAAAATCCGAAGCTCTGTCAGCGGTTCTGATGAAGCTGGGTGAAGCGGCCTATCAGGGCGAGCAGGATATGTCTGACGCTCAGCCTGAAGACGGCGGTACAGCTCAGGATAATGATGATGTGGTTGATGCCGAGTTTGAAGAAGTTGATGATGATAAGGATGCCAAAAAGGCTTAATCCGGGTCTAAGCTAAAGACCACAGAGCAGAGCTTCATTGGCCATGATGTGTAGGGCAAGACCAGGCGATGGCGAAACGTGATTTCTATGAGGTTCTGGGCGTCGGCCGGGATGCGGATGACAAAACCATTAAATCAGCTTATCGCAAGCTGGCAATGGCGAACCATCCTGACCGTAATCCTGATGATGAGGCGGCGGCTGAGCGGTTTCGTGAGGCAAGCGAAGCCTATGAAGTTCTGAAAGACGGCCAGAAACGGGCGGCTTATGACCAGCTTGGGCATGCCGCATTTGAACAATCCGCCGGGTTTGGCGGCGGCGGCGCAGGTGCAGGGTTCGGCGGCGGCTTTTCAGATATTTTTGAACAGATGTTCTCTGAATTTTCCGGCGGTCGGGGCGGCGGTGGCCAGTCCCGACATGGAGCTGACCTGCGCTATGATCTGGATATCGATCTGGATGAAGCGTTTACCGGCTGCACCAAAGATATCGTTGCCGAAATTTCAGCCTCTTGTGATGATTGTTCAGGCACAGGCGCTTCAAAGGGCAGCCGTCCGGCGACCTGTTCTGGTTGCGGCGGGCGCGGTAAGGTTCGGGCCCAGCAAGGCTTTTTCACGGTAGAGCGCACCTGCCCGTCTTGTCAGGGCGCAGGCGAAACCATTTCAGACCCGTGCCGTAGTTGCCGTGGTCAGGGGCGTGTTGAAAACACTGAAAATCTGTCTGTGAATATTCCGGCGGGCGTGGATACCGGTACCCGTATCCGCCTGTCTGGCAAGGGTGAAGCCGGTTTGCGCGGCGCCCCGGCAGGCGATTTATATATCTTCGTGAATGTGAAGGGCCATCCGATTTTTGAACGCGAGGGCAGCCATTTATTTGTACGTGTGCCGGTGCCGATGGCAACCGCGGCGTTGGGCGGCAGCATTGAGGTGCCGACCTTGGCCGGACGTATGGCCCGTTTGCAAATCGAAAAAGGCACCCAGACCGGCCGCAAGTTCCGTATGCGTGGTAAAGGCATGCCCGCCTTGCGCGGCGCAGGTCAGGGCGATCAGATTGTCGAAATTCATGTCGAAACCCCGACCAATCTGACCAAAAAACAGGCTGAACTGCTGGCCGAGTTTGAAAAAGCCGGTGATGCGAGCCCGCAAACCACCAGTTTTCTGAACCGGGTCAAGAGGTTGTGGTCCTAGCGGCGGCCTGAAGACAAGGCAAACAATCTGGCGTTTCCGGTTCAGTCTTGTTAGGCTGGGCCGGTGCCGGTCTTTTGATATTCGCCGGACATAAGGAGCAGTTAAAAAGATGCCAGGCAAAGTTACCAGAATTGCCCTTCCCGGTGCGGCCGGAAGAATGGGTCAGATGATAAGGTCTGTAGCGCAAGAACAAACAGAATTTGAACTTGCCGCGCTAAGCGAACATCCCGATAACCCGTTGGTGGGCTCACAGCTGAATGGTATCAGCCTGAGCGCAGATCCAGTTGCCCTTGGTCTGGGCGCTGGCGGGGTAATCATTGATTTCACC
Organism: Puniceispirillaceae bacterium (SeqCode); assembly: GCA_965656625.1. Lineage (GTDB taxonomy): Bacteria > Pseudomonadota > Alphaproteobacteria > Puniceispirillales > Puniceispirillaceae > JADHLI01. Next base: position 34,917 of record CBFHLG010000014.1, read on the forward strand.
CGTCCTGAGGCAACTCTGAAGCATGTGGCCATTGCCAGAAAAACAGGCACAGCCATGGTGATTGGCACCACCGGATTTACACATGAGCAGGAGAACGCGCTCAGCGCGGCCGCTAAGGATATTCCCATTGTGTATTGTGCCAACACATCAGTTGGGGTGACCTTGTTGGCCCAACTGGTTCGCCAGGTGGCCCAGCAGCTTGGCCAGGACTGGGATATTGAAATCGTCGAAACTCATCACAACCAGAAGGTGGACGCGCCGTCTGGTACAGCCTTGGCGCTGGGCCGGGCAGCAGCAGACGGGCGCGGGGTTGAGTTAGACGCGGTACGTGACAGTGGCCGTGATGGCATGACCGGGGTGCGTAAACCCGGTGATATCGGTTTTGCGGTAATGCGGGGCGGCGATATCGCTGGTGAACATACCGTGACCTTTTTTGGTCAACAGGAACGCATAGAGTTGACCCACCGCGCCACCAGCCGGCTGATATTTGCCCGCGGCGCATTACGCGCGGCTGCCTTTGCCTGTGATAGGGGCGCAGGTCTTTACAGTATGGATGATGTTCTGGGCTAGCCGGCGAGAGCTGGTTTAAGCGTCGCTGGTCTCATAACGCAGCCGGGCAAAGGCGTTGTTCAGCGCGGCGGCAAGTGATGGTTTTTCAGACGGCGGCATAAACGCTCCGATCTCCAGCTTGCGGGCATGCTGGCGCAGATATAGCCGGCCGCGCTTTTTTTCCTGCATCTCAATCTCAGCCTTAATCCAGGCCCCGTTCAGATGTGTTGTTGTTGTGCGGCCCCGCCAGTCCGTTCTGGTGACATCCACCTGTTGCGGCGTGATCGCCACCGTTTCTACCAGCTGGCCTGATCTGTAGTTCCATTTAAACGCATACCAGACGATGGCAATCTCAAGCCCCAGAAAACCGATAACCGGCCAGGCGCCCAGCAGATAAAAGCCAAGCCCAATAAGGCTCATTAAACTGGCCAGAACGAACATAAAAATCTGAAATCCGCGCACTGATAAAGACCGGTGAGGCCATAAGGTGATCACAATAGCCTCTGCCCCGGCCGCGGTTTTATCGTGATACCATCGCTGTCTTTGCGGCTGTGTCTGGGTCATCTTCTACGCGTACACCTGAAAAATACCTATAGCTTATCCATAAATATGGACAATATACTCACCATCTCTATCTATAAGAATACGTTCTGAAATTGAAAAGGGCTCAAAATGCCGCGCAAAATGCGTCTCGCCGACATTGATGAGGTGTTCAGCCTGCTCAGTCAGACCAACCCTGATCCTAAAACCGAACTGGACTTCACCAACCCTTACACGTTGCTGGTGGCGGTGGTGCTGTCTGCACAGGCAACTGATATTGGCGTCAACAAAGCCACTAAGGACCTGTTCAAAGTGGCCGACACCCCCGAAGCGATGGTCAAACTAGGGCTGGAGACGCTCAGAGATTATATCAAAACCATCGGCCTGTTTAATACGAAGGCCAAAAACGTGATCACCTTATCACAAATGCTTATCGATCAGCATGGTGGCCAGGTTCCGCAAGACAGAGCCGCTTTGGAAGCGCTGCCCGGTGTCGGGCGAAAAACCGCCAATGTGGTTTTAAATGAAGCCTTTGGCGAGCCGACCATTGCGGTAGACACACATATATTCAGGGTGGGTAACAGAACCGGCCTCGCCCCAGGAAAAACACCGGATGCGGTTGAAAAAGAACTTTTGCGCCGAGTGCCGCAAAACTACAAAAAAGGCGCTCATCACTGGCTGATATTACATGGGCGGTATGTCTGCAAAGCCCGAAAGCCCGCTTGTGCTGACTGCCAGATAAAGCCGTTTTGCCTGTTCACCAAGAAAACAGATTAAAACCAGAACCAAAAAAATCAGCTGCCTTACAGCTTCCGTTCAAAAAACTGCTGCTGGCACAAGGTCAGGTCAAGCGGTTGGTTAACGGTGCGCTCCCGCATTGCCCAGTCAATGATTTTAGCATGTGCAGGCGGGGTAGTTTGCTGGCTGTTACCGATGCTAATGAACAGGTCGATGACGCAATCAGGCTGGCGATATTGTAGAACATGAATAACGCCTTCTGTGCGGCTGAAATCTGCTTTACCAAACTGCGCGTTCACAAAGGATTGCGGTCTGCCGACAAGCTCAGCCGGATTAAACTGGGGCAGGGGTGCAGGTTCTGCTGGCTCTGCCGCACGGCGCACCACAATAACAGCGGCCTCCTCTTCTGCCTGATTTTGCCCAGAGGTTTGAGTGTTCTCATCTGGGTCTGTCTGTCCCAGCAACGTGGCGGCCTCATCAGATGGCTCGGCTACGGCCTCATCAGCGTTGAGCACGGTTGCTGAAGCGGCGGCTTCGCTGGTTTCGGTTTCTGTTGCGGGGGTTGCTGGTTGTTGGGACGGGAAGACAACAGGAACCGTACGGCCGGTCTGGGCCTGCAGAACAGGCTGGCACGCAGACAGACCAAGTGCAGCCAAGGCCACCACGGGCAGAGCAAAGCGGTTACGAAAACCAGCAGGAATAAATGACATGGAACGGCCCTGACTAAACCTCAACAAACACGACCATTATCGCTATCTCGGCCAGAAAAGAAAGCGAATTCAAACCGGTTTTTTGTGAACAAACGGTCCGTTGCGTTCAGCTCTGAATAACAGGCGGTCTTGTTCAGGCGGGTCTTTCTGCCTCAAGCGCGTAGCCCATAGAGCGCACTGTGCGGATAAGGTCAGGTTTATCATCAATATTGAGGGCGCGGCGCAAACGGCGGATATGCACATCAACTGTCCTCAGCTCTACATACACATCACCCCCCCAGACACTATCCAGCAACTGGTCGCGGGAATAAACCCTGCCCTGATTGCGCAGAAAATGTTCCAGCAGGCGAAATTCGGTTGGACCGAGATGGATAGGTGTCTGATCACGAGTGACCCGCTTTTTTTCCAGGTCCATCTCAATTCCCTGATAGCTCAATATGGTGCTATGGCCGCCGGTTGTGCGGCGCAAAAGGGCCCTGACCCGGGCCAGCAGTTCAGCCGGGCTAAACGGCTTGGTCATATAATCATCAGCTCCGCCGTCAAGGCCGCGCAGGCGGTCGGTCTCTTCACCCTTGGCGGTTAGCATAATCACCGGAATATCTCTGGTTGCAGAATGAGCACGCAATTGGCGCAGAACCTCAATGCCGGATAAAAGAGGCAGCATCCAGTCAAGCAGGATCAAATCAGGGCTGTATTCAACAGCCTGCAGCAGGCCTTCCTCACCGTCTGTTGCTTGCAATACGGTATAGCCTTCAGAGCGCAGGTTATAATCCAGTAAAATCTGGATATCTTCCTCGTCCTCAATAATAAGGATTCTTTTTTGATGAACGGCTGCGGGGCGGCTCATCTCAAGACCATCTCCATATCTGGCGTCCACTGTGCCACCATCCTTCGGGTTTGATTCCTGGTCCCATATCTTCACACCATATCTAGACGATTATTGTGACTCATTTGTGACAGCAGCTTCTGTCGTCTCTGCGGTCTGCTGGTTATCTTCAGCCCGATTATCGGCTGAAAAATTATCTGGGGCGCGCCCATCACAGGGCAGATAGACTGTGAAACATGACCCCTGCCCCAGAACAGATTCAATTTCCAGATGGCCGCGATGCCGGCTGACAATATGTTTTACAATGGCCAGCCCCAGCCCGGTTCCTCCCATCTCTCGGGATCGGCCCTTATCCACACGGTAAAACCGTTCGGTTAACCGCGGCAGATGGTTGGGGGCAATTCCTTCACCGTCATCAGCTATGGATATGCTGGCCAGAGCTATTCCCGGCAAGGCCTGGTGCGTTACATTAGCTTTTATAGTCACATCTATTTGCCCGTTCGGGCGACCGTAGCGAAGTGCATTTTCAGTCAGATTCTGGATCATCTGGATCAGCTCATCAAACGCGCCGGCAACAATAACCGGGGTCGGCGGCATCACTATATTTAATCGCGCGCCGCTTGTTTTTACCTGGTGGTCAAGGGCGGTCTGCACGCGCTCTACCGCTTGGGTTAAGCTGGCTTGGGTCGTGTCTGGAACGAAATCACTACGCTCAATTTTTGACAAGGACAGCTGATCAGCGACCAGCCGTAGCATCCGTTGTGATTGCTGTAACAGGATTTTCAGAAACTTCTCACGCGTGGCCTCATCCTGTCCGGCCGGACCCTGAAGCGTCTCAACAAATCCCATGATGGACGTCAGCGGGGTGCGCAGCTCATGACTGACATTGGCGACAAAATCTGTGCGCATCTTCTCGGCTTCAATGGCGGCTGTCCGATCAATGAACATGACCGCGGTCCGGTTTTTCTCTTCAACCAGAAAGCTGGATATAATCACTGAGAAATGTTGTTTATCCTCGCGGGCAAACGTCCATTGCGTTTCAACCAGCCCTGCACCGCTATCAATAACCTGATTAATGGTCTCTATCAGGCTGTTATTGCGAATGACAAAAGCGATAGGCTTGTTTTGGTGCAGGTGGCCAAACAGAAGCTTTGCCCGTTCATTGAATTCCTGTACATGTCCGCGGCTGTTCAACAGGATTAGGGGAAGCGGCAGTTGATGAATGACATCATGCAGATATTCATTGGTGAATTTCAGCTGCTTATATGCCGCACTGGCTTGTTTTTCGGCACTGGAGACCAGCCACAGAAGCTCTGAGAAATCAGATGTGGAGCTGGTTTCGCTGAAAATCAGACCTGATGTTGGGGTGGCTTCGGCCGGACTGTTACTGCTGGCTTTGTGCCGGAAATAGGCTTGCAGAGAACGGATGACCTGCTGGTCATTGAACAACAGAAAACAACTGACAGACAGGCCGGCCGTACCGACTAGGAGCACATCTATCAGCTGCAGGCGTCCCCACAGCAACAGCACAAACAACGCCAGAAGAAAACCAGAGCAGATTCGCAACATCCGCAATGAAAACGCGAGAAGTTCTGCTCTGGTTTGTGTCATAAAAACTCAAGCTCAGTTAAATTTAATCATGCGGGGCCAGAGATTCATAGGCGGCCAGAGCGGCGGCGTTTACGAGGTCACTGACAGACGCGCTCATCGGGATAATCTGGAACGGGAATTCCGCGTTCAGGATCATCGGGCCAATCACTGAACCGCCGCCAAGCTGTTGCATCAGCTTGAACGAGATGTTCGCTGAATGCAGCCCGGGCATGACCAGAATATTTGCTGGTCCCTTCAGCCGTGAAAACGGATAACGGGCCTGCATCAGCTCATAATCAAGGGCGATATCTGCGGTCATCTCGCCTTCATATTCAAAGCTGACTTTGCGCTTATCCAGCACCGCGACAGCGTCTCTGGCGGTTTGTGTAATGGCGCTGTCCGGATTGCCGAAATTTGAAAACGACAAAAACGCCACCCGCGGAACATGCCCCATTGACCGGGCTTTCTGGGCGATCACCTCGGCAATATCGGCCATCTGCTCACCAGACGGGCGCTCATGAATAGAGGTGTCACCCATAAATACGGTCCGGCCACGGGAGATCAGCATTGATGTGGTCACAAATTCTTTGCCTTTTTTCGGCTCAATGACGCGGGTCACATGCCCAAAGCTGGCCTGGAATGAGCGGGTCATACCGGTCACCAGCGCATCAGCATGACCATTTGCCACCATACAGGCCGCAAACACGTTCCGGTCCAGATTCACCATCCGCTGACAGTCGCGTTCCAGCACCCCCCGGCGTTGCAGCTTTTTATATAGGAACTGAATATAATCTTGATTGTGATCTGAAATTTTAGCGTTGATGATTTCCAGCGCATCCGCGCCATCCAGACCCATATCCGCGATCCGCTGTTTAATCCGGGCTTCCCGGCCCAACAGGACCGGATGGCCATAGCCAGAATTGCTGAACGCCAATGCCGCCCGGATAGAGACCTCTTCTTCCCCTTCGGTAAAGACAACCCTCTTATTCTCCGGGGTGATCCTCCCAAATACCTCTTGCAGGAAGGAGGCAGTAGGGTCGAGACGGGCCGAGAGATCGCGCTTATAGGCTTCGATATCATCAATAGGTTTTCTGGCCACACCAGAAGTCATCGCCGCTTCGGCAACAGCTGACGACACCGCTGAGATAAGGCGCGGGTCGAACGGGGCCGGAATAATGTAATCCTCACCATAGCGCAGGCTTTCGCCAGCATAGGCGTCATTCACCTCATCAGGCACATCTTCTCTGGCCAGCATCGCTATCGCATTGGCGGCGGCGATTTTCATATCTTCATTTATGGCTGTGGCCCGCACATCAAGGGCGCCTCTGAAAATATACGGAAAGCCCAGCACATTATTGACCTGATTGGGATAATCAGAACGGCCGGTGGCGATAATCGCATCAGGCCGGGCCTTTTTTGCTACATCAGGCATGATTTCCGGCTCTGGATTGGCCATGGCAAACACAATCGGCCGATCAGCCATTGATTTGATCATATCCGGCGTCATTGCCTTCGCCGCTGACAGGCCCAGAAACACATCAGCCCCTTTCAGCGCATCGGCCAAGGTTCGTGCCTCTGTTTTCACCGCATGAGCAGATTTCCACTGGTTCATGCCATCTTCACGGCCCTGATAGACGACCCCGGACCGGTCACACATGATCACATTTTCATGTTTTACGCCCATTGCCTTGATCAGCTCAACACAAGCGATCGACGCTGCCCCGGCCCCGTTTGACACCACCGTGATATCGCGGATGTCCCGCCCGGTCAGGTGAAGCGCGTTAATCAGACCGGCGGCCGCGATAATGGCGGTGCCGTGCTGGTCATCATGAAACACCGGAATATCCATCAGTTCACGTAAACGTTGCTCAATGATAAAACATTCAGGTGATTTAATATCCTCAAGATTAATGCCGCCGAAAGACGGGCCAAGCAGGCTGACCGCTTCAACAAACCGGTCAACATCCTCTGTGTCCAATTCCAAATCGACACCGTCAATATCAGCAAATTTCTTGAACAGAACTGCCTTGCCTTCCATCACTGGCTTTGACGCCCCGGCCCCGATATTGCCCAGGCCCAGAACAGCGGTACCGTTGGAAATAACCGCGACCAGATTACCCTTGGCGGTATAATCGTAAGCCTTGTCTGGCTCAGCCTCGATCGCCAGACAGGGCTCTGCAACACCAGGAGAGTAAGCCAGCGAGAGATCACGCTGGGTTGTCAACGGCTTGGTCGGTGTAATCTCCAGTTTGCCCGGTCGTCCAGATGAATGAAAATTAAGGGCATCCTGTTTGAGTGACTTTTTCATGGGAATCCGCTACAGAAGTTAAAGAAAACGGGTATAGTGACAAGGTACAGCGTAATGCTTTGCCGGAGATATTCAAGCCCAGATGAAGACCGATGAACGCACTTGATATAACATCAGTAAAACAGGCCAAACTGACCCCGATGATGGCGCAGTATATCGCTGTAAAGGAACAGTATCAGGAGATGCTGTTGTTTTACAGGATGGGTGATTTTTATGAAATGTTTTTTCATGATGCGGAAGTTGCGGCACAGGCTCTCGGTATAGCCCTTACCCACCGGGGTAAAATTGAGGACCGTGACATTGCTATGTGCGGGGTCCCGGTTCATGCGATGGACGGCTATCTCGCCCGTTTGATCCAGCAAGGCTATAAAGTCGCCATTTGCGAGCAGTCCGAAACCCCCGAAGCGTTCAAAAAGAGAGGCGGTAAGGGGCCGTTGCCGCGTGATGTGGTCAGGGTTGTGACCCCTGGAACAGTCCAGGAAGACGGTTTGCTGCAGGCCCGTCAGCATAATTTTCTGGTTGCGGTTGGGCGGGTTTCGGCTGAGCTGGCAATTGCTTGGGCGGATATGTCCACAGGTGATTTTTATGTTCAGCCCTGCAGTGATGCTGATATTGACACCATGCTGGCCCGCCTGCAGGCAGCAGAACTGATTTATGCTGATGATCTGGTTGACAGGCTGGCCGCCGCGCAGACCACCTATCATGCCAGTGCCCAGCCCTCTGCGCTGTTTGATCATAAAAAGGCGGCGGACCGACTGGCTGAATTTTATGGGGTGTCAACCTTGCAGGGGTTTGGCCAGTTTACCCCGCCGATGCTGTCTGCTGCCGGCGGGTTGCTGGCTTATCTGCAGCGCACACAGCTCAGCCAGATGCCGCGGCTGGCCCCGCTCTGTCTGCTGTCAAAACAGGCTTTTATGGATATTGATGCGGCCACAAGAAAGTCTCTTGAATTAACCCAGACATTATCTGGTGAGCGCGCGGGCAGCCTGTTGCAGGCGATAGATTTCACCCGCACGGCTGCGGGTGCGCGGCTTCTGCATGGCCGGATTTCTGCCCCGCTGACAGACAGACACCACATTGAACTGCGCCTCAGTCTGGCCAGCTGGTTTCTTGATCAGCCGGCCTTGTGCCAGGGTGTATCAGAGCATTTAAAGCAAATCCCCGATCTTGACCGGGCGTTGTCGCGCATCGCCTCTGGGCGCGGCGGCCCGCGTGATCTGGCCAGTCTGGCTGAGGGGCTGTTGGGGGCCAGGCGGATTGCCTCTTCTTGTCTGTCTTCTGATCACATTGATATCAGCCCGGAGATGGCCAGATTATGTGCGGTTGCTGAAACCCCGGCCGCCGTGGGGGATCTGATCCTGCCCGCCCTTGGTGATGATCTGCCGCTTTTGGCCAGAGACGGCGGTTTTATCCGAACAGGATATGACAGCCAACTGGACAATCTGCGGCAAATGCGTGACGAAAGCCGCCGCCTGATCGCGGCCCTGCAGGCAGATTATGCTGAAGAAACCGGTATTTCCTCTCTGAAGATTAAACATAATAATGTGCTGGGTTATCATATTGAGGTGCGCGCCAATCATGGTGAAAAACTGCTCAATAATGAAGCGTTCATTCACCGGCAAACCACAGCTCAGGCAGTCAGGTTTACCACCACCCGGTTATCTGATCTGGAAAAACAGCTGAGCACGGCTGCTGATCGGGCAGTAGCGCTTGAGCTTGAGCTGTTTGCTGAGCTGACAGAAGGCGTGCTGGCCCAGTCCGCACAAATTGCCGAGGCCGCGCATGCGCTGGCCTGTCTTGACGTGGCCCACGCCACTGCCCGTCTGGCTGAACGGCATAACTATACCCGCCCGCAGCTTCGTGATGATACCTGTTTTGAGATTGAGGCCGGCCGGCATCCGGTTGTCGAACAGATGCTGGCCGCCGCAACACCGTTTATTGCCAATGACTGCCAGCTTTCCGAACAGGGTAATCTGTGGCTTCTGACCGGGCCGAACATGGCCGGTAAGTCCACTTATCTTCGGCAGAATGCGCATATTGCCATCCTGGCGCAGGCTGGATTGTATGTGCCAGCTGACCGGGCTGAAATCGGCATTATTGACAAGCTGTTCAGCCGGGTCGGCGCGTCTGATGATCTGGCGCGTGGCCAGTCAACCTTCATGGTCGAGATGGTTGAAACCGCCGCTATCCTCAACCAGTCGACAGATAAGTCGCTGGTGATCCTGGACGAGATAGGCCGCGGCACAGCGACATGGGATGGCCTCGCCATTGCCTGGGCGTGCCTTGAACATCTGCATAACAAGAATCGCTGCCGTACCTTGTTTGCCACCCATTATCATGAACTGACCAGCCTGAACACGCAGCTTGACCGGTTGCGGATTTACGCGATGCAGGTCAGGGAATGGAAAGGCGAGATTGTCTTCCTGCATCAGGTTGCCGCCGGGGCCGCGGATAAATCCTACGGCGTTCATGTGGCCAAGCTGGCCGGTCTGCCCCCGGCGGTTATTCAGCGGGCTGCGGGCCTTGTACAGCAGCTGGAAGCTCAGTCATTCGGGAACACCACCACGGCGGATATGCTGCCGTTATTTGAAGCACCGACAACTGAGGCCGGGCTGTTTGCGCCAGAGGCCAGCGTACACATATCAGAACAGCTGAACGATATGCTGACCAGCTTAGAGCCTGATGGTTTTTCACCGCGTGAGGCCCTCAACCTGCTCTATGAATTAAAAGCTGAGCATGATAAGTCAGGCACATAAGGCCGCCCTTCGGCGTGCAGGGAGAACACCTATGCCTTCATCCGCATCCACGCTGGTCACATCGCCGCCAGCCACGCTCTGGCAAAGTTGGCTGGCCCCGCGCGAGCTGGCCGTAGATACAGAAGATTCAGGCGGGTTTGCGGTGCTTGATCGGCAGGCCTTTTCAGATAAAATGGCCGCCATTTTTGATGGTAAACAGGCAAAATCAGAACAAAGAGCCGCGCTTCTTGAGCTGGTGAAAACCACACTGGTAGAAGGGCGAAAAGCACTTCAGGATACGCTGGTCAGCGGGCGTGACGGGGCGGTTTATGTTGGCGCGCATGCGTTGCTTCTGGACCATATTATCGCCGGTCTTGTGGGCTGTGCGCGCCAGCATGTTTTTGCTGCCGCACCCCGCTTTGCGGTCATGGCGGTAGGCGGTTATGGGCGTGGTGAGCTGGCCCCGTTCAGTGATATCGATTTGTTGTTCGTGATGCCTGACAAACAGAAGAAGTCAGATATCGAATTTGTTGAGTTCATTTTATATCTGCTTTGGGACTTGGGGCTGAGCGTTGGGCATGCCAGCCGTACAGTGAGCGAGAATATCAAGGCGGCGTCCGGTGATGTCACGATCCGGACTTCACTTCTTGAAATGCGGCCTATCGCCGGAAACAGTGCCCTTTCGGACAAGCTGCAGACCGCCTTTAAAGACTGGATTGCGGGCCAGCCAGTGCTGGATTTTGTGGAAGCCAAGCTGGCTGAACGGGACCAGCGTCATGGCCGTTTCGGCGGCACGCGCTATGCGGTTGAACCGAATGTCAAAGACGGCAAAGGGGGTTTGCGCGATCTTCATACCCTGTTCTGGATCACAAAATATGCCTATCGTCTGGATCATGTCCAGGCTGTGTTGAACGCTGGCATCTTGCGCTCATCAGAAGCCAGAGCCTTTGCCGCTGCGCAGCGGTTTTTGTGGACAGTGCGGAGTTTTCTGCACCTTCATCATGGCCGCGAAGATGACCGGCTGACCTTTGATGCCCAGATGCAGATTGCGCCGCAGATGGGGTTTTCAGACCGATCTGGTCTGCGCGGTGTTGAACGGTTTATGAAACGCTATTATCTGGCCGCCCGCCAGGTGGGTAATCTGACCCGTATTTTCTGCGCCGCGCTGGCGACAGATTTTGACCAGCGGCCACGTCTGAATTTACGCAAATTCTGGGTCGGCGGCTTTTCGCAACGCCTGAATATCAAGCCCTTTCTTCTTGAGGGTGAACGGCTTCACCTGCCTGATAAGTTGCGATTCCGTGACAACACAGAGCTGATTATTGAGCTGTTTTATCTGGCCCAGATACATGAGCTTGATATCCATCCCGATACGCTGCGCCGCCTCACCAGGGCGGTGCGGGCGCACAGCACAGTCGCGCTGCAATCCGCCAACACACATGAACGGTTTTTGTCTATCCTCACGGATCAGCGTAATCCTGAACGGGTGTTGCGGCTGATGAATGAGGCGGGGTGGCTGGGCAAATATCTGCCTGATTTCGGGCGTATTGTCGGGATGATGCAGTTCGATATGTACCATAGTTACACCGTGGATGAGCACACCATCAAGGCGGTCGGCAATGTCAGCGATATTGAACAGGGCGTGCTGAATTCCATTGCCCCTGTCGCCAGCCGTCTGTTTCATGAGATCAATTCACGCCAGGCCTTGTTTGTGGCGGTTCTGTTTCATGACATCGCCAAGGGGCGCGGCGGTGATCATTCGGTATTGGGGGCGGAGGTGGCGGCCCAGCTTTGCCCCCTTCTGGGCCTGAATGCGGAAACCACCGAAACAGTTGTTTGGCTGATCAGGCATCATTTGTTGATGAGCAAAACCGCCTTTCGTTATGATCTGAACGACCCGCAAACGATTTCTGATTTTGCCGCTGAGGTGCAGTCGCCCGAACGGCTGAAGCTGTTGCTGGTTCTTACAGTGGCGGATATTCTGGCGGTCGGGCCAGAGATTTGGAATGGCTGGAAGGCCAGCCTGATGCGCGATTTATACAGCCGTTCAGAAGCGGTTCTGGGCGGGGCGGCGCCGTCTGAGGTTTCTGCTTTGGCCGCCGCCGATGCAATGCAGGCCACCCGTCAGGTACTAGCGGAGTGGGATGATGACCGGTTTGAGGCCCATGCCCAGTTGTTTTATCCCAGCTACTGGACCAATTTTTCAACCGAATCACATCTGCATCACGCTTATCTGGCTGAACAGTTCAACGCTGGTGAGAAAAAGCTGCTCATCGATTTCAAAATTGATGATGATAAGGAATCAACCATTCTGGTGGTCATGGCTGCTGATCACCCCGGCCTGTTCAGCCGCATTGTTGGTGCGGTGGCCGTGGCTGGTTGTTCCATTATGAACGCGCGCATCAACACCCGCCATGACGGCACAATTCTGGACCAGTTCAGAATACAAGATAAAGACAGACAAGCGGTGACTGACCCGCAGGTTCAAAAGCGTATCGCCAAAATCATCGAACAGTCACTGGCCGGGGATATCTCTTTGTTTGACCATCTGCAGGAACGATCTGCGCAGATCACAAAACGGCAGAAGGCGATGAGTGTGCCCCCCCGGGTGATTGTCAGTAATAACCGCAGTAATACCCATACGGTGATTGAGGTGAACGGGGCAGACCGGCCCGGCCTGTTGTATCAGATAACCTACCATCTTGTTCAGCTTGGCCTGCAAATCAATTCGGCAACAGTGTCAACCTATGGGGAGAAAGTGGTTGATGTGTTTTATGTAAAAGACGTTTACGGCTTGAAAATTGAAAAAGAGGCCAGTCAGGCCAAAATAAAACAGACGCTGATGGGTGTGTTTGACCCGCAGCAGGCCGACAAAGGCCAGAACAGGAAAACCCCATAACATGGCTAGCCGGAGTTTGTTTGCAGCCTTTCGACAGATCAGCGGCCTGACGGCCATATCACGTGTGCTGGGCTTCATCCGTGATGTGGTGTTCGCCCATTATCTGGGCGCGGGGGCGGCAACAGACGCGTTTCTGGTCGCGTTCAAGCTGCCCAATCTGTTTCGGCGGTTGACAGCAGAAGGCGCGCTGACCAATGCGTTCCTGCCCAGCTACAGCCTTGCCCGCCAGCAAAAATCAGATCAACAGGCCATTATTCTGGCTGCTGAAGTGCAGACCGCCTTGTTTATGGGCCTCTGTCTTGTGGTGTTGGTGCTGGAGCTGTTCATGCCGTTTGTTGTTGCCGGTCTTGCGCCCGGGTTCACAGACACGCCAGATCGTCTGGCAGCAGCGGTTGATTTGGCCCGGCTCACCATGCCGTATCTGCCGATGATCTCGCTGGTGGCGCTATGGGCGGCCCTGCTGAACAGTCAGGATTCCTACTTTGGCGGGGCGTTTGCCCCGGTGATTTTAAACACCTGCCTTATTGGCGGGGCGTTTTGTGTACCTTTTTTTGAAGCAAACCTGCCTCTCTCAGCGGCTCATCTTGGTGTGCCGGTTGCGCTGGCGGTTTTATTGGCCGGTACAGGACAGATGGTGTTGTTGCAGCATCAATTACGACGTGCGCGTCTGCGCCTGCCTCTGTTCCGGTTCAGCCTGTCGGCTGAGGCCCGCCGGATGTGGTTCAGCTTCATTCCGGCCGCGCTGGGGGCAGGGGTGATGCAAATTAACCTGCTTGTTGATCTTGTGCTGGCGTCCTTCCTTGCCACCGGTTCCATTTCCTGGCTGTATTATGCGGATCGGTTGGCCCAATTGCCTCTGGGGTTGGTGGGCATTGCGCTGGGTACAGCCTTGTTGCCACGTCTGTCCCGGCTGGAGGCAGAGGCCGGGGCCGCTCTTCAGCAGAAACAACACGGATTTTGTGCAGAACTGTCCAGCGCGCTTGTGCCCGCCGCGATTTTAACACTGCCAGCGGTTGCTGCCTTTCTGATTCTGTCTGAGGTTTTGATCACGGGCCTGTTTCAGTCCGGCGCGTTTCAGGCGTCTGATGCACAAGCGGCGGCATATGCGCTGATGGCTTATGCGCTGGGGCTACCGGCCTTTGTCGGGCTGAAACTGACGCAGTCTGCTTTATATGCGATGGATAAAGGCCGGTTTGTGTTGCTGACCTCGTGCGTTTCGGTCGGCCTCAATATCGTGCTCAGTCTTATTCTGATGCGTATTTACCAGCATGTCGGATTGGCGCTGGCCACATCGATTGTGTCCTGGCTGGCTCTTGTCTGGCAGGGGGTCTGGCTGGTGCGGGCCAGACGGCTTGATGGCGCAGCTGGGCAGGTGGTGTTTAAATCTGTACTGGCCTCTGCGGTGATGGCGGCCGGGCTTTATGCCTGCCTGCCTGGGATTCAGGCCCTATTGGCATCTGATGTCATGGTGATGCTTGTGTGTGTGGCGGCGGGGATGGGTTTGTATCTTAGTGCCGGTCATCTGCTGGGTTTGACCCGCGCCCTTTTTGGCCGAACGGGCCGACAAAGAACTTGAGCAAATGGACAAGGCAGGCCATAACAGGACCGGTCCGGTGTGAAGGATGATTGAAAAAAGGGAGTTTGAACATGGCACGCTCTGGCCGCATTTTTTCGGGTGTCCAGCCGACCGGAAACCTTCATTTGGGGAATTATCTGGGGGCGATTAAAAACTGGGTCGCGCTGCAGTCAGATTTTGACTGTATTTATTGTGTGGTTGATTTGCATGCCATCACCGTGCCGCAGGACCCTGAACAGTTGCGCACCTCAATCCGCGAGGTGACCGCTTGCCTGATCGCCTCTGGTATCGACCCTGAACAGGCGGTTCTGTTTAACCAGTCACGCGTGCCCCAACATGCTGAACTGGCCTGGATTTTTAATTGTGTTGCCCGTCTTGGCTGGCTCAACCGGATGACGCAGTTCAAGGAAAAAGCTGGTAAGAACAGGGAAAACGCAACTGTTGGCCTATATGCCTACCCGACCCTCATGGCCGCAGATATCCTGTGTTACAAAGCCACTCATGTCCCTGTTGGTGAAGACCAGAAACAGCATCTGGAGCTGACCCGCGATATTGCGCTGGCGTTTAATTCAATGTTCGATGTGGACTTCTTTCCTCAGCCGGAACCGCAAATACAGAAAACCGCCGCCCGGGTGATGAGCTTGCGTGACGGCGCGTCTAAGATGAGCAAATCAGATACATCAGACGCAACCCGCATCAATCTGACTGATTCTGCAGATGATATTGCGCAGAAAATTAAACGGGCCAAGACAGATCCTGAGGTACTGCCCTCAGAACCGGACGGGCTGACGGGCAGGGCCGAGGCGCGCAATTTGGTCGGGATTTTTGCCGGCCTGTCCGGCCGTTCAGAAGCCGATATTCTGTCCGAATTTGGCGGGCAGGGATTTGGCGTGTTCAAACCTGCTCTTGCTGAGCTTGCGGTTCAGGTTATCGCGCCGATTGGTGAGAAAATGAACCAGCTGCTGGCTGAACCAGATGAAATCGACCGGGTCCTGAACAGAGGGGCAGAACAGGCTGAGGCCATTGCCGGGCCTATACTTGCAGATGTAAAAAAGATGATTGGTCTCTCCCCGTCCTAACATAAAGAGCCTGGCCCTGATCTGGCCTAGAGCCTGTCTTGCCCGGTCCTGTGATGTCTCTTTGCAAGAGAGCAGGAGTACTGTATGGTGAGGGTGGCGGGTTAAGTTTAAAGGGCGCCCCCCTTGAATTCTGCTGATTAATGCGCAGATGACAGGTATGAAGCAGCGCGGCTGAGGTCAGCTGCAAAGCCGTACAGGCATTTTGATGCTGATTGGCAACATTTTCCATTAAAGGTGCATGAACATGTTCATTCAAACCGAAGACACACCTAACCCGGCAACCTTGAAATTTATTCCTGGTGTTGCGGTTCTGCCAGATGACACAGCTGAGTTCACCTCAACAGAGGCGGCGAAATCCTCACCTCTGGCAACCCGTCTGTTTGCTATTGATGGTGTTGAGTCTGTGTTTTTCAGCGGTGATTTTCTGGCCATCACAAAGGCTGAACAGGCCGACTGGTTTGTCCTTAAGCCGTCTGTTCTGGCCGGTATTATGGAACATTTCGCCTCTGGCCTGCCGGTTATCGAAACCAAAGCCGATACCGCTGATGCAGGTGAAGATGATAGTGAGACTGTCCAGCAGATCAAACATCTTCTGGATACACGGGTGCGGCCGGCTGTTGCGATGGATGGCGGGGATATCACCTTTCATTCGTTTGAAGATGGTGTTGTCACCTTACAGATGCGCGGCGCCTGTCAGGGCTGCCCCAGCTCCACAGCAACCCTGAAAATGGGTATTGAGAATATGCTGCGGCATTACATCCCTGAGGTTCGTGAGGTCCGTCCCACCGACAGCTAGAGCCGCGCTGCAGGCGGCCAGTGAGGTAATTTGTGTCGCTTCATCAGCAGGTCACAATCCGCATTGGAAACAAACCGATTGTCATCGCGTTGTTGGGGGCAATCGGTCTTGGTCTGCTCCTGCCCGGTGCAGGCATCACGCCGCCTTTGCCGTTGTTTTTAAAACACACACCTCCTCAGTTTGAACTGGTCAGCCGACTGGATCAGGAACTGGCTGATCTGACCTTGCAAAAACAGCAAGCTGGGTTGACGCTTGAACAACTGGCCGCGCTTGACCGGAAAATTGAACAGGCAAACGCGCGTCTCGCCGCCGCAATTTTGCCGCCTAATCAGGCCCCGGCCAGACGCGGACCACCCCCCCCTCTGCCGCCGCCGCCTTTACCGACTGAGCTGAATTATAGCCTGACCTCAGCCCAACTGGGGGAGGTCCCGCGGCTGTTCATGGCCCGGATGTCTGATTTGAAGCCGCTAGAGGTTAAGGTCAGAAAAGAGCGGTTTAAACAAATTATGCTGCCGCTGATCTTAAGGGCCAACGAAGAGATTTTGCGCCAGCGTAAAGCGGTCAAGCTGGCCATTGAAAAACAGGATAGTGACGTATTGGCGTCGTTTTCGAAACGCTATCGTCTGCCCTCTTCCTGGGAGGGTAAGGCCGGCTGGCAGGAAGAACTGCTGCGCCGTGTCGCGCCTGTTCCTGTATCGATTGCGTTGGCTCAGGCCGCCATTGAATCAGGCTGGGGCCAGTCCCGGTTTACTTTGGAAGGGAATGCGCTTTATGGCCAGTGGGTTTGGAATGACCAGCTGGGAATCAAAGCCGCTAACCAGAGCGATCCGCGCGCCTCTATCAGGCGGTTTCCCGATTTGCTGTCGTCAGTGCGCGCTTATATGCTTAACTTAAACACGCACCGGGCCTACACAGAGTTTAGAAAAATAAGAGAACGTCATATGCTCTCGCCGGCGAATATATCTGTGGCGGATGTGGCAGGCGGCCTATCCAGCTATGCCCAGATAGGCGATGAATATGTTAAAAAAATCCGCCGGCTTATTGCTCAGAACAATTTGCAGCGGTTTGAGCAGGCCAAGCTGGTGCCGCGGTTTTTTTAACCATCATTTTTTTCGCGTTTTTTAAGCGCGCCAGTTTTTAAGCGAACCAGATTTTAACGTGTTAGGAACTGGCGGCCAAACCAGCGCCACCTGTCTTTACCGGCAGGCATGGTGCAGTTAATCCGGCCACGCGGCGACGGCAGCGGGCCAGGCAGCCTGATCTCAGCCCGCATCCCCAACAAGGTCACATCAAGCTTGCCGTATGAGCTGGCGAAACAGCGTAATTGGCTGACGGGGCTCATCTCCTGATCAAGGGTGAAGCCGTAAATCGGCGGGTTCTGCGTCAGCACCATATCTGCAGGAGTGAGGTCGTTGATTTTCAGCGGCAGCCCGTTTACTGCCAATTTCAGCCTGTTCAGCGATCCGTAATTTTCATTGAACGCGAACCGCGGTAATTCGAAGAAATCCTCATCTTTATGCATGATGCCTGAGTTCTGGCCGAACGCGGCGTTAAAACCGGCATCTCTCACTTCATCTATAACAAAGCGGCTATATTCCCCATAGGGGTAGGCAAACAGCTCTGGCCGCTGGCCCAGCTCTTCAAGAAAGCGTTGGTTAGAGGTGGTGATTTCCTCACGCACACGCTCAACGCTCAGGCGGTGCATATGCGGATGAGTATGGGTTTGTGAGCCGATGGTCACGCCGGCTCCTTTTAATTCACGCAATTGGTCCCAGCTCATATAGCCGTTCAGACCGCGGTCAACCGGACTGGTTGCCACAAAAATAGTGAAGGGCAGGCCCGCTTCTTTTAACAGCGGCCAAGCGTTTTCATAAACCGACAGATAGGCATCATCAATTGTGATCGCTACGGTCCTGTCAGGCAGCAACTGTCCTGATTTCAGCTTATCAACGATCTCCGGCAGAGGCAGAATGGTATAATCGCCATTGGTCAACAAGGCCAGATGCTCGCCAAACTGTTCCATGCTGATATTCGTCGACGGGTAACGGCCCTCACCAAACCGGTGATACATAATCACAGTTGCGCTGTCCCGCGGCGGCTCAATTGTCTGCGCTACGGCTGTCCCGCCAAGGCTCAGACCCAGCCCCCCCATAAGGCTGAACAGTAATGCGGTCATCTGGCTCAAACCTGTTAACCAGATCAGTGGCTTGTTTTTTGATTGACTTGTCATTTTATCCTGCCGAGCACGCCCTATCGAAAATCGCCCTACAGTAATTTTTTTTGACCTGCTCTGCAACACCCGATACACCATAAAATCCAGAGCCCGCAGAAGACAAGCAGAAAGGCGCAAACAGGCAAATGGTAACGCCCGCCACCGCAACTGAGCAGATGTCCGCAAATGCGCTGATCCTTGCCCTGGAAGCCAGTGGTGATGCCGTCTCTGTAGCGGTACTCCAGAACGATGTCTGCAGGGCCTTCAAACAACACCAGGCACGGTTTGGCCATGCCGAACATCTCGTTGGTCTGGTGCGCGAAGCTTTGGCAGACGCCGGAGCCGATATCTCAGCTATCACCCATATTGCCGCTGGTTGCGGGCCCGGCTCATTTACCGGCCTCAGGGTGTGCCTGTCAGCGGCCAAAGGTTATGCGCTGGCCACCACAGCCCAACCGGTCGGTGTCAACGGGCTGGCCGCTCTGGCTGTAAACACATATTCTGCTGCCCCGCCAGACCCCGATATGAGCCCGGCTCTGCTTGGCCCGATCATTTGTTTTGCTGACACACGCAGGCAATCTGTGTTTGTCCAGATATTTGATGCTGAGGCGCGGGCCCAAACGTCGGTTGCCGATATTCCGTTTGACCAGTTGTCTTCCTGGCTTAGTGATGTTGTTGAGCGCAGTGAGGGCCTGACGGTTCGGTTGTCTGGGATAACCGACCAGCTCGCTGTTCATATTTCTGATCATGCCGGGTTTATCGCCTCACCCCAGCCTGTGGATGCGGCCATGATTGCGCGCTATGCGGCATTGTCGTTGGCCGCACCAGACGATTATCCTCACACCGGGTTCAGCCCGCTTTATGTGGTCGCGCCCAAACTGGGGCCGGCAAAACATCAGACCTAGGAGGCGAGAGGTCACGGTGCAGCTCAGGTCTGATATTCATGTCCAGGTTGAGGCGGTTGTGAAAATATTTCTTGATACCTATGGCGAAGACCGTGCCGGTGATACCGAGCTGATGGTGAAATTATGCAATCATGCAGCCTGTTTTGGCGTGGTTGCCAGTGTTGATGGCCTGCCAGCCGGATTTATTTTACTGCAGCAGGCGGGTGATAGTGCAGATATAATAGAGATTTGTGTGCGCCCGTCTGCCCAGAACAGGGGTATCGGCCGCCAGCTTCTTGATGAGGGTCTTTTGCGGACTGAGCAGCATGGTATAGAGCGGGTGACGCTTGATGTGGCGGTAACCAACCAGACCGCGCTGAAGCTCTATCGGTCGGCCGGATTTACGCTGGTGGGAAAGCGGCCGGATTATTACCGGTCAGGGGCCGGAAAAATTGATGCGCTGGTGATGGCGCGCCAGATTGGCTGAACTTATCTTGCCCCCGCGCCGCATCACAGGACTTGACGGGTGCGGCAACGCTAGGCAAATACAACCATGTCAGTTGAGATGACAAAAGCTTTGCATTCAGGCGAAAATTAGGGAATGATCCACTAGTCGATGAAAAAACTGTATATTAAGACTTTTGGCTGTCAGATGAACGTCTATGATTCCGAGCGGATGAAAGATGTTCTTGCGCCTACCGGCTATATGCACACCGATGCTCTTGAAGATGCGGACATGGTCATTTTGAACACCTGCCATATCCGCGAGAAAGCCTCTGAAAAGGTATTTTCCGATCTGGGCCGCTTGCGCCAGGTTAAAGTCAGGGCCGCTGAACAGCAAAACAGGCAGATGCTGATCGCTGTTGCCGGTTGCGTAGCGCAGGCCGAAGGTGATGAGATCACAAAACGCGCCCCATGGGTGGATATGGTGGTTGGCCCGCAAACCTATCACCGTCTGCCTGAACTGGTGGCCAAGGCAGACCCGGCCTCCCGCCGCAGCGTTGTAGACACTGATTTTCCGGCTGAAGTGAAATTTGATTTTCTGCCGGAAGAAGCCGCCCCGCGCGGGCCAGCAGCGTTTCTGTCTGTTCAGGAAGGTTGTGATAAATTCTGCAGCTTTTGTGTGGTGCCTTACACACGCGGGGCTGAATTTTCCCGACCTGCCCAGCAGATCATAGCTGAAGCCAGACGTCTGGTGGCGTCCGGGACCAAGGAAATCACGCTGCTGGGCCAGAATGTAAACGCCTGGCATGGCAGTGCTGCTGATGGCGGCACATGGGGGCTGGGCCGTCTGATCCGTGAACTTGCCGATATCGACGGGTTGGCCCGCTTGCGCTATACCACCTCGCATCCTTTGGATATGGATGATGAGTTGATGACCGCACATCGCGATGTGCCCCAGCTTATGCCCTATCTTCATCTGCCTGTTCAGGCAGGCTCAGACAGCATCCTGAAGGCGATGAACCGGCGCCATACAGCAGATGATTACCGGCGGATTATTGACCGGCTGCGCAGCCTGAGTCCGGGCCTTGCGCTGTCTGGTGATTTCATTGTTGGTTTTCCCGGCGAAACAGATCGCGATTTTGCAGATACCATTAGGCTGGTCTCAGATATCGGCTATGCTTCTGCCTATTCCTTTAAGTACAGCCCGCGTCCGGGCACCCCGGCCGCCGATACAGCAGAACAGGTTGATGAGCCGGTAAAAGCAGACAGGCTGGCCGCCCTGCAGCAGCTTCTTGATGCCCAGCAGATGGCGTTTAACAAAACCTGTGAAGGCCAGGAGATGCAGGTTCTGATTGAGAAAAAAGGAGGCAGAGACGGCCAGATGACAGGCCGCAGCCCGTTTATGCAATCTGTTTATCTGAACGGTGATGAGACAATGCTTGGCCAGCTCGTCACGCTTACGGTTACAGAAGCGCGGCAAAACTCATTATATGCTGAACCGCGCGATGTACTTGATGTTGTAAACCCAGAAGAGAGTGTGGCGTGAACGATACGGCGGGGCACAAGCAGGTCTGCATTGAATTTGACGATAATGAACGGCTGCGTCTGATTTGTGGCCAGCATAACCGTCACCTCGCCCGTATTGAACAGGCTCTTGGTGTTGGTATGAGCAGTTTCGGCAACCAGATCACGATCACCGGGGATGAGGCTGATGTTGACCGGGCCAGCCAGGCCTTTGCCAATTTATACCGCCAGCTGTCAGATCATGAAACAGGAGAAGAAGTGAGCGCAACGCTGGTAGATGATTTGCTGCGGCAAACCGAAAATGGTGTTGATCCGGATAAGTCACCGATTGATAAATCTGTGTTCGCGACCACCTGGAAGAAAAAGATTTACCCGCGCACAGCCGGCCAGTCAGCCTACTTCAAGCTGTTGCAGAATAATGAGGTGGTGTTTGGCCTCGGCCCGGCCGGCACTGGCAAGACCTATATGGCGGTGGCCTGGGCGGTTGATTGTCTGAAGCGGCGCATGGTTGACCGGATTGTGCTGTCCCGCCCGGCTGTTGAAGCTGGTGAGCGGCTGGGCTTTCTGCCCGGGGATATGAAGGAAAAAGTCGATCCCTATCTGCGGCCGCTCTATGATGCGCTTTATGATATGATGCCAGCGGAAAAGGTTGACCGGATGCTGGCCAGTGGCGAGATCGAAATTGCCCCGTTGGCGTTTATGCGTGGGCGCACCCTGGCCAATGCCTTTGTTATTATCGATGAAGCTCAGAACACGACCCCTGTTCAGATGAAAATGGTTCTGACCCGTTTGGGCGAAGATTCGCGCATGATCATCACGGGTGATCTCTCACAGATTGACCTGCCTGGTGGCCAGCTTTCCGGCCTGTCGGATGCGGTCAACAGGCTGGACAGGATAAAAGGCATCGGCATTATCCGCCTGTCTGGGGATGATGTGGTCAGACACCCTGTTGTTGCCCGGATCCTGAAGGCATATGAGACTAGACAAACCTAATGCTGTTCGGCACACTTTTATATCAGATCTGTCAATGATAAGACCCCAAAACGCGATGGTACATATTACACACCACAATTATAGTATGGTTCAGCATGTCGCCCTTTCCAGATGATTTGACGCCAGCAGAGCAGGACCCCGACCCTGACAGTCCAGAGCCGGGTCAGGCCGCCCACGCGGTGTGGGTTACACCCGATAAGCATCATTTCGATCATAACATCGCTGATCAGCGCTGGGCAGATGTGCTGACCGGCAGTCAGCAGGTCTGTATGTCTCTGACAGATTTGCTGGCTCATCGCCTCTCTGCAGAGGCCACAACCCGGCTGGAGGTTTCTGTGCTTTGGACAGATGATGACCATATCGCCGCATTGAACAGTCAGTTCAGACAGAAACCAGGACCGACAAATATCCTGTCCTTCCCGTCTGGTGAGGGACTTTGCGGGCAGACAGATGAGCTGTTTCTTGGCGATCTGGTGTTGGGGTATGAAACAGTGAAGACAGAAGCCGCAGAGGCGGGAAAGCCAATGTCTCATCATGTTGCGCACCTGCTTGTTCATGGCCTGCTTCATCTTGCCGGTTACGATCATGTCGATGAGGAGGAGGCGGTAGAAATGGAAGCGCTTGAAACCAGCCTTCTGGCACAGGTGGGAATAGCTGACCCTTACTGTGATCCCGATAGCGGGGCTGAGGCTATGGGGCCAGACAGGAGTGCACAGACATGAACAAATTCGAGCTGACTCCGAAATGGCCGTTTTTCAAAAAACAGACCACTGTCCGTGATGAGGTCACCGGTCTTATTGAGACCTTCATTGATAAAGAGGGCACCGGTTTTGATGGCCAGGAAGGCCTGTTGCTGCGCAATATGCTGGGTCTGCGGGATATCACCGCTGAAGATGTTATGGTCCCGCGCGCAGATATCGTCTCAGTTGATATTACAGACGGGTTTGAATCTGTCATCCGCCAGATCAGTGAGGCCGCGCATAGCCGCGTTCCGGCGCATACGGGCAATATGGATGACCTGCTGGGAATGCTTCATATTAAGGACCTTATCGCGCATGCGCTTGATCCGGAACCCTCTAAACTGTCGAATCTGGTCCGGCCTGTCTTGTTTGTCTCGCCGTCTATCCGGCTCCTTGAGCTGCTTCAGGAAATGCGTCTGAAACGTCTTCATCTGGCGCTGGTGGTTGATGAGTTCGGCGGCATCGACGGTCTGATCACCATTGAAGACCTGGTTGAGGAAATCGTCGGCGAGATCGAAGATGAGCATGACCAGTCTGATGCCCCGCATTTTGATGTGGAACCAGATGGAAGCGTTGTGGCTGATGCGCGGCTGGAGCTGAAATCTCTGGAGATGTTGTATCGCCTCAGTCTTGAAGGGGATGAGTGGGAAGAAATAGACACAGTTGGCGGTCTTGTGATCACCACAGCGGGCTATGTTCCTGTTCGCGGTGAGGTGATTATTCATGAAACCGGCTTGGAATTTGAAGTGCTTGATTCGGACCCGCGGCGGGTCAATATCGTCCGCATCTCTGGTTTGAACGCGCAAACAGATGAGGCTAAACCTGCTGTTGCGGATGCCTAAATACAGCTTATGTGTCGTTGGCGGCATGGCGGCCAGCCTGTCATTGCCTCCTGCCGGATTGGTTCCGGCGATATTGTTTTTCGCCCCTGTATTCTCTTTTATCGCTACCGCTACCACCGCCCGCCAGGCCGCGCTTTACGGCGGCTTATCGGCCTGGGGCTGGTTCATGGCGTCGGTCTATTGGATTGGCTCATCTTTATTTGTTGCGGGCGGTGTTCAGTTGCTTTTGCTGCCGTTTGTGTGCGTGCTGTTTCCGTTGTTTCTGGCGCTGTTCTGGGCCGCTGGGGCAGGGCTTGTGCATCGTGTCTTCTCGTGCCCGTCTGCACGTCTTTTTGGCCTGATTGCCGGGCTGGGCTGTGCTGATTATCTGCGTTCGGTTCTGTTGACCGGCTTTCCCTGGAATGTGACAGGCCATGCTTTTTTAGGCTGGCTGCCCTTGGCGCAGGGCGGATCGATTGTTGGTCAACATGGCTTGAATTTTCTGGCCCTGTCGCTGATTGCCGCGGCTGTGCTGTTGCTGCGCCGGCAATTCGGTCTTGCCTTTATCAGCCTGATCCCTGTGTTCGTCTGTGCGGGCTTTTCTGTGCAGATATACACAACAATGCCGCCTGTTGCCGGCGTTCAGGAAGCGGGCGCCACGGTCAGGCTTATTCAGCCCAATATTCCGCAGAAAGAAAAATGGGATCGCGATAAACGCGGCACCCATCTTCACAGTATGATAACTCTGGCCCAACGCCAGTCCGGCCCAGTTGACCTGACGGTTTTGCCTGAGGCAGCCCTTGCCAGCGTGTGGCCGCGCGAACCCAACCTGGTTGAAAATATGGCCCGTCTGATAGCCGGCTCGTCCGGGATGATGGCAACAGGCATGCTGCGCCGCAATGATGAGGGCAAGCTGTTTAATGCGGTGTTGTTCCTGGACGGCTCAGGCCAGCTTCGCCATATCTATGATAAACAGCATCTGGTTCCTTTTGGCGAATATGTGCCGGCCCGTGGCCTGCCGTTTATTGATGTGATTGCCGGTAAGACAGATATAACGCCGGGCGGCCCGGCCAAGCCTGTCTTTGTGCCCGGTCTCGGCAGGGTTAGGGTCCTGATTTGCTATGAGGTCATTTTTCCTGATTTTATTGCCGCAGACAGCCACCGCCCGGACCTTATTCTCACGCTCAGCAATGATGCCTGGTTTGGCCAGACCGCTGGTCCGCACCAGCATTTTGCACAAGCCCGGCTGCGCGCCATTGAAGAAGGGCTGCCCATTGTCAGGGTGGCCAATACAGGAATTTCAGGGGTGATAGACAGCTATGGGCGGGTCATAGTGCGCACACGCCTTGGCACAGCAGATGCCCTTGATGCGCCTGTGCCAGCCGCACGAAACAAAACCTTTTATACACAGTTGCGTCTGCTCGCGCCGCTGGGTCTGCTGGCCAGCTACCTGTTGATATGTTTCTGGCTTGAATTTTGCGCACAAAGGCGCAATAACAACGAATAATGGTCCACGTTAACTCGCGTGATGAAGGAAGATTAATGGCATATTTATTCACCTCTGAATCGGTCTCTGAAGGCCACCCTGACAAGGTTTGTGACCGTATCTCAGATACCGTTCTTGACTTATTCCTCGGCTATGAGCCTGAAGCGCGGGTGGCCTGTGAGACCCTGGCGACAACAAACCGTGTGGTTCTGGCCGGTGAGGTTCGTGCCTCAGACGCTAATCTGGAGAAAATTTTATCCGAGATAGAGAGCCGCGTGCGCGCAGCCATTCAGGACATTGGCTATGAGCAGGACAAATTCCATCATGCTCATTTTGAGTTCCAGAACTACCTGCATGAACAGTCCGCCCATATCGCACAGGGTGTCGATGCCAACTCAGACAAAGATGAAGGGGCTGGCGACCAGGGGCTGATGTTCGGCTATGCCTGCCGCGAGACTGATGAGCTGATGCCGGCGCCGATTCATTACGCCCATCAGATTTTGAAAAAACTGGCCGAGATTCGCAAAGCCGATGCGGACAGCATTCTGGGCCCAGATGCCAAATCGCAGGTCACCTTGCGGTATGATGATGACGGCAGCATTCTGGGCGTGGATAAGCTGGTGGTGTCCAGCCAGCACAAGCCTCGCGTATCAACCAGCGATATTCGTACCCTCATCACCCCGGTGATTGAGGATATTCTGCCGCAGGGCTGGATGGTTGGCGAAGAAGACTTCCTGATTAACCCGACCGGCAAGTTTGAAATTGGCGGACCTGATGGTGATGCCGGGCTGACCGGACGCAAGATAATTGTGGACACCTATGGCGGCGCGGCCCCGCATGGCGGTGGTG
This sequence comes from Puniceispirillaceae bacterium (SeqCode), assembly GCA_965656625.1. Lineage (GTDB taxonomy): Bacteria > Pseudomonadota > Alphaproteobacteria > Puniceispirillales > Puniceispirillaceae > JADHLI01. The sequence continues at coordinate 61,216 of CBFHLG010000014.1, forward strand.
CGTTTTCAGGCAAAGACCCGACAAAGGTGGACAGATCAGCGGCCTATGCGGCGCGCTACCTGGCCAAAAATATTGTGGCGGCCGGTCTGGCGGAAAAATGCACCATCCAGATTGCCTACGCTATCGGTGTTGCTGCGCCGGTTTCGGTTTATGTCAACACCTATGGGACCGGCACTACAGATGATGCCCAACTGGCCCGGATTCTGACAGAAGGTGAGGTGATGAGCCTGACCCCGCGCGGCATTCGCGAACATCTGGGTCTGAATCGGCCAATTTATGTCCCGAGCTCTGCTTATGGCCATTTTGGCCGCACCGCCGGTGAAGCGGGCCCGGGCACATTTAGCTGGGAAGCCCGGGATTTGGTCGACACCTTACGCGCTGCCGCCGGATAAGCAGATACTGGCAGTAGACCCGGCAGTAGACCCGGCAATACAGATGGGCCCAAAAGTTAAAAAAGCTGTGAGCACCGAGAACCAAACTCTTCGTTTTTACGGGCGGCGTAAAGGCCGTCCGCTCAGCCAGGCGATGCAACGCCGGCTTGATGAGATGTTGCCCCGGCTGTTGATGACCGCGGGGCCGCATACGATGGCCAGCCTGCTGGAGATGTTTGCGGCTGAAGACGGACCGCCGCCGACAGAATTGTGTCTTGAGATCGGATTTGGCGGGGGTGAGCATCTGTCCGCGCTGGCCAAAGCTGGCCCGCAAATGGGCTTTATCGGGGCAGAACCGTTTGTAAACGGGGTTGTCAGCCTGCTTCGGCATATCGAAGACCAGCAGCTGAAAAACATCAGAATATGGCCTGATGATGTGCGGCTGATGCTGAGCGGGTTGCCAGCCAGTTGCCTGAGCTTTGTTTATGTGATGTTTCCAGACCCCTGGCCAAAGACGCGGCATGCCGGGCGGCGGATTTTAAACCCGGAGATGTTAGACCGGCTGGCCCAATGTCTGAAACCAGGCGGGCGGCTGCGCTTTGCCAGCGACCATCCGGTGGCAAAATCATGGCTGCTGGCTGAAGCAATTCGACATCCCGCCTTCAGCTGGACCGCGCAAACAGCCCAGGACTGGCGTGAACGCCCGGCTGACTGGCCGCAGACCCGCTATATGTCAAAAGGTGTGCGTGAAGGCCGCGCCTCAAGCTGGTTTGACTTCATCCGCATCTGACACCGAACCGGCACTTGCTTTTCTGGTGATTTGCGGCTATAACATCGGCAACAAAAACCGACGCGCAAAACGGTAGGCCAAAAGCCTGCCTTTTTTATTGCGCGGGTTTTAAGATGTGACCATGCGGAATGCTGATTTAAGACATGAGTATGCAGAAGTTTGAAAAGCTGATTGTACCGGCCCTGTCCACTCTGGGCTATGATTGCGTGCGCATTCGTTTTTCGGGTGGGGCGGGCCGGTCAGACCGGGCGGCCTTGCAGATTATGGCAGAACCGTTTGAAGACAGAGAAATGACGGTTGAGGATTGTGCGGCTATCAGCCGTCATCTGGCCGCGGTACTGGACGTTGAAGACCCTATCGAACAAGCCTACACGCTGGAGGTCAGCTCACCTGGTATTGACCGCCCGTTAACCCGGGAAGCCGATTTTACCCGCTTTGCCGGTGAACAGGTCAAGGTGACTTTGCTGCAGATGCTGGATGGCCAAAAACGGTTCAAAGGCCGCCTGACCGGCATGGATGAGACCGGCACGATTTCTATTGAAACCGGAATTGGACGGGTCAGCTTTGGATTTGCTGACATTGATACAGCCAAGCTGGACCCGACTGAATTTTATTCAACCTTGAAACAACCTGCCCGCAGCACCAAGCCGGGCAAATCAAACCCAGATAAATCTTAACTATAGTCTAGACCAAACAGCTGAAAGAAGAGGCAGAGACCCATGGATACATCTTCAATTCCCGGACTCGAATTGATGCAGATCGCCGATGTTGTGGCGCGCGAAAAATCCATTGAACGTGAAGAAGTCATCGTGGCGATGGAAGAGGCAATCCAGAAGGCCGGCCGGTCCAAATATGGCAATGACCGGGATATCCGCGCGATGATTGACCGCAAATCCGGGTCCATCCAGCTTGAACGCTGGACTGAGGTTGTTGAAGAAGTTGAAGACGATTCAACACAGATGAGCGTTGCTGAAGGCGTAAAGCATGGTCTGACGATTGGCGAATTTCTGCGCCAGCCTCTGCCGCCTATTGAATTTGGCCGGATCGCCGCCCAGACTGCGAAACAGGTCATCTCTCAAAAGGTGCGTGAGGCTGAACGTGCCCGCCAGTACCAGGAATATAAAGACCGCGTGGGCGAGATTGTGCTGGGGACTGTCAAACGGGCGGAAAGCTATTCCATCACTGTTGATCTGGGCCGGGCAGAAGGGGTTATCCGGCGTGAAGAGATGATCCCGCGCGAAAATCTGAACCAGGGTGACCGTGTGCGGGCCTATATTGTTGATGTGCGCGAAGAAGTCCGCGGCCCGCAGATTTTCCTGTCCCGTGCTGCTAATGAATTTATGGCCAAGCTGTTTACCCAGGAAGTGCCGGAAATCTACGACGGTATTATTGAGATCAAGGCTGTTGCCAGAGAGCCCGGCAGCCGGGCAAAAATCTCTGTTCTGTCTCGTGATAGCTCAATTGATCCTGTTGGCGCTTGTGTTGGCTTGAGAGGAAGCCGTGTTCAGGCTGTGGTCAGCGAATTGCAGGGCGAGAAAATCGAAATTATTCCGTTTTCCGAGGATCCGGTGACCTTCATTGTTAACGCGTTGGCCCCTGCTGAGGTGGCCAAAGTCGTGGTTGATGAGGTTGCTGGCCGGGTGGAAGTAGTGGTGCCTGATGATCAGCTTAGTCTGGCGATTGGGCGGCGTGGCCAGAACGTGCGCCTCGCCTCGCAATTGACCGGCTGGTATATCGATATCCTGACCGAAGCTGAAGAGTCAGAACGCCGCCAGGAAGAGTTCAAGACCAGATCAACACGCTTTATTGAAGCGTTGAATATTGACGATGTAATCGCCCATCTTCTGGTTGCTGAAGGTTTTGTGACGGTTGATGATATCGCTGCAACGCCAGTCAGCGATCTGTCCCTCATTCAGGGCTTCGATGAAGATATCGCAACAGAACTTCAGAACCGTGCGCTTGAGTATGTTGAAGCCGAAACCAACCGGATCACTGCTGCTCTGGCAGAGATGAAGGTGAAGGATGATCTGAAGGAGGTTGAGTATCTGTCGCTAGGCATGATCCTGACCCTGGCTGAAAACAACATCCTGTCTCTGGACGATTTGGCTGAGCTTGACAGTGAAGAGCTTGTCGAATTGCTTGGCGAGCATGGCATTGAAGATGAGGCGGTCGCCGGTGATATCATCATGGCGGCCCGGGCGCATTGGTTTGCCGATGAAGACGCGGCTGCTGAGGCCGAAACCGCAGCTGATGCTGAGACAGAACAGTCTTCAGATGCAGCGGATAGCTGAGCGATGAGGACCGGCAGGCAGGCTTTTTTATGGCGACACCGCACAGCCCATCAGACCGTGACTATGAACCGGCCGGCACATCTGCGCCGCAGCGCAAATGCGTGGTCACAGGACTGGTTGCAGATAAATCAGAGCTGATTCGCTTTGTTGCCGCCCCAGACGGGCAGCTTGTTGCCGACCTCAATGATAAGTTGGGGGGGCGCGGCGCCTGGGTGCGCGCGGATCGCTTATGCCTGCAAGAAGCGCTGTCGGGAAACAAGTTCGGCCGCCATCTGAGGCAAAAATTGGCCGTCAGTGACGGGTTTCTGGATCATCTTGAACGCCGGCTTGGTGAACAGCTTATCGCGCGGCTGTCGATGATGCGTAAAGCTGGCTCTCTTATCACCGGTGGCGGCAAATTGCGCAGCAGTCAGGCTGAACTTGCCGGCCTGCTGATCGGCGATGATGCCAGCCCGCGTGAAGCCCGCCAATTAATCGGCCAATGCCAGCCGGACTGGGTTGAAACAGATGTACCGGCGATATGGCTGGGCCAGATTTCCGGCAGCACGTCTGTTGCTTATGCCGGGGTGATGAAATCAGGCGCGCCTGCCCAACAGCGGCTCATATCCCTGCTCAGGACAGATCTGATGCGCTGGCGGGGGGTGGCAAATGCTGAAAACACAACATAGTTGCCGGGGAATGCTTGTCATAAAGGGGTAAGCGGGTGTATTACCTAGCACACAGATAGTCATACCGGCATATGCATGGGTCTTTATGTATGGTTTAAGCGGGTGTGATTCGGAAAGGTCATTTATGAGCGAAGAAAACAGTAAACCGAAGAAACTAAGTTTGTCAGGAAGCGGCAAACTTACACTCGGTGGGGGTGCCCTTGACCAGACCGCTCTTCGCGGCGGTGGCCTGGGCACAGGCCGGAGCAAGAATGTGCAGGTTGAAGTCAGGCGCAAACGTGTCGTGAACCCGGCCTTGCGCGCGTCTCCTGCTGCACAGCCAGCTGCACCAGCCCCAACTGAAGACACTGTTGAGGCGCAGACCGCACCAGCCCCAAAGCCAGATGATCGTCTGACCGCTGCTGAACGCGCGAACCGGATGAAGGTTCTGCAAGAAGGTCTGTCAAAGACGCAGAGTGCGCCAGAAGAAGATAACAATCAGCCAAAATCGGTTGCCGAAGAACAAGCCCCGGAAGAGGTGCTTGACCCGCGTGAAGAACGCCGCCGGGCGGAATTGGCCGAACTGGAAGAAATCGAAAAACAAGCGGCAGCTATCCGGCAGACTGAAATGGAAAAGCTGGCCGCTGAAAACGCCCAGCGCCAGGCAAAAAGCCGCGCGCAGGAACAGGATATCAACGCTACCGCCCCATTACCGGTTCGCGAAGATGCCCCGGTCCGCAGCCGCCGCCGGGCTGAAGAAGCAGAAGCCCCGCGCAGGCCAGCTGGCCAGAGACGCGGTGAGGTCGACAGGCGCCGCACAGGGAAGATGACCATATCTCAGGCTCTGTCTGATGGTGATTCGCGGCAGCGGTCTCTGGCCTCTGTTCGCCGCCAGCGCGAAAAGGCCCGGATGCGTGAATCCCAGCCGCAGGTCAAGCAAGTCCGCGATGTGGTGATCCCCGATACCATCACGGTTCAGGAGCTGGCCAACAGAATGGCTGAACGGGCCGCTGATGTGGTCAAGGAACTGATGAAACAGGGCATCATGGCCACGGTAACGCAGACCATTGACGCTGAAACAGCCGAACTGGTCACGTTGGAATTTGGTCACCGGGTACAGCGGGTGTCTGAATCAGATGTTGAAGACGGTCTGTCAGGGGTACCTGATGATGAAACTGATCTGAAGCCGCGTCCGCCTGTGGTAACGGTTATGGGCCATGTTGACCATGGGAAGACCAGCTTGCTTGACGCTATCCGCGCAACAGATGTGGCAGCGGGCGAATCCGGCGGTATTACCCAGCATATCGGCGCCTATCAGATCGAAACCGGTGCAGGTAATCTGTTTACCTTTATTGATACACCTGGCCATGAAGCCTTTACCGAGATGCGGTCACGCGGGGCCACCACTACAGATATTGTGGTTCTGGTTGTCGCCGCCGATGATTCGGTAAAGGCCCAGACCATTGAGGCGATTAATCATGCCAAGGCCGCAAACTGTCCGATTATTGTCGCTGTAAACAAATGTGACAAGCCGGATGCTGATCCGCTGCGGGTCCGTAATGACCTGCTCCAGTATGAGATTGTTACTGAAGATTACGGCGGGGATATTTTATGTGTTGATGTTTCGGCACATACCGGCTCCGGTCTGGATAAGCTTGAAGAAGCAATGATGCTGCAGGCTGAACTGCTTGAGCTGAAAGCCAATCCAGACAGGGCAGCTGAAGGCACAGTGGTTGAAGCGAAGGTGGAACGCGGCCGCGGATCAGTGGCAACGGTTCTGGTTCAGCGCGGGACTCTGCGGGTTGGCGATATCTTTGTTAGCGGGGCCGAGTCTGGTCGTGTCCGGGCGCTGTTGAATGATCGAGGCAAGCAG
>CBFHLG010000015.1:0-30781 GCA_965656625.1 Puniceispirillaceae bacterium (SeqCode)
GATGACAAGCCCGGGCAAAATTCTGGTTACCGGCGGCGCTAAACGCATCGGGGCGGCGCTGTCCACAGCAGTGGTTGAGGCAGGCTGGCATCTGGTGCTGCATTACAACCGGGCGTCTGAAGATGCCGACACCCTGTATCAGGATTTGGTCGCAGCAGGCGGGTCTGTGGAGCGGGTGCAAGCCGATCTGGCCAGCCCGGCCGAGGTCTCTTCACTGATGGACAAGGCCACAAAAACCGGGCCTCTGGATGCGGTTATTAATAACGCCTCGCTATTTTCTTATGATGATTCTGATACTGTTTCTGCCTTGGAAATTGACCGGCACATGGCGGTTAATCTTACCGCACCGGCCTTGCTAACACGTGCGTTGTATGACCAGATGCCCGCTGGCCGGCAGGGGGCTGTGATCAATATGCTGGACGCCAAGCTGTTTGGCATAAACCCGGATTATTTCAGCTATACCCTGTCTAAAGCTGCCTGCCACACCCTGACCCAAATCGCGGCCCAGGCCTATGCCCCGCGGGTGCGGGTCAATGGTATTGCGCCGGGAATTGTGCTGCCGTCTGGCGGCCAGACAGAAGAAGAGTTCCGCCGTTCACATAAACGCAATCTGCTTGGACAGGGCGCGCAGATAAAAGAAATTGTCGCTGCAATGCACTTGCTTCTTGACACAGCCTCTATCACGGGAGAAGTCATCATCCTGGACGGCGGCGCCCATCTTCAGCCGCCCGCACGCGATGTTGCGTTTTTATGATGAAGCTTGCTGACAAGGGAGCAGGATAATGGCTGAGGCACTGACAAGGCGGTTTTTTCTGACCGGGATTGAGACCACCTGCTCTATCGGGATTCATGATTTTGAACGGGCCGCCCCGCAACGTGTACTGGTTGATGTTGAAGTTCTGCTGGCCGCAGACAAGGAACCCGCTGCTGATCATATTGATGATGCGCTGAATTATGATGATATCCGGCAGACCGTTGTGGATATTGCCGAATCACGCCATTTTGATCTTCAGGAAACCTTGGCCCGGACTGTATTTGATGCGGTCCGGTCGATGAAAACGGTTATCGGGGTGCGGGTGCGCACCGCCAAGCCGGATGTCTATAAAGATGTCGCAGAGGCGGCGTATCAGCTGTCTGATCTGTCCGGCTAGGCTGGCTAGGCGAAAGACTGGCTAGGGGCTAAAACGGGCCTGGCCGCTGCAGATGTTCAGGCGATGTTTTTGCTGTTATAATCGGGGCTGATGTTCTCGCCTTTTTGTGCACGCAAGGCGGGTACCCGCATAAAAACAGGCCACCTATCATGAGCTGGGATATTACCGATACAGACACTTACTACCGGACAGCTGAAGGCCGGCTTGTTGCAGAGATACTGGCTGCCGATTTGACCCGCCTGCATAAAAAGGAAGACAACTGGCTGAGCGCAGATAGGGCTGAACATCTTGCCATTGGCTATCCGTTTCCGCTTGTTCCTGCAGGTGAGCTGCCGCCGGTGTTCATGTTATCTGAAACAGGTGTTCTGTCTTGGGTAAAATCCGGGGCCGGGGCCGACACATCAGAGGTGATAACCGCCTGTATTGACAGCGTGTCCTGGCCTTGTGCAACAGACATGTTTGACCGGATTTTTATCAGCCATGCGCTGGAACATGTCTCTGACAAACCGGCGTTTCTGGCTGAGGTCTGGCGCTGTTTGAAAGGTGAGGGGGAGGTGGTGTTTGTTGTTCCGCACAGACGCAGCCTGTGGGCACGTGCTGATAAAACCCCGTTTGGTCAGGGCACCCCGTTCAGCCGCCGCCAACTCAAACTGGCTCTGGACCAGGCCGGATTTGACCAGATCACCATAAAACACAGCCTGTATATGCCGCCCTTTGGCCAGCGTCTGCCGCCGGCGATGCGGCGGCGGTTGCATGTCGTTGGACGGGTGGGCTGGGCCATGTTTGGCGGCGTGCTGATCGCCACCGCAAAAAAACGGCTGTATTCAGCGCATCAGCAGCCCAGTCATGCATTGCGGCGGAAAGTCAGGCAGTTTATGGTAAGACAGCCTGCCGGTGCCGTAACGCCGCTGCGCAGGAACAGCATAAGATAGTGATGGGGTAAAGGCGGTAGGGTATGGATGATGATCTGACACGCTTGCGGGCGCAGATTGACCAGATTGACCAGCAGATTCTGGCGCTGCTGTCAGACAGGCTGATGACAGCTGACAAGGTCGCGGCGGCCAAGCAGAACGGCTCATCTGTGTTTCGCCCGGAACGTGAATCCCAGCTTCTGTCCCGTTTGTGCGGCCAGGCAGAAGCGCGCCTTCATCCGGTTATTCAGGCGGTCTGGCGCGCCATTATTTCAGCCGCTATTGCCCGCCAGAACCCGCGTTTCACCATTGGGGCCACCGCCAGCAGTGAACAGACGGCACAGCTGTTTGCGGCCGGCCAGCTGGCTGTTGAAAATGCCGAAAACGCGGTTGAGCTGTGCGAGAAGATAGCGGCTGGCAGTCTGGATATCGGCATTATTGAGGCGGCGGACCTGGCCGCGGTGCACAGTCTTTTGGGGTTGGATAAGCCGGTGAAGATTATCGCCGCGCTGCCGTTGTTCAGAAACCCATCACAGCTGCCGTCTGCCTTTGTGCTGGCCACGGACAGGCCGGACGCCTCAGAACATGATCGCTATGTGGTCTATCATCTGAATAAAGCTGAGTGCGAGATAAGAACAGCAGAAGAGCTGACCGCCTTGTCAGGCCTGTCTGATAACTTGTCTGGTGACTTGTCTGTGCTTGGCATCTGTACATCGATTGGCTAAACTCGCCTCGGTCAGGGGGTCTGGGGCCATCAGGACAACTTTATAAGCACAACCTACAGGCAGTCAGATTATGCACCCGTCAAAACCGCAACCCAAAGCCTCTATTCGCTCGCTTCTGTCCTACCGGCCTTCTTTTGGTCAGGCCAAGGATGGGCGGCTGATCAGGCTGTCTGCCAACGAAGGCGCGCTGGGCGCTTCGCCGCGGGTCTATGAAGCTTTGCAGGCAGAAGCGCTGAGCCCGTTCCGCTATCCTGAGGTTCAGGATCAGCATCTGAATGAGGCTATTGCGGAGCGTTACGGTCTTGACGCCTCCCGCATTCTGTCTTCAAACGGGTCTGATGAGCTGATCAGCCTTATCACCATGGCCTATCTTGAGCCTGGCGATGAGGTGGTGATGAGCCAGTATGCGTTTCTGGTGATCCCACAGGCCACACGTATTGCGGGCGGCACGGTGGTGCAGGCTGATGATGTGGAGATGGTCACAAGCGTTGATAATCTTCTGGCCGCGGTGACTGAAAAGACAAAGATTTTATTTCTGGTCAATCCGAACAACCCAACCGGGACCATGATCCCGATGCAGGAGGTGCGCCGCCTGCATGCGAACCTGCCGCCTCACGTGCTGTTGGTTCTGGACTGGGCCTATGCTGAATATCTGGATCAGTCGTTTTCTGATGAAGCGGCCCGGATGGTTGAAGAGTTTGATAATGTGGTAATGACGCGGACCTTCTCAAAGCTACATGGTCTGGCCGGTTTGCGGCTCGGCTGGGCTTATTGCTCGGCTGATCTGCTGACCACGCTGGCCTCTATTCGTGGGCCCTTTTCGGTGAACCAGGCGGCGTTTCGGGCTGGTATTGCGGCTGTTCAGGATCGTAGTTTTCAGGAACAATCGGTTGCACATAACAATAAATGGATCGCCGCGATAATCCCGTTTTTGCAGCAGTTAGGCCTTGAGGTCATCCCCTCATCAACCAATTTTATCCTGTTCCGGTTTGATGAGACGGTCGGCCCGTCTGCCCAGCAGGCCTCAGAATTTTTTGCATCAGAAAATATTCTGCTGCGGACAATGGAACCATATGGTCTTGGTGATTGTCTGCGCATGTCAATCGGCACAGACGAAGAAATGGCTGTTGTGAAGGAGGCCTTTATCCGGCTGATGCAACCGTCGTCGGCTTCTTAAAAACAGGGTTTTTTACAAAGGGACAATCGCGTGTCAGCCTCTTCTTCATTTTCGCATGTTGCCATTATCGGTATCGGCCTTATCGGGGCCTCTGTTGCCCATGCGGTCCGCCATAAAAAAATGCCGGTCACCCTGTCGGTATATGACAATAATGATGAGGTGCGGGCCACCGCCGCAGACCTGCTGTCTGATGTTCAGGTATGTGACAGCCTGGAACAGACTGTGGCTGAGGCTGATCTGGTGATATTGGCGGTACCGGTCGGCGTGATGGAAGCGGTGATGAAGGCGATATCCTTACATCTTCAGCCAGGAGCTGTGATCACCGATACCGGGTCAACCAAGCGGTCTGTGATAAGGGATGTTGGCCCGTTTGTGCCAGAGGGGTGTTACTTCATTCCTGGCCACCCCCTTGCGGGAACTGAATTTTCTGGACCGGCGGCCGGTTTTGCCAGCCTGTTTGAACAGCGTTACTGGCTCCTGCTGCCAAATGGCTCGCCAGAAGACAAGGTTGCGGGCCTGGCCGCGTTTCTGTCTGGTCTGGGCGCGATGGTCGAATATATGGATGCTGATTATCATGATCGTGTGCTGGCGATTACCTCGCATCTGCCGCATCTGATAGCCTACACCATTGTCGGCACGGCCGTTGATCTGGAACAGGATCTGAAAAATGACGTGATCCGGTATTCGGCCTCAGGGTTTCGCGATTTCACCCGTATTGCGGCGTCTGATCCGGTGATGTGGCGGGATGTATTTCTGAACAATGATGAAGCTGTTCTGGAAATGTTGCAGCGATTTTCTGAGGATTTAACCTATTTGCAGAGGGCGATCCGCTGGAAAGAGGGGGATAAGCTGTTTGAGCTGTTTACCCGGACACGCGATATCAGACGCTCTGTCATTGACGCTGGCCAGGATTAAGCCTGCCGCCCGTTTTCACGCACAGCTAAAGTGGCAACAACGCGAACAGATATTTTGCATATTCGCGGGTCAGCAGCCGCGCTGTCGGCCAATGCCAGTACCAGTCCCGGGCTTGAAGGTCAGGCGGGGTTACCGGCCAGCCGGCCACTGTGTGATGCGGCAGCAAGCGCGAAAATTCCATATGCGCGCGCGGCAGATGATAATTGGCGGTTACCAGCCGCAGGCTTGAAAATTGGCGGGCGTCTGCCCAGATCAGCGCGGCCTGCGCGTTGCCTTTGGTATCCAGCGCGGTTTTGTCGATATCCACGCAGCAACTGAAGGTCTGCAGATACCCTGCTGACAATTTCAGCTCTGCGGCCAGCACTTGTTTTGAGACATCCTGGCCGACCCCTGTTATCAGCATCCGTGTGGCCACCCCGTTATGCAGCAAACGCAGCCCTTCTTGAATGCGGGCCTGGCCGCCGGTTGGCACAACCAGCCCGTCTGTCTTGTCGGGCAGGCTGTTATCGGGCTGTGGCAGGGTCAGCGCAAAATGCTGCAGACAGGCGAACAAGCCCAGCACACCCAGCACGCCCAGCTTCAGCACCAGCTTTATATTTGCCGCGCCGCTACGGCGGTTTTTCTGTTCCGTCTGTTCAGGCCGTGTCACTGGGCTTTCCTGTTATTTTTAGTATCGTCGCCTGACGGCTCACCAGGCGGTAAAAACGTCTGGTCTCGCCGCGTGGTTTAAGCTAATTATGCTACCAGATAGATGAGCAGAGTATAGTTATATGTTGTTAACATGCGAAAATTGTCAGACCATTTTCCGTGTAGATTCAAAAGCCATCGCCCCGCAGGGCCAGCGGGTTCGCTGTTCGGTCTGCAAGCATGTCTGGCGGGCTGAGCCCAGGAAACAAATTGAAAAGCCGCAAACAGGTCTGGTGAAGGAAACCGCCAGAGGGCTTCGTTATCCGGCACTTATCATCGCTGTTCTGATGCTTATCAGCGGCGGGCTGTACAGCTTTCGCGGGCCGCTGACGGCTCATTTCCCAGGTTTGATCTCGTCATTTGATCTGAGCTGGTCTGACCATCATGCCGGATCCGGCTGTGCTAGAGGTGCGGGACCTTATCGCCCAGTACGACGGCAACCTTCTGCGGGTTCGCGGGGCGGTGTTCAACATCAGCGATTTCCGCGCGCACGCTTCTATGCTGCAGTTGCGGGTGCTGGATGCTGATGGTACCGAGCTCTATCAACAGATGGTTAAACCAGATGGCTATTTCATTGAAACCGGCCTGTCGGTACCGTTCTTTGCCCAGGTCGAAATGAAGGGGGCAAATCAGGCGCAGGTGTTTGTGGAAGCTGTTGCCGAACGCCTGCCGCCGCGGCTGTTCTAACGCTTATTTAGCGAAACGGGTTTGTCTCGCCTGCCAGCAAATCTTCAACCGACCGGCGCGGCCGCAAAAGATGCACATCCCCATTATGAACCATGATTTCGGCGGCTTCGGGACGGGTGTTGTAGGTTGACATCATCACCGCCCCATAGGCTCCTGCTGAAAACACGGCCAGAACCTCACCTTCGCTAAGGGCCGGCATATCCCGCCCCTGACCCAGATAATCACCTGTCTCGCAAACCGGGCCAACAATATCCGCCTTGCCGGTCGCCGGTTGCAGCGCTCCCACAGGCTCAATCCTGTGCCAGGCTTCATAGAGCGTGGGTCTGATCAAATCATTCATCGCTCCATCGACAATGATGAACCGCTTATCCTCACCCTGCTTTACAAACAGGGTTTTGGTGAGAAACACGCCGTTATCCGCAGCGATTGACCGGCCCGGCTCAAATCCCAGCTTATACGCCCGGTTGGCAAAGATACGGGTGACCATTTCACCATAGGCGCCAAAATCGGGGGCCGTGCCCGCTTCATAATCAATCCCCAGGCCGCCGCCTAAATCCAGCATCGGCACATCCAGACCCTCAGCGCGCAGCTCATCTGCCAGCAACAGTAACTCCTGATAGGCCTGCTCAAACGGCCCCAGCTGGCGCAATTGCGAGCCGATATGCACAGCCAGACCGCAGGGGAGGAGGTGCGGATCAGCACATACCCGGCGATACAGCGCGGCGGCTTCCCCGTCGGCGACGGGAATCCCAAACTTGGTTGACCGCTGGCCAGTGGAAATTTTTGCATGGCTGCCTGGGTCAACATTGACATTTACCCGCAAGGCCACCGGTGCGCGCACGCCCATCTCGGCGGCGATGGCGCTGATATGGGCCAGCTCTGCTGCTGATTCGGCGTTAATCTGGCCAATACCGGCCTTCAGCGCGTCTGTTATTTCGGCATCTGTTTTGCCAACCCCGGAAAACACAATTTTTTGTGCGGGTATGCCGGCGGCAAGGGCCCGCCTCATCTCGCCGCCAGACACGATATCCGCCCCTGCGCCCTGTTGGGCCAAAAGACCCAGAATGCCTAACGACGAATTGGCTTTCACCGCATAATGCACGGTGCAGTCAAGCTGTGAAAGGGCAGCTGAGAACGCTGCAAAATGGGCAACAAAGCCGTCTCCTGAATAGACATAAAGTGGCGTGCCGTATCTCTCAGCCAGGTCTGCTGCGCTGTGCCCGCCGATGGTCAGCTGGCCATGTTGGTCTCTTGTAATCTGTGTCATATCTGCATCTGGGGTCAGCTTGCGCGTTCGGTCACTTCAGACGGGCGGGCAGGATCGCCCCGCTTGCCGCAGGCGGTCAGCGTACCGGTCAGGACCAAAGCACACAGCAGAATAATTGTCATACGCATGATAGATGTTGTCCTCATTCCTCTGCCCTCTTAACGGGCATCTGTTGTCTCCAGAAACCGCGCTCTGGCCTCGGCAATACGGGCCCTGACCTCAGTTGGGGCGGTCCCGCCGTAGCTTGTCCGTGCGGCAACCGCATGATCAACCGATAACACCGCCCGGGCGGGTTCTGTTAATTGTGGCTCAACGCTCTGTAAATCTGATAGTGACAGCTCGTCCAGTCCGCAGCCTTTCTCATCTGCCAGTGCGACCAGCGCGCCGGTGATGTGATGCGCGTTCCGGAACGGGATGTTCAGCTCTGCCACCAGATAGTCGGCCAGGTCTGTTGCTGCCGGATGGCCTTTGTTTAAGGCTTGCCGCATCGCCTCTGGATGGGCGGTTAAATCACCGATCATGCCGGTCATCGCCATCAGGCTGATGGACAGCGATTTTTCGGCATCAAATACCGGTTCTTTGTCTTCCTGCATATCCTTGCCATAGGCCAGAGGCAGGCCTTTCAGGACTGTCAGCAGGCTCACCAGATCGCCGATAATCCGCCCTGGCTTGGCTCGGATCAGCTCAGCCGCATCCGGGTTTCGTTTCTGCGGCATGATGGATGACCCGGTGGTATAGGCATCAGACAGGCTGACAAAGGCAAATCTGTCTGTTGACCAGATCACAATTTCTTCAGCCAGCCGCGACAGATGGGTTGCGCAGATGGCCGCGGCGGCCATGAACTCGACTGCAAAATCACGGGCAGAAACACCATCCATAGCATTTGCCATCGGCCGCTCAAAGCCCAGCAGCTCAGCTGTTTTATGCCGGTCAATCGGGTGCGATGTGCCGGCCAGCGCTGCAGAACCCAGCGGCGATTCATTAACCCGCCGTGTACAATCAGAAAACCGGCCCCTGTCCCGGCCGAACATTTCAACATAGGCCATCAGATGAAAGCCGAAGGTAATCGGTTGTGCGGTCTGCAGATGGGTATAGCCTGGCATCACGGTTTCGGCATGGGCCTCGGCCTGATCTAAAAGCGCCTGTTGCAGGCCTGCCAACAGCGTATCTGTCTCGGCGATTGCCTCGCGCAGCCACAGCCTGATATCTGTGGCCACCTGGTCATTGCGTGACCGGGCGGTATGCAACCGTCTGGCTGGATCGCCCACCAGTTCGGCCAGCCGGGTTTCGATATTCATGTGAATATCTTCCAGCTGTTCTGAAAATTCAAACGCACCAGAGGCGATTTCCTGTTCTATCTGCTGCAGGCCGGTGATGATCTGGTCTCTGTCTTCTGCGGTCAGGATCTTCTGCTGCGCCAGCATCTGCGCATGTGCAATTGATCCGGCGATATCCTGGCGGTACAGTGTCTTGTCATAGCTGATCGATGCGTTGATATCCTGCATCAGCTGTGATGGCCCACCGGCAAACCGGCCGCCCCAGATAGAGGAGGCCTTTTTTTTGCCAGATTGATGTGGTTTAGATGATGTCATTCTAAATCCCCATACCAAGTGTCACAGTCTGTGATTTTGCTGTGATGTTAGCTTATGAACCGAAGGTGCCTGTTTTATGTCTTATAGGACAGAAATGAAAAATGATCAGCCCCAAATCTTAACACGGCGCAGGCTGGCTTGTCTGTTGGGTGCTGCAGCTGTTCTGGGGGGGCCTCTGGCCACCGCCCGTTCAGCCGCACCGGCCTTAACACTGGATGAGGGCACAGAGCCGCTTCCCGATACCGCGCTGATGACACAGTCCGGCCAGCCCTTGCGCCTGACGCAAGCTGATGCACCGGCAATGCTGGTTAATTTCTGGGCGACCTGGTGCGCGCCTTGTGTGGTTGAACTGCCCGCCTTAGAGACCGCGGCAGTTCATTTGCGTGAACAGGGCATCGCGGTGGTTCTGGTCAATGTGGATCGTGGCGGGGCAGAGGTTGCACAGCCGTTTCTGGACCAGCGGCAGATAAACACGCCGCTTTCAGCATATGATCCAAACGGGGACTGGGCCCGCGCGTTGAACTTGCGCGGCCTGCCGACAACCTTGCTGATAAAGCCCGGCCACAACAGATACGCGTTCCATACCGGGCCGGCTGAATGGGCCTCGCCGCCGGTCCTGGATCAGGTCACAGACTATCTGGGCTGATCAGGATTAGCAGCAGGCAAGGCCGCTATCAAAAGGTTAGCCGAGTTCTGTGTCCAGTTCAGGCACAGCATCAAACAGATCAGCGACCAGGCCGTAATCTGCAACCTGGAAAATCGGGGCTTCATCATCTTTATTGATGGCCACGATCACCTTGCTGTCTTTCATTCCGGCCAGATGTTGTATCGCTCCTGAAATGCCAACCGCCATATACAGGTCCGGGGCCACCACCTTGCCGGTCTGGCCGACCTGATAATCATTTGGCACAAAGCCGGCATCAACAGCGGCTCTGGACGCGCCAACCGCGGCGCCCAGCTTGTCAGCGACTTTTTCCAGCATCACAAAGTTCGCCCCATCCTGCATGCCGCGCCCGCCGGACACCACAATACCAGCTGAGGTCAGCTCAGGCCGTTCAGACTTTGACAGCTCTGACTTTTCAAACTTTGACAAGCCCGCATCACCGGCGGCATCAGCCTGTTCGATGGCCGCAGACCCACCCGTATCGGCAACCGGCTCAAACGCAGTGCTTCTGACCGTGATGATTTTCAGGCCATCTCCTGACTGGACCGTGGCCAGCGCGTTACCGGCATAAATTGGCCGCTGGAAGGTGTCTGCATCAATCACCGCAATGATATCAGAGATTTGAGCTGTATCTGTCAGCGCGGCAACCCGCGGCATAATATTTTTGCCATAGGTCGTGGCCGGGGCCAGAATGTGGGAATATCCGCTGGCCATGTCGGCGATCAGAGGCGCGATATTCTCTGCTAGGCCATGGGCGTTTTCAGCCGCATCAGCGACAATCACTTTTGAAACACCGGCAATGGCGGCCGCCGCTGAGGCGGCATCACCGCAGCCGTGACCGGCAACCAGCAGCTCAATATCCCCGCCGATAGCCTGCGCCGCGGCGACAGTGTTCAGTGTGGCGGCATTTACAGCCGCGTTATCATGTTCAACAACAACCAGAATGCTCATCATATCACCTTTGCTTCATTTTTCAGTTTATCGACAAGTTCAGCAACAGACCCAACCTTGATACCGGCAGAGCGGGCGGCGGGTTCTTCAACCTTAACCACCTTCAGACGCGGGGCTGTATCCACACCCAGCTCATCTGCGCTCAGGCTGTCTATCGGCTTCTTCTTTGCCTTCATGATGTTGGGCAGAGACGCATAACGCGGCTCATTCAGGCGCAAATCAACCGTGATGACCGCTGGCAGAGAAACCTCAATATGCTCTAGACCGCCATCAACTTCACGAATGATTTTGGCGTTATCACTGCCCAGCTCAACACCAGACGCAAACGTCGCCTGTGCCCAGCCCAAAAGGGCAGACAGCATCTGGCCGGTCTGGTTGCTGTCATCATCAATGGCCTGCTTGCCGCAGATCACAAGACCAGGAGCTTCTTTTTCAACCACAGCCTTCAGCAGCTTGGCCACCGCCAGCGGCTCAACATCCTGCTCAGCTTCAATATGAATGCCGCGGTCAGCGCCCATGGCGAGGCCTGTACGGATGGTTTCCTGGGCCTGGGTCGGGCCGATAGAGACCAGAACAATTTCGTCTGCCTGACCAGCTTCTTTGATGCGCAGGGCCTGTTCAACAGCGATTTCGTCAAAGGGGTTCATCGCCATCTTCACGTTGGCCAGCTCAACACCAGACTGGTCCGGCTTCACCCGCACCTTGACGTTGTAATCGATGACCCTTTTCACAGGTACCAAAATTTTCATGTGCTCATTCCTCTTTATCTTCACCCCGGCTGACCTGTCCTCGAAAGGGGGTTTCAGTTCAGCCTGCCGTTCTTAAAAATCTGATATCAGCTTGTCTGGTTGTCCCCCGGGACCCACAGAACATCGCTTTCACCGTCACCATTAGCATGCCGGGCCAGCACAAACAACAGATCAGAGACCCGGTTAATATACTGCATTGCCGCTTCATTGACAGGTTCTTCAACCGCTAATTCCGTCATCTGGCGTTCAGCCCGTCTGGCCACAGTCCGGCCCAGATGCAGCCAGGCGGCCAGTTCTGTACCGCCAGGCAGGATAAATGAGGTCAATGGCTGTAGATTGGTGTTTACCGTGTCAATTTCCTGTTCCAGGCGGGTAACCTGGGCAGATGTTATGCGCAGCGCCGGTGCGGTTTCATCAACTGTCGCCAGGTCCGCGCCCAGATCAAACAAATCATTTTGAATACGCGCCAGCTGGGCATCCATCGCGGCCAGTTCTGCACCGGCCTTACAGTGCAGGCGGGCCAGCCCCAGCACAGAGTTCAGCTCATCAACCTCACCAAAGGCAGATGGGCGCCTGGCATGTTTGGACACGCGGCCACCGCCAACCAGGCTGGTCGAGCCGTCATCGCCTGTGCGGGTGTAGATTTTGTTCAGTTTTACCATGATTTAAATGCTCGTTGGCACAAAGGCCTATTGAAATGAAATTGTCTTATCGCTGTTCAGCTTGTCTGCTGCTGGCGAAGGAATATCCTCAGGTCTCGGGTCTCAGGCTTCGCGCTTCAGCCATAACAGCGTAATGAAGACCAGCAACACAACTGCCTGGGCAATGATTCGATAGCGCATAATCTTGTTTGAATGACTTTTATTATATGCACCGCCGCGGCCCATTGTAATTACGCCCCAAAATAAAATGCCAGCGACACCAGCCAGCCCGATGACCATCACAAGCTCGTGCCAGCCGAATTCAGATACAGAAAACGGACCCATAAAAACTTATCCTTTCAAGGCTGCATGGCGTGTCAGCCAGTTATGCTCAGCTATTGTTATACCCATCTAGTGCAATATTGCGGCGGCGACACCCGGCAACAAGGGTATTTCTGAGCAGGCAGGCGATTGTCATTGGCCCGACCCCGCCTGGAACAGGGGTAAGGGCGCCGGCAATTTCTGCAACCGAGGCAAAATCAACATCACCTGTCAGTCTGAATTTTCCGTCCCCGCGTTCAGGTGCGGCGACCCGGTTAATGCCGACATCTATCACTGTGGCCCCTGGTTTAATCCAGTCTGCTGTAACCATTTCCGGCCGACCTACAGCGGCCACCAGAATATCAGCCTGGCGGCAGATGGCGGCGAGGTCGCGGGTACGGGAATGGGCGATGGTGACGGTCGCGTTGGCGGCTGTCAAAAGCTGGGCCATTGGTTTGCCGACAATGTTTGACCGGCCCAGCACAACTGCGTTTGCCCCAGACAGATCGCCAAGGTGATCCTGTAACAACAACAAACACCCCAGCGGTGTGCAAGGCACCATACCGCGCTGACCAGTGGCCAGCAGGCCGGCATTGACAACATGAAACCCGTCAACATCCTTTTCCGGGGCTATCGCCTGAATGACCGCCGCCTCATCGATTTGTTTTGGCAGCGGCAATTGCACCAGAATGCCGTCGATATCAGCATCCTTGTTCATCTCGTCGATCAAACCCAGCAGCTTGTCTTCAGATGTGTCCGCCGGCAACCGATGTTCTATAGAGGTCATACCCGCGGCTCTGGTCCGCTCGCCCTTATTGCGGACATAGACCTGACTGGCCGGATCGTCACCGACCAGGACAACCGCCAGACAGGGCGTAACGTGATGCGATGAGTTTATCTTGGCAGCCGAGGCCGCGATGTTGTCCACCAGGCCAGCGGCGAAGGCTTTCCCGTCAATAAGATGTGCGCTCATGTTCCCGGTATCTCCTTGCTTGGCTCAGATGGCGTGGTCAAATAAATACGTGTTGCATCATGCGCTTGCCGGATGGCCGTTAATTGGCTGAGGCCGACCCATTAGGCTGCATATTCGAACAGAAGGTTGCGGGCGAACTGTACCGCCAGCAGAACAATAATCGGGCTGATGTCAATGCCGCCCAAATCCGGCAGCACAGACCTGATCCGGCCCAAAACCGGTTCATGCAGACGGCCAAGCGCCTGTAACAGCCACCTCACAAAGGGCTGCCACGGGTTGATGATCCGAAACGCGACCAGCCAACTGGCAATGACATAGGCCAGCAGCGTGAAAATATAGATGTCAACAAGGTTGTCTATCAGGATCAGAACAGCGGTCATCACTCTCTCACCAATATGTCATAAAAAAACCGGCCTCTGGATCAGAGGCCTGAAATGGCCTGCCCCCCGGGATCGGAAACACCAGGCGCGCCCATCGGCGTGCTCACAATAATCTGTTCGCAGGGAAATGACAATAACCAAGGCGGGGCGGGGCCGCTCATTTGGTCTGCGTCTCTCCTTTCTGTCTGACGTTAACCGTCTTCCTTGTCTCTCCTCTATAGGGATAGGCCGGTGGGCGGATCTGACCCGCCAGCAGGATCGAAACCTACCGTTCTGGCCAGCTATTTAATTAAGATAAAATTAATAAATTAATCACTGTTTTTAATACACCTAATAAAGGAATAAACAGTGAGATCATCATTTTAAGAGGCAAACAGCTGGTTCTGGGGTTTGTATCTGTGGCCGGGCTCAGCGCGTGTCTGGGCGGCGGCGGTGGTGGTGGCGCGCCTTTTGGCGGGGCCGGGTCTGAGTTCGGGGCCCAGGCCGGCCTGTCCTACATCCGGGCGGCGGCGCCGTTTGATGCTGGTTATACTGGTGAGGCGGTACGTGTCGGTATCGTTGATTCGGGCGTTGACGGCGGTCACGCAGAGCTTAGCGGCCGGGTAAATGCTGGCGGCGACTGGCAGGGTAGCGGCACTGGCCTTACGGACCCAAATGGTCATGGCACGCATGTCGCTTCTATTGCCGGGGCCGCGGCTGACGGGGTTGGTATGCAGGGTGTTGCCCCTGGGGCAGAAATTTACAGCTACAGGATACTGGATGCGGCCGGGCGGATGGCGGGCCAGACATCAGAAACGATTATGCCTGCCGTGGTCAGCCGGCTGCAGCAGCAGCGTATTCAGATCGTGAATAACAGCTGGGGCTCAGGCGTGGCGATTAATGATGTGCCAGCTGAGACCATTAGTTCTGTATTGCCGCGTGAGCTGTCCGCCTGGGGCAGCGCGGTCGGCTCTGGCATGGTGATGGTCTGGGCTGCCGGTAATGAGGCTGGGGATGAGGTCAGTGTCAGGGCTGGCTAACCGGCCGTGAACGCGATGTTCTCAACGGTCTGCTCTCTGGAAAATCAAACAAGGAGATTGCCAGGGCCTATGGGCTGAGCGAAGTCACCATCAAGCATCATCTGAAAAATCTGCGCTCAAAACTAGGCGCCAGAAACCGGACCCATGCGGTGTGCCGCGCGATAGAACTTGGCCTCGCTGACGAATACAGCGTGTCAGCCTGACGCCAAAAGCCTGATCGCCACCAGAGGCGATCAGGCCATTAAATTTCCCCCCAGCGTTTTCGGTGTTAAAACGCTCAGCGTCTGTTCTGCCGGTTATCGATCAGATCATCAACCACAGACGGGTCAGCCAGGGTTGAGGTATCCCCCAGTTCAGCATAATCATCAGCCGCGATTTTGCGCAGGATGCGACGCATGATCTTGCCAGACCGTGTCTTCGGCAGGCCAGGGGCCCATTGCAACAGGTCCGGGCTGGCGATAGGGCCGATTTCCTGTCTGACCCATTTGCGCAGTTCGGTATGCAGCTCATCTGACGGCTCTTCACCAGCATTCAGGGTTACATAGGCATAGATGCCCTGACCCTTAATATCATGCGGATACCCGACAATGGCCGCCTCTGCGACTTTCGGGTGTGCAACAAGCGCAGATTCAATTTCGGCTGTTCCCATCCGGTGACCGGACACGTTCAGCACATCATCCACACGGCCGGTGATCCAGTAATAGCCGTCTTCATCGCGGCGGGCCCCGTCACCAGAAAAATACCGGCCTTCAAAGGTTGAAAAATAGGTGTCGATGAAGCGCTGGTGGTCGCCATAAACAGAACGCATCTGGCCAGGCCAGCTTCTGTTGATGCATAAATTGCCCTCTGCTGCGCCGTCCAGCACATTATTTTCATTGTCCACCAGCACAGGTTCAACCCCGAAGAATGGCAGCGTGGCTGACCCTGGCTTTGTTGTTGTGGCCCCGGGCAGAGGGGTGATCAAAATACCGCCGGTTTCGGTCTGCCACCAGGTATCCACAATAGGACAGCGTCCATCGCCAACCACCTCATGATACCACATCCAGGCCTCCGGATTAATCGGCTCACCCACAGAGCCCAGAAGCCGCAGAGAGCTGCGATCCCATTTCTTCACCGGCGCGTCACCTTCACGCATCAGCGCCCGGATGGCGGTTGGCGCGGTATAGAAAATGGTAACCTTGTGCTTTTCAACCACTTGCCAGAACCGGCCTGAATCAGGATAGGTCGG
Source organism: Puniceispirillaceae bacterium (SeqCode) (assembly GCA_965656625.1). Classification (GTDB taxonomy): domain Bacteria; phylum Pseudomonadota; class Alphaproteobacteria; order Puniceispirillales; family Puniceispirillaceae; genus JADHLI01. The sequence goes on from CBFHLG010000015.1 coordinate 16,039, forward strand.
CACGCCTTCAAACATCACTGTGGTGGCCCCGTTTGCCAACGGCCCATAAAGGATATAGCTGTGTCCGGTCACCCAGCCCACATCGGCGGTACACCAGTAAACATCACCATCACGGTAATCAAACACATAATGATGCGTCATTGAGGCATAGACCATATATCCGCCGGTGGTGTGCAACACCCCTTTCGGTTTTCCGGTTGACCCTGATGTATACAAAATAAACATCGGGTCTTCGGCAGCCATTTCCTCAGGCGGGCAGTTTGCATCCGCGGCCGCGATCGCCTCATGATACCAGACATCACGCCCGTCCTGCCAGGCGATATCGGCCCCGGTGCGGCGCACAACAAAACAGGTGGTACAATCAGGGCAAGACGCAAGGGCTTTGTCGGTATTGGCTTTCAGCGGGATAGGCCGTCCCCCTCTGACGCCCTCATCCGCGGTAATCACAACAGTCGATTCGCAGTCCTGAATTCGGCCTGCCAGTGCATCAGGCGAAAAGCCGCCAAACACCACTGAATGTATAGCCCCGATCCGGGTACAGGCCAGCATCGCGACCGCCGCTTCCGGGACCATCGGCATATAGATGGTGACCCGGTCGCCTTTGTTTACGCCTCTGGCCTTCAGGGCGTTGGCAAACCGGCACACCTCTTCATGCAGCTCTTTATAGGTGATATGTTTTGCGTCTGCCGGATCATCACCTTCCCACAGAATCGCAGTCTGGTCGCCCCGTGTTGCCAGATGACGGTCAAGGCAGTTGGCTGACGCGTTCAGGGTGCCGTCTTCATACCATTTGATATGCACATCCGGCTTGTCATAGCTGACGTCTGAAATTTTTGTGTAGGGCTTGATCCAGTCAATCCGCTGGCCATGTTCGGCCCAGAACGCCTCATTGTCTGAAAGTGAGGCTTCGTAAGCGGTCTGATAGCCGTTAACATCTATATTTGCCTGTGCAGCGTTCTGTGCTGACGGCGGGAAAGTTCTGTTCTCGCTCATCTGGTTCCCCCCTGGTCCCGGTGATGGCCTGCATCGCAGGCCTTGTCCTCCACATTTGTGGTGTCCATCATAAAAAACATGGCTTCTGTTGTAATCAGTTCCGATAAAAATGGCAAAGATATATACCGGATTTTCTGAATTTGAACCTGGCCCGGCCTAGCCACGGGGGTAGACCTCATCCAGCAACGCGTCTGCCTCGTCAGCCCCGGCCAGCCCCATCACCTTGCGCGCGATGTCAAAGCTGAACCCGTTGCGGGCCAGCTTGCCTAGATGCTTTTGCCTGGCCTCAGGGGTGTCCAGTGGCGGGCGTGAAAACGGGCCCACAGATTTTTTGCGGGCATAGATAAGGGCGGCGGCCAGTTCAGCCTCATCATCTGGCAGCCCGTCTTCATCACTGTTCTGCATAACCCTCAGCGCCATGTCGCGGCTGATACCCCGTTGGGCCAGCTTCAATAAAATGCGCTTTTGTGAATGCCCGCTCCGCAGGCCCTGTCTGAACTGGTTTCTGATAAAGGCTTCATCATCAATATAGCCAAGCCGGATACAGCTTTCGATAACCTGTTTTATCGTGCTGTCCAGCAGGGCGGGTTCAGCCTCTTCCAGCTTGCGCTTGGCAAATTTGCGTAACACCGTCTCCAGCCGCGCAGAAGTGCTGGCATAACGGCCCAGATAATGAAGCGCTTTATTGGTCAGCCGCTTTTTGATCCGGTCCGCAGAAGGCTTTTTTGCCGGCGTATCGGGTGGTGAACCTGTCATCGGGTCTGTCCTGTGCCGTTACATCTGTGCGGGTTGCGTTTTCGGCTTTGGCGTTCTATCTGTCTAACAGAGAACAAACCGATTTGTCTAATGTCTGCCCCCCAACCGCAAGGTCACCTCATCGCCATGCCGCGCACACCGTATAACCCGTCTCTTACCCGCCCGGTTCGTATCGCCGGGGTAAATTGGGTCGGTCTGAAAACCCTGTATGCAAAAGAAGTGCGCAGATTCATGAATGTGCCGACACAGACCCTGTTCGGCCCGGTGATAACAGCGGTTCTGTTTATGATGGTGTTTGCGGTCGCAGTGGGCGAGCGGGCCGGTCTGGGCGCGGGCGGCAGTTTTGTTCAGTTTCTGGCCCCGGGTCTGGTGATGATGACGGTGTTGCAAAACGCCTTTGCCAATACCTCTTCGTCTATCACCAGCGCCAAAGTTCAGGGCAATATTGTGGATTTATTAATGCCGCCACTTGGCCCGGGTGAGCTGTTGGCCGCGATGGTGGCCGCGGCCGTTACCAGAGGGGTTCTTGTTGCGGCTGTCTGTATCGCCACCTTCTGGTTTTTTGATGCCATCATTATGCCCCCTGACCTGGTGATGGCAGGGCTGTTCTTGTTTTTGGGGGCAGGTGTGATGGCAATGGCCGGCCTCATCGCCGGGATATGGGCCCGCAAATTTGATCACTTATCGGCGATTACCAATTTCGTTGTTCAGCCGTTGGCGTTCTTATCCGGCACATTTTATTCAATAGACCGCCTGCCTGCTCCGTTTGACACAATCGCTGGTCTGAACCCGTTTTTCATGATAATAGACGGGTTTCGGTACGGGATGACAGGGCTGGTAGACGGTCATTTGCCGACATCTGTGTTGGTAACGCTGGCGGTGACCATTATCCTTGCTGTGCTCTGCTATAAGATTCTGGCCTCAGGCTTCCGCCTGAAAAGCTAGCAGCGTTGAAACAGCGGGGGACGGGCCGTCCGTGCTGGATGGCGGCGAAAAAATATAAGAGGGCGACGCACGTGACATTGACTGATCCGCAACCAGGGGCTGCTGACGGTATTCTGCCTGTACAGGACCTCAACGCCTGTTTCGATAGGGGCTATATTTCTTCGGCAACACCATTGGCAGACGGCCAGATTCAGCCCGCCAGCCTGGATTTGCGGCTTGGCCACCGGGCCTGGCGGATACAGGCCTCTTTTCTGCCGGGGATGAACCAGACGGTTCAGGACAAAATCGATAAATTCTCCATGTATGAGCTGGACCTGACCGACGGCGCGGTTCTGGAAACAGGCTGCGTTTATATCGTTGAGCTTCAGGAACGTCTGGCGCTGCCGGACAGCCTGTCTGCGTTAGCCAACCCGAAAAGCTCTACCGGCCGGCTGGATGTGTTTACCCGCCTGATCACCGATGGGGCGGTGGAATTTGAGGCTGTTGCCAGAGGCTATAACGGGCCGCTTTATGCTGAGATTTCGCCGCGGACCTTCTCGGTCAAGGTCAGGCAGGGCAGCCGGCTGTCCCAGCTTCGCCTGCGCCGCGGCCAGCAAAGCCTTGATGATGCGGCGTTGGCGGACCTGCAACAAGCCCAGAAGATTGTCCAGTTCGATGACGCGACCCCGATATCGGTTCAAGATGGTATCGGCCTGTCTGTCAATCTCACCCCGCAACCCGGCACAGAGCTGGTCGGCTGGCGCGCGCGCAAACATGCCGGGCTTATCAATGTTGACGTGGTGGGCGGCCAGCCTGCCAGCCGCTTTTGGGAAGCGGTGACGGTGCATGATCTCTCCAAAGGGGGGCTGGTTCTGAATCCGGATGAATTTTATATTCTGGCCAGCCGTGAATTTGTGACCGTGCCCTCAGATTATGCTGCCGAAATGCGCGCCTATGATACACGGGTCGGCGAATTTCGGGCGCATTATGCTGGATTTTTTGATCCCGGCTTTGGCGTCTCGGCTATAGGGGCACAGCCGACTAGGGCGGTCTTAGAGGTGCGGTCTCATGATGTGCCGTTTCTGATAGAACAAGGCCAGGTGGTCTGCCGTCTGGTATATGAGCCGATGGCGGCAGCCCCAGATTATCTGTATGGCGCACAAGGTTCAGGTTCAAACTATCAGTCTCAGGGGCTGAAGCTCGCCAAACATTTCCATAGTGACTAAACTTTATGCTGCGCATTATGCCGGGCTTTCTGCTGGCGCAGGCCTTAGCGAAAACCGGAATTGACTTGACAGGCAGCGTGGTTTTGTATGATAGCTTGCGGCTTTCCTTTGATAAACGCTGGGGCATATGACCATGGCCAACCAAAGCTCTCTTTCCGACACAGCGGTGATGCCGACCTATGGGCGCGCAGACATCAGCTTTGTGCGCGGCGAGGGCAGTTGGCTTTATACCGCTGATGACACCGCCTATCTTGACTGTGCAACGGGTATCGCGGTCAATCTGTTTGGTCATAATCACCCGCGTCTGGTAACCGCCTTGCACCAACAGGCAGACCAGCTTTGGCATACCTCTAATCTGTACCGGATCCCTGAACAGGAACGCCTGGCTGCCCGGCTGGCGGCGCATGCCGGTCTTGACCATGTGTTTTTCTGTAATTCAGGGGCTGAGGCGAATGAAGCGGCGGTAAAGATGGCGCGGCGGTTCCAGAACCGCCAGTCAGGTGAAGGCAGGTATAAAATCATCTGTGCGGGCGGCTCTTTCCACGGCCGGACTCTGGCGATGCTTGCGGCAACAGACAAGCCGTTGTTCAGAGACGGGTTCGGGCCGATGCCAGAAGGCTTTACGCATGTGCCGTTTGGCAATCTGAACAGCCTGCGCGATGCGCTGTCTGATGAAGTCGCCGCGATTATGATAGAGCCTGTACAAGGTGAGGGCGGGGCAAACGCCGCCCCTGAAGGTTATTTGCAAGGGGTGCGGAAAGCAGCTGATGAGTATGGCTGTCTTGTTATCGCTGATGAGGTGCAGAGCGGCATGGGCCGGGCTGGCCATCTGTTTGCCTATCAGGCCACCGACATTCAACCTGATCTTGTGGTGCTGGCGAAAGGGCTAGGCGGCGGTTTTCCGGTCGGGGCGGTGATTGCCAGACGCGATATTGGTGAGGCCATGGGCCCGGGCAGCCACGGCTCAACTTTTGGCGGCAACCCCTTGGCGATGGCGGTCGCCAACGCGGTTCTTGACGGGCTTGAAGAAGACGGGTTTCTGGAAACTGTTCGGGCGCGTATCGACAGCCTTGATGCCCATTTGGCCGCGCTGGCCGCACGCTATCCCGATAAGATTATTGAGGTGCGCGGCAGCGGTCTGCTGCGCGGTTTGAGGCTGGTGGACAGCCTGCCTGTTGGCACGCTCACAGCGGCCTTGCGTGAGCGGCATTTGCTATGTGTGCCGGCGGCCGAAAATGTGTTGCGTCTGTTGCCGCCTCTGACCATTAGTGAAGCAGAGCTGGCGATTGCCCGATCGGCTCTGGACAGCTGTTTTTCTGAACAGCCTGCCAGCTAACCCCAAAACGTGATCGTCAGCACAGGATATAATTGCTATGCGGCATTTTCTGGATATTAAAGAGTTCGATAAAGACCGGCTGACAGCGATGCTGGATACCGCCCGCGATATGAAAGCGGGCCGTTATACCGGCACCCCTTTGTCTGGTCATCATATCGGGATGATTTTTGAAAAGCCCTCTACCCGGACGCGGGTCTCTTTTGAGGTTGGTATTTCGCAGTTGGGCGGCACCCCTGTTGTTCTGGCAGCAAGTGATTTGCAGCTGGGTCGCGGCGAGACCGTTGCCGATACAGCTAAAGTCCTGTCGCGCTATCTGGACGGGATTATGATCCGCGCCCTGCGCCATGAAACCGTCACTGAACTGGCTGAAAATGCAACTGTGCCAATCATAAACGGGCTCACTAACCTGTCTCATCCCTGCCAGATCATGGCTGATCTGCAGACCATCATTGAACAGCATGGCGGTTTGGAAGACGAAATTGTGGTCTGGTTCGGCGATGGTAATAATGTGGCGAACAGCTGGATAGAGGCGGCTGCGATATTCGGTTTTGAGCTGCGACTTGCCGGGCCGGAAGCCTATCGCCCGCCGGCTGCGCTTATCGCCTGGGCCCGTGACAAGGGCGCGAATATTGTGATCACAACTGATGCCGAAGATGCCGCGCGCAACGCCAGCGTTCTGGTCACCGATGTCTGGATTTCAATGGGTGATGATGAAGGCACCCGGCTACAGGATATGCAGCCCTTCCAGGTTACCGAGGCGCTGTTGCAGCTGGCCCAGCCTGACGCTGTTTTCCTGCATTGTCTGCCGGCGGTGCGCGGCCAGGAGGTGACCGCTGAGGTGATCGACGGGCCGCAATCTGCTGTGTTTGATGAGGCTGAAAATCGTCTGCATGCGCAAAAAGCAGTGATGGCGCATATTCTGGACGATAATTTTTAAGAGAGTTTCTGTTTTTTCACGGTCAGGCACAAATCAATGACAGGTTCTTCCACTCCGGCAGATGCGGGCAGCCTTGCAGGCAGCAGTTGTGTCACGCCCTTTTATCTGACAGGCGAAGATACAGCCGCTACAACCCCGCTGATAAGGGGGCGTCTGGCCCGCCTGTTTGATCCCGCCCGCACCATCCTTGGTCGTCATGATTATCCTGATTGCGTGAGCGAGATTTGCGCCGAAACCATGGGCCTGGCGGCCTGTCTGTCGACCACACTGAAATTTGAGGGCGTGTTCACGGTTCAGGCCAAAGGGGACGGGGCGGTTAAAACCCTGTTTGCGGATGTTACATCACAAGGGCACATCCGGTCCTATGCGGCGTTTGATGACCAGCAGACCGCTCCGTTCCTGCCAGCCGGACCGGCTGTGCTGCCGCGGCTGATGGGCTCAGGCTATGTTGCCTTTACTGTTGATCAGGACGCAGCGAAGGGTGATGCCGCGCATCGCTATCAGGGCATTGTTGAACTGGAAGGCCCGCATATGGGTGACTGTGCGGTGGCCTGGTTTAAAAATTCAGAACAGCTGGCCTCGCATGTCATTACCGCTGCCCGGAAAACGCAAGCCGGCTGGCAGGGCGCGGCGTTGTTCCTGCAGCAGATTGCCGAGGCGGGCGGCGAAGGCCCGAAACAGGCCGACAGCATATTAGAAGATGAATGGCATACAGCGATGGTGTTGATGTCGTCAGTGAAACGAGATGAGCTTCTTGACCCGTCTTTGCCCGCGGATCAGCTGCTCTATCGTTTGTTTCATGCCAACGGGTTGCATATCCAGCCCGCCCGTCCACTGTCTGATGAATGCCGTTGCTCGGCAACAAAAGTTGAAAACATGCTGCAGTCGCTGTCGCCGGAACAGCGTGTCGAGATGAGCGATGAGGCCGGTCTGCTGGTGGTGAATTGTGAGTTTTGCAAAACCGAGCGCAGCTATCATCACAGCGATTTTTCCTAAAATCGCTCCTGTGTCACCGGCTCATCTGGTCTGGTCAGCGATCAGCAGATGACTTTTTGCTTCAATTTTCATCTGGCTTCGTTATCATGAACAGCATCATTGGCCTAACTGCCCGAGGGTGAGCTGAGATGATGAGATATCTAGTGAAAACCAAGCGTGTTGCGGCTGTTCTATGTGCTGCTGGCTTTTTAGCGCTGACGGGCTGTGCCTCGGCCCCGCCTGCGCCGCCGCCGCAATATGATCCCGCCGGTTACAGCTCTCTTCGGGTTGATGCGCGCAAGCTGGAAATCATCGAAAATTGGCAGATGCCCCTGGCTCCGCCCTATATTGAACATACCCTGATGCCGAATTTATCGGATATGGTGGTGGACTGGGCAAAATATGTGCTGGTCCCTGTCGGCGGGTCTGGTGAGGTTGTGCTGGATATCACCCAAGCCAGCGTCAAGGTCACTGATCTTCCGCAAAGCACCGCCTTGCTGGATGTGTTTTCTGATCAGCAGGATACGAAAATCCGGGTGGATATCAAAGCAAAGCTGATGTGGATACAGCCTGTCGGCGGCAAGCAGGGGATTGTTGATGTGGACGCTACCACCACCAGCACGGTCAGCGAATCCTCAACCCCGAACGCGCATGAAATTGCGATAAGGGAAGCGATGCTTGAAGCGATTGACCTGCTTGATGCGGAAGCCCGCCGTAAGGTGAAAACCATCGACGGGATTATCAGACCCTAGCGCGAGCGCAAAGCCCCGAAACTTAATTGTTCCAGAATCGCGGGCTGAGCATCACCAACACGGTGAACAGCTCCAGCCGACCCAGCAGCATGCCAACGCACATTGCCCATTTAGCACCAGCTGGCAGGCTGCTGAAATCACCGGCCGGGCCGATAACATCACCCAGGCCAGGCCCGACATTCGATATCGACGTGGCCGCACCGGACAGGGCGGTCTGAAAATCTAGGCCGAACAGACCCAGAATCATGGTCAGGCCGACAAAACACAGAATATAGAGATAGAAAAACCCCATCACCGCGTCCAGAACCGGTTCCGGCACAGGCCGCTTGTTATAGTAGGCCAGCACCACCGCATGCGGCCGCAACAGCCGGGCAAGCTGGACCTTTATATTGGCAGCCAGAACCTGAAGCCTGAACATCTTGATGCCGCAGGTGGTTGACCCGGCACAGCCGCCGATAAACATGCAGATCAGAAGCAGCGTGGTGGATGAGCCGCCCCACAAAGCAAAGTCAGCCGTGCCATAGCCGGTTCCGGTCATCACCGACACCGCATTGAATGAGGACAGCCGCAACGCCTCTGTCCAGCTATGCCCGTCCCGGTTCAGATCAAAGGTGATCAGCACAATAACCGCCGCCATCAGCACCGCAAACCATCTGACCTGCGGGTCTTTGAACAGCGCCTGCCAGCCGCCGCGAGTCAGCGCCAGATAATGCACAAAAGGCAGACTGCCAACGATCATGCCGCCAATGATAATCACCTCTATCAGATGCGAGTCAAACGCGCCGACAGACGAGGTTTTGGTTGAATACCCGCCGGTCGCCAGGGTGGTCATCGCATGGGCAAGCGCATCAAATGACGGCATGCCGGCCCCGGCCAGCATCGCGGTCCATAAAATTGTCAGCCCGGTATAGACCGCAAAAATGCCGCCCGCCAGCTGGGTTGCCCGCGGAATAACCTTATCTGCGGTTTCAAAGGATTCTGTTCTGAACAATTGCATCCCGCCAACAGACAGCATCGGCAACACCGCCATTGCCATCACGATAATGCCGACACCGCCAAGCCATTGCAGCAACGCCCGCCAGATCAGAAGCCCGGAAGACGCCTGTTCGATATGTGTCAGGACTGTTGAACCGGTTGTGGTGATGCCGGATGTGCTTTCAAACACCGCATCGACCACAGATAGGTTCAGGCTGGAAAAATAAAATGGCAACGCCCCGAACAGGCCGATGAAGACCCAGGCGCCATTGGTCAGAAGAAACGCTTCTTTCAGGCCCAAATCGGTGCCTTTGATCCGGCCGTTGGCCAGCCACAGGCAAATGCCGATAAAGCCGGTGAACAGGGCGGCCGCGGCAAATGCCTGCCAGTCGGCACTGCCATTGATGAGATCGAAGCTCATCGGGATCAGCATCGATACCGCCAGAATGGACAATAACAGTCCCAATATTTTGAGAACAGGTGCAGCGTGCATCAGCGTTGTTTCGCCTCATCCTCATGCGTTCAGGCCGGCAAACCGGCCTGCTCTGCAGGTTTTGTTGAGGTTATAGGCGTTTTTTAGGGATGTTGTCCAGCCAAACTAGCCAAGTTTGATCTGCTGATAGAACCGTTCACGCAGGTCATTATCACTTCGGAACACGCCTGTGAAGCGGGTTGTGAGCATTGACACACCCTGCTTTTTCACGCCTCTGGTTGTCATGCATTGATGCTGGGCATCGACCAGTATCGCCACCCCTTTCGGCTTCAGCGCGTTCTGAATCGCATTTGCGACCTGGGCAGTCATGGTTTCCTGGGTCTGCAGCCGCCGGCCGAAACTGTCCAGCACGCGGGCCAGTTTGGAAATACCGACTACCCGCTGGTCTGGCAGATAAGCGATATGGGCCTGGCCCAAAATCGGCACCATGTGATGTTCGCAATGCGACTGCAAATCAATGCCGCGCAACATCACCATATCATCATAGCCCTCGACCTCTTCAAAGGTCCGGGCCAGCATTTCTTCAGGGTCTTCTGCATAGCCGGAGAAAAATTCCTCATAGGCGCGAACCACACGCGCAGGCGTATCCACCAGCCCTTCACGGGATGGATCGTCGCCTGCCCAGCGCAACAGGACGTCTACCGCCTGCTCAGCTTCAGCCCGGCTGGGTCTGGCCTGGTCCTGAACGCGGGCCTCTTCGGTGTTTGGGGTGGTGCTGTCATAGGGGGTCATGACTTAAAATCCGATCTTGCTTAAAATCCTGATAACGTAACATCAAAGGGCCGGCCACAATGTCACTCTCAATGAAGCCCTTACCGGGGCTCTCCTCGATTACTATACGCTGATTTATGTCGTGAAGATCAGGCATAATCATATCTGCGCGCCAGAGCTTAGGCGAAAAGCCGGTACAGGTAAACCTGAAAGCGCCATCAGCCCGGCTGTCTTGCTATGGTCCGGCCTATTGACAAACGGGGGGCAACACAGATACCCATGGAGGGGCAATGCGGGTGTAGCTCAGTTGGTAGAGCGCAAGCTTCCCAAGCTTGAGGTCGCGGGTTCGAGACCCGTCGCCCGCTCCATCTGCACTAAAACGGTTGAAATTTTGTGCCGTTGTCTGTATGAAGGCAACAAACTGGTCAATACTTTTAACCTTCGCGCCATTTCCGGCGTCCTTCCCGATTTCATCCAGAGCCATGGCGTTCGCTCATCTGATAACGCCATCTTTCAGACGAATCGCGGATCGCTCAGCCCCGCCGTGAATGAAAAGACGGGGGCAGACAGGGGCCATATCTTGAACACAATCACCAACGGAGTGACATTAATGACGAAGACAACACTTTCAGGTCAGAAAATTGCAATCATGGTCGCCACAGGGTTTGATGAGCAGAATTTCATCGAAATCCAGAAAATGCTGATGGCCCAAAATGCACAGCTGAAGGTGATTTCCCCTGTTGCAGGTCTGGTCCATGGGCGGACCGGCACACAGCTGGGCATGTCTTATCCGGTTGACGCGCAACTGTCAGAAACACTGGCGGTTGATTATGACGCGCTCATCATCCCGTTTGGTGAGGCTCATTTGTCTGTGCTGGCAGAAGAATTACACGCGGCCCGCATCATCAGGGCGTTTTTGAGAGAAGATATGCCTGTTCTGGCACAGGCAGAAGCGCTTGATCTGGTAAATGAGATTGATGCGGCCATTCAGCCAGATGCGCTGCGCTCACAAGGCGAGACCGGCCGTCACAACCGCCTGTTATGGGCATCGGCTGAAACAGCGATGTCAACCATCACGCGTGAATTTGTGGCCACGTGTCTGGAAGAAAAAAGCGACGACAGCGCCGCCGCCTGAGGGCGGTGTGCCGCCGCGGCCTCGGATTAGCCCGGGATCCGGTGTTGACGACCAGCAGGATGTTATGACCATGAAACTGCCCTCGCCCTGCATCAGTATCTGCCAGATAGATCCAGTCAGCCAGAATTGTATGGGCTGTTACCGGACCCGACAGGAAATTGCCAGATGGCCGGCGATGACCGCGGACGAACAGCATGAGCTGTTGCAGAACCTGAAACAGCGTCGTGCTGATAAGACCGGCCTTCAGCCGAGGCAGAGCAAACGCCGGCAACAGAGCTGAGAAACAATGAAAACATCATTTGCCGATTTATGCGCTTCACGGGACTGGCTTCTGGCTGATGGGGCGACTGGCACAAATTTCTTCCGATCTGGTCTTGAAACCGGTTATCCGCCGGAATTATGGAATGTTGAACATCCCGAACGGGTGAGCGCGCTGCATCAGGCTTTCGTTGCGGCAGGGTCGGATATCTTGTTGACCAATTCATTTGGCGGGACCGCGCACCGGCTGAAACTGCATCAGGCCGAAACCCGCGTTACAGAACTGAATGAGGCTGCTGCCCGTCTTGCCCGCGCTGTCGCTGATGATGCTGACAGACCAGTTCTGGTGGCCGGGTCGATGGGCCCGACAGGAGAGCTGTTTGAACCTTTGGGTGCGCTGACCCCGGAAGAAGCTGAACAGGCCTTTGCTGAACAGGCCCGCGCGCTGGCGGCAGGCGGGGCAGACCTGCTGTGGATTGAAACCATGTCCGCGCTGGAAGAAATTGAAGCGGCAGTGAAGGGCGCGCGCCATACAGATTTGCCTGTTGCCGCGACCATGACCTTTGATACCGCCGGCCGTACCATGATGGGCATCACCCCGGCCGCCTATGCAGATTTTGCCGATGGGCTTGGTGTGCAGGCATTTGGCGCGAATTGCGGCATTGGCCCGGCTGAGCTGTTGGATACAGTGCATGGTTTTGTTGAAAACAAGGCTGCCCTGCCTCTGATCGCAAAAGGCAATTGCGGCATTCCGGCCTATGTGGATGGCGAAATCCATTATCACGGCACACCTGAGCTGATGGCCGATTATGCGATGCTGGCCCGCGATTCAGGCGTTAAGATTATCGGCGGATGCTGTGGGACCAGCCCGGAACATGTAAAGGCGATGGCAGATGCCCTGAACCGCACGCCGCCGTCAGGCCCGGCGACCCGCGCTGATGTCGCTGCCAAGCTGGGCGAGGCCTGGCGCAATGTTCCCGAACAGCCTTCATCCGAACAGGCTGGCCGGCGACGGCGGCGGCGGCGGGGCTGAACCCGGTACATCCTATCAGGTCAAACACAGACAAAGGCTTGCAGTTTGGCTGTTTTGATGCATACTGCGGCAGGTTTTTTGGGCCAGTGATTTTTAAGTGACGGAGACTGACATGTTGCATGCGTATCGCTCACATCATTGCGGGGCGTTAAGGCCCTCAGATATTGGTCAGACAGTCAGGATATCCGGCTGGGTTCACCGCAAACGCGATCATGGCGGGGTGGTGTTTATTGACCTGCGGGATCATTACGGGCTGACCCAATGTGTTGTGGACAGCACCGATGCGGCCTTTGCCGGTGCAGAGACGGTGCGCAATGAATCTGTGGTGACCATTACCGGTACGGTCAGGGCCCGTTCAGAAGACACCGTGAACACCAGCCTGCCGACTGGCGCGATTGAGGTTCATATCGAAGAATTTACGGTCCAGTCTGCGGCAGACACACTGCCGCTTCAGGTCAATTCTGATGAGGATTCAGGTGAGGATGTGCGCCTGCGCTATCGTTATCTTGACCTGCGCCGCAGCCGGCCACACGCCAATATCATGTTGCGGGCCCAAATCATCCAGTCTATCCGCCGCCGCATGGTCGAGCAGGGCTTTACAGAGTTCCAGACTCCTATCCTGACCGCCTCATCACCTGAAGGCGCGCGTGACTTTCTGGTCCCGGCCCGCCTGCATCCGGGCAAGTTCTACGCCCTGCCGCAGGCGCCGCAGCAGTTCAAGCAGCTTATCATGGTCTCTGGCTTTGACCGTTATTTCCAGATTGCCCCGTGTTTCCGTGATGAAGACAGCCGTGCCGATCGCAGCCCGGGTGAATTCTATCAGCTTGACCTGGAGATGAGCTTTGTTGAACAGGCAGATGTGTTTGCGGCTGTTGAACCGGTTATCCGCGGCGTGTTCGAAGAATTTTCAGACAAAACAATTGATGCTGATTTCGTGCATATCCCGTTTGATGAGGCGATGCTCAAATATGGCTCAGATAAGCCTGATTTGCGGATTCCTATCGAAATCGCCGATGTGACCGATATTTTTGACGGCTCCGGTTTTTCCATCTTTGCCAAGAACATTGAAAAAGGCGCGGTTGTGCGCGCGGTTCCCGGACCGGGGTGTGGCAGCCGGGCGATTGCCGACAGAATGAATAGCTGGGCCCAGGGCGAAGGCGCGCCGGGTATGGGCTATATCATCTTTGGTGAGGGCGAGGCCCGCGGCCCGGTGGCAAAAGCCATTGGCCCGGAAAAGGCAGAGGAAATCCGCACCCGTCTTAAGTTGAGCGATGGTGATGCGGCGTTTTTTGCCTGCGCCCCGGCGGGTGAAGCCGCCAGCCTGGCTGGCCGGGCCCGTCTGCGCATCGGTTTAGAGCAGAATCTGATCGATGAGACCATCTTCAAATTCTGCTGGATTGTGGATTTCCCGATGTATGAGCTGGATGAGACCACCGGCAAAATCGAATTCTCACATAACCCGTTCTCTATGCCGCAGGGCGGTCTGGACGCGTTGAATGGCCAGGACCCGCTGACCATCAAAGCCTGGCAGTATGACCTTGTCTGTAATGGGGTGGAGCTGTCCAGTGGGGCCATCCGGAACCATCTGCCTGAGGTGATGTATAAAGCTTTTTCTATCGCTGGCTATGGCCCTGAGGTGGTTGATGATCAGTTCGCTGGCATGATCAACGCGTTCAAGTTCGGCGCCCCGCCGCATGGCGGCATTGCCCCTGGTATTGACCGGATGGTGATGCTTATCGCTGATGAGCCGAATATCCGTGAGGTTATTTTGTTCCCGATGAACGGCAAGGCCGAAGATTTGATGATGAACGCGCCATCAGAAGTTGATGATACCGCGCTTCGTGACCTTCATATCAGGCGCCAGTTGCCCCGCAAGTCATCGTAAAGAAAAATCATCGTAAGGGTGAAGTCACTGAAAGGCACTACAGGCGGGGCGGGCGTTAAAACAGCCGCCTGCCTCAATGGCGTGCGCTTAAATGATGGGCAACCGCCAGAACCGCGCTGAGCAGCACAACCGCCCCGGCCTGATGCAGCGCGCCGGCCCAGACCGGCACACCCAGAAGCAAGGTGATCAGGCCCAGCACAAACTGGCATATCACAGCCGCGCCCATGATATGTGCGACCGCGCTTAGGCCGCGGCGGGCCGCCCTCATCCACAGCCCGATAACCGCCAGCAGGGCCAGTACCGCAATCCAGCGATGATGGAACTGGGCAGAGGCCGGATTTTCAAACGGGTCGG
>CBFHLG010000015.1:30880-45059 GCA_965656625.1 Puniceispirillaceae bacterium (SeqCode)
CCAGCCCGGCCTCACCATATTCAACCGGCACCAGCCCGTCTCCCATCAACGGGTATTCATTATATAAAAGACCGGCATCCATACCGGCCACAAACGCGCCGGCAACAATGGTCAGCCCAACCAGAACAACGCTCGCCGCGGCATGACCGGACGGCAGCTTTGCCCGCCCATAGCGCAGGTTCAGCGCGGTCCATAACAACAGGCATAAAATCACCAGCGCCATGCTGAGGTGAGCGGCAAGACGGTATTGTGAGACCGCCGGATTATCAACCAGACCAGAGGTCACCATCCACCAGCCAATAACACCCTGCAGCCCGCCCAACAGCAACAGGCCGACCAGAGCCAAGCCATAGCCTGTGGGAATCCGACCAGACAGCCAGAAAAACAATAACGGCAGGCCAAAGGCCAGCCCCAACAGGCGGCCCCAGACCCGGTGGACATATTCCCAGAAGAAAATCACCTTGAACCCGGCCAGGTCCATGCCCGTATTAATTTCCTGAAATTCAGGTGACGCCTGATAAAGAGTGAACACCCGCATCCATTCGCTGTCTGATAAGGGCGGCAGAATGCCCATCAAAGGCCGCCATTCCACCATCGAGAGACCGCTTCCGGTCAACCGGGTCACCCCGCCTATGACCACCATGATGCCCACCAGCACGGCCATGCCGAACAGCCACCAGACAAGGGCGCGGTCATAGCTGTGCGGGGTTGAAGGTGAGGTCGCTGTCATAATGGTCCTGTGTCGGCTGTCTGTTCGGGTGTTTTTTTATATAAGCAGTGAAGATGTCCTACCGCAAACCACCTGCTGACAAAAGCGGGATCACCGCCCAAGCGATGTTTTGCCGCAACTGTCGCCGATGGGCTCATCTCTGGGGAGGGCAGGGAAGATAGCGGGCGTCTCCTAAAAAATTAATTTTTTTCGCCCCCCTTATCTTGACTCTTTTCCCATTACCCCCCACCTAGGGCGCAAGCAAAGGCTGGCACTCGCAGACAAAGAGTGCTAGCGACCGCGAAACACAGTAATCGTTTTGGAAAAGTTTGGAGGCAAAGGCATGAAATTTCGGCCGCTTCACGACCGTGTTCTTGTTGAGCGCGAAGAATCAGAAGAAAAAACCGCTGGTGGGATCATCATTCCGGATACAGCCAAAGAAAAGCCTATGCAGGGCAAAATTGTGGCTGTTGGTTCAGGCAGCAGAGATGAGCAGGGCAAGGTTACGCCGCTGGATGTTAAAGAAGGCGATACCGTTCTGTTCGGTAAATGGTCAGGCACAGAGATTAAGCTGGATGGCACTGATTACCTGATCATGAAGGAATCAGACATCATGGGCATTGTTGGCTGACCGGCCTGAAACCGCCCCTATCAAGATTTAGTCTAAACCCGAAAAGGAAGAGAGAGAAATGGCTGCAAAAGACGTAAAATTCGGTTCTGATGCACGTGCACGCATGATGGAAGGGGTAGACACCCTGGCCAATGCTGTGAAGGTAACACTTGGCCCGAAAGGCCGGAACGTTGTTCTGGAAAAAGCTTTCGGTGCACCGCGCATCACTAAGGACGGTGTGACTGTTGCCAAGGATATCGAACTGGCAGACAAGTTCCAGAACATGGGTGCACAGATGGTGCGCGAGGTTGCCTCAAAGGCCAATGATGTGGCTGGTGACGGCACCACAACCGCGACTGTTCTGGCTCAGGCTATTGCGCAGGAAGGCTCTAAGTCAGTTGCTGCGGGCATGAACCCGATGGACCTGAAGCGCGGTATCGACATGGCGATTGACGCTGTTGTTGGCTCGCTTGAAACACAGTCCAAGAAAATCACCACTTCTGATGAAGTCGCCCAGGTCGGCACAATTTCTGCCAACGGTGAAGGCGATATCGGCAAGATGATCGCTGAAGCGATGGAACGTGTCGGTAACGAAGGTGTGATCACTGTTGAAGAAGCCAAAAGCCTGGAAACAGAACTGGATGTTGTTGAAGGCATGCAGTTCGACCGTGGTTATCTGTCCCCTTACTTTGTGACTGACGCTGAAAAGATGCGCGCCACTCTGGAAGACCCTTACATCCTGCTGCATGAAAAGAAGCTGTCAAACCTTCAGGACATGCTGCCGGTACTGGAAAAGGTTGTTCAGTCTGGCCGGCCTTTGCTGATCATTGCAGAAGACATCGAAGGTGAGGCGTTGGCCACACTGGTTGTTAACCGTCTGCGCGGCGGCCTGAAGGTTGCTGCTGTGAAGGCTCCTGGTTTTGGTGACCGCCGTAAAGCCATGATGGAAGATATTGCCATCCTGACCAACGGTTCTGTTATCTCTGAAGAAATTGGTATCAAGCTGGACAGCGTGACCCTCGATATGCTGGGCACAGCCAAGCGTGTTGAGATTACCAAGGAAGAAACCACCATCGTTGATGGGGCAGGCGCCAAGGATGACATCGAAGCCCGTTGCAATCAGATCCGTGCACAGGCTGAAGAAACCACTTCAGACTATGACCGTGAAAAGCTGCAGGAACGTCTGGCCAAGCTGGCTGGCGGTGTTGCGGTTATCCGTGTCGGCGGCGCAACAGAGGTTGAAGTGAAAGAACGCAAAGACCGTGTTGATGATGCGATGCACGCTACCCGCGCCGCGGTACAGGAAGGTATTGTTCCTGGCGGTGGTTCAGCCCTTGTGAAGGCGATTTCCAGCCTGGACGGTCTGAAGCCGGTCAATAATGACCAGGAAGTCGGCATCAACATCATCCGTCAGGCCATTCAGGCTCCGGCCCGCCAGATCGCGGTTAACGCCGGTGATGAAGGCGCGGTTGTTGTGGGCAAGCTGATGGAAGCCACAGACGCCAACCTCGGCTACAACGCTCAGACAGGTGAATTTGAAGACCTGATCAAAGCGGGCGTGATTGACCCGACTAAGGTTGTCCGCTCTGCCCTGCAGAACGCTGGTTCTGTTGCCGGCCTGCTGATCACCACCGAAGCGATGGTTGCTGAGAAGGATGAGCCAAAGCCAGCCGCACCGGCTGCCCCTGATATGGGCGGCATGGGCGGCATGGGCGGCTTCTAAGACGCCGCGCCGTCTGCTACGCAAAACAAAGCGGCCGGAGGTGGAACCACCCCCGGCCGTTTTTTTATGTTTCCAAAATGCTCTTTATCTAGCTGTTCTCGGGTTTTTCCTCTTTTGAGACGTTCAGAAACAGTTTTACCAAAGCGTCATTTTACATCGAATTTTAAATCGAAGATGTAAATGAGAGGCATTGAAATTTCGGAAAAGACATTCAGACGGTTAAGGCTGCCGGCCAAACCTGATGGAACTTCAGAACTTGTTATGAGACGATTTCTTGATGGTTCAGGAAAAACAGAAAACCTGAACAAAAAGAATAGACCTGCAATGTATCGTCAGAGATTCAAAAACTGAAAAAAAGCAATTACAACAGTAGCCAGTTGCGACACTGCTTCCGCCTTCAGGTGATGAAGATGCTCAGACATTTGTTTCAGACATAAGGCCGCTAAGCTCACCTGCTCTTCAAAAACGCGCGACTTTGGGTGATCGCATCGGCAAGGCCGGTGCGCACAATCTCCACATCTTCTGGGAAGGCAGAGGTCAGCCGCGTCGGCAGGCGGCTGTCCAGCATGATAAACACGCCTTTATCATCAGCCCGCCTGATCAGCCGGCCAAACGCCTGACGCAGCTTCATCCTTGTAATCCGGTCAGTCCAGGCATCACGCCCCTGCCAGGCAGAGCGCGCGCGGAACAGCATATCGGGGCGCGGCCAGGGCACCCGGTCATAAATCATCATCCGCAGGGCATCGCCGGGCACATCCACCCCATCGCGAACCGCATCCGTGCCAATAAGTGCAGAGCGTCTGTCTTCCCTGAACAATTGCAGCAGGGTCTGCAGGTTCATCCGGTCCATATGCTGGGCATAAAGCGGAATATTCGCCGCGTTCAGTCGGCGGGATAATTCCGGCCAGGTGGCGCGCAGCCTCATGATAGAGGTGAACAGGCCCAGCGCGCCGCCATCTGCAGCGATCATCAAAGCGGCCATGGCGGCGGCCACCCCGTCTGCGCGGTCTCTGGCCACATCATTGACAATGAAAATACGCGCTTGATTGGCATAATCAAAAGGGGACGAATGTTCGCTCAGTAAGGCTGGGTGGGCCAGATGGGCCGCCCCTGATAACAGCTTTGCTGAGGCCCAGCCATCTGTGCTGGTCTGGCTGGCATTAGCTGTATCTTTGCCGGCGCCGGTTTCATCCTTCAAGGTGGCGGACGTTATCGCCACACCATGCGCACTGCCCAGAACCTGCTGCGCGAATGGTTCTGTCGGGTCCAGCCAATGGCGTAGCAGGCCGAGGTCAACATCCGCGCTATCGCGCCGGTCAATCTGCATCCAGTCAACAAAACCGTCACGCCCGTCACCTCTCAGATCCGCCAGCATCATCATCCAGGCTGCCACTGGCCCGGAGGCCCGCCTGATCAGCCCGCGCGCCGCCCCTTCAATCCGCGACCGGGTCTGGCTGTCCAGACTGTCAGCATCTTCATCCAGCAACCCTTGCAGGTAATTAGCCAGCTTCATCAGCGGGTCCGACAATTGCGCAAGGCTGTCTCTTAGCTGCAAGCCGGTATCGATGAGTTGCTGGGGAACCGGATACAGCTCTGCTTGCAGATCATACTGGCTGTCCGGGCTGGCGGCGCGGGCATAAACCGCCTGACGGACCGCAGCAAAGAACGCTTCTGCCGGGCCAGCCGGGCTGGCTTCGTTCAGCCGCTTGCGCCAGCCTGTTCCGGGCAGGATACGGGCAGCTTCACTGGCGGCTTCCAGCGCGGCCAAGGCGCCGTCATCATCGGCCACCAGCTCTGATAACCGCTTCTCCAGACCGCGGGCCCGGCCCCGCCGGCCATCTTCTGCCCCTCTCACCCAGCGCCGTAATTCAGCGGCCTCACCGGCGGTCAGCGCGGCGGCAAAGGCACTGTCGGCAGCATCAAACACATGATGGCCCTCATCAAAAATATAGCGGGTCGGCCGGAACTTATCCTCTGGCCCGCCCAAGGCAGCCTGGATCATCACCAGCGCGTGATTGGCGATCACGATATCGGCTTGCCGCGCGGTGCGGATAGACCGCTCAACAAAGCATTTATGATAATGGACACAGGCAGAATGAATGCATTCACCGCGCCTGTCAGCCAGACCAAGGCTGGTTCGTGTGCCGATCAAATCGATCAGCCAGGCCGGAAAGCTGGCCCCGGTTAAATCACCATCCGGGCTGGCGGACGCCCATCTTGCCATCAGCCCCAGCGCGGTTGCCTCTGCCGGTTGGCCAGGCAAACGGGACAGAGCTTCTTCCAGGTTTAACAGGCATAGATAATTTTCACGGCCTTTGCGGATCACAACTTTTTTATCGGCGGCCTTATCGCGGTCATATAAACGCGACAGCTCATCGGCGATTTGATGCTGCAGGGTGCGGGTATAGGTCGACACCCAGACAGAGGCTTTATTGGCTTCTGCCCACAGGCTGGCCGGGGCCAGATAGCCCAGCGTCTTGCCGGTCCCTGTTCCGGCCTCAGCCAATAACAAGGCTGGCCCGGGTGAGGCTTCTGGGCTGGCAAATACAGGGCTCAGCGCGGCGGCGTAATCAGACTGGCTTTGCCGAACCTCCGCTGTCTTGCCCAGCATCTGGGCCAGGCGTCCACGCGCTGCATCCGGCATTACGGGCTGGATACCGGGCTCACCCCGGGGCGGGGCATCATCTATGTCTTCCAGGCTGGCCCATATCGCCCCGGCCCGGCCATCTGGCGGGCCTGGCGGGCCGGATACCGCATCAAGACAGCCCAGAACTGGTCCTGCCCATTGCCAGCCGCCTCTGCCCATCATATCGGCCAGTCCGGCCAGCCACCTTTTCTCGTCCTCTGGCTTTTGCGCCAGCTCATCTATGAGCATCTGCGCGGCCCGGATAATGCTCAGCGCTTTATCTTCTGCTGATATAGGGGCGGGCAGCCCTAACCGGCTGGCCAGGCCAGACGGGGTTGGCAGACAAAATTGTGCCGGCCGCACAAAGGCGAATAATTCAAGCAGATCAATCGGTTTTACCAGCTCTGCGTTCAGCCGTGCTTCGGTCCATTTACGGTGGCAGATAAGAACCACGTGCTGGCTGCCCAGCGCGGCGGCCTGCGCAAAAGAGGGCTGCGTAATCTCCCCTTCTGGTGAGATCATAACAACACCATTAAAATCGGGAAACAGAACGGGAAATTCGCTCACATCTAACGGGGTGTTCATGCCTCGTACTATAGACCAGAGCTGGTTGTCTTGCCCAGCTTTTATGCCCCGCTTCTGTTCTTGACTCTCATTCTGGCTCCTAATTCTGGGCGTTTGTTCCGGGCTTTTATTCTGGGGGACTTGACCACACTTACCGGACCACTTATCACCTAACCCAATGAGTGCAACAAACTGCCTGTCCTGCTGACAAAAGGCTGTCACTGCCAACGCCATCATGATCACTAAGGAACGAGCTGACCCGTGTCTGCCCAAGAATTGAACGCCCTTGCTGAACAGGCTAAAGCCTGGCCCTTTGCTGAGGCCCGTGCCCTGCAGGCGCGCCTGGCCAAGCTGAACCATGATACCCCGGATCGGCCGGTTCTGTTTGAAACTGGTTATGGCCCGTCTGGCCTGCCGCATATCGGCACCTTTGGCGAGGTGGTCAGAACCTCTATGGTGCGGCATGCGTTTGAATATCTGACCGGCCGTAAAACCCGGCTGGTCTGTTTCTCAGATGATATGGACGGGTTGCGCAAAGTTCCAGACAATGTGCCGAACCCAGAGCTGATTTCTGATTATCTGCAGATGCCGTTGACCAAAGTGCCGGACCCGTTTGGCACGCATGCCTCATTCGGGGCCCATAATAACGCGCGTCTGCAGGCCTTTTTGGACAGCTTCGGCTTTGAATATGAATTTATCAGCGCCACCGATATGTACAGCTCTGGCCGGTTTGACAAAGCCCTGTTGGATATTCTGGCGAATTATGAGGCGGTCACAAACGTAATTCTGCCGACACTTGGCCCGGAACGGCGTGAGACCTACAGCCCGTTTCTGCCGGTTTGCCCGCGCACCGGCCGGGTTCTGCAGGCCAAGGTGATCGGGCGCGATGTTGAAGCTGGCCAAATAACCTACAGTGATCCTGAAACCGGCGATGAGGTCACCGTGCCGGTTACCGGCGGCCAGTGCAAACTGCAATGGAAGGCGGACTGGGCAATGCGCTGGTACGCGCTGGGTGTGGATTATGAGATGAGCGGCAAGGATTTGATCGATTCAGTCACCCTGTCCTCAAAGATTGTCAGAACCTTAGGCGCCACCCCGCCAGCTGGCTTTTCTTATGAGCTGTTCTTAGATCAGAATGGCGAGAAGATTTCCAAATCCAAAGGCAATGGTCTGTCTGTTGAAGACTGGCTTCGCTATGGCAATCCTGAATCGCTGGCCTTGTTCATGTATGGCCAGCCGAAACGGGCCAAGCGGCTGTATTTTGATTTGATTCCCAAGACCGTGGATGAGTTCTATACCCATAAAGACAAGCTGGCAGAGGCTGAAGCCGCCGCCACGCTGGAAAATCCGGCCTGGCATATCCGCCTTGATGATGGCGCGCAGGCCGAAGCGATGCCGGTCAGTTTTTCATTGCTGTTGAACCTGGCGGCTGTTTGTTCTGCGGAAACACCGGCAACCTTGTGGGGCTATATCCGCACCTATGCGCCGGACACCAGCCCAGAGACCCATCCTGAACTTAACCGGCTGGCGGGCTATGCTGTCCAGTTCTATCAGGATCGGGTGCGGCCAACCAAACAGTACCGGCTGGCAACAGACACCGAAAAAACATATATCACGGCCTTGCGTGATGCGCTGGCCGCCCTGCCGGCTGATGCCCCGGCCCAGGATGTGCAATCAGCTGTTTATGCGGCGGGCAAAGAGCATTATGAAAACCTGCGCGACTGGTTCACCTGCCTGTATGAAACCATGCTGGGCCAGTCACAGGGCCCGCGTATGGGCAGCTTTTTCCGGCTTTACGGTCTTTCAGAATCGGTGGCTTTATGTGACAAGGTTCTGGCTGATGAGTTGGTTGACGCCACTTAAGCGCGTCCGGATAACAGAACAGGATAGAGCCGACAGCAGATGTGGCAACTGGCAGCAAAACTTACCCGATCTCTGCCTGCGGAGACGGCCCATAGCCTGACCGTGCAGGCGCTTCGCCTTGGCCTGTCCCCGGTTGCGGACCAGGTTCTGGCGCCGGTCAAGCTGGCCGGTCTGGGGTTTGACAATCCGGTGGGTCTGGCGGCCGGCTTTGATAAGAACGCTGAAGCCTATCTTGGCGCCTTCAGGCTCGGTTTCGGGCATGTTGAGGTCGGCACAATCACCCCGCAGCCGCAACCAGGTAACCCGCGCCCGCGCGTGTTTCGCCTGCCTGAAGATGGTGCTGTTATCAACCGGTACGGTTTTAATTCCAAAGGCATGCAGGTGGCCGCAGACAATCTGGCCCGCCGCCCAACCTCGCATGGGGTTCTGGGCGTGAATATCGGGGCCAATAAGCTGAGCGAGGATAAGCCGTCTGATTATCACAAAGCCGCCGCGCATCTCAGCCGCTATGCCGATTACCTTACGGTTAATTTGTCTTCGCCAAACACGCCTGGTTTGCGTGACCTCCAGCATGAAGACGGGCTTAAAGCGTGTCTGCAGGCGGCGTTTGACGGCCGTGATGAAGCTGGCGGGCCACAACAGGGTCGCCCGCCGGTCTTTGTTAAACTGGCCCCTGACCTGACCTCGGCTGACCTGCGGCGGTCCATGGATATCGCCCTTGATTGCGGCGTAGCCGGGTTTATTCTGACCAACACCACCATTGCCCGGCCTGACAGCCTGCGCTCCGCCCACAAGCAGGAGACCGGCGGCCTGTCTGGCCAACCCCTGACCGATATGGCGGTGCAAATGATGGCCCGTGCCGCGAGTCATCTGCGCCAGACCGGGGCGGGGGCCGGTCTTATCGGTGTTGGCGGTATAGGGTCTGCTGAACAGGCCTATGCCCGCCTTCTGGTTGGGGCAGATCTGCTTCAGCTCTATACCGCGCTGGCTTTGCAGGGGCCTGGCATCGTGACCGCTATTCTGGCTGGCCTTCGCGCGATGATGGCCGCAGACGGTCTCACTGTGGTGGCTGAGGTGAAAGAGGCGGGGTTATCGCCGGCAGATGCGGTCAGGCACGCGGCGCACGTTGCGAGAGAATCTGCAAGGTTTCAATAAGACAGTTGAACTTGGCCGCAGGCGGGCTGCGCACCAGATCCGTCTGGCCGTCATCCAGCGCCATCGCCTTTGACATGGTCCGGAAATAAATCAGCACAAACAGCCGCAACGCCTGGGCCAGACGCAACTGGCCAGAGCGTATCTTCAGTTCCGTACACAGCATTGACAGGCTCAGATTTTCATATTCCAACACCCTGTCCACACAATCCCAGACATAGGTTTCCAACTGCAGGGATGTGCGCCTGCCGGCAATATAAATATTGCGCTTAACAGGTGTGTTCAGAAACGATTTTTCTGTCTTCATCCCCTCAGGCTACCAGCAAAACCTTAATTTATCGTAAATATGAGAAAAATTTTTATTCTTTTAGATTATCCGCTTTGGTCATCTGGCGGGCTGTGCGTTTGACTTGACCTTTTCCCGATTTCTCTTTATAACTCCGCGACTATTAGAATTTAGGTGCTGGCCTGACCAGCGTGAAAGGACAGACAGATGTCAAAACGTTGTCAAATTACCGGTAAGGGCGTGATGTCAGGCAACAATGTCAGCCATGCCAACAACCGGACTCGCCGCAAGTTTCTGCCGAATCTGCAGCGCACCAGCATGTCATCAGAAATTCTGGGCCGTGATGTGACCTTGCGCGTTTCTGTAAGCGCTATCCGGACCATTGAAAAGCACGGGGGTCTTGATGCTTTCCTGCTGCAGGCGCGCAATGCTGAGCTTGCTGATGAAGCCCGCTCTTTGAAGCGTGAGATTCTGGCGGCCCAATCTGCCTGATAGGCGTTGCCTGTAGGCTGGCTTTGGCCGAAGAAAAAAAGACACGATAAAACCCTGCTGGTTTGGCAGGGTTTTTTTATGGCGTGTAACAGGTAGCCTATAACAGGGGTTCTGTCGCCGCTATCAGCGTTTGAACCGCCGCATCGGCCCGCTGGATTTATCCTCATCGAACAAATCGGCCAGCTCACCGATAACCGTGCCGCCCAGCTGGTCCACATCGGTGATCGTCACTGCCCGTTTGTAATAGCGGGTCACATCATGACCGATACCGACCGCCAACAACTGGACCGGCGATTTGGCTTCGATCATGGCAATGGTTTGCCGCAGATGCTTTTCCAGATAATTACCGCTGTTTGAAGACAGGGTCGAATCATCCACCGGCGCGCCGTCAGAAATGACCATCAGGATGCGTCTGTCCTCAGCTCGGCTGATCAGCCGGTCATGCGCCCATATCAGCGCCTCACCATCGATATTTTCTTTCAGGATACCTTCTCTCAGCATCAGGCCAAGTGATTTACGGGCCCGGCGCATCGGCTGGTCAGCTGATTTATACACAATATGCCGCAAATCATTCAGCCGTCCGGGCATCGCCGGTTTGCCAGCCGCCTGCCAGGCTTCACGTGACTGCCCGCCTTTCCACGCCTTTGTGGTAAAGCCCAGAATTTCCACCTTTACCCCGCATCTCTCCAAGGTACGGGCCATGATATCGGCGGTTACCGCGGCGATGGTGATCGGCCGTCCGCGCATTGAGCCTGAATTATCCAGCAGCAGGGTAACAATGGTGTCTCTGAATTTGGTATCTTGTTCTTGTTTATAAGACAGCGCGCTGTACGGCTGCGTCACCACCCGGTGCAGCTTGCCGGCATCCAGCAGACCTTCTTCTAAATCGAATTCCCAGGACCGGTTCTGGAACGCCATCAACTTGCGCTGCAGCCGGTTTGCCAGCTTACCGATCATCTGGTTCAGATTTTCCATATGCCGGTCCAGCATCGCGCGCAGCCGTTCCAGCTCTTCAGGGTCACATAAATCAGCGGCATCAATTATTTCATCATGCTGATCAGTGAAAATACGATAGGCTTCCGGGTCAGGCTGCATCTGATAAGGGTTCTGGCCTGGTTCACCGCCGGGCGATTCACCGTCTGTCATCCCGTCCATGTCAGAATCAGCATCAATATCTGTGCTGTCGTCAGAGGCCATGCCGGCGGCCTCACCATCTTGTTCTACGCCCTGGCTGTCATCGCCATCGCTGTCATCTTCGCCGCTTGCGGACTGTGCCTCATCTGATTTTCCGTCATCCTGTGCGGCATTGTCATCACTGTTATCGTCAGCCTCATCACCGTCTTCATTCTGGTCCGCCGCGTCGCCCAGATCTGACTGCAGTGCGCCGATAAGACGCTTGGCCAGTTCCGCAAAATCGGCTTGATTTGTCTCACAAGACCGCATCTCTTCCAGCAAATCACCAGCCCGGGCGTTAATCCAGGGGCGCCATAAATCCATCACCATCGCGGTAGAGGCAGGCGGGGCGTCCCCGGTCAGGGCTTCACGGACCATCAGCCGCACAGCCTCCACCACGGCCCCGTCATCACCAGAATCTGGGGCGCCGATGGTGGCAGCAGCGTATTTTTTCTCCAGCCGGGCGGTTAGGTTCTGGGCAACACCGGTCATCTGGTTTGCGCCCACAGCCTCAACCCGGGCGGTTTCTGCGGCTTCAAAAATGGCTTTTGCCGCCGGGGCGTTCGGGCACAGTTTCTTGTGCATTTTTTCGCTGTGATGGGCCAGCCACAGACCGGCTGAATCCGCTGCCCCGCGGCTGTCAGAACGCAGTCTCTGGCCGGTTTCCCGCGGCAGCGCCGGCAGCCTGATCTCGGTCTTGCCGATATGCGTATCCTGGCCGGCATAACGCACTGGCCGGTCCACCCCGCCGGCAAGGGCGCGCAGGGCAGCGGCATTTGCTTTCAGAAAATCAGACGGCTCATTCTGGCTCAACGTCCTGTGATCCTTTATCTCTGTTAGACCGCACTGTTGCGGGATCAGGAGGCTTTCTGGGTCATCGCCGGGGCTTCGGGCAAATCAATGCCAAAGATACGCTGGTAATATTCAGCCAAAGTCGGGCGTTCAATCTCATCACATTTATTCAAGAAGCTCAACCTGAAGGCCAGTGTGATATCATCAAAGATAAGCGCGTTTTCTGCCCAGGTCAGAACTGTACGCGGCGACATCAGGGTAGACAGATCGCCGGCCATAAAGCCTTTGCGTGTCATATCCGCCATCCGCACCATCTGGTCAATCTGCTTGCGGCCATCATCAGTCTGATAGGCTTTTTGCTTGGCCAGAATGATGTTCACCTCATCTTCATGCGGCAGATAATTCAAGGTGGTGACGATAGACCATCTGTCCATCTGGCCCTGGTTAATCTGCTGGGTCCCGTGATACAGACCGGTGGTATCGCCCAGACCAACGGTGTTGGCGGTGGCGAATAGACGGAAATTCGGGTTTGGTGTGATAACGCGGCTGGTATCCAGCAGGGTCAGCTTGCCATCGACTTCCAGAATCCGCTGAATCACAAACATCACATCAGCGCGGCCGGCATCATATTCATCAAACACCAACGCCACACAATTCTGCAACGCCCAGGGCAGGATGCCTTCACGGAATTCGGTAACCTGCTTGCCGTCTTTCAGCACAATGGCATCTTTACCGACCAGATCGATACGGCTGACATGGCTGTCCAGATTGATGCGCATACATGGCCAGTTCAGGCGCGCGGCCACCTGTTCAATATGGGTGGATTTCCCGGTCCCGTGATAGCCTTGTACCATGACCCGCCGGTTATGCGAAAACCCGGCCAGAATGGCCAGTGTGGTGTCATGGTCAAACTGGTAATCAGGGTCCACAGCAGGCACATAGGCAGAGCCCACGGAAAAGGCCGGTACTTTCAGGTCAATATCAAGACCGAACACCTCTCTTGCATCGACCTGTGTATCAGGGGCGGAAAGGGAATGGGCGGCCTGGCCATGGGTTGTTTCTGCGGACATCTATTTGTCTCCGAATTTTTCGTGTACTCTAAAGGTTAGCAGTTATCAGGCAAACCGGGAAAATGCAACGGCAAAAGAGGCAAAAGACGGGGCCAGGACGCAGCGATAAGGCATCTGTTTCTGGCCTCTGTTTCTGGTTGCCGTTTTTGCAGGTTTACCCGGCTCGTTCAGACTTGTGCAGTACTTTTACGCAGCACGGCATAAGCAAGATTTATTTCCTTCAGCCTGTCTTCGGCTTTCGGGTCTGAGCGGTTGTGATCAGGGTGCAGCTTTTTGGCCAGCTCCTTATATCTTTTCTTTATCGTTTCTTCATCTGAATCAGGTGTCAATTCAAACAGGGCAAAGGCTTTTTTCTGCTCTGTGGTCAGGTTTTGCGCGGCCGCATGGGCGGGGGCATCTGCCTCATCAAAGAATGAGAATTTATCATCAAACGGCTCAGAGCTGGCCAGCTTTGCAGAGGGGCCGGTCCCAAATTTCCAGCTTGGCCGCTCCCATGTGGTGGCCCGCCTGATCTCGCGCTCCAGCGCATCACCTTCCAGCCCGTCATAATAGTTCCACTGGCTGTTAAACATGCGGATATGATCAAGACAGAACCAGATATGGCTGCGCAATTCCTGCCTGTTTTTCGGGGCCGGGTGCGTGCCGGTATCAAAACAGCCTTCGGCCATGCAGATATGCTGGCCTGCTTCTGAGGTTATCTGCTCACCGGTTTTCACGGCAAATTCAGGATCGATTTTCTGTTTCCGTCTCATCGTTTTTCAGTATAAGTCAAGAATAGGGGTTTACAAGTTACACAAGCTGTTAAAACAGAAAACCTTTTGCGGCTCCTTAATCCTGTTCAAAGGACCTGTATCACCCGCACGAAAGGATACTTGCATCAAGATGGCGAAGGATAACATCAACATTGCCGATCAAATGACAGCGCGGCTGGCGGCCGAATTATCGCCGACTCTGCTGAAGATAGAGGATGTCAGCTGGCAGCATGCTGGTCATGCCGGGGCCCGTCCAGGCGGGCAGAGCCATTTCAACCTAGAGATTTCCGCCCCGGAACTTGACGGGCTCAGCCGGGTTGCGGCGCACAGAAAGATTAACACAATTCTGGCCGATTATCTGGCTGGT
>CBFHLG010000015.1:45156-50837 GCA_965656625.1 Puniceispirillaceae bacterium (SeqCode)
CCGCCCCGGAACTTGACGGGCTCAGCCGGGTTGCGGCGCACAGAAAGATTAACACAATTCTGGCCGATTATCTGGCTGGTCCGGTTCACGCGCTGCAGATCATCATCCGCCGCACCAGCTGATCACGCCGGCCCGCCCCTTTTATTCCTGTTCAGCATAGGCAATACAGCTGTTAGTCAGGCTGGGCAGCGGTGTTTTCAGCTGCTGGTTTTGATCCGCGCCTGTTGCATCGCGCTTCTGGCGCGCTTTCTCGCCATATAAGGTCTGAAAGGCGGTGGTGGCCAGTGGCCCCATCAGCTCGGTGATATGGGTACAGCCCTTCGGCCCGCCAATAGCGGTCTGGACTTTGCGTTTCCAGCCTGGCCCGATTTGCAAACCGATAAGACCGGTGATGTTGTCTGCTCCTTTTGGGCAGACAGCATAAGGTCCATGCACAGTCACTGCCTCGGCATGCTGGATCACCAGATCAAAATCGATGGTGATCCTGACCTGCATATGATGCACCGGTGTGCCTGCGTCTATCACCCCATGGGTAGAGGACGGAAAATCATAGGCCTTGGTGTCGATCAGCTCGCCTTCGATATCCAGCAGCCCGTCATTGCGGGCGAAACCGCGGCAGGTCACCTGGCGGTTATGCCTGTCTTCACGCGCGGCGGGCTCAGAGAGATGCAGGGTCTTCATTGTTCATCCTTATCTTCATCAACATGTTTTCGGGGCGGCAGCCACAGCCGGATAGAGGTTATCTGATTGCCTTGACGGGCGGTGATTTTAAAGCGCACATCATGAAACTTAAATTCCTGTCCGACCGAGGGGATATGCCGGCTTTCATAAATGATGAGCCCGGCCAGGGTTGAGGCTTCATCATCGGGGAGCGCCAGCCCCAACAGCCGGTTCAAATCGCGCAAGGTAACCGTGCCGTCCGCCATATAGGACCCGTCCGGCTGTTGTTTCAGATCCGGCAGGTCAATATCGGTTTCATCATCAATATCCCCGACGATTTCCTCTAGAATATCTTCCAGCGTGACAATGCCGCGCAGGTCGCCATATTCATCGATCACCACGGCGAAATGTTCGCGCCGCGCCCGGAACGCCTGTAACTGGGCAAACAATTGTGTGGTTTCCGGCACGAAGAACGGTTCGGTGGCGATATCGGCAACCGACAGGCCGCTTAAATCGCGATCCGCATTTTCCTCTATTGCCCGCAACAGGGCTTTAACATGCAGAACCCCGATGATGTTCTCCGGCTTGCCGGAATAGACCGGGTGGCGCGTATGCGGCGAGCGCAGCACAAACCGCAAAATTTCCTCTGGGTCATCATCAGCGTTGACTGAGGTCACAGACGCCCGGTGCGTCATTATCTCCTCAACCGTCAACTCACCCAGATCAAGCACAGAAGACAACATTGCGCCGGTTTCCCGGCCATCCTCATCTGTTCCCTCGCTATGCAGGTCGATAAGGCCGCGCAGCTCGTCTTCGCGTGAGGTGTCATCTTCATCGCGTGTGCCCAGAATCCGGATCACAATCACCCGCAGGCTCCAGGTTATCGGCTTCAACAGCCAGACGATGATCTGGACAGTAAGGGCGATTTTCAAAGACAGCCTGTCGGCGTTACTGAACGCATAGCTTTTCGGCAACACCTCAGCGAACAGCACAATGATCACCGTCATTATCACTGTTGCCAGCGCCACCCCGCTGTCACCGGTCAGCGAAATCGCTGCTGATGTGGCCAGCGCAGAAGCCAGAATATTCACCAGATTATTGCCGACCAGAATTGTGCTGATCAGCTCTTCTTTGTTTTTACGCAGCTTTTCAACGCGTGCAGCATGGCGGTTGGCCTTGGTCTTGGCCAGCTGGCGTATCCGCGCCTCAGACGCGGCGGTCAGCGCGGTTTCCGCGCTGGAAAAGAAGGCTGATATCATGATCAGCAGGATAATTGTGAAAACGAGTACAGCTGTCGAAAGCAGGATACTCATAGCGTCTCCAAGAAGTTGTTCAGTTCAGCTTCATCCACATCATTGGCCACGAACGCGTCGCCGATTTGCCGGGCCAGAATGAAGGTCAGCTTGCCGCGGCGCGCTTTTTTATCTTTGCGCATATGGTCTATCAGGACCTGCGGGGCGGCCTGACCGGCGGGCAGTTGTTTGGCGCTGGCGGGCATGCCCATCGCCTGCAGATGCGCGTTCACCCGCTCTACATCCTGGCCTGTGCACAAACCCAGCTGGCGGGAAAATGAAAACGCACACACCAGGCCCGCGCTTACCGCTTCACCATGCAGCAGGCGGCCATCATAGCCGGCCACCGCCTCAAAAGCATGCGCAAAGGTATGACCCAAATTCAGCAATGCCCGCTGGCCGGATTCACGTTCATCTGCGGCGACAATATCGGCCTTTGCCTGACAGGACCGCCTGACTGCTTCTGTTTGCGCCGCGGCCTCGCCGCTGATCACGTCCCTGCCATGTTGTTCCAGCCAGTTGAAAAACTCAGCATCGCCTAAAAGCCCGTATTTGGCAATCTCTGCATAACCGGCTTTAAGCTCACGTTCCGGCAGGCTGGCCAGAAGCCCGATATCCGCCAGCACCAGACGCGGCTGGTGAAAGGCCCCGACCAGGTTTTTCCCGGCTTTTGTGTTAATTCCGGTTTTACCGCCGACCGAACTGTCCACCTGGGCCAGCAGGCTGGTGGGAATCTGAATAAAATCCAGTCCGCGCAACAGGCTGGCTGCCGCAAATCCGGCCAGATCGCCAATAACGCCGCCGCCAAGGGCCACCAGCACGGTCTGGCGGTCAATTGGCAGCCCCAGAATATCATCGACCAGCTGCTGATAAACCGCAAATGACTTGCTGGCTTCACCGGCTGGCAAGATAAAGGATGTGGTCTGGCGGGCATGGGCGGCAAGCGCGGCTTCTGTTGTCTTCAGGTGCAAGGGCGCGACATGCTCATCTGTGACAATCACAAGCTGGCGGCCGGCCAGCAGCGCGGCCAGCTCATCTGCTGCCGCTTCCAGCAGGTTTGTGCCGATATGGATATCATAGCTGCTCTGGCCAAGAGAAACATGAATGCGCGAAGAGGGACTGGTCATATTTATCAGGCCTTATGTGCCGGTTCGGGGTCAGACAGGCTGTCTGACAGACGTTCAATATAGCCGTTTTTCTCCAGAATATTGAGTATTTTTTTCATCGACAGCCGCCGTGAATGCCGCCCGGTTCTGACGTGAAGCTCTGCCTGTTCATAATCTGCCAGCCGCTGGGCGCGCAGCGCGGTCAGGATATCCAGCGGGTCGCCAGTGGTCAGCAACGGCCGCGACGACACATTGCCGATCCGGCGCAACAGGTTCTTTGGGGTGGAATCAAGCCAGATGCTGATCGCATATTCAGTAATTTCAGCCCGTGTTTCAGGATCGCAAAAGGCGCCGCCGCCAGTGGACAGGATAACCGGCGCACCGGTCACGTGCCTCAGGATAGTGGTGCGCTCCAGCGCTCTGAATTTGGCCTCGCCGCTCAGCTCAAAAATATCGCGGACAGACAGGCCCGCTTCTTCTTCTATCAGGTGATCGCTATCCACAAAGTCCCGCCTCAGCGCGACCGCCAGCCGTTTGCCAAGCGCGGTCTTGCCAGAGCCCATGAGCCCAACAAGAACGATTGTCTTGTTCGTTTTTGCACTATAGCGACCTTCAATATCGGCTGCGAACTGGCGGCGTTGGTCAGGCGTAAATGTAAACATCTGTCGTCTTATTAAAAGGCTGAAGTGGTTTGCTGTGGAGTTTATGTATAATCTACTCTTGGCGTTAAGGTAAGTCACGATGTTGGTTTGGCGAGCGCTTAACGAAGGCTTTTCACACTGCCTCATCACTGCCATAATGTGAGGGTATGACAAGCGGGTAGGGTATAGATATAGACAAAAAGGTAGCACGAAGTGATAGTCACCATCAGGTGGACAGAAGGGTTTGCGCGCGCAGACCGCGATAAACTGAAGCTGTCTGTTGCAAGAAAGGCAAGGCGGGCGGCAGCGCGGCATACAGCAGAGATGGATTTTGTGCAAGACGACAAAAATTCAGATGAAAGAAGTTGGATATGAGTGGTATGAGAATTTTCCTTGTTCTTGTTCTGGTGTTTGGTTTCGGGGGATTGGCATTTCTGTCCACCTGGCCTATTCCCGCACCGGAAAAAACAATATCTAAGGTTATCCCGAATGAGCGTTTCGAAAACTAACAGCCTCTGGCGTTCTGTGCGCTGGCCGGTTTTTTGCCTGTCTTGTCTATGGCTGGCCACAGCTCCGGTGGCCGGGCCGGCCACAGCACAAGGGGCGGCTGAAAAAGATGCCACCTCACAAGCCCCTGTCAGCCTGACTGATCTGGGCCGTTTTGATGAGGATGGCGCCCTGCCGCCGCAGATAGATGTGGTAACGCCTGCTGCTGAACGACAGGCTTTGCCCGATAACCAGACAGCGGCAGACAACCTTATATCTGCTGATACCGGCGCAGAGACCCCGCCAGACGCCGTTCCCGCCTCCACGACAGACGCCTCTTCTGGCCCGCAAGCCGGCGTGACCGGTCGTGTTGGGCGCCGTTCAATATCAAAAATCGGTCTGGCGTCTATTGGTCTGAACCAGGCGTCATCTGCTGACAGTGTGATCAATTCTCTTATCTGGTCAGACTCGGACGCTGAACAGGCTTTAGCCCTTCTCAAGGCGACCCCGGCCAGAGGCAGTTCAGCCGCGCTGTCCGCGCTGACCACTGCGATTACTGTACAGACCGCGGTGCCGCCCAAAAACGCTGGCCGTCTGGCTGAACAGCTGGTGATGGCCCGTCTGGACTGGTTGGCCCGATCTGGCCAGTCTGACAAATTATCCCAGATTGTCCGGCTGTTGCCGCTGGATGAAGAATGGTCAGACTGGAAACGCTGGCAGATTGAATATGATCTGGTGCGCCGGGCTGATCAGGCGGCGTGTGTTGATGCGGAACGGTTTGCCTTGCAGACGCTAGAGCCGTTCTGGCACAAGGCCCGGGTCATTTGCGCCCTGCTTGACGGCCAACAGGGCGCGGCCAGTTTTGCGGCCGATATCCTGCGCGCCAGTGGGGAACAGGATGATAATTTCTTCCAGCTTGTCGACAAGCTGCTCGGCCGATCTGCCAGCCTGTCCCTTGACCTCGATAATCTGTCTTTGTTGCATCTTATCTTAATGGATGCCGCGCATGAGCAAATCTCAATGGCGGCGTTTGAAAACCTGCCTGCTTCTATGATCCAGGCCGCCTCCAGCTTCCGTTATCTGGCCCCGGATGCCGCGCTGAACACCAGCTATCAGATGCTGGACAGGGGTTTGCAGAGCTCAGGCGAAACCGAACAGATCTGGCGCGCGCTGTTATCCGCACCGGTTCCAGCTGAAGCCGCGCTGGCCAGCCTTGAAGATTCACGCGCCGATGGCCGGTCTGCCCTGCGCCGGGATGGTCTGGACTCGGCCTTTTTATGGGTTGGTCTGGTCACCCGCCAGGGTGACGATACCGATATGCTGATAGGCCAGGCCTTGCAGCGTGAGGCCGTAACCGGCCGAATAGACCTGTTGCTCGGCCTGTATGCCAGCCTGATAAGACAGCGTCTGGATATCACCGATGCCGCCACCTTGTCTGATGAGCTGGCAAGTGATTATGCGGCGATGCTGGCCCTTGCTGCCCCGTCCCAGCCGCT
>CBFHLG010000015.1:50936-57284 GCA_965656625.1 Puniceispirillaceae bacterium (SeqCode)
CCCCGCTGTGCTGGAGCCATCCGCAGCCAAAGCTGATGATCTGCGCGCCTTGCTGAATGCTGACACAGCTTCACCCTGGGATGCGGATCTGCTCACAAGGTTGGATTGCTGGGCTCTGCTGCCGGTGTTTGAAGCCAGAGGCATGGTCCCGCCATCACGGGACTGGGTGGCCGAACTGGCGGCACAGGACGCGGGTACAAATCCTGCCGCATCTTCTTTTCATCGTCTGTCTGCCCCCGCGATGCTGGCCCTTGAACAGGCGGCTGAAGCCGGCCGGATTGGGGAGGCGGCTTTGATAGCCGCTAGGTTGTTACAGCCTGTAACTTTGGGCTGGGTCGCGCCGCAAGATGGGGCCCGTGTAATCTTAGCCCTGCAACAGGTCGGCCTTGATCAGGCGGCGGCCGAACTGGCGGATGAACTTATCCGCTCTTATCTGCTGCGCCATCATTTCGCCCCCGAAGGCAGTTAAGGCCGGCATGGCTGAGCACGGGCAAACCCCGCCCGCCGGTCAGACTGATGACCGGCTCATCGGCCGGTTTCTGCAGACGATAGCGGCGGAAAAGGCCGCTGCGACGCATACCCTGTCAGCTTATAAAAGTGATCTGACCATGGCCGCAACGGCGTTGCGGCGGCTGACCACACCCACCGCACGAGGCGGCATGCAGACTGCCGGTGCACAGGATTTAAGAGACCTTCAGCAGGGCTGGCATGGCCAGGGGGTGAGCGCGCGCACCATCGCCCGCCGGCTGTCGGCGATGCGCCACTTCATGAGCTGGATGGTGGCTGATGGCTATCGCCGGGATAATCCGGCTCAGTTTCTGGACAACCCGAAACTGCCGCAGAGCCTGCCCAAAAGCCTCAGTGAGGACGAGATCATCAAATTGATTGACGCCAGCCAGCAGCTGCCGGAAACCGAGGCGTTGCGAATGCGCGCTGGCTTGGAGCTGTTATATGCCGCCGGGCTCAGGATTTCAGAATTGCTGGCGTTGCGGGTGCATGATATCGCTCGAGACAGAAACACACTTCTTATCACCGGCAAGGGGGGGCGCGAACGCCTGGCCCCCTTGACCCCTGTATCTGTCCAGGTGGCCCAGCTATGGCTTGACAGGCGCGATGCGGACGGGCCGGTTACCCATTCAGATCAGCTTCTGGCTGATCGCCGGACAGAGATGTCGCGCCAGAAATTCAGCACCTTGTTAAAACAGATGGCCAGCCATGCCGGGCTGCGCGCTGACCGGGTCAGCCCGCATGTTCTGCGGCATTCCTTTGCTACCCACATGCTGAACCGGGGGGCTGATTTACGGAGCCTGCAAACGCTGCTCGGCCATGCCGATATCGCCACCACACAGATTTACACCCACACCCGCTCAGACCGGCTGGAAAAGCTGGTTACCGGTGCCCATCCGCTTGCGAGAAAAGACAAAAACAAGTAGAACAGGATGAGGATGAGATACGGGCCCCCACGTGCTGAGAATACAAATGGACAGGTTTCATGCGTCACTTTCTTGATTTCGAAAAACCGATTGCCGCTCTGGAAGGCAAGATAGAAGAGCTGCGCCATCTGGGCGGCGACAGCGGGCTGAATATTGCTGATGAAATAGGCAAGCTGCAGGCCCGTATCGACAAAGAGCTGGCCCAGACCTACCAGAAGCTGGGCGCGTGGGAAAAGGTTCAGGTGGCGCGCCATCCAGAACGCCCGAAGCTGGTCCAGATCATCACCCATATGTTCAGCGACTTCACCCCTTTGTCAGGCGATCGTAACTATGCTGAAGATTACGCCATCATTGGCGGTTTGGCCCGCTTTCAGGGTCGGCCGGTTGTGGTGATGGGTACCGAAAAAGGCAGCACTACCGAACAGCGGATCAAGCGCAATTTCGGTATGGTCCGGCCGGAAGGCTACCGCAAAGCTATCCGGCTGATGGACCTTGCCAATAAATTTAATCTGCCTGTGCTCAGCTTTGTTGACACCGCCGGGGCCTATCCCGGGCGCGGGGCAGAAGAACGCGGCCAGGCCGAAGCGATTGCCCGGTCTATTCAGGCCTGTCTTGGTCTGAGGACACCATTTGTCTCGGCGATTGTGGGTGAAGGCGGTTCAGGCGGGGCGATTGCGCTGGCCACGGGCAACCGGGTGGTGATGTATGAACATGCGGTCTATTCAGTCATTTCCCCAGAGGGCTGTGCATCTATTCTCTGGCGCAGTGCTGAAAAAGCGCAGACCGCCGCCGAAGCGCTCCGGTTGACAGCCCAGGACATGAAACAGCTTGGCGTTATTGACGCGATTGTCGAAGAACCTCTTGGCGGCGCGCACCGGCAGGTTGAACAGGCCCTTGACAGCCTGTCTGCTGAACTGAAACAACAGCTTGAAGCTCTTGACGGCCTTACCCCTGACGCGTTGCAGGCTGACCGGCGCGATAAATATATCGCGATGGGCGAGGCGTCTCTGTCTTAAGGTCTGTCTTCTGTCTTTGCTGGTCAGCTGAAGGTTGGCTGATGCTGCAGATGGCGCAGGGCAGCTCGGGCCGCGCTGACCTCATCCAGATTCAGTTCTGCTTGCACAAAGCCTTCGCTCATATCACCGGCATCGGCCAGAACCTCTCCCCACGGGTTGATAATCAGGCTGTGACCATAGGTCTGCCGCCCATCGGCATGAACCCCGCATTGCGCGGCGGCCAGAACAAAACTGCCGGTTTCTATCGCCCGTGCCCGTTGCAGCACATGCCAATGTGCCTGTCCGGTGGTCTGGGTAAAGGCCGCCGGTATCGTTATTATATCAACGCCTTGCTGGCCCAGCCTGCGATACAGGTCCGGAAACCGGATATCATAACAGATGCTCAGGCCGATATGGCCGATATCTGTCTTGGCGTGGACCATTTTATGCCCGGGTCTGAAATTGTCTGATTCGCGGTATCGCCGGCCATCGCCGACATCTGCATCAAACATATGGATCTTATCGTAGCGGGCCAGTATCGTCCCGTCCGGGCTGAACAGATAGCTGCGGTTGGCCTGCCTCTCCTCACCCTCAGCCCGCATCATCAGTGACCCGGCGCTGATAAACACCTGATGCGTGGTGGCCAGCTCGCGCAACAGGCAAAGGCTTTGGCTGGTTGCCTCCTCCTCGGCAAGGTCTGTTAAGGCTGTTCTCCCGGCGGCCAGGAAATTTGCACATTCCGGCAGGCAGATAAGCTTTGCTTTGTTGGCGGCGGCCGCGGTTATCAGGCGCGCCACCACAGGCAGGGTTTCGGTCTGGTCCGCGCCCGCGCAATATTGCAGAACCGCGGCCTGAACCGTCCGGCTCATCAGCTGGCCACCTTCAGCATCTGGTCAAGCTGGCCAGCCCGCTCCAGGGCCAACAGCTCATCACACCCGCCGATATGCTGACCGTCAATGAATATCTGCGGCACAGAGGTGCGCCCGCCGGCCCGATCGGTCATCGCCCGCCGCAGGCTGAGCTTCGCGGTCACGTCTGTTTCGTCATAACCCACCCCTTTGGCGTCCAGCAGCCGTTTGGCCCGAATGCAAAACGGACAGAACATAGTTGTGTAAATCTCAATCTTTGGGGACAGCGTTGTCATTTCAGCCGGTAACCTCATTCATGTCTTTAACGGGCAAGGAGATGTTCATTTTTTGATATGGGGCCTGTGGCGGCCGCGCGCAAGTCATAGCCGCTGTTATAACACCCGGGCCAGCACCAGCGCGCCAATGTTCGCGCAGTCTGTTTGGGTGCGCAGACATTTTGCACAACTCTCCAGCGTTGCCCCTGTGGTCATCACATCATCTATCAGCAGAATATCCCGGCCCGCGGCGATGTGGCGGCGGGACGGGGCGGTCCAAAATGCCCCTCTGACATTGGCGGTCCGGTCAGCCCGGCTCAGATGGCCCATGCTGACGGTGTTTTTTTGCCGGAACAACAGGCCGGGCTGATACAAATGCTCTTTGTTCTGCGCCTGGCACAGGCTGCGGGCCAGTTCGGCAGACTGGTTATACCGGCGCATGAAAAACCGCCATCTGTGCAGGGGAACCGGAATGACAAGCGGGTTATCTGTGGTCAGCTCGGCAAATATCTGGGCCATCATCCGGCACAGAACCGGCAGCATATCCAGCCTGTCTGCATGTTTGAACGGCACCACCAGCCGGCGGGACATATCATTATAACAGAACAGCGCGCGCAACGGCGTCACCACCGGCGGACTGGCATGGCATGCCGCGCACAAATCAGTGGGCATAGCATAGGGCAGAGGCCGCCCGCAGGCCGCACATAAAGGGTCTGTTATCGGCTGCAACCCTGCCCAACAGCTCCCGCATAAGCCCGGGGCAAACAGCCGTGCCCGACAGATACTGCAACAGGGCGGCAGCACCAGATCAAGTCCGGTGCGCAGAAGTTGTTTGACGGGCATATACACTGTCTCCTTTCGGACAGAGCACAGGGCAGGCGGCTGAAAACAGGGGCGGTTTGCCTTCTCGTCCTGTTCTGCTTATAACGCAGTCAGATTAATTTACCGTAAACAGATTAGTGCAGGAGAGCGCGTCTAGCCGCGCTGCTCATCTCATGGCCGAAACACCGCCGCAGATTTTTAATGCCGCCGCCTGGCGACAAAACCGGGAACGGGCAGCGGCAGGCTTTGCCAAGGCCGCCTTTTTAAAAGAGCTGGCCTGTGCGCGTCTGGCTGAACGGCTGGAGCTGGTCAGGCGCGAGTTTACAGATGTTCTGGATGTGGGGTGTCATGGCGGGCAGATGGGCACAGCCTTGCCGGACAGGCTGCGCACCTCATCGCTGGTTTATGTGCAAACTGACCCTGCCTCTAATTTTGTTGCTGAGGCGGGCGCGGTCAATAAATTTGCCGCCCGCACGTCTTTGATGGTGGATGAGCTGTTGCCGGTTGAGGCGGCGTCTTGTGATGCGGTTCTCTCCAGTTTGTTTCTGCATTGGATGAATGACCTGCCTGGCATGCTTTCGCAAATCCGTCTGGCGTTACGGCCTGACGGGCTGTTTCTGGCAACTCTTTTGGGCGGGCGCAGCCTGTCTGAGTTGCGCGGCTGTCTGGCAGAAGCAGAGACCGAGATTTGCGGCGGCATCAGCCCGCGCTGTATGCCGATGGCCGATATCCGCGATTTGGGCAGCCTGTTGCAACGGGCCGGTTTTGCGTTGCCGGTGGCAGATGCTGAACTGCTCACCATCACCTATCCTGATATGTTCCGGCTGATGGCGGATCTACGGGCGATGGGCGGCCAGAACTGTCTGGTCGGACGGGTTGGTCATTTCACGCCGCGGGCGGTGTTTATGCGCGCAGCAGAGCTGTATCAGCAGAAATTCGCAGACGCTTCTGGCCAGATCACCGCCAGTGTTGAGCTGATTACCCTGACCGGCTGGGCGCCTGA
Source organism: Puniceispirillaceae bacterium (SeqCode) (assembly GCA_965656625.1). Classification (GTDB taxonomy): domain Bacteria; phylum Pseudomonadota; class Alphaproteobacteria; order Puniceispirillales; family Puniceispirillaceae; genus JADHLI01. The sequence goes on from CBFHLG010000015.1 coordinate 56,313, forward strand.
CGCCAGCCAGCCAAAACCGCTTCGCCCGGGCAGCGCCGCGCATCGTCTGGCTGAGGCTCTGGATACAGCAGAAGTGGGCCTGAATGAAGACTGAACAACAGCACAGCCTTGCCCGTCTTATCACTTAAGAAAACAGTAAATCCTGCAGAACAGCGATAAATTCTACATTTGCGGGCGGCATCTCATAGCGGCGCAGCTGAGACGGTCTGACCCAGGCCAACTCGCCGCCTTCACGCGGCTCTGGCCGGCCCTGCCAGCGGCGGCAGATATATAACAGCAACACCAGATGAAACGTATCATACTGGTGTGAAGCAAAGCTGACCGGGGCCAGACAGGACTGCTTGGTGTTGATGCCCAGCTCTTCTTCGATCTCGCGTATCAGCGCCGCCTCAGGGGTCTCGCCCGGTTCTATCTTGCCGCCGGGAAACTCCCACTTGCCGGCCATATGTTTGCCGTCCGGCCGGCGCGCCAGCAACACCCGCCCGTCCGGGTCAACCAGGGCTAATGCGGGCACCATCAATATCGGCTTTGCGGCCTGCGTCATCTGCTCAGCTTCTGTAATCGGCATTGATGTCGATATAGCCATGCGTCAGATCGCAGGTCCACACCACAGCCGTGCCTGTGCCCAGCCCGATATCCACCGCTATATCGATCTCATCCCCGGCCATATGGGCGGCAACAGGGGTTTCATCATAACCGGGTACGCGTTGGCCATCTTGTGTAATAACCGTCCCGCCAATGCTGATCTGAAGGCGGTCACGGTTGGCTCTTGCCCCTGATTTACCGACCGCCATCACGATCCGGCCCCAATTGGCGTCACCGCCGGCGATAGCGGTTTTCACCAAGGGCGAATTGGCAATGGCAAAGGCGATTTTGCGGGCGTCCTCGTCATTTGCTGCACAGCTGACCTGGACAGTGATGAATTTGCTGGCGCCTTCCCCGTCGCGGACAATCTGCTGGGCCAGATCAACC
>CBFHLG010000015.1:57384-65884 GCA_965656625.1 Puniceispirillaceae bacterium (SeqCode)
CTGCACAGCTGACCTGGACAGTGATGAATTTGCTGGCGCCTTCCCCGTCGCGGACAATCTGCTGGGCCAGATCAACCATCAGCTCATGCAGGGCTGAATAGACCGCCTGGCCGGCAGGGCTGTCAATATCTGTAATCATCTGGTGGCCGGCTGTGTTGGTCGCCAGCAGATACACGCTGTCTGAAGTAGAGGTATCGCTGTCCACCGTTATGGCATTAAAGCTGGTCGCAACCGCCCGCTCCAGCATCTCTTGAAGACAGGCCGGCGTGATACAGCCATCGGCTGCGATATAGGCCAGCATGGTGGCCATATCGGGGGCGATCATGCCCGACCCTTTGGCAATTCCGGTCAGGGTAATGGTGTGCCCGTCCACATCTGCTGTCCTGCTGGCGCCCTTGGCAAAGGTATCTGTGGTGCGGATTGCCATTGCCGCGTCCTGCCAGCTGGCTGTGCCCAGCGCGCCGGTCATCTGCTCTGCATGCCGGGCAATCGCCTGCCCGTCCAGCGGCTCACCGATAACTCCGGTTGAGGCGATTAGAATCTGCGCGGCGGTCAGGCCCAGCTGTGCGGCAAACACCTCCCTGTAGTCATCAATCGCGGCGTCCCCGGCCTGGCCGGTAAAGGCGTTGGCGTTGCCTGCATTGGTCAAAACGGCACGGGCCTGCCCGCTTGCCAGACCCGCTTGTGAGGCCAGAACCGGCGCCGCGGCGGTTGCGCTTTTCGTGAACACACCGGCAAAGCTGGTGCCTTCATCGGCAACGATCAGCACCAGATCATCACGCCCTTTATATTTCAGTCCGCTTGCCGCGGTGGCCAGGCGCACACCGGCCACATCAGGCAGAGACGGGAACCGGGCCGGGGCCAGCGGGGAGGGGGCCAGTAAAACCATCAGACCCGCCGTCAGTTGCCCTGACTGCCGCCCTGGGCGGCGGCCTGGGCATCGGTGCGGATATCTGCAAAGTTGCGTCTGCTCACCGCGGCGTCTTGTCTGAGCCCATCCAGCAGGCGGGCCAGATTCTGGCTGATCAGGTTCTGGCGTAATTGCGGTGCCAGCTCATCAAAGCTTGGCGGCGCTGCGGTGCGTTTGTCTTCCAGCAAAATGATATGCCAGCCGAACTGGGTCTGAACCGGGGTTTTTGAATATTGCCCGGCCTCCAGCGCAAAGGCGGCGGTCTCAAAGGTCGGCACCATTGCTCCGCGCCCGAAATAGCCCAAATCGCCGCCGTTTGGCCCACTTGGCCCGGTTGATTTTTCCTTTGCCAGCGCCACGAAATCGCCGCCCTCATCCAACTGTTTGATAATCTCTTCTGCGGTCTGCTTTTCGGCCACCAGAATATGGCGGGCTTTGACCTCCTCGCGCGAACCGGTATCGGCGATATAAATCTCATAAGCTGATTTCAGCTCGTCTTCTGTCACCCGGTTTCTGATTTCCCGACTGATCCAGGCTTCTGCCAGAACGCGCTGGGCGGCGATGCTCATCCGCCGCAGAATGTCCGGGTCTTCGGTCAGGCCCGCTTCATTGCCCGCCGCCGCTGCCAGCCGCGAGTCAATAATGTCATCAACCAGCCGGTCAAAATAGGTGTCCAGCGGTTGCTGGCGCATCTCTGCGGGCAGACGGTCTGTCAGGGCCATCACCTCATCCAGAAAAATCTCTTCCCCATTGACCGTCGCCACCGGGATTTTCGGCTCTTCTTGGGCCAGCACAGGCTGTATCGCCAGCCCGGCGACCATCCCCAGAGAGACCACCGCTGCTCTTAGCACAGACAGCACAGGCAGGGCGTTTGTAATAGGCAGTAACTTCATCTGGTTTTTTCCTTCTAGCGGCGATGACAATAAGAGGCAGAGACGCCGGTCGTAAACAGGGCGCGTGGGCCCGGCTGGGTTATTGGTCCTCGCTTAGCATATTGCGGTCAGGTGCGGCAACTGGCAAGCCCGGTTAATTTCGGTACCCGGTGAGACGGCGGGCGGCTCAGGCGGGCCTTCATTTGGAAGCGACCCGTCCCGGTCCGGCTTTTGTTTGACAAAGACCGGTCGAATGCCTATCTGCAAGGGGTGAGGGCCCATAGCCCGTCAGGCATGGCTGGTGATTTGCCGGTTAGACCCCATGGCGTCAGAATAGCGGACAAGAGGAATAAAGGGACATGTTTTCATCACTCGCCAAAAGCCTGTTCGGGGAGTCCAGCGACAAGGACATAAAACAGCTTCGTGCGCGCGTTGAGGCGATCAACGCAGCAGAGCCGACCTATCAGGCGATGAGCGATGATGAGCTGCAGCAGATGACCGCCACTCTGAAAGGCCGTCATGAGGCTGGGGAAAGCCTTGATGATCTGCTGGTTGATGCGTTTGCAGTGGTCCGTGAGGCGGCTGTGCGCACCCTTGGCCAGCGTCACTTTGATGTCCAGCTTATGGGCGGGATTGTGCTTCATGAAGGCCGCATCTCGGAGATGAAAACAGGGGAGGGCAAAACCCTTGTGGCCACGCTGGCGGGTTATCTGAACGCGCTGACCGGCCGCGGCGTGCATGTGGTTACTGTCAATGACTATCTGGCCAGACGCGATGCGGACTGGATGGGGCAGGTCTACAAATTCCTTGGCCTGAGCGTTGGTTGTGTGGTTCCGGGTATTGAAGATGAAGACCGCCGCGCCGCCTATCAGGCAGATGTAACCTATGGCACCAATAATGAGTTCGGTTTTGATTATCTGCGCGATAATCTGAAATTCACCCTCGAAGACATGGTTCAGCGGGACCATCATTTCGCCATTGTGGATGAGGTTGATTCGATCCTTATCGATGAGGCCAGAACCCCGTTGATTATTTCCGGGCCGGCGGAAACCTCTGCTGATCTGTATCAGGCCGCCAACCGGCTGGTCGCCGGACTTGATGACGCCGACGTTGAGATGGACGAAAAGACCCGCAGCGTCACCATGACCGAAGCCGGTATTCAGCATGCCGAACAGTTGCTGGTCGAAGCTGGTCTGATGCAGGATGGCAGCTTGTATGATATCGCCAATGTCAGCTTGCTGCATCATATGAACCAGGCGTTGCGGGCGCATAAGATGTTCCAGCGCGACACCCATTACATGGTTCGCAGCGGTCAGGTGGTCATCATTGATGAATTCACCGGCCGGGCAATGGATGGCCGCCGCTATTCAGACGGGCTGCATCAGGCGATAGAGGCCAAAGAAGGTCTTGATATCCAGGCCGAAAACCAGACCCTGGCTTCAGTTACCTATCAGAACTATTTCCGTTTGTATGACAAGCTGGCCGGCATGACCGGCACAGCCCTGACTGAGGCTGGCGAGTTTTCAGAGATTTACAGCCTTGATGTGGTCGCTATCCCGACCAACCTTGATGTACAGCGTGTTGATCATGATGATGAGGTCTACCGCACCTCAAAAGAACGTGATGACGCGGTGATAGAGCTGATCACAGACAGCCAGTCACGCGGCCAGCCGGTTCTGGTCGGGACTGTCACCATTGAAAAATCAGAAGCCTTGTCCGCGGCTTTGAGCGCGCGCAAAATCAAACATCAGGTTTTGAATGCCCGCTTCCACGAAGAAGAAGCCAAAATCATCGCGCTTGCTGGTGTGCCGGGGGCGGTAACCATCGCCACCAATATGGCTGGCCGGGGCACAGATATCCAACTGGGCGGCAATCTTGATATGCGCGTTGCTGCAGAGGCCACCGACAAGGATGGCCAGCTGGACGAGGCAAAGGCCGCGGCCATCAGGGCTGAAATCGAACAGCTGAAAACCAAGGCTTTGTCGGCAGGCGGGCTGTATGTGGTTGGAACCGAACGGCACGAATCACGCCGCATTGATAACCAGCTTCGCGGCCGGACCGGCCGTCAGGGGGACCCAGGCGCCTCGAAATTTTTCTTGTCGTTGGAAGATGACCTGATGCGCATTTTTGGCTCCGAAAAGCTGGATGGCATGCTGCAGAAGCTCGGCCTTGAAGACGGCGAGGCGATCACCCACCCCTGGATTAATAAAGCCGTGGAAAAAGCCCAGTCCAAGGTTGAAGCGCATAATTTTGAAATCCGTAAACAACTTCTGCGCTATGATGATGTGATGAATGACCAGCGCCAGGTGGTGTTCTCGCAACGCAAAGAAATCATGGAAACGCCGAACGTGCATGAAACTGTGCGGGATATGCGCCATGATTCGATTGACCAGATTGTGGCTGAGGCGATTCCTGAAAACAGCTTTGCTGAACAGTGGGATGCCGAAAAGCTGAAAACCGCGTCCAGAACCACACTTGGCCTTGATGTGCCGGCTGAAGACTGGATTGCTGAAGACGGCATTGCCGAAGCCGAAATCACAGAACGGCTGCAGGAATTGTCTGATACCTACATGGCTGAAAAGGCGGTTCGCTTTAGTCCTGATATCATGCGGATGGCGGAAAAATCGCTGTTGCTACAGGTTCTTGATCAGCAATGGAAAGAACATCTTCTGCAGCTGGAACAGCTTCGTCAGGGGATTAATCTGCGCGCCTATGCCCAGAAAGACCCGCTGAACGAATACAAACGTGAAGCCTTTCACATGTTTGATGCTATGCTCAGCTCTATGCGCCAGACCGTGACGATGGCCCTGTCGCATGTTGAGCTGCGCCAGCCTGATGAACAAGAGCCGGCACCGGACGCCGCGCCCGCACCAGCGGCCACCTCGTCAGGCAGCAAAGTCCCGCGCAATGCGCCATGCCCTTGCGGGTCTGGCAAAAAGTACAAACATTGTCATGGTAAGCTCTAAAGCAATCGCGAAATAAAACGCAGGCTGATGATGAAGAAATTCACGCTCGGATGTGAAAATAATCATGAATTTGAAGGCTGGTTTGCTGACGCTGAGGCCATTCGCCAACAGCTGAGCAACGGCCTTCTGGACTGTCCTTATTGTGGCAGCAAGACGCTTGAAAAGCGGCTGTCTGCCCCCAACCTGTCCACACCGAAGACCAGGGCCAGGATCGCCGCTGAACACCAGCAGGCATCTCCGCCGGTGCCATCTGATCTGGCTGATTTGGCTGGTCCGGCTGGTCCGGCCGGTCTGCCACCCGTGGCCAGCTCATCAGCCCCGCCATCAGTCCCAAAACAACAGCCTCAGGCCGCGATAAGCCCGGCTGCCGGTGAAGGGGCGGCGGCCTTGCGAATGGCGGTCCGCGCACTGCACCAGAAAATTCAGGCTGAATTTACCAATGTCGGCGATAAATTTGCTGATGAGGCGCGCAAAATCCACCACGGCGAGGCAGACCAGCAGAATATTTACGGCACCTGTACAGCAGATGAACAGCGCGAGCTGGCTGAAGACGGAATAGAGGTTCTGCCGCTGCCTGACCTGCCGCCTGAACATTGACCCCTGCCGTGATCAGATTAAGCCTGAAGTGCCTCTCAAGCCTGGGGCGCAGCCAGTTGTCCTGAAGCGCCGTAATTCACCGCTGTTACAGATGAAAACCGAAACCCGCCGCCCGGGGTGGGCACAAAGCCGGTGATATCATCTATCAGAATGCCGGCCGCCGCGCATTCCCGGCTCAACTGTTCAGGGCGGATGAATTTATCAAACTGGTGGGTGCCCCGTGGCACCAGATTAAGCACATATTCCGCGGCAAATTTGGCCAGCATCAGCGCGGGCATGGTTTTGCTGATCGTCGTGAACACCGCCACCCCGTTCGGGCGCAACAGTCCGGCGATGGCGCGCAGGAACGGGTCTCTATCCCTGACATGTTCAATTATTTCTGAGGCATAAATAATATCAAACCGGCCGGCCATATCCGGCATAGCGGCAAGGTCTTCAACCGGCATATGGCGGTAATCGATATTAAGGCCTTGGTTGTCCGCATGCTGACGCGCGGCTGAAATCGCCCCTTTTGAGGCATCAATAGCCGTCATCTCTGCGCCCAGACGGCACAAGGGCTCTGCCAGCAACCCGCCGCCGCAGCCTACATCCAGAACCAGGCGCCCGGCCAGAGGGGCTATGTTGCCGGCAGGCGCGCTCAGACCGGCCCGCCGCGCCACCGCCAGGATATAGTCAAGCCGTACAGGCGTGAACAGATGCAACGGTTTCATCGGCCCGTTTGTGTTCCACCATTGATCAGCCTGGCTGTCAAACCGGCTGATATCTTCGGCATCGATTGTTGTCTTGGTCATGCGGGTCTGGCTCACTTAAGATATTATTCGGCAGCTATTATTTGGCGGGTAGTGCGTGGTAAGTAATGCACGGCCGGTGCTGACTTCTCCTTCCCAGACTATAGTGCGAATCTCAGGCGAATTCAAAGCCGCCCCCTTTTCTCCTCATCAGAATTGTTGTAACAGGGGGCACCAGTTTATTTTAAAAATAAAACAGGCCCTGTTGGAAACAGGTGGTCGGGCCCGCAGGGCTTGATCCGCTATCAGCAGGCAATAACAGGTTCACTATGGCGGTTTGACAATGGCGCGTATTGTTCAGAAATTCGGGGGCACATCTGTTGCTGACCTTGACCGGATACGGGCGGTTGCCCAGCGGGTCAAGACAGAGGTTGAGGCCGGTAATGAGGTTGCGGTCGTGGTCTCTGCTATGTCTGGAACCACCAATCAGCTGGTTGAATGGGCCCGTGATATCGGCCCGCTTCATGATGCCCGCGAATATGATGTGATTGTGGCAACTGGCGAGCAGGTCACCGTCGGTCTGCTGGCGATAGCGTTGCAGAATATCGGCGTTGATGCCCGGTCCTGGCTGGGCTGGCAGACAGCGGTAAAGACAGATGATATCCACGGTTCTGCCCGAATAGAAGATATTGACGTTGCAAAGCTTGAAGAGCGGCTATCGCAAGGCCAGGTCGCTGTGGTGGCCGGGTTCCAGGGGATCAGTCCTGAAGGCCGGGTGACGACACTTGGCCGCGGTGGTTCTGATACGTCTGCTGTGGCGTTGGCGGCCGCGCTGAAAGCGGACAGATGCGATATCTACACAGATGTGGACGGCGTCTATACCACAGACCCGCGGATTATGCCGAAGGCCCGCAAGCTGGAACAGATTACCTTTGAAGAAATGCTGGAGATGGCCTCAGCCGGGGCCAAGGTGCTGCAGACCCGGTCTGTGGCGATGGCGATGCGGCATAATGTGAATCTGCAGGTGCTCTCAAGCTTTTCAGATGAGCCGGGAACGCTGGTCATTGATGAGGATGATAACATGGAAAAACAGAAAATCAGCGGCATTGCCTACAGCCGTGATGAAGCCAAGGTAACCCTGGTCAGCCTGCCTGACCGGCCGGGCATTGCGGCAACGGTTTTCGGCAGTCTGGCTGAACATCATATCAATGTGGATATGATCGTCCAGTCCGCCTCTGCTGACAAACAGAACACCGACATCACGTTTTCTCTTGGCGCGCTGGACCTGGATAAGGCGGTGGCGTGCCTTGAAACTATCAAAGACAAGCTGGGTTATCAGGCGATTGTGGCTGATCCGGATGTGGCCAAGGTGTCGATTATCGGTACCGCGATGCGCTCACAGCCCGGTATTGCCCGCACCATGTTCTCTGTGCTGGCGGAAAAAGGTATCAATCTGCATGTGATTTCAACCTCTGAGATCAAAATCTCTGTGCTGATAGATGCTGACTATACCGAACTGGCTGTGCGCAGTCTGCATGATGCGTTTGGCCTGGAAACAGCTTGAACAGCAGAAAATACAACCGCGCTAACCCATAAAAAACCGCTAAAAATGGAACATTTTACATTTTTTGTGGCCTTTTTGTTCAATTTAAGGTAAGCAAACGGGGGAAACGTTCGTTATTTTACAGTGTGAGTGGTTGGGACATGTACACGCAAGACGAACAAAATAGGAAAGTGGATACGGCGCTGGCCATTGGTCAGGCGCTGTTTGCTGCGCGTGAAGCGTCTGGCATGTCCTTGCAGGATGTGGCTGAACGCACCCGCATATCCATGACTCATCTGAAAGCACTTGAGACTGGCAATTTCGAAACCCTGCCTGGCGTTGGCTATATTCCGGGCTTTATCCGGAATTACTGTCAGGCGGTCGGCATTGAGGCATCGCCCCATGTTGACAGCTTCAAATCGATTTCCTCTGTGGCCACCAAAAAACCTGAATACAGCTTTCCGGTACAGGCCCTTGTGCCGCGTGTTGCGGGCAGCATGATCGCCATGTTTGCTGTTTTGGTCGGGCTGACCGTTTATGTCGGCTGGACCTTCATCAGCTATAACCAGACCGCTGAGCCTGAATTAATTGCCTCGTCAATCTCGCAAGTGGACCAGCCTGAGCTGCTGCTTGAAAACAATCCGGCCCAGCCTGAGGGCACAGCAGATGAACAGCCATCTGCACCTGGCCAGATGGTCAGCGATGCCGCCGCTGTTCAGCCGGCCGTCCCGCAGACCAGTGTTCGCGAAGCTGACCTGCAAACACAAACCGCCAGCGGCGCGGCGGCGCCGGTCCAGCCAGAACCCCCGGCCGCTGTGAGCCCGCCAGAGCAGGAAATTGTCACCCCGCAGGCCGAAACGGTTGCTGACAATACGCCACAGATT
>CBFHLG010000016.1:0-58184 GCA_965656625.1 Puniceispirillaceae bacterium (SeqCode)
TTTGACGAACACGGCGCAGTTTGCGTATGAAAAATCTGCATCTCATTATCGCGCTGAACAGTCAGCGCGCCGACGGGTGTCAGCCGGGATTATGAGCGATGACGTCTATCTCGATTTTGGCATCTACCATCAGTTGTGATCGGACGGTAAACCGTGCGGGGGCCGCGCCGTTGTTACAGGTTTTTCACCGATTGTTGGTTGCTCTGACAGGAGAGCCAATTTAGGGTAGTCAAGACAGCAGGTTCATCTGCGGCTGAACGTGAGGGGGAACTCAATGAAAAACATCTGGACATTCACTTCTGCTTGGTTGGCCGCGCCGCGCCGCCTTGTTGCCCTCATAGTTGTTTTACTGGCCGTTCAGGTCAGCTCAACACCGGTAATGGCCACCACCTCTCAAAGTTTTGATGAGTGGCGAACAGAGTTGCGCAGTGAGGCTCTTGCAAAGGGTATTTCAGACAGTGTTTTTGAGGCTGCTTTTGCTGGTGTTGTCCCCATTGAACGCGTGATTGAGCTGGATCGCCGCCAGCCTGAATTCACCATGACCCTTGAAACCTACCTTTCAAAAGTGGTCTCGGGAACACGGGTGAAAAAAGCGCGTCAGAAGTTGGCGGAACATAAACAAATTCTGGCTGAGGTGTCGCAGAGGTTCGGCGTTCAACCGCGCTTCATTGTCGCCTTATGGGGGATTGAGACAAATTTTGGCCAGCATACTGGCGGGTTTTCGGTTATCGCGGCTCTGGCCACTTTGGCCTATGACGGGCGCCGGTCTGCGTATTTCAGGGGCGAGCTGTTAAACGCGCTTCGGATTATTGAAGAGGGGCATATCTCAGCTGACAACATGAAAGGGTCATGGGCGGGGGCAATGGGGCAGAGCCAGTTTATGCCCTCCAGCTTTTTGAGCTACGCGTTTGATTATGATGAGGATGGCAAGCGCGATATCTGGGGCACTCGAAAAGACGTGTTTGCCTCTATCGCCAATTATCTGTCATCTGTGGGCTGGCGCGATGATATCACCTGGGGGCGTGAGGTATCTGTGCCCAGCACGCTGGATGGCAAAGCCCTTTCCGACAAAAAGACTGTGAAACGAATGTCAGACTGGCAACAGCTGGGTGTGCGTCTTCCTGATGGCAGCGATTTGCCGAAGCGGGACTTGAGCTCACGGCTGGTTGTGCCAGATCGGGGCAAGGGCCGCGCGTTTCTGGCCTATGCCAATTATGACAATATTCTGAAATGGAACAGATCGAACTTTTTTGCTATTGCTGTTGGCAGTTTGGCCGATCAAATTGATGCGTTTGAATGACAAGTACAGAGCAGAGAAGCAGGGTAGGGTGATGACAGGGACGATTGCTAAACCGTTTGGGCGACTGGTCCGCAGTATCGCTTTACTTGCCGTCATATCCGGCCTTGGCGCATGTACCACTGCCGAACTGGCTATCGATATGGCCAAGAAGTACAATAAATCGAGCCAGCAGGATGCAGAGGATCAGGGCGCATCATCTGTTGTTGCCCAGCCGCATTATAAGGTGGGCAATCCCTATCAGATTGCCGGTATCTGGTATTATCCAGAACGGGACCTGCGATATGATAAGACCGGCATTGCCTCATGGTATGGTGACCAGTTTGCTGGCAAGCTGACCGCAAATGGCGAGATATTTGACCCCGAGCTGGTTTCTGCTGCTCATAAAACCCTGCCGATGCCGTCTGTTGTCCGGGTGACCAATCTTGATAATGGCAAATCGCTGGTGGTCAGGATTAATGACCGCGGCCCGTATGTCAGCGGCCGGATCATTGATATGTCCCGGGCCGGGGCCCGCTTGCTGGGCTTCAAAGATGAAGGTATTGCCCGGGTGCGGGTACAGGTTCTAACAGAACAAAGCCTGAAGCTGGAACAACTGGCCAAGCAGGGCCAGTTTCCGTTACTGGCTGATGCCGCAGACGCGCCTCTTCCGGAAACCGTGGCGGCGAGCAAGCCGTCTGTAAATCTGCGGGCGAAAACCACCAGGGCCGTGGCACAAAAGCCGAAATCAGGGTCTTCAGCGGTAGAGCTGCTGGCCTCATCACGCGGCTTAGAGGTGATAGAAACAGTGCCGATTGAGACCGATATCTGGGTCCAGATTGGCGCTTTTCACAGCGAGACAAACGCCCAGAATTTACTGCAGACCTTTGATAGTCTCAGCCCAGGGTCAATCTTCCAGATTAACCGGGACGGCCGCATCCTGTATCGGGCCCGCCTTGGGCCATTGGTGTCGGTGTCTGAGGCGGACCAGTTGCTGGATAAAATCTTGCAACGCGGGTTTGACGGGGCAGAAATCGTTGTTGACTGAGGAAATCGGCTGAAAGGGCGCTGTTCTGCCTTTATTTCGACGCGTTTTTCGCTACAATCACCCCTGTTATATCGCCAGCCTGTTGGTCAGGCAAAGCGGCCTGCACTGTGCCAGAACCGGCGTGTGAATTCGTTAAGAGAGGGTTTGCCATGTTCAGTTGGTCATATCGACAAAGTCTGTTGCCTGTGAAGGCAATGACCCGAACCTGTGTGGCGGTCGCGGGCCTGATGATGATGACAGGGCTGGTCTCACCAGCCACCAAGGCCTCAGCAGAGGTGCCTACGGTTGCTGAATATGTGTTTGTGACCGATTTTGAATCTGGCCGTGTCCTGCTGGAAAAGCAGAAAGAACAGGCCATGAAACCGGCCTCAATGGCAAAAATCATGACTGCCTATATCGTCTTTGATCGCATTGCCGAAGGCAGTCTGGCGCTGTCTGACCAGTTTGTGGTGTCTGAAAAAGCCTGGAAGATGGGCGGCTCACGTTCTTTCCTGCAGGCGGGAAAATCCTATTCATTGGATGAATTGCTGCATGGGGTGATTGTGCAGTCTGGCAATGATGCGGCTGTGGTGATTGCTGAGGGGATTTCCGGCAGTGAGGAAAATTTTGCGGCGGAAATGAATATGACAGCCGCCAAACTGGGCATGAAAAACACCCGCTTTGCCAATGCTACTGGATGGCCGCACCCGGACCTCAACACCACGGCTGAAGATCTGGGCATTCTGGCCACCGCCCTTATCCGTGACTTTCCAGCAGACCGCTATCCAGACCTGTATCCGATATTCAAGAAAAAAACCTACACCCTGAATGACATTAAACAGGGGAACCGTAACCCGCTTCTGTACGGCAAATCAGCCGCCAATAACGGTGTTGACGGGCTGAAGACGGGATACACATCAGAATCGGGTTATGGCCTTGTGGCCTCTGCAGAACGCGATGGCCAGCGGGTCATTATGGTTCTGAACGGCATGGATTCAAAAAAGGAACGCTCATCCGAATCGCGACGGTTGATGGATTTCATTTTCCGTGAATACCGTAATTACAGCTTTTTTGCCGGCGGAGAGGTTATCGATCAGGCTGAGGTTTGGTTAGGCGAGGCCCGGCATGTCTCTCTGGTGCTGGAAGAGGGGATTTCAAAGGTCTTGTCGCGCACGGAACGGGCAAAAACTGAGATCAGCGTAACCTGGCCCGGCCCGGTACCTGCGCCTATCAGCAAAGGCCAGAAAATTGGCGAACTGGTGATTAAAACAGACGGTTCGGTAACAGATAGACTGCCGCTTCTGGCTGCAGAAAATGTCCGCCAGTTGGGCATGCTGGACAGAATAGGCGAGGCGCTTAAATATCTGATTTTCGGGGCACCTATCCAGACTGAGACAGCAAACTAACGCGGCCTGCCGGCAGGAACCAGAACATGGCTGGACTATTCATTACACTGGAAGGCGGTGAGGGCAGCGGAAAATCAACGCAAGCCACGCTGTTGAAAAGCTGGTTTACTGAGCTGTTTCCGGGCCGCGAAATCATCACCACCAGAGAGCCTGGCGGCACTGAACAGGCTGAAGAAATCCGCGATATTCTGGTCAATGGCGCGGCAGAAAAACTGTCTGCTGAGGCTGAGGCGCTGCTGATGATAGCGGCTCGTACCGAGCATGTTCAGAAAATCATTCAACCGGCGCTTGCCCGCGGCGCCATTGTGATCTGTGACCGGTTTTCAGATTCAACCCTTGTCTATCAGGGCCTGGCTCATAAAAAAGATATCAACCTGCTCCGCTCTATCCACCAGTTCGGGTTTGGCGATCTGTGCCCGGACATGACCTTTGTGCTGGACCTGCCGCCTGAACAGGGTCTGAGGCGGGCAGAACAGCGCGCGCCCACCCAAGGCAGGGAGAGCCGGTTTGAAGATAAGGGGCTTGCCTTTCATACGCGCGTGCGGGACGGGTTTATTGAGCTGGCAAGCGTTGAGCCTGACCGCATTTGTATTGTTGATGCCAGCGGCACCCCGGAACAGACAGATAAGCGGGTCAAGCAGCATATAAAAACCAGGCTGAGCCAAGATGGCTGGCCTGCCTGAATGACTTTCGGATAGCTGATGACAGCCGCCCCTCCACCAGATACAGAAGTAAGCCCGCCACAGGCCTTAATCGGGCATGATGAGGTTTTGGACCGGATGGCGCGCAACCTCTCGGCCGGGCGTCTTCATCATGGCTGGTTGCTGAGCGGGCCGGACGGTATTGGCAAATTTAAGGCCGCGCTTCACCTGGCCGCCTGGCTGTTATCTGCTCCAGACCAGTCTGCTGGCAACCTGTTCGCTGGTGATGAACAAAACGTCCTTATTGACCCCAGATACCTTGACCCAGACCATCCTGAGGTGAGGCTGGCCTTAACCCAAACTCATCCCGATTTGCTTATCATCAAACCGTCTGAGGATGAGAAGAATAAATCAGGCCAGATCAAAACAGAGCAGGTGCGCGAGCTAAACAGTTTTTTTGCCCATAGTGCAGGGCGTGGCGGCTGGCGTGTGGCCATTATCGACAGCCTCGATCTTGTCAATCGTAACGGCCAGAACGCGATGCTAAAAATTCTGGAAGAACCGCCACGTCAATCGCTGCTGCTGGTTCTGAATAACCGGTCGGGCGCGGTACTGCCCACAATCCGGTCACGTTGCACTCAGGCGGTGATGTCCCCGCTTAGCCAGGCAGACACTATAGATGTGTTAACCGGCCTCTGGCCGTCAGGTGATGAAGGCTATATCCGCGTGCTGGCGGGGCTGAGCGGCGGGGCCCCCGGCCAGGCTGTCCGTCTGGCTGAAGCAGAAGCTGCCCCCTTGTTTGAAGCCAGTTGCCGTTTGCTGTCTGATCCTGCCACAAAGGAAGAGGACTTCTGGGCAATCGCTGACAAATGGGGGCCGGGCGGCAATAAGGGCCGGGCGGTCCGCACCGCAGCTCTGTTCTTGTTTGACAAGCTGTTGACAACAGCAAGTGTGATGGCGGCCGGGGCAGGGGGGGCTGGCACGCCGCGCAAAGATGATTTTGCGGCCCTTGAATTTGTCAGCATAGCTGTTGAGGCGTTGAGCCGGCATAGTCAGGCAGATGTACTGGCCCGACTGCATCAGGATTTTTGTGCTGACCTGCGTCAGGCGGAACGGCTGTTTCTTGATTTCAGTCCTGTATTCGCGAAATTTCTGTGCAAATTACATAGCCAAACGCGCACTGAATAGGGTATGACCACAACAGGAAGAAAATCTGTGACTGGATCACAACACGGCCCCTCACTGCACGCCACCTTCTGGTCTGTTGGGCCGTATAACCCGTTTGATGAAGACCTGTTTTAAACGATGACACCATATTATCTGACCACGCCTATCTATTATGTGAATGACAAGCCGCATATCGGTCATGCCTACACCACACTGGCGTGTGATGTTCTGGCCCGGTTCAAGCGTCTCGACGGTTTTGATGTGAAGTTTCTGACGGGAACAGACGAACATGGGCAAAAGGTTCAGGCGGCGGCCGAAAAGGCTGGTGTTTCCCCGCAACAATTCACAGATACCGTGTCCCAGAATTTCCGTGACTTGCTGGGCGTGATGAATTTTTCCAATGATCAGTTCATCCGGACGACAGAACCGCGCCATTATGAGGCCTGTCAAGCCCTGTGGCAGCGTCTTATGGATAAAGGTCATATCACCTTAGGCAAATATGAAGGCTGGTATTCGGTTCGTGATGAAGCCTTTTTCACTGAAACAGAACTGGTTGACGGTAAAGCCCCGACCGGCGCGCCTGTTGAATGGGTGGAAGAGCCGTCCTATTTCTTCAATCTGTCTGCCTGGCAGCAGCCCCTGCTTGATCATTATGAAGCTAACCCTGATTTCATCGCGCCGGCATCCAAACGCAAAGAGGTGATGAGCTTTGTGTCCGGCGGGCTGAAGGACCTGTCTGTCAGCCGCACCACCTTTGACTGGGGCGTGCCTGTCCCGGGCGACCCCGCCCATGTGATGTATGTCTGGCTTGATGCGCTCACGAATTATATCACCGCGCTGGATTGGCAAGGGCAGGGGGCTGATTTTGACCGTTTCTGGCCTGCCGATTTGCATATGGTGGGTAAAGATATCCTGCGTTTTCACGCTGTCTATTGGCCGGCCTTTTTGATGGCCGCTGATCTGCCTTTGCCAAAGCGGGTATTTGCTCATGGCTGGTGGACAAATGAAGGGCAGAAAATTTCTAAATCGTTGGGCAATGTGATCGACCCGCTACAGCTGGTTGATGAATTCGGGCTCGATCAAACCCGCTATTTCCTGTTGCGTGAAGTGCCGTTTGGGCGTGATGGTGATTTTGTCAGAACATCCATGATCCAGCGTATTAACAGTGACTTGGCAAATGATCTTGGCAATCTGTCTCAACGTACATTGTCCTTTATTTTCAAAAATCTTGACGGCCAGTTACCTGTCCTGCCAGCTGAACCGGCAGCCGAAGATAAAGCCTTGCTTGACTCAGCTGACGGGTTGTTGGCATCGGTTCGCACGGCCTATGATCAGCAAGCCTTTCATGAGGCGTTGCGGCAGATTTGGGATGTGGTTGCAGCGGCAAACCGGTATATTGACCAGATGGCCCCTTGGGCGCTGCGTAAGACTGACCCTGACCGCATGGCAGAGGTTTTGGCCGTATTGGTTGAGGTTATTCGCCAGGTTGCCATCTTGAGCCAGCCGGTAATGCCGGCCAGCGCAGAACAGCTGCTTGACCAGTTGACTGTCGCGGCTGATGAGAGGAGCTTTGCTGTCATCGGCGGGGCTGCCCGTCTGCCAGCCGGCCTCACCATTGATAAGCCCTCCGGCGTGTTTCCGCGTTTTTCAGAGGATGAGGCCAGCTGATGGACGGCAGGTTGTCGATAATCGATTCACACGCGCATCTGGACTATCCCCAGTTTGAAGGCCAGATGGATGAGGTTCTGTCCCGTGCCCGCGATTTAGGGGTGACAGAGGTGATTTCCATTGGCGTGAAGCTCAGCACCGCCCATCAGCCGCGCCAACTGGCTGAGGCGTATGATAATGTCTGGTTCAGTGCGGGCATTCATCCCCATGAAGCTGGCAATGAGCCTGATGCCTGTAACCTTGACGCCATATTGGCCGCCGCCGACCATCCGAAATGTGTGGCTATTGGCGAGGCCGGTCTTGATTATTTTTATGATTACGCCCCGCGCCAGGCCCAGGCAGACAGTTTTCGTGTGCAGATACAAGCTGCCCGCCAGACAGACCGGCCTATCATTGTGCATGCCCGTGATGCGGATGAGGATATGGCCGATATCCTGGAGAGCGAGATGGAGAAGGGGGCGTTTACCGGCGTCCTGCATTGTTTCAGCTCAGGCCCGGAGCTGGCCAGACGCGCAGTTGATATCGGTTTTTATGTTAGCTTTTCCGGCATTCTGACCTTTAATAAGGCTGAAACCTTGAGAGAGATTGCCCGCGGCCTTCCCGCTGACCGGATATTGGTGGAAACAGATTCGCCCTATCTTGCGCCGACACCGCATCGCGGCCAGACCAATGAGCCGGGCTATACCCGTCATGTGCTGGACAGGCTGGCTGAGCTGCGCGGAACCAGTGTTGAAGAGATGGCCAGCCAGACAAGAAAAAACACCCTGCGGCTGTTCTCCCGCATGGCAACCTCACAGGTGGCGGGCTGAATGGGGCAGATAAAGGTCACCATGTTGGGCTGCGGAACGTCTGTTGGCGTGCCGTGTCTGGGCCGGGCAGGCTGGGGCCAGTGTGACCCTGATGAGCCGCGGAACAGGCGCCAGCGTTGTGCATTGCTGGTCCAGTCAGAGACCACAACTGTGCTGGTGGATGCCGGTCCGGATATTCGCAACCAGCTGCTGCCCCATAATCTGCATAAAATTGATGCGTTACTGATAACCCACACCCATGCTGATCATGTGGCGGGTCTGGACGATTTGCGGGTGTTTTTCTGGCCGGACAAAGTGAAGTTGGCTGTCTATGCAACTGCTCAGCACGGGGCTGATATCAAACAGCGTGTGCCGTATATGTTCGAAAAGAAACCGGATTCGCCAAGCTATTTTGTGCCGCCGCTTGATCTGCATGAAATCGCCGCCGGTGAAAAGCTGCGTATCGGCGATATCGATATTGATGTGCTCCACCAGGACCACGGGTTATCGATGTCGCTTGGCTTTATCTTTAACGGTGTGTGTGGCTATTCAACAGACGTTAAAGACATGCCTGATGAAAATTTCGAGGCGCTTGCGGATATTCCGTTATGGATTGTGGAAACGCTTCGGGCTGAGCCTCATCAGGCCCATGCCCATTATGACCTGACCTTCAGCTGGATTGACAGGGTAAAGCCTAAGCACGCCGCGCTTACCCATCTGGGCCTGGAGGCGGATTACCAGACCCTGAAAGCAGCTTGTCCAGAGAATGTTGAGCCCGGATATGACGGGCTGAACTTTGTTCTGGACAGTAAAGACTAATCCTATCTTATTGAAAAGCATAGGTTAGCAAAATCTTTGCCTGTGCCAATATATTACATAATATACATTATGCGACAAATACATAAGTCTCGTCGTCTAACTGATTTAAAAATTGCTTACGCGTTCAATGAGTAACGCTCAGCTGTTCCCAACGCCCTCTCCTCGGCAGGTCTTACGCCTGCTCAAAACGGGACATGTAACGGCGAATAAGAAGATTGATCAGGCCGTACAAGCTCATCGATAAGGCCCCGAGCGTAAACAGCGCTGCAAACATCAGGTCTGTCATGACCCGGCCATTGGCCAGCAGCATCAGATAGCCCAACCCTTCAGATGAGCCAACCCATTCCCCTATTGTGGCGCCTATGGGGGCATAGACGGCTGCCAGGCGAATGCCAGATAACAGCGACGGAACAGCAGACGGGACTTTCAGCAAAAACAGTGTCCTCAGCTTTGAGGCCTGCATCACTTTGGCCAGATCCAGAAGACCGGGCGGCGTTTTCTGCAACCCGTCAAAAAAGGCTGAGGTTACCGGGAAATAGATGATCAAGACCGCCATAGTGACCTTT
Organism: Puniceispirillaceae bacterium (SeqCode); assembly: GCA_965656625.1. GTDB lineage: Bacteria > Pseudomonadota > Alphaproteobacteria > Puniceispirillales > Puniceispirillaceae > JADHLI01. Next base: position 9,359 of record CBFHLG010000016.1, read on the forward strand.
GAGATCATCCCATAGCCCAGCCACAAGGTCAGCACCGGGGCCAGCGCGAAGACGGGTATTGCCTGGCTGAAGACCAATATTGGCCGTAAAAACAGCCGTGCTGAGGGCGACATCTCCAATTGAAGGGCAGTGGCTATGCCCAATGCTATCCCGATGATGAGCCCGAACACCACCTCTGTTAAGGTCACTAGACCGTGGCTGGCGATAAGCTGCCAGTTATCAATAAATGACGCCAGCACAAGGCCGGGTGATGGCAGGATAAAGCGCGGCACAGCTGTAAGGCTGACCACTAACTGCCAGATAACAATCAATCCGGCGAGAGCGGCAAGGCCGGCGAGAAGCCCGGAAGAGGCCAGTTTGTTCTGTTTCATGCCCCTGCCCCCTCATCCTGCCTGATGTTCTGCATCAGCTGGGTTTGCAGGCTGAACATGTGCTGGTCATCCAATGCTTTGGGAAACGGCGGCGATAATGCGGTGACCGGCACAATAGAGCGGCCCTTGAGGAGATAAATCGACTGGCACAGACGGGCCGCCTCCCCGGGATCGTGCGTGACCAGCAGCACAGTCTGGCCGTGCAGGTGTTCAGCCGCCAGCTCCTGCATTTCTGCCCTTGTACGGGCATCAAGCGCCGAAAACGGCTCATCAAGCAGGATAACCGGCTTGTCTTCCATTAAGGTGCGGGCGAGGGCGACACGCTGGCGCTGGCCACCAGATAGCGCATGCGGGCGTTTATGGGCATGTTCACTGAGCCCGGTAGCGGCGATGATGGCCTCAGCCTTTTGGCGGTCACCGCCCTGCCCGCGCAGCCTGTCTCCCAGCCCAACATTCTGCACCACATCTGTCCAGGGCAGAAGCAGATCATCCTGCGCCATATAGCTGACCTGTCCGGCAAGCCCGCCTGTGACGGCATAATCAATGCTGCCGGTAAAGTCAGCTTCTGTTTTCAGCCCGGCCAACAGCCGCAGCAAGGTTGATTTACCGGCTCCGGATGGCCCCAGCAACGCGGTCCACTGACCGGCCTTTATGTGCAGCTCAAACGCGTCCAACAAAGGCATGCCATACAGGCTGACAGACCCGTTTATATGAATAGCGGGTTGCGGGTTCGCTGGGTCGGGCTGTGCCATCCGGTCTCCTTCTTTTTAGAACGCCTCGTCGGCACTGACATCTATCGCGATATCGGTAATATCAGCTTCAGTTTCGATCAGGCCGGACTCTTTCAAAAACGCCTGAAAATCAAGGTAACGCCCCTTATCGAACGCCGCCGGACGAAGGGCAAACCGGGGCAGAGTATCGGCCCAGGCGCGCTTATTCAGCTCATTCTGCAGTTCTTTTGCTGTACCAGAGAAAATCTCCCAGCTGGCCTGCGGGTTATTGATGATATATTGTGTGGCCAGCTCTGTGGCTTTGATAAAGCGTCTGACCTTATCAACATCCATACGCGCAGGGTTGGCCACATAAATCAGCTCATCATAGGCCGGAATACCCTCTTCTTCGAGGAAGAAACAGCGGCCCGCCTCCCCTTCAATATCCATTTGGTTCAGCTCAAAATTGCGGAACGCGCCGATAACAGCATCGACCTGACCAGACATCAGCGCCGGAGAAAGGGAAAAATTGACATTGATAAGCTCAATATCGCTCAGGCTGACACCATGACGCCCTAACATGCCGGTCAAAAGGGCTTCTTCAACACCGGCGACTGAAAACCCGATTTTACGGTCTTTCAAATCAGCCAAGGTTTTCACCGGCCCGTCTTCCAGAACCAGAAGGCAATTCAAAGGTGTGGCCACCAATGTGCCAACCCGGACCAGCGGCAGCCCTTCAGAAATCTGAAGATGGAGTTGCGGCTGATAGCTGATCGCAAGGTCAGCCTGTCCGGCGGCAACCAGCTTTGGCGGTGCTGACGGGTCGGCCGGCGCAACAATCTCAACCTCCAGCCCTTGATCAGCAAAATAGCCTTTTTCCTGGGCAATAATCAGAGGGCCGTGATCAGGGTTTACAAACCAATCAAGCAGCACCGTCATTTTATCTGCTGCCAGGGCCGGGCGTGCCAGCACACCCAGCGCAAGCACGACGATGATAAATAGCTGTCTTATCATGATGTCTTTATCCTCTTTGTTAGCTTTTGAACGGTTATGAAAATCAACATGCCGGGCTGTCCCACAGCGCATGAAAATGGTGGATAGGGCCATGTCCCTCACCGACCGAAAGGCTGTCGGCAGCGGCAATGGCCCCGCTGATAAATTGTTTTGCCGCGCCACAAGCTGCCTCTGCTGTCTGGCCGCGGGCGCAATTTGCGGCAATGGCCGCTGACAGGCTGCAGCCGGTTCCATGCGTGTTCTTGGTCTGAACACGTTCAGCCTCAAGCCATTTGGCGCCAGATGAGGACATAAGTAAATCCGGGCTGTCCGGCCCTTCAAAATGACCACCTTTCAGATAAACCGCCTTTGGGCCAAGCCCAAGCAGACGTTCTGCCTGCGCCAGCATATCCTCTCTGGTTTCGGCGATGGGCTCACCCAGAAGAGCGGCCGCTTCCGGCAAGTTTGGCGTGAGAATAGCCGCCAGCGGCACCAACGCTTGTCGTAAACGGGCCATAGCGTCCTCAGCCAATAGCGGGGCGCCGCCTTTTGCAATCATCACCGGGTCGAGCACAACCGGCACATCCGGTGATGATTTCAGGGCATCAGCGACGGCCTCAGCGATATCTGCAGTCGCGATCATGCCAATTTTCACCGCGTCAACACGAACATCCGCGAATACCATGCTGATCTGATCGGCAACAAACGCGGCGGGCGGGGTGTGAATACGGGATACGCCGGTCGTGTTCTGGGCGGTCAGCGCGGTGATCACCGCCATACCATAAACTTGTTGGGCTGAAAACGATTTCAGATCAGCTTGAATGCCAGCCCCGCCTGACGGGTCTGATCCGGCTATCGATAACGCGTTATAAATCATCGCTGTCCTCCGGCCTTATTCAGCGCGGCTCTCAGCGTTCGCGCGGCGGCTTCAGGGTCACGCTGGCCACAGATGGCAGAGACCACCGCCACACCATCTGCCCCGGCGGCAAGCGCTGCCTGACAATGTTCTGTCTTCAACCCGCCAATGGCCACAGATGGCAGCTGCACCGATGAGCAGATTACCTGCAGCCCGTCAAACCCGGTGGGTTGTTTATGATCCTGCTTGGTCTGGGTCGCAAACACTGGCCCAGCCCCCACATAATCAACCACGGCCGGGTCTGTTGCCAGCGCGGCGGCCTCTGTTTCCACAGACAGACCCAGAATTTTATCCGGGCCGATCAGTTGCCTGACCCGGTGTACATCCATATCTTCCTGACCAACATGGACACCGTCCACATCGCTGGCAAGCGCGGCCTCCACATCATCATTGATGACAAGCGGTATTGACAGGCCAGCCAATGCGTCCTTTATCTGCAAGGCCAGAGCAATCCGCTGTTCTGTGGTAGCGTCTTTATCGCGAAGCTGAACAAAACTGACCCCGCCGCGTACCGCAGCGGCGACGGTTTCAACAACACCCTCATCAGCGCACAGATGCGGGTCTGTGACCAGATAAAGCGATAAAGACTGCCGGTCTATTGCCATGTTACGCGGCTCGCAGAGGCTAACGTCTCTGGTGTGGTGTTGCTGAGCGCATCGAGGAACAGGGGCTGGAACGTGCCTGGGCCGTTGGCAGATTGAGCGGCGGTCACGCCGGCTTCTGCAAACAGTTCCAGCGCGCCGACTGCCGCGTCCATTGCAGGGGCAACAGCGGCAAAGCCGCCCATCAGACAGGTCAGAGAACAGCCCATCGCGGTGATCTGCGGCATCAACGCAGAACCGCCACTTACCCGGGCAACCCGGCTGCCGTCAGTAACAAAATCGGTCTCGCCCGTGATGACCACAACTGACGTATGGGTGTTGGCCAGCGCCAGTGCCGCCGCTTCAGCGGCCTCTACAGGGTCTGTTGCATCAACTCCTTTTGCAGCAGAACTCTGCCCCGCAAGGGCCATGATCTCTGACGCGTTGCCGCGCAGGATCGTCGGGCTCATAGCCAACAGATCTTGCGCCACCTTGGCCCTGTAAGGGGTTGCGAAATGGCCGACCGGGTCAAACACCCATGGCACGTCTGCGGCTTGTGCGGCGCCAATCGCCTTTGTCATACCCTCTACCCAATGCGGGGACAAGGTGCCGATATTGATCGTCAACGCGCCGACAATTTTAGCAAAATCGGCAGTTTCTTCCGGGGTGTGGATCATCGCTGGAGACCCGCCCGCGGCCAGCAGGACGTTGGCAGATATATTCATTGCTACATAATTGGTTATGCAGTGAACCAGAGGCGCCGCCTCTCTGAATTTTTGGAATACGTCACTCACAGCTACTCTCTCCTATGGCCGTGACGCAGAAAGAAAAGCTGTGGTCTGGAGAGCGATAATAGGGCATCTCGGCCACGGTGACTTCCTACGCCAGCATTATCTGGGTCAGGTGTTAAGGGTCTATCTCAGCCCGCGTGCGGCGGGCACCCCTGTCATACTCTTATGGTATGATAGCATCCCTCACCAAATGTCAAGACAGATGTCCTTATCTTCTGAATCTGCGCCGCTCACGCGAATGTGATTTAGCGTAAACGGAAATTTAATTTATTTATGTCTAAATAAGAAACATAAGTATTAGCCAATTCGAACAAAGAGATCAGCCATGCAGACATTCCCTCATCAGGACAGGATCGATTTGGTCAGGGTTCACTTCTTCAGAACCTTGTCTGTGAACAGCCAGACAGGCCGGCGTTTGTTTCCCGCCAAGCCTGTAGGCCAGCTGGTCGAAGATATTCACACCAGCATGGATGGCGATGAAAATTATGCCTGTTTCTTTGGTCAGGATGGCCAGGTTATTGCCCTTGATCGGACAGGACAGTTTGTGATGATGTAACCACTTGATCTCCCTCCTCTTCCTCCCAAAAGGTTACATTGTTGCAAGAAGAAGCCTTTGAGATTATCTCAGGGGCTTCTTCGCGTGTGTCGCCCCGCAATTGTTGATTTTTCACATGCAAATTCGGCCCGTCCCTGACAAAATAGGAACCTGAGCGGGTGGCAAGGCCACAGATAAAACGAGGCGATAAGGAGGCAGGCAAAATGAACGGGGTTGATGCGGTGATGCTGCCTTTGGTGATGCTGGCCTGGTTGTTTTTGTCTTATGATGCGGTGAACCGGCTGTGTCGGAAACGAGGCTGGGCAATGCGCGGCGGGGCCGGTATGATCATCTGGATTGCGGTTGGGTTTGCTGGTGGGGCTTATCTTATGGTGCTGTTTAATGCGCTGTAGTTTGGCTGCCCCCTCCACGCCATTACAGGATAAAAACCAAACAACAGGGAAAACAAGGAGGTCTTGGGTCATGGCTGTGTTTCAAAACGCGTTACTGACAGTGGTGTGGTTGTTCACCACCATCATGTGTGCCGATTTGTGGACTGACCCGGTCATCGGGGCCAGCACCAGTTTAGCAGAAAAGGCCGGCATGACCGGCCTGTTTATCTCAACCGCGGTAATCGCCCATCTCATCATAAAGCGGATTTTAGGCCCGCGTTCATAACAAGGCCGTGCCCGGATAGTTTCTTTATATATTTTTTAAAAAAATTTCAGGGCGTGCAAAAGTTGGTATCAGAGTTGCAAGATAAGACGCGATCTGGTGTCGGCTTACCGATCCACTTTCCAAAACGGCACCAGATCACCCCTTTTTAGGGTGGAAATGTGCTAAAGTTAAAAAACCTCAGCCAGGATTGGGCTGGGGTTTTTTTCTTTATTGCTGATATAGCCGAAGACACAGGTCAAAAAAAACAGGGGCGAAAACCGTAACTGGTCCCCTGCCCCTGCTTTTAATTATGGTGAGCGGTACAGGATTCGAACCTGTGACCCAGTGATTAAAAGTCACTTGCTCTACCAACTGAGCTAACCGCCCGCAAATCCGCTTTACGGATAACGCTTGGTATACTGGCAACAGACAGGGCTGTAAAGTGTTTTATGAGGCTGTTTTTTCAGTCTTTGGGATCAGCCTGAAATAGGCCCTCAGTCCTTATTCGAAGCGGCCGCGTCTGCGAACAGTGCGTTCATCCTCTCGCCCACTTGCGGCGGCACGAACGAGCTGATATCCCCGCCATAACGGGCAATTTCCTTGACCAGAGATGAGGCCACAAAATGCTGGCTTTCCGAGGCGGTGAGAAACACAGTTTCAAGGTCAGCCTTCAGTCGCTTATTGGCACTGGCCATCTGAAATTCATATTCAAAGTCAGAGACGGCCCGCAGGCCCCTGATGATAAATTGGGCCCCTTTTTGACGCGCAAAATCAGTCAGCAACCCGGTAAAGCTCTCAACGTCAATATTTGGCACAGGGTTGGTATTATTTTGAATGATATCAACTTGTTCTTTGACGATGCTCAGGCGTTGTTCCAGCGTGAACAGAGGTGATTTTCCACTGTTTTCCGCAACCCCGATGATGAGGCGGTCACAGATTTGGCTGGCCCGTTCGATCATGTCCATATGACCAAAGGTCAGCGGATCAAAGGTGCCGGGGTAAAGCCCGATATGGGTTGTCATTCTGCGTTGTCTTCCCCGCTTGTTTCAGTGGCGTCTGCAGCCTGGCCCTGATCTTGAGACTGGCCCTGGTCCTGGTCCTGGCCTACAGCATCACCTTCACCGCTTTCCGGCTCATCGTCATTGTCCTGACCTTCATCAGCATCTCTGATAATGCCGACAGAAACAACCTTTTCGCTGCCATCGACTTCAAACAGCCTGACCCCTTGTGTTTTCCGGCCAGCGATGCGGATAACATCGCCCTCCCCGCCATCCACACGGATCCGGATCACCTTGCCAGCATCTGTGACCAGCATCAACTGATCTTCAGCAAACACAGTGAAAGACGCAACCACCTGGCCGTTCCGAGCAGAGGTTTCGATATTGGCCACACCTTGGCCGCCCCGTCCGGTTTGTCTGTATTCGCTGACTGCGGTGCGTTTGCCATACCCGTTCTCTGTAATCGACAGCACAAATTCCTGAGCCGGGTCCCGGATCACACACATAGAGACCAGCTGGTCCTCACCCAACAGGCGCATGCCGCGCACACCAACTGAATTTCGGCCTCTGAACAGGCGGACATCTTCAGCCGCAAAGCGGATGGCTTTGCCGTTTCTTGAGGCCAGCAGAACATGATCAGACGGCTGACACGGCAGAACCCCTATCAGGCTGTCGCCTTCTGCCAGCTTCATCGCGATTTTGCCATTGCGCATGATATTGGTGAAATCGGAAAGCAGGTTGCGTCTGACCGACCCATTCGCAGTCGCAAACATGATGTTCAGGCTGTCCCAGCTATCCGCATCTTGCGGCATGGGCATCACTGTCTGGATGGTCTCATCAGGGGCAATCGGCAGCAGATTAACCATGGCCTTGCCGATAGACTGAGGCGAGGCTTCAGGAAGCCTGTAACATTTCAGCTGGTAAACCATGCCGGTAGAGGTGAAGAACAGAATAGGCGTGTGTGTATTGGCAACAAACAGGCGGGTGACAAAATCCTCATCCCGCGTTTTCATGCCGGTTCGCCCTTTGCCGCCGCGCCGCTGGGCACGATAGTCGGACAAGGCCACGCGTTTGATATAGCCGCGGTGGCTGACCGTCACCACCATATCTTCTTGCTGGATTAAATCTTCATCATCCTGATCTGCCAGCGCATCTGATATTTCTGTGCGGCGCGGCTCATCCAGCCGGTCATGGGTGGCTTGCAATTCATCCAGAATGACCTCAATCAGCCGGTCTTGGCTGGACAGGATAGACAGATAATCTGTGATGTGTTCGGCCAGTTCTTTGGTTTCATCTGCCAGCTTGTCGCGTTCCATGCCGGTCAGACGCTGCAGGCGCAGCTCCAGAATGGCTCTGGCCTGCGCCTCAGACAGATTATAATGACCCTCTTCAACCTTATGGCCGGGATCATCGATAAGCGCGATGAACGGCTCCACCTCATGGGCAGGCCAGGCTTTTGCCATCAAATCATTGCGCGCCGCCTCAGCTGTAGGCGCTTTTTTAATCAGATCAATAATCTCATCAATAGAGGCCAGAGCGACCAGCAGCCCGGCCAGAATGTGAGCCCGGTTCCGGGCCTTGTTTAACAAGAACCGCGTTCGGCGTGTCACCACATCCTGGCGGAACAGGCAGAATGCGCTCAACACATCCCGCAGCCCCATCTGTTCAGGCCGGCCATTATTCATCGCCAGCATATTCACCGCAAAGCTTGTCTGCAGGCGGGTATGACGATACAGCTGGTTCAACACCACATCACCCGAACCGTCCCGTTTAATCTCAATAACGACGCGCATACCCTTGCGGTCTGATTCGTCGCGGATATCGGAAATGCCCTCAATGGTTTTTTCACGGACCAGCTCGCCAATCCGCTCCAGCAACTGGGCCTTATTCACCTGGTACGGGATTTCGGTAACGATAATCTGCTCACGGTCACGCGCGGTGGTCTGTACTTCTGCTCTGGCCCGCATCATCACAGACCCGCGGCCTGTGCTGTAGGCATCTCTGATACCGGCCCGCCCCATAATCAATGCGCCGGTCGGGAAATCCGGTCCGGGCACAATCTCGCGCAGCTCTTCATCGGTCAACGCGGGATTGCGAATCAGGGCCATACAGGCGCGGATAACCTCGCCCGGGTTATGCGGCGGAATATTGGTCGCCATACCGACCGCGATCCCCCCTGCACCATTGACCAGAAGGTTCGGAAACTCAGCAGGCAGAACTGACGGTTCCTGCTGGGTTTCGTCATAATTGGGAATGAAATCGACGGTGTCTTTGTCAATGTCCCGCAGCAGTGATTCTGCCGCCCGGGCCAGCCGCGATTCTGTGTAGCGCATCGCCGCCGCCGGATCGCCGTCAACAGACCCGAAATTCCCCTGCCCGTCCACCAACGGCACGCGCATGGAAAAATCCTGTGCCATCCGCACCATCGCTTCATAAATAGAGCTGTCGCCATGCGGGTGATAATTACCCATCACGTCACCGACGATACGAGCAGATTTTCGCGGCGGTTTAGACCAGTCGTAATTGCCTTCCATCATAGCGTATAAAATACGCCTGTGCACCGGCTTCAGACCGTCACGAACATCCGGCAACGCGCGCGAAACAATCACGCTCATCGCATAGTCCAGATAGGATTTGCGCATCTCATCAGAGATGGAAATGACCGGATTTTTAGGTCCTGTCGGCACTTCGGAATCGCTCACGCTGGTCTCCTCACCCTGTCTGGCAGCAGAAACAGCCTGCACCAGCAATATCTAGCTGTTTTTATACCATGAAACCGGATAAAAACACCAGATATTGTTGTTTTAATTACTGCAGATTATGGCGCTGCTTCAGGCGCCGGAACGCAACGCTGTATCAGGCCGGATTAACCGTGCTAAAACGGTATATCATCATCCAGATCGTCTGCCCCGGCCATTGGCGGAATTGCCCCGCCTGAGGTTACGCCAGCCGCGCCCATTCCGGTTTGTGCAGGCCCGCTGTCAGACGGAAGCGCGGCGCCACCTTCATTGCGTGAGCCCAGCAAGGTCAACTCGCCACGGTAGCGCTGCAAGACCACTTCTGTGGTGTATTTTTCAACACCCTGCTGATCGGTCCATTTGCGGGTCTGCAACTGGCCTTCCAGGTAAACGGTGCTTCCTTTGCGCAAATACTGTTCTGCAATGCGTGCCAGATTTTCATTGAAAATCACCACCCGGTGCCATTCTGTACGTTCACGCTGCTCACCGCTGTTCCGATCCTTCCAGCGTTCAGACGTCGCGATGTTCAAATTGACGATTTTGGTGCCGTCCTGCGTGCTTCTCACCTCTGGGTCACGGCCCAGATTACCTAACAGAGTGACTTTGTTTACGCTGCCCGCCATAGCAATTGCTCCTTGCAAAACAGAAGGGGATTTTTATAGTGTAGACCAATCTAGCATAGTTCAGGACGAACGAAACAGCCTTTGCTCGATTTTTTAAAACGGCGTGGGGTGTCGGCTGCCCGCGCCGGTCTATATCTTATGAAAAGACAAGGGCTGCCGCGCGCCCCAACCAGATAAAATGAGGTAAACCAGGTCATGTCAGTACCGCCGGGTTCTCCCGAACAACGCACAATTTCCGTCAGAGGGGCACGTGAACATAACCTGATGGATGTGAATGTGGACCTGCCGCGTGACAAGCTGGTCGTGATTACCGGCCTGTCCGGGTCAGGTAAATCCAGCTTGGCCTTTGACACGATTTATGCTGAAGGCCAGAGGCGGTATGTGGAATCGCTGTCTGCTTATGCGCGCCAGTTTCTGGAAATGATGCAAAAGCCTGATGTGGATTTGATAGAAGGCCTGTCACCGGCGATTTCCATTGAACAGAAGACCACGTCACGCAACCCGCGTTCTACGGTCGGCACGGTCACAGAAATTTATGATTATATGCGGCTGTTATGGGCCCGTATCGGCATCCCTTACTCTCCGGCCACGGGGCTGCCTATCTCCTCGCAAACCGTCAGCCAGATGGTTGACAGCCTGTTGTCAATGGAGGCGGGAACACGGCTGTATCTTCTGGCCCCGGTGGTGCGGGGGCGCAAGGGCGAATATAAAAAGGATTTGGCGGCCTATCTTCAGCGCGGTTTTTCACGGGTGCGCATCGATGGTGAATTTTATGAGCTTGATGCCGTTCCGGATCTGGATAAAAAACGTAAACACGATATCGACATTGTGGTTGACCGCGTGATCATCAAACCAGATGCGGATAATCTGGCTACAAGGTTGGCTGATTCGCTGGAAACCGCGCTTGGCCTGTCAGATGGCCTGGCTTACGCTGATGATGCGACCACTGGCCAGCGTACGGTGTTCTCTGCCCGTTTTGCCTGTCCTGTTTCCGGTTTTACCATCGATGAGATTGAACCACGGCTGTTTTCGTTCAACAATCCGTTTGGGGCTTGCCCTGATTGTGACGGGCTTGGTGTGTCGTCTCATTTTGAAGCCCAGCTGGTTGTGCCTGACCCGCGCCTGTCACTTCGGCAGGGGGCGTTGGCGCCCTGGGCGAAATCGACCTCCAAATACTATATCCAGACGCTGGAAAGCCTGGCCAGAACCTTCGGGTTTTCGTTGGATGTGCCGTTTGAAGAACTGGATATTCAGGTTCAGCATGTGTTGTTGCATGGCAGCGGCAAACAGGCTGTCGAAATGGTTTATGATGACGGGCTGCGGTCTTATCGCACGACAAAGCCGTTCGAAGGGCTGTTGCCGAATCTGACCCGCCGTTATCATGAAACTGATTCGAACTGGGTCCGCGATGAGTTGGAAAAATTTCGCGCGAACCAGGCTTGCGAAGGGTGTGGCGGCAAGCGCTTGAAAGCAGAATCACTGGCGGTTCGCATAGAGGATAAAGATATTTCTGATATCTCCGCGCTGTCTATCGGCGATGCGGTGGACTGGTTCACCGGTCTGTCAGACAGCCTGTCTGAACAGCAATCTGAAATCGCTGTGCGGATATTGAAGGAAATTAACGAACGGCTGGGGTTTCTGTCCAATGTGGGTCTGCGCTATCTGAACTTATCGCGTAATTCCGGTACGCTTTCTGGCGGCGAATCCCAGCGCATTCGGCTGGCCTCGCAGATTGGGTCTGGCCTGACCGGTGTGCTCTATGTACTTGATGAGCCGTCAATTGGCCTGCATCAACGCGATAATGACCGGCTTTTGGCCACCCTCACCCGGCTGCGTGATCTCGGCAATACGGTTCTGGTTGTCGAACATGATGAAGACGCGATACGGGCCGCTGATTATGTAATTGATATGGGCCCGGGCGCCGGTGTGCATGGCGGCAAGGTTGTCGCTGTTGGCACCGCCCCAGAAATCATGGAAAACCCGGACTCGCTAACCGGCCAGTATCTGAGCGGGGTCAAGGAAATCAAAATACCGGCGAAACGCCGTCCTACCAAAAAGAAACGCCAGGTCAGCCTGACCGGCGCATCGGGGAACAATCTGCAGAATGTGTCAGTTGATTTTCCGTTGGGCGTGCTGACCTGTGTGACCGGCGTGTCTGGTGGCGGCAAGTCAACATTGGTGCTGGAAACCTTGTGGAAAGCGCTGTCCCGGCAGTTGCATAAGGCCCGCGAAATTCCTGCCCCTTATGACAAGCTGACTGGCATGGACCTGCTGGACAAGGTGGTGGATATTGACCAGTCGCCTATTGGCCGCACGCCGCGCTCTAACCCGGCCACCTACACCGGCGCGTTTACCCCGATCCGCGAATGGTTCGCCGGCCTGCCAGAAGCCAAGAGCCGTGGTTATAACCCCGGCCGGTTCAGCTTTAATGTAAAGGGGGGGCGGTGTGAGGCTTGTCAGGGAGACGGCGTCATTAAAATTGAGATGCACTTCCTGCCTGACGTTTATGTCACTTGTGATACTTGTAAGGGCAAGAGATATAATCGCGAAACATTGGAAATAACATGGCGTGACAAGTCTATAGCTGATGTTCTTGACATGACAGTTGAAGAAGGTGTGGACTATTTCAAGGCTGTGCCGTCAATCCGGGACAAGCTGCAGACCATGTTGCGTGTGGGGCTTGGGTATGTGCGCATTGGCCAGCAGGCCACAACCCTGTCCGGCGGTGAAGCGCAGCGTGTAAAACTGTCAAAAGAGCTGTCCAGACGGGCTACAGGCAAGACAATCTACATCCTTGATGAGCCGACCACAGGCCTGCATTTTGCGGATATCGCCAAGCTGCTGGAGGTGCTTCAGGAACTGGTTGAGGGCGGCAATACGGTCATTGTCATCGAACATAATCTGGACGTTATCAAAACAGCCGATTATATCATTGATATGGGTCCTGAAGGGGGGGATGGCGGCGGCCAGGTTGTGGCCACCGGAACCCCTGAGGACATCGCGGCTGAACCGCGCTCGCATACCGGTCGCTACCTTGCCCCTCTCCTGTTGGGGCAGACACAACAGAAAAAGGTCTCGTAAAACCGCTAATGACAGACAAAACCCTTCATATCATCGGCGGCGGCATGGCCGGTTCTGAGGCGGCATGGCAAGCCGCTGAGCTTGGCGCAAAGGTTGTGCTGCACGAAATGCGGCCGGTCCGCAAAACTGATGTTCACCAGACAGATCACTTAGCTGAATTGGTCTGCTCAAACTCATTCCGGTCTGATGATGCGACGGCAAACGCGGTCGGTGTGCTCCATGCCGAAATGCGGATGATGGGGTCTGTCATCATGGCTGAGGCGGATATTGCCCGGGTTCCGGCCGGCGGCGCACTGGCGGTTGACCGCGCGTTGTTTTCCGCCGGGGTACAGAACAGGCTGACCGCCCATCCCAATATCACCATTGAACGAGACGAGATAACCAGCCTGCCTGACGCCAGTTTAGGCGAGGTGATTATTGCCACCGGCCCCTTGACCTCACAACCTCTGGCAGAGGCTATTCGGGCAGAAACAGGTGAAGATGATCTGGCCTTCTTTGATGCGATTGCGCCGATTGTCTATTTCGATAGCGTCAATATGGATGTGGCCTGGTTCCAATCGCGCTATGACAAAACCTCAGAAGGTGGTGACGGCAAGGATTATATCAACTGCCCGATGACCGAACAGCAATATAACCAGTTTTTGGATGAAATGCTGGCGGCCGAAAAAATGTCGTTCCGTGAATGGGAACAGAACACACCCTATTTTGATGGCTGTATGCCGGTTGAAATTATGTCTGAGCGGGGCCGTGAAACCCTGCGCTTCGGGCCGATGAAACCTGTGGGACTGACCAATGCCCATGATGGCAGCCGGCCTTATGCTGTGGTGCAATTGCGCCAGGATAACAAGCTGGGCACATTGTTTAACATGGTCGGCTTCCAGACCAAGATGAAATATGCCGAACAGGTGCGCATCTTCCAGATGATCCCAGGCTTGGAGGAGGCACAGTTTGCCCGTTTGGGCGGCTTGCACCGCAACACCTTCATCAACAGCCCAAAGCTTCTGGATGGCCAGATGCGGTTGAAATCAAAACCTCATATCCGTTTCGCTGGCCAGATTACCGGCGTGGAAGGCTATGTTGAATCAGCCGCGATTGGTGGGTTGACCGGCCGTATGGCCGCTGCCGCCCTCTCTGGGTCATCCTGGACACCGCCGCCTGCTGATACAGCACATGGGGCGTTGTTGTCTCATATCACAGGCGGCGCGATGGCGGATACGTTCCAGCCGATGAATGTGAATTTCGGGCTGTTCCCTGAACTGGAGAATAGCGGCACAGGAAAGCGCCGCCTGCGCGGGCGTGACCGCAAGGCGGCTTATGCCAAACGGGCCCTGCTGAGCATGAAGGAATGGTCGGGAAACAGCGCATTTGCATTGCCAGAGATGTTTGCCGCCTCAGCGTGAGGCTGGCCGGAACAGCACTTGGCGCACTAACCCGAAAATCAAAAACGGCGCCTGGTCCAGATCGCGCTTTGCCGCTTCGCTCGCCAGATAGGCAAGACAGATCAAAAACTCAGACCCGGCCCCGCACTGCTGATAAATCTGCTTCGCCGGGACCAGCGCGCCCACAGGCTGACCCGCCCGGCTAAGCGCAACCGCGCGGCCAATCTCTTGCGTCAGCTGAGACGCCTGAAGCCCGGCCACCCGCGCCATCAGCACGACCAGTTTTGCCCAGTTGCCAGACATATCCGTCTGCCCGGCCTGAACCGTTTCTGCCCAACAGGTGATAAGACCGGCGATATCGCTTTGTGACAACTGACCTTGTTTGAGCTGCTCATGCAGATAGCGGAGCAGTGGGCCTGCCTCATCTGTGGTATCTTCAAGCTGGTCTTCCCACCATTTCAGGCGGATAAGGGCCAGCATGGGCTCAGAGGCTTGAGCGGCAATGCGGTCGAACTCCAGACCAAACAACAGCAACACAGACAAATGTTGTTTTTGTGCCTCAGGTTGAAACAATAACGCCAGCGCCAGACGCGGGGCTTGGCGGCGAAGATCGGTATAGGCAGACGCTGTCATCAGCTGCCCCTCAAAAGTGATTTAATCAACAGCCAGCAAACCTGCGGCCACGGCCCGGCCTTCGGTCAGCAGCACATTCCAGGTCCGGCAGGCAGCGGCTGTGCTCATTACTTCCAGCTTGATACCCTGTTCCCGCAAGGCGGCGGCCAGTTGTGCAAGATTACTTTGCGGCCGCTCCCCCAGGCCCAGAATCAGCAGGTCAATGCCAGTACCGTTCAAACGGGCCAGAATATCGTCAACATCAATATCCGCTTCACTTTGTGGTGGCCAGTCAGCGGCCACGCGCGGCAAGACAAACTGGCTGCCGGTGACAGATTGCTTGGCAATTCTGAAGCCGCCACCGCCATAGCTGTTAATCACCTGCAACTGGCTGTCGCTCGGAAATTCCTGCACCGAAACCAGCGGATTATGGTCATCTGTTGTGGGTCTCGACATGGTCTTGCCCTTGCTTGCTGTTCGCCCCGCGCAAGCTGCGCGCCAGGCTTAGCGTTCGTATTCGGGAACCGGGACGGAGTTATCTTCATCATCACTGCGCTTTAGATCAAATCTTGAGATCAGCCCAACCGCCACAAAAATCGAAGAATAGGTCCCGATGGTCACGCCCCACAGCATGGCCAGGGCGAAGTCCCGCAATACCGCCCCACCAAAGATAATGATCGCCAGCAACGCCAGCGCGGTGGTTACAGACGTCATCACAGTACGCGACAAGGTCTCATTCAGCGATTTATTCAAAATCTTCTTCTGATCCCAGCTTTTATATTTGCGCAGGTTTTCACGCACCCGGTCGAACACCACCACCGTATCATTAATAGAATAGCCGGCAATGGTCAGGATGGCCGCAACCGTGGCCAGATTAAACTCAAAACGGACCAGCGCAAACAGGCCGACGGTTGAAATCACATCATGGCTAAGCGCGATAATGGCGGCGACAGAGAACTGCCATTCAAACCGAAACCAGATGTAAATCATAATCGCCAGCAACGCACAGCCAACAGCCAACATGCCTTTTTCCGCCAATTCGGCCCCGATTGTCGGGCCGACAAATTCGGTGCGGCGGATATCAAACCCATCCCCCAGCGCAGCGGTAATTTTCTGGATAGCGGCTATCTGGGCTTTTTCGTCACCTTCTTGGCGTTGCACCCGGATAAGTACATCACGGTCGCTGCCAAAGGTCTGGATAGAGATATCGCCTAAATCAAGACGGCTGAGGTCGCCGCGTACATCAGCAATATCAACAGGCGCGTCAGAGCGGGTTTCCAACAGGATGCCGCCGCGGAAATCAATCCCCAGATTCAAACCGTTCACGAAAAACAGGCCGATAGAGGCCAGTACCAAAAGAGCTGACACACTGGCTGTTATCTTCAGCTGGCGCAAAAAATCAAACGCAGAATTATCAGGAACAAGTTTCAGTCTGAACATTGTCTGTCCTCTTCTCGCTAAAGCACCAGCCCTTTAGGCCGTTTGGCGTCCACCCACAATACAATCAGTAGCCGTGTGACCATAATCGCGGTGAACATTGATGTGACAATCCCCAGAGACAGGGTGACGGCAAACCCTTTGATGGGGCCAGACCCGAAGATATACAAAAACAGCGCGGCAAATAAGGTGGTCAGATTTGAATCAACAATCGTTGAAATCGCTCTTGTGTAACCGGCCTCAATCGCGGCCCTCACTTTTCGCCCGCCTCTCAATTCTTCTCTGATACGCTCAAAGATAAGCACATTGGCATCAACCGCCATCCCCATAGTCAGAACGATACCGGCAATTCCCGGCAGGGTCAGGGTGGCCTGAAGCGCGGATAACGCGCCCAGTATCAGCACGATGTTCACCAGCAGCGCGGCGACAGCAAAACCGCCGAACAGACCGTAACTTGCCGCCATATAAATGATAACAAGAACCATGCCGACAACAGCCGCAATCTGGCCGGCGGCTATGGAATCAGCCCCCAGACCCGGGCCGACAGACCGTTCTTCCAACACAATAAGCGGCGCCGGCAAGGCCCCTGCCCGCAAAATCAGCGACAATTCCTGTGTTTCTTCTACAGAAAACGTCCCGGTAATCTGACCATTGGTGAAAATCTGTGCCTGAATAACCGGGGCGGACACCACCTTGCCATCCAGAATAATGGCAAAGGGGCGGCCGATATTCTCGCCTGTAACCCGGCCAAACTTACGGCCCCCGGCGGCGTTCAGCTGGAAATTAACAGAAGGGCGGCTGTTCTGGTCAAACGCCGCGCTCGCGGTCTCCAGCATTTCGCCGCTGACCATAACGCGCTTTTCAACCACATAGCCAGGCTCGCCTTCATTCACACTGTCCAGCAGCTGGCTGCCTGGCGGCACACGCCCTGTCCGGCGCGCCTCATCAGGGGTGGTGCGGGTATCTACCAGCTGGAAGGTCAGCCGCGCTGTTTTACCCAGCAACCGCTTGATCCGTTCTGGATCATCCACACCGGGCAGCTGGATCAGAATACGATCTTTGCCTTGGCGCTGGATAATCGGCTCTTTTGTCCCATCAGGGTCAAGCCGGCGTCTGATTATTTCAATGGCCTGCTCAACCGTGTTATCGGCCATCAGTTGCAGGCCGTCTTCGGTAAAGCTCACCGTGTAGGCCAGCTCATCATTAACAACCTGAAACTCACGGCCCAACTCAGTGAACAGGGGCTGTAATTTTGTCTGATCTTCTGGCTTGCGCAAAGCAAACACAACGCTGTCTGGCGCGGCCTTCAGGCCTCTGAACTGAATTTTTTCATCCCGAAGCGACAGCCGCAATTGTTCGGCCACCCCGGTCAGACGTTCTTCCTGAACCGCTGGCAGGTCTGCACGCATCAGCAAATGGGAACCGCCCTGCAAATCCAGCCCCAGATTAATGGCTTCACCTGGCAGCCAACCGGCCAGACCAGAGCGTGCCTGACCCTCATCAGCCTTACCGAATAAGTTCGGCACCGCATAGACACATCCCAGCAGGATCACAAACAGAACAAGTGTCTTTTTCCAACCTTCAAACTGTAGCATGTCTACCCATTCTTCTTCGCCGTTTGGTCTGGATGCGCGGTGAACAGGGGGCTGTTTGTTGCTGCCCGCCTGCGCGCCACGTCATTACTGAAAACCGCCCTGAAAGACGCCTGTATCAGATACAGGGACAGCGGTTATTTTTTCTTCCCGAACAGTCCGGCAAGACCTTTGGGCGCGTCGTCTTTGGCCTTATCGGCTTTCGGGGCGTCCTTCTTATCGCGCAGGTCGGCGATCATGGTTCTCATCACATTGACCTTGACGTCTTTGGCAATTTCGACCTCGACGCTTTCCTGACCTTCAACGGATTTGGAAACCGTGCCCAACAGCCCGCCTGAGGTGATAATCTTATCCCCGCGCTTTACATTATTGACCAGTTCGCGATGTTCTTTGGCGCGCTTCTGCTGTGGCCGGATCAAAAAGAAGTAGAACACAATAAAGATGAGCAGAAACGGCAGCAGTGAAGACAGCCCACCGGCACCACCGGCGGCCTGGGCATATGCTGGGCTGATAATCATATCTTAATAACTCCTGTTGCCTGCGGGCCGTATTGCAGCCATGCGGGCGGGTGAACCAGATTGACCAGATGTCAAAACACTGGTGTGAAAATACCGCTGCACAATACCTGTTTGTCTGTCAGGCGGCAACAGCAAAACAGGGCGAAATGCGTTATATCAGCGATTGCTTCTGGCGGATTTCGTCTTGTATAGTGAGGATGGCCGTCCTGCCGGTTTTGTGAAACAAAAAATGGATTATCTGATGAGTAGTGATGAGACCACAGCCGCTCTTCTGAGCCGTGTTGCAGAAGCCCTTGAACGGTTGGCTCCGGCCCCGGTCAAACAGGCTGATTTGAACCAGCATGAAGGCTATATCTGGGATTCCGAAAAACAGGCATTCAGGCCGGTTCCGTCCATTCACAGACTGCCTCTGGACAGCCTGCAGGGCATTGATCAGCAAAAAACTCAACTGCTGGATAACACGATGAATTTTGCCCGCGGTCTGCGCGCAAACAACGCGCTGTTATGGGGCGCACGCGGGACCGGTAAATCATCTGTTCTGAAAGCGGTTCACGGCCACCTTCTGGCGGCAGGCTACAATCTGGGGCTGGTTGAAATTCAGCGTGAGGATTTGAACGATTTGCCTGATGTGATGGCCCTGCTCTCAGAAACTGACCGCCCATTCATTATTTTCTGTGATGATCTGGCGTTTGAACAGGATGATATCTCTTATAAATCGCTAAAGGCCGTGCTGGAAGGTGGTCTGGCGGGACGGCCCGGAAATATTGTGTTCTATGCCACCTCAAACCGCCGCCATCTGATGCCGCGGCAGATGATCGAAAATGAACGGGGGACGGCGATCAACCCGTCTGAAGCGGCAGAAGAAAAAATCTCGCTGTCAGATCGGTTCGGCTTGTGGATTGGATTCCATTCTGTTGACCAGGACACCTACCTTGCCATGATCAGCTGGTATATCGGTTATTATAAGATCCCGGTCAGTTTTGATGAGGTCAGACAGGACGCTCTGGCGTGGGCAATGGGACGGGGAAACCGCTCAGGTCGCACAGCCTTTCAATATATCCTCAATCTGGCGATGCATCACGGCGTGAAAATCTGACCGTCTGGGCTCAGGAAATCAGCTCACGCGGGTTAACCGGTGTCCGGCTTTTGCGAATCTCGAAATGCAGTTGCGGTGTATCCACGCGGCCGGTTGTGCCAACCTGACCGATAACCGTGCCCTCCCCCAAAATATCGCCTTCTTTGACAGACAAGCTGTCCAGATGGGCATAAGCAGTGATATAGCCGCCCTCATGCTTGACCAGAACAAGGGTGCCAAACCGGCGCAGGCCAGTACCAACAAACGCCACTGTTCCCGGCGCGGATGTTGTAACAAGCGATCCCACAGGCGCGCTGATATTCACGCCGTCATTATGAACCCCCCGTTCAGCCGGGCCAAATTCGGTGATCACCTCGCCCTTCAACGGCCAGGTAAAGCCCGCCTGCCCCAGAGCCGGGGCAACAAATGACTTGGGCGGGGCCTTTGGCGCCGCCTGCTTGGCTATTTGCGCTGCCGGGGCCGGAGTGACTTGTGTTCTTACCGCATCAGGATCAAGCCCGTCCACCTCCAGCACAGACAGATCAACTGAATGAGGTAGGCGTAACTCCTGCCCAACAGTCAGCTCATAAGGCTCAGACAGCTGGTTCATCCGCGCCAGTTCAAACTGGCTGACCGCATAACGTTGCGACAGGCTGAACAGCGTGTCTGTAATTTGCACAATATGCGTTCTGGTTGGCTTCAGGCGTAAGGTCTGGCCTGCATAAAGCTCATAAGGGGCGGACAGGTTATTATCAGCGATAATGGATTGCGGGGTAACCTGATATCTGGTGGCAATACGGTACAGATTATCTCCCTCCTGCACCACCACCTCGCCGGACAGCGGTATCGCCTGCACAGCCTCACGCAAAGGGGCACGCTCCACTGCTGCGGGTGTTTCCCGCTTCAGGGTCAAAGACCGTTTTACATCATCCAGCTGTGGTGCCTGGCACGCCGCCAGCATAAACCCCAGTGCACAAAGACCGGCTATGCTGTGTTTCATCGGCTGACCCTTTGTCACCACCTTTTTCATCATGGGGTTATCCTGTTGTTCTTTGGTGCAGCTTTTTTCAGCTGTCCGTCCCGTCAATCATCGGCACGAACCGGACTGGCATCAGGCAGTCTGTTTCGAACCCGTCTTCCCCTCGTTTTACACGAAACAATTCTTCCTGACCAGATGGTCCGACCGGGGCCACCAGAATGCCGCCGACTTTCAGCTGATCAAGCAGCGCGGCCGGGATTTGCTCGGTCTGGCAGGTGATAATAATCCGGTCAAACGGCGCGGCTTCCGGCCAGCCTTTATTGCCGTCAGCATGGCGATAGGTGATATTGGACAGATGAAGCTGCTTACATCTGGCTTCTGCCTGCACCATCAGGGGGCGCAGCCGCTCCATGGTGTAGACCCGTCTGACCAGACACGCCAGTATCGCTGCCTGATAACCGCTTCCGGTGCCAATCTCCAACACCCTGTGCCGTTTGCTCAGCTCCAGATATTCTGTCATTTTCGCCACAATATAGGGCTGGCTTATCGTCTGGCCGTTGCCTATCGGCAGTGAAGCGTTTTCATAAGCATGTGCTTTCAGATGATCGGGGACGAATTTTTCCCGCGGGGTCTGTTCTATTGCAGACAGGATATCCGGGTTCATAACCGCCTGTGCCCGCAAGGTCATGACCAGCCGGGCTTTTTGAGGCAGCAATTCATCTATCGGTTTTGACACCATCTCTCCGGTTTAAAAATCAGCTTCAGGCAGGCTGGCCAGCAACCCCATATCAGTTGCGTTCATATGCAGCGGCGTGAAGGTCACATAGCCCTCATTCAGCCACCATCTGTCAGACCCGTCATTGATTTTCTGGCGCATCACCAACGGGCCGATGCGATAGCTGTTCGGGGTGTCACCCGGCAGGATTTCGTCTGAAAATTTATGTTCATCCAGAACGGCCTGCCTGATCCCTTTTACCGGCCCCAGCCTTGCCTCAGGGAAATTGATATTCAGAACCGTGCGCGAAGGCAGGCTTGTCTTCACCGCCGCCGCCAAAACATCAGCCCCATGGGTTTTCACAGGTGTGAAATCCATCTGCCGCTGATAGAAGCGTTGTGAGATGGCGATCGCCGGAATGCCTACGATAGCGGCTTCCATTGCCCCGCCGACAGTACCGGAATAGCCGACATCATCTGCCACATTCATCCCATGATTGATGCCGGACAAAACCAGATCAGGATACTTATCGGCGTATAACAGGTTCAACGCCATCATTACGCAATCCGCAGGCGTGCCGGACACCCCGTAATGGCGCTCATCGCGGCGCACAAATTCGATATCCTTATGCAGGCTGATGGCCCGCCCCACGCCAGACTGGTTGGCCAAGGGGGCCACTACACAAACCTCATCTGTAATCTGAAGCGCCAGCTCTTCTAGCAGGTGCAGACCTTCTGCATCCAGCCCGTCATCATTGGTGATCAAAATGCGCACAACGGTCAGCCTTTTTGCGGAACCAGCACATCTGTTCCCATGTAGCTGTGCAAAACCTCTGGCAGAACCACAGACCCATCTTCTCGCTGGCCGTTTTCCAACAGCGCGATCATGCACCGCCCGATCGCTAAGGCAGACCCGTTCAGCGTGTGCACAAAGGCGGTCTCTTTCTGGCCCTCTGCTCTGGTTCTGGCTTTCATCCGGCGGGCCTGAAACGGGCCGCAGTTTGAACAGGATGAAATCTCACGATACATGCCGCGCCCATCATCCTGCCCGGGCAGCCACACTTCGATATCCAACGTCTGCTGCGCTGAAAACCCGGTATCCCCGGAACACAAGCGCAATACCCGGTAAGCCAACCCCAGCTTCTGCAGAATGGTTTCCGCACAGCCGGTCATCCGCTCAAGCTCAGCTTCTGACTGATCTGGAGCAACGATAGAGACAAGCTCCACCTTGGAGAACTGATGCTGGCGGATAAGCCCGCGCGTATCCCGCCCGGCAGAACCGGCCTCAGCCCGGAAACAGGGCGTGAACGCGGTCAGCCGCATCGGCAATTGTTCTGCCGGCACAATGCTGTCTGCGACCAGATTGGTCAGCGGAACCTCAGCGGTGGGAATCAGCCAGCGATCATCTGTGGTGTGAAACAGGTCATCAGCAAACTTTGGCAGTTGTCCTGTTCCGGTCATAGTCTGTGTGCGCACAAGGGCGGGCGGCAAGACCTCGGTATAGCCATGCTCGTTTGTGTGCATGTCCAGCATAAACGCCGCCAGGGCGCGCTCCAGACGGGCCAACTGGCCTTTCAGCACAACAAAGCGGGCGCCGGACAGCTTGGCGGCGCTCGCAAAATCCATTTGCGATAACCCCTCGCCGATATCAACATGATCCCGCGCTGTGAAGCTGAAGTCTGGCTTATTGCCAACTTCCCTGACCAGCTCGTTCTGGTCCTCATCCTCCCCCTCTGGGACACGCTCGTCCAGAATGTTCGGCAGGGAAATCAACTGGTCATGTATCTGCGCGGCCACCGCGGCTTCTTCTGCTTCTAATGCCGGCACAGACTGCTTCAGGGCGGCCACCTCAGCCATAACCGCGCTGGCATCACCGCCTTGTGATTTAATCTGGCCAATTTCGCGGCTGGCATCGTTTCGGCGGGCCTGTTTTTCCTGTAATTCTGTCTGCAGGGCACGGCGGCGCGTATCCAAATCCAGAATGCTCCCCGCCAAAGGGGCCAGGCCCCGGCGCGCCAACGCGGCATCAAACTGTTCAGGATTATCTCTTATAAATCGGATATCATGCATCAGAACAACACCCCTCGGCCCCTCAAAAATTCCATCAGTTCTGGTTGTGGACAGTACCGCTTTTGCGATCAGCTGTCGGCTTCTGGTTCCTGCCGCTTCTGGATAAGGCGTGCGCCCAAAATAGACAGCTCATAAAGCAGGATCACCGGAATAGCCAGCAGAACCTGAGAGATGACGTCAGGCGGGGTCAGAATGGCCGCCGCGACAAACGCCAGCAAAATGGCATATTTGCGCTTGCCGGCCAGCCCGTCGGCGGTCATTAACCCGGCCCGGACCATCAACAACAATATCACCGGCAATTCAAACGACAAGCCGAAGGCGAACATCAGTCGCATCACCAGGCTCAGATATTCAGAAATCCGCGGCTCCACCTCAATCGGCAAAGCCCCCTCACCGCCCTGTACTTCAAACGACAGGAAAAAATCCCAGGCGAGCGGAATAACAATATAGTAAACCATTGCTGCGCCCAGCGCGAACAACACCGGCGTGGCCAACAAAAACGGATACACAGCTTTGCGTTCATTCTGATACAGGCCAGGGGCAACAAACTTCCACACCTGCAATAACATCAGCGGAAATGTTATTGAAATAGAAACAAAAAACGCAACTTTCACTTGTGTGAAAAAGCCTTCATGAAGGCCGGTAAAAATCATCCGGCTGACCTCAGACCGCTCGGCCAGAGGTGCTTGCAAAAACAGATACACAACATCAGCAATGTTAGGGCTGTCACTGCCGAACGGACGGATAAAACAAGCCAGGAAAATGACCACAAAACCGATCATCACAATGCCCAACCGGTTCCGCAGCTCGGTGAGGTGATCCAACAGGCTCATTGCGCCATCATCTTGCTGTGCTGTATCTGCCATCAGGCTTTATCCTGTGATGATTTTTCGGCCTCTGCGTCAGCTGCCTCACGCCCGGCTGACTTCACCGCTTCGATATCTTCACGCAAGCCCGCAATGCTGCCGTCCTTAGAGGCGGTCTCCAGCTCTGGCTTGACGGTGTCATCAACGATGCGCGCCATATCTTCCAGATTACCTGACTTCAGGTCGGCAACCATGCTCTTGACCTCTTTCATATCGCCATCAGCGGCAACATCTTCCAGACTGCGGGTAAACTCGCGCGCCATCTGCCGGGCCTGGCCGGTGATTTTGGTAAATCCGCGCAGAACTTTAGGCAGGTCTTTTGGGCCCACAACCAGAACAAGGACGAAGGCAATCATCATAAATTCCTGCCAACCGAAATCAAACATTCCAGTCTCCTTATTCAGGCAGGCCGCTCAGCTAACTCTGCGCCAGTCAGGCGATGAGAAGGGCTGAGGCAGCCAGCCGGTGGTCAGGGTTAGGGTAAGCCTCAGGCCTTGGTCTTCTTCTTGGCGGCCTTTTTCGCGGCAGTCTTCTTCTTAGCGGCTTTCTTAGGAGCAGCCTTCTTCTTGGCCGCTTTTTTGGCCGGTGCTTTTTTGGCGGGCGCGGCTTCTATTGCGTCTGCGTCTGCTTGTGCCTCGTCCTCAGCCTCATCTTCAGGGTTTTTCACCCCTTCTTTAAAGCTGCGCAGGCCTTTGCCGAAATCGCCCATAATGCCTGAAATCTTGCCTGGACGCGCAAACAAAATCAGAACGACAGCCAGAACAATAATCCAGTGCCAGATGCTCGTAAAACCCATGATAGTCCCCTTGATAAAAAGGTCACGGCCCAAATGTCAGCGGATGCCCGCCACACGGCCTTATTAAAATTACGAAAATGACTATAGCTAGGCTTACCGGTGGCGGCAACAACTAGCGTGAGCCCGCGCCATTTTTTTTAAGGCTGGGAAAAGACAAACACCTGGGCCGGGTCAATATCAATGTGAACAATCTCGCCCTCAGCGATGGAATTCAACCCGGGAATACGCGCATGCAGGTGCAATTCCTCATCATAACCTGTTTCTGCAGACAGGCTGAGATGCAACAAAGAGGAACGGCCCAAAAGATGGCTTTCCATCACCTGAGCTTTAAAACCGGTATCCTCCAGACTGACCTGCAAGCCTTCATGACGAATAAGAACCACGGCCGGCTGTCCGTCTTCAATGCCGGCACAGGGAAACGCGCCAAACACGCTTTCTGCCTGCCCGTTACGCCCGCGTGCCGGAATATGATTCACCTCACCAAAAAATTCAGCAACAAAGGCGTTTTGCGGGCGGCAATAAAGGTCAATTGGCCGGCCTTGCTGCATAATTTCACCCTCACGAAGCACGATGATTTTATCTGACATAAACATCGCTTCCTCAGCATCATGCGTGACCATCAGCGCGGCGGTCCCTGTCTGGCGAAGCACATGCAGCATCTTATCGCGGATCCGCTCTCGCAGGCGGCTGTCCAAACCGGAATAAGGCTCATCCAGCAGGATCAGGCGCGGTGACGGCGCCAGCGCCCTGGCCAGCGCAACCCGTTGCTGTTGACCGCCTGATAATTCATGCGGAAATTTATCTTCCATGGTGGTCAGATCCATTTCCTGCATTAACTCCGCCACTCTCTGGCTGGTGTCTGTGTCGGCCTCATTCAGGCCAAAGCGGATATTCTGGCCAATGGTCATATGCGGAAACAGGGCATAGGACTGAAACACCAGCCCCATCTGTCGGTGTTCAGGGGGCAGAATATTTGCCGGGCTGGATAACAGCGTACCATCTTGCGTGATCTGGCCGCTCATCGGGGTCTCAAACCCTGCCGCCAGACGCAATAAGGTGGTTTTGCCGCATCCGGACGGGCCCAGCAGCGTCACGACCTGGCCTTCATCTATCTGGAATGAGATATCCGACACTGATGGCGACGGGCCATAGCTATGACTTATATTCTCAAAACTGATCACGTCCGGGCTCCTGACAGCGTTCTCACCCTGCTGATACTAGGGCGAGTCGGGGTCTGTTTCAAATTCATCTGCGAATTGATCTTCAAATTCTGTATCCAGCAAATCAGCTTCATCCAGCAGGCCGTCATCCTCATCTTCTGCCCCATCCTCATTGACAGCCTCTCCTAATCCGCCGAGGATTTGGCCCTTCCGCAACAAGCCTGCTGATTTCAACTCGTCCATTCCGGGCAGGTCTTCAACTGAACTTAAACCGAAATGATCCAGAAAAGACGGGCTTGTGCCCCAGGTTAACGGCCGGCCAGGTGTACGCCGACGGCCCCGCGGCCTCACCCATTCTAATTCCAGCAGAATATCCAACGTCCCCCGCGACAGGCTGATGCCCCGGATTTCTTCGATTTCTGAACGGGTGATAGGCTGATGATAGGCGATGATGGCCAACACCTCTAAAGCAGCCCGGGACAGCGGCTTATGCACCGGCCGGTCCAGCGACAGATAGCGGGCCACATCTTCTTTGGTCCGGAACGCCATCTGATCACCGCTCACCTCAAAGCTCAGCCCTGAGCGTTCATCATAGCGCGATTTAATAATATCAATAATTTCAGGAAGCTGTGTTTCATCCTTTAAATAAGGAAGAACCGATTTTACAGGTACAGCCTTGGTTGACGCAAACACCAGCGCTTCGATAATACGGGCGGTCTGGATAAGGTCTGTTTCAGGAAGATCAGCAGCGATGCTCATTTCACCGTCTCCTTCAAACGGATAAATAAAGGCGCGTAGGCAGAGGACTGCCGCAAGGCCACCATGCCATCCTTAGCCAGTTCCAGCGAGGCTACAAAATGCGAGGCCACAGCAGAGCGCCTGTCAAGAGGCTGAGACAGATTGGCCGGCAGGAATGAAGACAGCTCTGCCCAGCCCGGCGTGCGCGGCAACAGGTTTTGCAACCGGCCAGCGGCTTCCTGCACAGAATACAGCCTGGTTGCCGCAATTGTTAGCTTTTCTGCTTCATCGGACGAGACAATGCCGCCATAAGCAGACAGTAAATCATACAGCCTGGCCTGCCAGACGATCTGTTCTTTGCGTTCAAACTGTTCGGGCTGCCCTCTGACCAGCCTGTGCCGGTTCAGAACAGGCAACTCCAACAGCCGTTTTGCTGCCGACTGCATCGCCTCCAGCCGGACCAGCTGGTATCGCAGCGCGTCTGTCATATCAACGATATCATCTGCCTGTTCAGGTTCAGGATCAGGCAGCAGCAGCCGCGATTTAAGATAGGCCAGCCACGCCGCCATTACCAGATAATCCGCCGCAATTTCCAGGTTCAATTCACGCGCGGTTTCAATATACAAAAGATACTGTTCAGCCAGCGGCAGGATGGCGATTTTGCCTAAATCGACCTTTTGTTCGCGGGCCAGCGACAACAACAGGTCAATCGGCCCTTCAAACCCGTCCAGGTTAACAAATAAGGAGAGCTGCTCATCGGTGGCGGTACTGACCTGATCCTCTTCAAACCCGTCGCTCATGGGCTTTGCTCTTTTTGTTGCCGCAGGATGCAATCCTGGCCAGACCGTTTTAACTCTTCACAAACCGACAGCGCGTCCTGTTTTGGCAACGCATCTGTGATTACCCGCCAGAATAACTGCCCGTCAGTTGAGGTAACAGAACTGACCCCCAGTGAATAACCACCAAGACGGGCTTTGTGTTTTTCATTCAATAAGGCCGCCGCGGTTCTGGCCTTGTCTTCTTCACGGAACGCGGCCAGTTGAACCATCATCCAGTCTCGCCTGTCTTTGGCCCCGGCGGGGCGCGGTTTCGGGGCGGTTGGCGGAACCAGGCTGGCGGTTAAATCGGTAGGTGCATCTTCGGGGCTGACTTTTGTATTTTCTGCCGCGCTCTGGTTATCTTTCCGGGCGTCATCTGCCTGCGGTGCGGTAGCGGGTTTGGCGGTGACAATTTGATCTGGTTGATCTGTCTGATCTGTCTGGTCTGTCTGATTTGCTGTGACGGCCTCATCTGGCTCATCTGTGTCAGGCGCGCCTGTCTGCTGCTGGCCAGATTGTGCTGTCTGCTGCCTATTCTCCTGTTCAGCTGACGCGGCGCCTGTCTCTGCGGGCTCAGCCTGTGGCAGCGGAACGGGCGGCGGCTCAGGTGTGGGATCCGACAGTGAGATCACCTCAGACTGGCTGTTATCTTCGGCGGTACCGTCTATAAGGTTCATGAAGGTTGAATCCTGGTTCGGCACAGAGGCTTGCGTGCCTTCTGCCGGCTTCACTCTGAACGGGGTAGGATCAGCCCGCAACACCACCAGATTATCATCCTGCTGTCCATAAAACAGGTAACTCCAAACCGCCCAGCCGCCGACCGGCAGCCCCACCAACAAGGCAGCCAGCACAACCCAGCGCCCACGCTTGTGTGTCTTCACCACAGCCTGTTCAGACATATCATTTGCCGTCATTACATCACTGCCCTTACATTTCTTCCGGAGCCGCAACAGATAACAGGCTCAAGCCGGATTTGATCACAGCTGCGCTTGCGGCCACCAAATCCAGCCGGGCCTTTGTCAACTCTGCATCTGACTCCAGAATAAACCGCAAGGCCGGATTATCGCGTCCGGCATTCCACAAGCCATGGAACAGAGCGGCCAAATCAATCAGATAGAAGGCCAGCCGGTGCGGCTCATGGGTGATTGCCGCTGCCTGAACCACAGACGGCCAAGAGGCCAGTTGCTTAATCAGGCGCAGCTCATGCACATCTGTCAGCAGGGACAAATCGGCCCCGCTGTTTTCTGCAATGCGCGCCGGCACCCCGTCTTGGCGCAGCACTGATGACGCTCTGGCATAGGCGTATTGAACGTAGAACACCGGGTTTTCACGGCTTTTCTCTGTGACTTTGGCATAATCAAATTCCAGTGTTTGATCATTACGTCTGGTCAGCATGATAAAGCGCATCACATCCGCCCCGACATTATCCATCACATCGCGCAGGGTAACGAACGTGCCGGCCCGCTTTGACATTTTCACCGGCTTGCCGCCATCCAGAAGGGTGACCAGTTGGCATAGCTTGACATCCAGCATCCCTAACTGCCCGGACAGGGCTTGTGTGGCCGCTGTCATGCGTTTCACATAACCGCCATGATCCGCCCCCCACACATCAATCAGGGCGCCGCCGGTACGGTTTAATTTGTCCAGATGATAGGACACATCAGACGCAAAATAGGTCCAGCTGCCATCTGATTTCTGCAACGGGCGGTCAATATCGTCACCGAATTCGGTTGACCGGAACAACATCTGCTCCCGCTCTTCCCAATCCTCTGGTAACTGCCCCTTTGGCGGGGCCAGAACACCATGATAAACAAGGCCGCGTTCAGCAAGTGCTTCTATCGCCTCATCCACACGCCCCTGCTCGACCAGCTGCCGTTCAGAGGAAAACACATCCATCTCAATGCCCAGATCGCGCAAATCTGTCTTAATGCCGTCCATCATCGCGTCAATGGCAAAGCTTCTGACGACGGGCAGCGTCACCGCCTCAGGCTGATCGCGCAGACTGTCCTGATAACGGGCCTTCAGCGCTTCCCCGACGTCTTTCAGATATTCGCCCGGGTAGAGCCCGTCGGGGATGGTAATCCCCTCCTCGCCCAACGCTTCCCGGTAACGCAGGAAAGCTGAACGGGCAAGCGTGTCCACCTGCGTGCCGGCATCATTGATGTAATATTCACGGGTGACCTTAAACCCGCAGAACGCCAGCAGATTGGCCAGCGCATCACCAAAAATCGCGCCTCTGGCATGGGCAGCGTGCAATGGGCCGGTGGGGTTGGCAGAAACAAATTCTACATTCACAGACCGGCCTTCACCGATATCAGACTGGCCATAACGCGCGCCGTCTGACAGGATGGCAGACAGCTCAGCCGGCCAGATACCTGGCTTCAGGGTGATGTTCAAAAAACCTGGCCCGGCAATCTCAACCGCATCTATCTGTTCATGACTGTTCAACTGTTCAGCCAGCAAGGCGGCCAGGTCGCGCGGCGGCATACCCACTTGCTTGGCCAGAACCATAGCCGCGTTACAGGCCAGATCGCCGTGGCTTTCTTCGCGCGGCAATTCAACCACCACTTTTTCGGTGTTCACAGGTTGGCGGGGCGTTAACCTGCCGTCATCAATCAGGGTGTGCACACAAGCGGTAACAAAGGCGGAAAAGCGGGAAAAAATATCCATGTCAGACAAGAATAGGACCTGTTTCAAAAATACGTTCATACTCTAATAGCGCATAGCGGTCTGTCATGGAAGCCACATAGTCGGCAATAATGCGCGCTTTTGCGGCCTCATCTTCACCGGTCATTTTCTGCTGCCAGTCAGTCGGCATCAAATTGGTTTCAGACAACAGCCTGTCAAACAGCGCGGCCAGTTGTTTTTTGGATTTACTGGTCATCCTGTTGACCTTGAAATGACGCCAGCTATGCGTCATCAAAAACGCGCGCAGGGCGGCCAGCTCATTGGCTGCCACCTTTGAATGACAGGCCAGGGCTTGTCCGGCACGGCGGATATCCTCGGCTGTTTCCGGCTTATGTTCGGCCAACTGTGCGCTCGTGCTGACCAGCACATCCTGCACAAAATAGCTGATCAGACGCCGGGTCAGCTCATGGGTTAACCGGCCCATCTCCAGCCGGCCATGCTGGTCATGAATATCTTTCAGCACAGTGCCTACAACCGGAAGCTCTTCAATCTGTTCAATGCTGATCAGCCCGGCCCGCAAGGCATCATCAAAATCATGCGACATATAAGCGATATCATCTGACAGGTTTGCCAGCTGGGCCTCCAGACTTGGCCACAGCACCAGATCAAGCCCCCAGGCTTTATCAAGGCTGGCCACTGTCGGTCTTATCTCACCTGTCATCGGCCCGTTATGTTTGATCACCCCGTCAATGGTCTCAAAGGTCAGATTCAAACCGTTGAACCGGGCATAACGCTCTTCCAGAACGCTCAGCACACGCAGCGATTGTTCATTATGGTCAAAGCCACCATAATTCGCCATCACCTCATTCAGCGCGGTTTCCCCGGCATGGCCGAACGGCGGATGGCCCAGATCATGGGCCAGCGCAACTGCCTCTGCGATATCTTCGTTCAGGTGAAGCGCGCGTGCCATGGTCCGCGCGATTTGCGCCACCTCCAGCGAATGGGTCAGGCGGGTGCGGTAATAATCGCCCTCATGATACAAGAACACTTGCGTCTTATGTTTCAGACGGCGAAACGCCACTGAATGAATAATGCGGTCACGGTCACGCTGAAAATCGGTTCGGCTGAACGGCCCGGCCGGGCTGTCTGCCTCAGCGATATGCCGCCCTTTGGCTGAAGCCAGACAGGCATAAGAGGCAAAGGGAAAAGACGACGCGGCTGTCATGATGGCCTCGGTGGCTGGGGGGCTTCGGCAATATGGTAAGGGGAACTATAACAGAAATCCGCACAGACCCCAAAGTTTTGAATTTAGCCTCACCTTGATTTCCGGTGCGGTCATTGTCATATTCAGTACAGGGATGTTTATTACGACTGCTATGGACCAGATCTGATGGATGATGTTGCGCCCGCACCGGCCTTTTCGCTGACCAAATCAGCCGCAGACCGCATTGCGTTATTGTTGCAGACAGAGGCTGGCCCCTACTTCCGCGTGCAGGTGGATGGTGGCGGCTGTTCCGGCTTTCAGTACAAGTTCGAATTTGACAGCCAGAAGCAGGATGATGATCTGGAACTGACCCAGCATGGGGTGACCGTTCTCATTGATGAGATGTCGTTGCCGTTTCTGGAACAGGCCCAGCTTGATTACAAAGAAGAGCTTATCGGCTCTTATTTCGCGGTTGAAAACCCGAACGCCACTGCCAATTGCGGCTGCGGCACATCCTTTTCGGTTTAGGCGCGCCCGATGCGCATCACCTGCTGGAATGTAAATTCCCTGAAAGCCCGCCTTGGCCATGTTCTGGACTATTGCCAGTCTGGCAAGACCGATTGTTTGTTGGTGCAGGAATTAAAGCTGACAGATGAGGCGTTTCCGCATCAGGAGTTTGAGGCCATTGGCTGGAAGGCCGCCTGTCATGGCCAGAAAACCTATAACGGGGTCGCTATCCTCAGCCGGCATGATATCAGCGATGTAACACGCGGCCTGCCCTGTCTTAATGACGAAGATGAAGCTGACGAACAGGCCCGCTATATAGAAGCCAGTGTGAACGGCGTTCGTGTCGGCGCGATTTATCTGCCGAACGGCAACCCCTGCCCGGGGCCGAAATTTGACTATAAGCTGGCGTGGATGAAACGCCTTCAGGCCCGTGCCGAAGCTCTGCTGACAGACGAAAACCCTGTCATTCTGGCTGGTGATTACAATGTGATGCCGCAGGATATTGACTGTTATGACCCGCCCGCCTGGGAAGGTGATGCCTTATGGCATCCTGAAAGCCGGGCCGCTTTCTTCCGGCTCCTGAACCTTGGCTATACAGATGCCCTCCGGGCCATTCACCCGCAAGGGGCACAGTACAGCTATTGGGATTATCAGGCCGGGGCGTGGCAACGCGATAACGGTATCCGGATTGATCATCTGCTGCTCTCGCCTGAGGCGGCCAGCCGGCTGCAAAATGCCGGAGTTGATAAAACCCCGCGCGGCCTTGAACGCCCGTCAGATCATACCCCTGTCTGGGTCGAACTGGCTGATTAATGCCAAAAAAAAGCAGGGCTGATACCCTGCTCTTCTTTAGTGCTTAGTGCGACGATATCTTAAATATCGGCATACATATGGGTTTCAGCGCCGCCGCCCGGGTGCGTGGTTGCGCCCTTTTCAGCAGAGCCGACCGTCTGTGCATATTTCCAGATGGTCCCGGACTGATAATCAGTACTCCGCGGCTGCCAGCTTTTGCGCCGCTCGGCCAGCTCTTCTTCGGACAGATCAACGCTGATGGTCCCGGCAACGGCGTCAATGCTGATCATATCGCCGTCTTTTAACAGCCCGATAGGCCCGCCAACCGCGGCTTCAGGGCCGACATGGCCGATACAAAAGCCCCGTGTGGCCCCTGAAAACCGGCCATCTGTGATAAGCGCAACCGTATTACCAGCTCCTTGTCCGTACAAAGCGGCTGTTGTTGCCAGCATCTCGCGCATGCCCGGGCCGCCCTTTGGCCCTTCATAGCGGATCACCAGAACCTCGCCTTCTTTGTAATCGCGCTTTTCAACCGCAGCAAAGGCATCTTCTTCGCAGTCAAAACACCGCGCTGGCCCAGTGAATTCCAGCTTTTGCATCCCGGCCACTTTCACAATTGCGCCTTCCGGGGCCAAATTGCCGCGCAGGCCAACCACACCGCCTGTTGGGGACAGCGGGTTAGAGGTCGGATAGACCACCTTCTGATCGGTCGGAAACTCAACATCTGCCAGGTTTTCGGCAATAGTCTTCCCCGTTACGGTGATACAATCACCATGCAGGAACCCGCCATCCAGAAGCGCTTTCATCAGCACAGGAACACCGCCGATAGCATGCATGTCCTTGGCAACGTATTTTCCGCCTGGCTTCAAATCAGCGATATAAGGTGTGCGTTTGAAAATCTCTGCCACATCATGCAAATCAAATTCGATGCCACATTCCGCGGCCAAGGCCGGCAGGTGCAGACCTGCGTTCGTTGACCCACCCGAAGCGGCAACAACTGTGGCAGCGTTCTCAAACGCTTTGCGGGTCAGAATATCGCGCGGGCGCAGATTCTTCTCAATCAGTTCCATCACCACCCGGCCCGAATGATAGGCGTATTCATCACGGCTTTCATACGGGGCTGGTGCACCAGCAGACCCGGGCAGCGCGAGGCCGATAGCCTCAGAGACACAAGCCATGGTGTTGGCGGTAAACTGGCCGCCACATGACCCGGCAGACGGACAAGCCACACATTCCAGCTCGTGCAAATCATCATCAGACATATTGCCGGCCGCATGCGCGCCAACAGCCTCAAACACGTCCTGAACGGTAACATCCTTGCCCTTAAACTGGCCAGGCAGGATAGAACCGCCATACATGAACACAGATGGCACGTTCAGGCGCGCCATAGACATCATCACCCCTGGCAGAGACTTATCACACCCGGCCAAGCCAACCAGCGCATCATAACAATGCCCGCGCACGGTCAGTTCAATTGAATCGGCAATCACCTCACGGCTGACCAGGGATGATTTCATCCCGGCATGCCCCATGGCAATACCGTCTGTCACGGTGATCGTGGTAAATTCACGCGGTGTACCGGCGTGGTCCTTTACCCCCCGCTTGGCAGACTGGGCCTGACGGGCGAGCGCAATATTACAAGGGGCGGCTTCATTCCAGGTAGAGACCACCCCGACCAGAGGCTGGTTAATCTCTTCTTCTGTCATCCCCATCGCATAGTAATAGGACCGGTGTGGCGCGCTTTTTGGCCCGACGGACACATGCCGGCTGGGCAAATTCGCCTTATCAATTTTAGGGGTATCGCTCATTTCATCCTCCGCAAAACATCTGTGCCCGCATGATAGGGCTGTTTACATATCCGCATCAAGCCTGCTCAAAGCGGCCTGCAGCCCGGCAAGACGGGTTTCCTCTTCCTGAAGGCGGCGTTTATTTTCGTCAACAACCGCTTCCGGGGCTTTCGCCAGAAACCCTTGATTTGACAATTTGCCGTTCAGCTTGCCGGCTTCTGCCTCACAGGCTTTGATCTCTTTGTTCAGCCGGGCCCGTTCCGCCTCAAAATCCAGAATGCCGGCCAGGGGCAGGCCAATATCCAGACCGGCCAGGCTGGTCCGCGCTGTGCCTTTATCAAAACCGTCCTGACTGTCAAACCCAACCGCCTCAACTCTGGCCAGCCGCAACACAGCGGATTTCATCTGCTGTATCAGCTGTTTCTGATGGCTATCCGCCCCTTTGATTTCCAGCACAGGCTTGGCGTTCAATGGCACATTCATCTCAGAGCGTATGGTTCTGATTTCGCTTATTAAATCAATAACCAAGGACAGGTCTGCCTGCTCGGCCTCTACCGCCACAGGCTGCGGCCAGGCCGCCCCTATCAGCATCTCGCTTGACCCGAAAATCTTCTCATTCAGCTCTTCTGAGATAAACGGCATAAACGGGTGCAGGATATGCAACACCTGATGCAGAACATAGCCCGCCACACGGCGCGATTCTTCATGTTCTGCCAGTCCCGGTTTGATAAACTCAATATACCAATCGCAATAGCTATTCCACACGAACTGGTAAAGCGCATCTGCCGCTTCATTGAACCGGTAACCGTCAACCGCGGTTTTTGTGCGCGCAGATGCCTTGTTCAGCTCGGCCAGAATCCATTTGTTTTCGGGAAGCGTGATCTGTTCTGGCAGGCGCGGGTCAGTACAGTTATTCATCTCCAGGAAGCGGGCCGCGTTCCACAGCTTGGTGGCAAAGTTCCGATAGGATTCAATTCGGTTTTCAGACAGCTTCAAATCGCGCCCCTGCGCCGCCATCGCGACCAGGGTAAAGCGCAGCGCATCGGCCCCGTATTTTGCGGTCAGGTCAAGCGGGTCCAGCACATTGCCTTTGGATTTCGACATTTTCTGGCCATGCTCATCACGCACCAGCGCATGAATATACACATCCTTGAACGGCACTTGGCCATCCATGAAATGCATGCCCATCATCATCATCCGGGCAACCCAGAAGAAAATGATATCAAAGCCGGTAACCAGAACATCGCCGGGGTAATACCGGGCCAGCTCTGGTGTTTCCTCTGGCCAGCCCAAAGTTGAAAACGGCCATAATGCAGAAGAAAACCAGGTGTCCAGAACATCCTCATCCTGCACCAGCTCTACCTCTTCACCGTAATGGGCGGCGGCGGCGGCATTGGCTTGTGCGTCTGTTTCCTCAACAAAAGGCGTGCCATCAGGCCCATACCACGCCGGAATACGGTGTCCCCACCATAATTGGCGCGACACACACCAGGGCTGGATATTCTCCATCCAGTCAAAATAGGTCTTTTCCCAGCGTTGCGGCACAAAACGGGTTCGCCCGTCACGTACCGCGTCAATCGCCGGTTTGGCCAGCACTTCTGCGTTCACATACCACTGGTCCATCAACCAGGGCTCAACCGGCACGCCTGACCTGTCGCCATGCGGAACCGCATGCTGATTATCTTCAATCTCGCCCAGTGCGCCCAGGCTGTCCAATTCTGCAATCAGCTTTTTGCGTGCCTCAAACCGATCCATGCCCTGATAGGCCGCAGGCGCATTTTCGTTCAGCGCGGCATGCTCATCAAAGATGTTTAACAGCTTCAGATCATGGCGGCGGCCAACCTCAAAATCGTTAAAGTCATGCGCCGGGGTGATCTTTACCGCACCGGTGCCTTTTTCCATGTCTGAGTAAGTGTCAGCAACAATCGGAATTTCACGCCCGACTATTGGCAGAACCACCATCTTGCCGATCAGCGCGGCATAACGCTCATCATCGGGATGAACCGCAACCGCCATATCACCGAACATCGTTTCCGGACGGGTGGTGGCTACAGTGATAACCTGGTCAGACCCTTTAACCGGATAATGCAATTGCCACATCTTCCCGGCGACTTCTTTTTGTTCAACTTCCAGATCGGAAATCGCGGTCAATAATTTCGGATCCCAGTTCACCAGCCGTTTGTCGCGGTAGATCAGCCCATCCTTATGCAGCTTCACAAACACCTTGCGCACGGCCTTTGATAAGCCGTCATCCATTGTGAAGCGGCTGCGTTGCCAATCCGCGCTGGCCCCGATATGTTTTTGCTGATGCAGGATTGTACCGCCTGACTCCGCTTTCCATTCCCAGACTTTTTCAACAAAGCCCTCACGGCCTAAATCACGGCGGCTGATATCTTGTTGTGCCAACTGGCGTTCCACCACCATTTGTGTGGCGATACCGGCATGGTCCATTCCTGGCTGCCACAGCGCATCGCGCCCTTGCATCCGGTTATAGCGGATCAGAACATCCTGCAGGGTGAAGGTCAGCGCATGTCCCATATGAAGAGAGCCGGTCACGTTAGGGGGCGGCATCATGATGGTGTAAGGCGCGGCCGCAGACGCGGGATCACAGGCAAACAGCCCCTCACCCTCACTCTTTTCATACCATTTACGTTCGATTGTCTCAGGGGAATAGGTTTTTTCAAGCATGACTTATCAGCACGTCAACTTCCAACAGCAAGGGGTGACTCGCCGAAAGCTAGCCTGCAGAGCGAGTCCTTGAAGCATCTCTAGACTCTGTCGGTAACGAACGCAAGGCATCTTCGACAATCTTGTCCAGATTTTGCGCGATCCAGGCCGAAATCTGAAGCTTGATTTCCTGCAGCACAAATTCAGCGATTTGCGCCTTCATCTGTTCTGTCATTACCGCCGAAATCAGATCATCCCCAACGGCGGGGCGGGCTTGCCTCTTCTGGTCCTGCGGCACAGCTTCTGGCCGCTCTCTTACAGGCCGGGCATATGAAGGCTCACTGGCTTTATCTGCCGGCCTCTTTACCTCGCCCTGTTCTGCGGATGCAGGCCGGGAACGGGCCGCCGGCACATCAAGATAGGGCGATAACAGATCATCAATATCGGCTTTCAGGTCCGTCAGGCTGTCTGCTGCCGGGCCAGGCCCACCTTCTGGAACAGGCGGCCCCGCTGAGGGGGAGGCTGATGACCTGTTCTGGCGGCCTAAATCTTTCATCAGGGCAGACAGCATCTGGTCAAACTCGGCATCTGATGAAACCTCATCATTCACCGCCGGCTTGGGTTTGGGGGGGGCAACTGATGGCCGTACAGCCCGGTCGCCCTCTGCACCGCCCTTCCAGTAAATCTCATCCAGAAGCACGACATCCGCCTGCCGCTCTGCCATTTCGGCAACCATAGACCGGGGCATATCCGGTTGCCGCGGGTCAGGCGGTGAGGTCTGCTGACTCAGGTCATCAGCCTGTGCATTCAGCGCCTCAATTGAAGCCAGTATCTCGTTGATATTTCTGACATTCCCTTGGCTCATCTCTATATTCCTGTTACCCGTGCCAGCGGTATCTCAGGCAAAGATACGCCTCCGGCCTCTTATCGTTACTCCACTGCGATAGGCAGTATGTAAGGGTAACGACTGGACGGATCAGAAATTAAATCGAGCGCAGGAGGAACTTCACTGAGGGCGAACAGGCTCACCGCCAGTTGGCCGGTGGCGCGCAACACCTCATACCCGTTGAGCACAAACGCCTGCTGGGCCTGCACTCGCCGCAGCTCTACATCGGACAGATCTTGTTCGGCATCCAGCTGGTCCAAAAAGGTCTTCAGGCCAAACTCGACCTCTGTTGCGGTGCCTTCAGCAACCAGCCTGGCGGCCACCAGTTCGGTCTCTACAGCCTGCAATTGGGCAACAGACGCCTGGTAGTCACGAAACGCCCGCCGCGCGGCAAGACGCACAACACGGCGGCTTTCTGCGGCATCCAGCTGGGCTCTGGCATGGCTGGCCAGACGGCTTCTGGCGGCAGACCGTGTGCCTTCTGTGACCAGGAACGGCGTTGACAGGGACAGCTGGGTGGTGACCTCGCTCTTGTCCATCGAAATGCCTTTGCGGTCGGTCTGGCTGGCGGTTACGCTGAAATCAACTTTCGGCAATACAGATTGTTTCAGAATCTTGAACTGCAGGCCTGAGCTCTTCTCCCCCAATACCGCCGCGACAACAGACGGATGTGCTGTATTGGCCTGCTCTTCGGCCTCAGCCATGGTTTGCGGCAGCACGGCCGGGCCGTCAAACCCGCGCAAAGACGGTGCCTCAATACCGGTCAGAGACTGATACGCCTCAAGGGCAGTCTGCAACGCGGCCTCAGCCAGGATTTTATCTGACTGCGCCCGGGCCAGCCGGGCCTCTGCCTCAGCCAGCCGTGTGGGCGTTGATGTACCTGCATCAAGCCGGATGCGCGCCGCTTCTGTATGCGCCTGCAAGCGCCGCTCATTCGCGTCACGGATAGCAAAGGCTTTTTGTGCGGTCAGTACGTTTAAATGCGCAGAGATAATATCAAAGATCACGTTCTGCTCTGCCAGTTGATAGGTCGCCCGGGCGCTGTTGAGGTCTAATTCTGCTACCCGCAGGCGTGTGTCCGCCTCCCCTGAATCATAAACCCGCTTATTCAGCGTGATGGATCCAACCCGGCTTTCATCCCGCACAAACCCGCCAGACACTGTCTTTGAATCAGTGCGGATATCAGACCCGCTCAAAGACAAATTGCCGGTCAAATCATTTGACGCTGTCGCTGTACCGATGGCTTGGCGGGCGACAACAAAGGCCTGACGGGATGCCGCCAGCGTGTTGGACAGGCTGAGGCCCGCAGACAAGCTCTGCTCGATACTGACCGGCGCTAACCCGGCCGCAGATGGTTCCTCAGATATTTCCTCAGGCGCGGTCTCTGTTGCCTCATCTGTGCTTGCCGGTTGTTCAGCAGAAGCCAAAATCAGGGGCATAGCCGCGGGGTGCACACGCGCGCTCACCGCAGCTGGCTTGGCGGCAGACAGGCTGGCCGCGGGCTCAGAACGGAACTCCCATGACACGCTGTTTTCTGACACAGCGCATGCCGCCTCACCGGCCCCGCCGCAATCTGTCGCCTGAACAGAAACACTGGTCATCAGCATAACTGCCCCGACAGCACAACTCGCCAGCAGAGATTTATATCTGTTCGTCAACAGCATGAAATTTATATCCTTAAGGCTCTTCATATCCTCACCAGTGAGGGACCGGGTCTTGCGCACCTCACGGTAACAGGTTCGCACAGTAAAGCACAGTCTTAGAACGTAAATTTAGGCTTCACCTTAAACTCGTCCAGTACCGGGACCTGGGCGGTGAACAATGAGGTAGGCGTGATATGACCGCCGCGTTTCTGCCAGAGCGTTGCTTCACCTACTTCACGGCCTTGCGGGCGCAATACAGAGACCAGACGCCCGCCCTCTGATAATTGGTCAAACAGGGCCGCCGGCACATGCTCAACACCGCCCTCAATAATAATCGCCTGATACGGGGCCTCAGACGGATAGCCGTCCTGCAGGCGCGATTTCACCACCGCGACATTACCGATATCAAGACCGGCGACAATCTGCTGGGCCTTTTCAACCATCTGGGCGCGGGTTTCAATGGCGATAACAGACGCCACCAGTGAAGATAAGATGGCCGCGCCATACCCTGTGCCTGCCCCGATGCTCATCACATTATCTGCTTTGTCCAGCGAAAGGGCCTGGATCATTCTGGCCATCACCATCGCTTCAATAATAAACCGGCCACCGGATAACGCGATATCCTCATCAATATAGGCCAGGTTCTGCATCTGACGGCTGACGAACAGTTCGCGCGGTACGGTGGCAAAGGCCGCAATCACATCATCATCGATGACTTTGTTCGGCCTGATCTGGCTGTCCACCATTGCTTTTCTTAATTCTGAAAACTGCATGTCATTCATGCGTAAGACCCCCGCCTTATCCCGCGCTAAAACCGGCTTGTCTGCTGGCTGTTATGAACCAGCAAACTGCTTGTGTTGTATATCCGGTGTTGTGGTAATTTTCAATGAACAATATTGACGCCTGCGACATCTTCAATTACAGACCTTGAGACACAGTGTGCACCAAGGCCCGGTGGCAGAGTGGTTATGCAGCGGTTTGCAAAACCGTGGACATCGGTTCAATTCCGGTCCGGGCCTCCAGATCTTTTTGGTTTATGTCTCATCCCCTCACCAACCGCCAGATTGCCATGCGCGGGGCCCTTGATGCCCTGGCCCTGCCGGCATTGGCCCTTGGCAGTACAATGATGGGGTTTGGGGCAATTGCCCGTGAAGCCGGCTTTGATTTCTGGATGACCACCCTGACCACACTGTCAGTCTGGGGTATGCCGGGCCAGGTTGCCTTTGTCAGCCTCTACGCCACGGGCTCATCTATGTTCTTGATGGTGGTCGCGGTGGCTTTGGCGAATATGCGGATGATGCTGATGGTCATCTCCGGGGCGGATATGTTGCAACTGAAACAGCATAATCTGCCGTTTTACAAGCGCGTGATCATCATGCATTTTATGGCCATCACCAGCTGGGCCCAATTGACCTTTAAACAGTCAGCGTATGAACCGCACCAGCTGCTGACTTACTACAAAGGCTTTACGTCTGTTGTGTTTGTGTGCGGCATGACCGGCACAATGACCGGCTTTTTTCTTGATGATCTGCTGCCCCCTCATATCCTGCGGCTAATCATCTATATCACCCCGCTTTATATCCTTCTGCTGTTGGTGAACGCGCGCCAGACCATTAACAGGCTGGCCGGTTTTTTTGGCGCGGCCCTGTCTCCGTTTATCTATATATTCGCCGGTGATTGGGCGATTCTTATCGCCGGGTTTGCCGGGGGCACCGCCGCGCTTCTGGTCCAGCGGGCACGCCGACCTGACCCTGATCCTGATAAGGCGGGCCGGTGATGGATTATTCGGTCTCTGAAAGCTGGCTTATCATTGCCCTTGCCGCGCTGGCCACGGGCGGCTGGCGGCTGGCCGGGCTGTTGCTGGCGGACCTGATCACACCAGACAGCTGGGTGATGCAGTGGGTCAATGCTGTGGCCCATGCCATGGTGGCGGCGGTTCTGATGCTGATTATGGTCTATCCGACCGGCGTTCTGGCCACGACAACCCTTGAAGACAGGCTGATTTGCCTTGCAATAGGACTGGTCTGTATGCTGAAAACCCGCCATCTCTGGCTGTCGCTTCTGGTCAGCTTGGGCTCTTTTGCTCTGCTGGTCTCTCTGGTTTGACAACAAGCCCTGATTTTTAGGCGTTTGTGATAAGCAATTCTGAGATCGCCTTGCGTTTCTGGCCGTTTGCGTTGATCGCCCGTTTGGCCTTCACTTCAATCAGTTTGAAGCCGTCATACAATTCTTTAACCACCGGCATACAGGCGTTAGAGGCGACAAACACAACCCCGCGCTTATCCAGGGCGCGCACCAATTCGGCTAGCCTGGTCTG
The DNA here is from genome assembly GCA_965656625.1 of Puniceispirillaceae bacterium (SeqCode). GTDB lineage: Bacteria > Pseudomonadota > Alphaproteobacteria > Puniceispirillales > Puniceispirillaceae > JADHLI01. Next base: position 51,538 of record CBFHLG010000016.1, read on the forward strand.
ATCTGTCATCCCAAACCCGTTGGTCATGTAGCTGGTGAAATATGATGTATCGTTCAGCGGCACATAAGGCGGGTCAAGATAGACAAAATCACCTGCCCTCGCCTCGTCAAGGCAGGCCTCAAACGATTTATTATGAATAGCCGTGAAACGCAGCGCGTCCGCGGCGGCACGCAACACGTCCTCATTCACCAGCGAGGGGTTTTTATAGCGCCCGAACGGCACATTATTCAGCCCCTTTGAATTTACCCGATACATACCGTTAAAGCCGGTCCGGTTCAGATATAAAAACCGGCTGGCCCGGTGCAACGGGCTCAATGTGGCCAGCCCACCTTCCTGCCGATCCAGATTTCTGATCTGAAGATAATAGTCTTTGTCATGATGATGTGTCTTCAGCAGGCTGATTAAGGCTTCAGTCTGTGTTTTGACCATCTGATAACAATTGACAAGTTCAGGGTTAATGTCATTAATCAGGCTGGGGGTGTTGCTGTCTGTCAAGTGGTTGGACAGGTGGAAAAACACAGCCCCGCCGCCAACAAATGGTTCAATATAGCGCGAAAACTGATCTGGGATCAGGGGCGCGATATCGGCCAAAAGCTGGCGTTTGCCGCCGACCCATTTCAAAAAGGGTTTATTTGTCATATGACACTGATAACCACTCTGCCGACTTCAGGCAATATCGATATCCGCTGCCCGCATATGCGGCCTGTCCTTCACCTGCTCTATCCAGATCGCATATGACCACATTATTATCTATCTCTGCCCTCTTGATGACTGTTCTTCTGATGCAGATGGGAACCGGTGCGCTCGGCCCTCTGGACACGCTATCTGCGATAGAGCTGGGGTTTACCACGATTCAAATCGGCATTATCGGGGCGGCGCATTTTACTGGTTTTATCATTGGCTGTTTTGGGGCACCGGCTCTGGTTCGCCGGGTCGGGCATGCCAGGGCGTATATCGTCACTGTTGCGCTGTCGATTACCGCTATTTTGCTGCACCCTATTTTTCCTGTGTTCTGGGCCTGGTGTTTATTCAGGGTATTTACCGGCCTTGCCATTGCCACCTCGTTCACCGCGATTGAAAGCTGGCTGAATGCCAAGCTGACCAGACAGAACAGAGGCCGTTTTTTCTCTTTATACCGGATGATGGATATGGCTGGCGCGCTGGTTGCCCAGTCCTTAATCGCGGTGTTGATACCGGTTGAACATCTGTCTTACACCCTGCTGGCGATTATTTTATGCATATCGCTGCTGCCTTTGGGGCTGACCAAATCTGTGCAGCCGGAATTGCCGGAAACCGGTCGTCTGGACCCGTTATTTGCCGTCCGGATTTCGCCGCTGGCGGTCATTGGCGTATTGATTGTCGGGGCAACCGGGTCAGTCATCCGGATGATAGGCCCGTTATTTGCGTATGAATCCGACTTAGGTCCGGCGGAGATTGGCCTGTTCCTCAGCCTGTTTATCATTGGCGGGGCGATTATTCAGCTTCCGGTCGGCTATCTGTCTGAACGGTTCAGCCCGCGCCAGCTTCTCGGCCTGTTCAGCAGCCTTACAATCATTGCCTCTGTCGGGATTAATTTCATGGCAGTTGACGAGATTTTCGGCATCCGCACCTTGTTCGTTCTGGTGTTTGTCTTTGGTTTGACCACAATGCCGCTTTATTCCATTTGTGCTATTCATGCCAATAATCTGATCCCGCCCGCGCAAATGACCGCGCTCAGCGCATCTTTGATCTTCATCTTTGCTATCGGGGCAATTATCTCGCCTGTTTTGGCCGGCTATCTGATTGAGATGTTTGGCACAGACGCGATGTTCATCTATTTCGCCGCCTTGCATGTCGTTTTGCTCATTTATACCGGCTACCGTGCTTTGATACGTCCCGATACCGCGCCGCGGCGTCAATATGTCTATATCCCGCGCACCTCGCTGTTTATCGCCAAAACCATCAAATCCATGAAACGGCGCCAATGAACGAATGAATGAATGAGGGCGCGTATGCGCCGACAAGAAGGACTTAAAATTCATCTGCTTGTTTTCTCCCTGTCGTATCAGCTATATCTGTCATCCATCACCGCCACCGGATAAAAAAGACCGCCTTTATGAGCAAGACAACAGCCCATTTCCTGATGCTGATTGCCGCCTTTATCTGGGGCACCACCTTTGTTGCCCAGACCACAGGTATGGACACAATCGGCCCATTTGCCTTTACCACGGCCCGTTATTTCATTGGTGCGGTCGTGCTGTTACCGCTTGCGCTTTATGAACGCCGCAAACTTGATGTAATGCCGTATCTGTACAGCGATGCCCGTCTGCGCCTTCAGGTAATAGGGCTGGGGGTGATGATGTTTGGCGGTATCGCGCTACAACAGACAGCCCTGCTTTATACCCAGGTGGCCAATGCCGCCTTTTTGACCGCGCTGTATGTACCGGCGGTGCCTGTTTTACTGTGGCTTCTCCTGCGCCAGCCTGTTGCCAGTCGGATTTGGCTGGCCCTGCTCTTGTCTCTTGGCGGCTCTTGGCTTCTGTCTGGAACCGCCAGCCTGCTCAGCCAGTGGGGGGATTTCCTTGTCGCCATAGGGGCGTTGTTCTGGGCCGGGCATATTATCCTCATCGGTCTGGTGATGGCCAAGCTGAAAACCCCGTTTCAGTTTGCCTTTATCCAGAACCTGCTTTGTGTGCTGTTCGGGGTGTTGCCTATGGTGGTTTTTGAAGGCCCGAAACTGGCTGATTTCTGGCCGGTCATGCCGGAATTGCTCTATGCCGGTGTGTTTTCGGTCGGTATCGCCTACACGCTGCAAATGGTGGCCCAGGGCTATGCGTCCACGACGCTGGCGGCATTTATCCTGTCATTAGAATCTGTATTTGCCGCGTTGTCAGGCTGGCTGTTGTTGGATCAGGGCCTCAGCCTTATCGCGGTGTCCGGCTGTGCGTTGATATTTGCCGCTATTGTGATTGCCGATGTGCTGCCCAACAGCTGGTTCAGGCGTTCGGCGGCCTCACGCTCATGAACAGCTCGGCCCCCTCTTCACTGGACCTTGTGCTTATCGGTGGCGGCCATGCCCAGATACAGGTTCTCAAAGCCTTTGCAATGGCCCCTGAGACCGGGGTCAGGCTGACCCTGATAACAGATGTTCTGGACACGCCCTATTCCGGTATGCTGCCCGGCCATGTTGAGGGGGTCTGGTCACCATCTGATATGCATATCAACCTGGTCAAGCTGGCCCGTTTTGCTGGTGCCAGGTTAATAAATCAATCTGTTCAATCAATTGATTTCGTCAATAAAAACATTGCATTGGAAAACGGGCTTCGCGTCCGTTATGATGTGCTGTCTTTGAATTGCGGGGCCGCCCCGGACCTCAGCTCCATTCCTGGGGCAGACCGGTTTGCAGTGGCGGTGAAGCCTATCTCTCAATTCCTGGATAAACTGCCTGACCCGGCCTCTATCAGCGGGCCTGTCTGCATCATTGGGGCGGGGGCGGCAGGCGCTGAATTGGCTCTGGCCTTCCGCCGCCGCTATGGGCCGTCTGTTGATATTCACCTTATTGGCCGGTCTGCGCGCGTGCTGCCGACCCGGTCTGCGCGGGCCAGCCGCTTGCTGCAGGCCGCATTGCAAAATGCCAATATCACCCTTCATCTGGGCCAGCCGGTCAACCGGATAACTAAAACAGCTGTTCATTTCGATGAACGAGAGGCTCTGTCATCCCCGCATATCTTTCTGGTGACCGCGGCCCGGCCGGCTGACTGGACTGCTTCTCTGGCTGTAAAAAAGGACAATGACGGCTACCTTGCTGTGCGGCCTACCTTGCAGTCTGTCTCATATGACAATGTGTTTGCGGCCGGCGATATTGCCAGCCTGCAGGGATTTGCCCGTGAAAAGGCCGGTGTGTTCGCGGTGCGGGCCGGTCCTGTTCTCTGTTATAATCTGCGCGCTTTTATCCAGGGCCGGACGTTAAAATCCTGGCGCCCGCAACGCCAGTATCTTGCCCTTATCGGGCTTGGCAACGGGCGCGCGCTGGCCAGCTGGGGCCTGTTTGCGGCGTCCGGGGCGTTCTGGTGGGTTTTGAAAGCAGCTATTGACCGCCGGTTCATGGCCAAGTTTTCAGACCTGCCAAAAATGGCTGTACCTGCACAGGAAACACCGGCTCTGGCGCGCCAGCTTGGCCGTCTGCCCAAAGATGAGGCGATGTTCTGTGCCGCCTGCGGGGCGAAAACAGGGGCAGACACGCTGGCACAGGCATTGGACGAGGCTTGTGAAATGGCCGCCGCGATGGGGGCTGACGCAGGCTATCTGCCTGACCGCGACATCACCACAGACCAGGCCGACATCCCCCTGCCAGAGGGCAGCGGTCCGCTTAGCCAGTCTGTTGATTACATCTCCCAGCATGTCTCTGATCCCTTTTGTTTTGGCCGGATTGCGGCGCTTCACGCGCTGTCTGATATCTTTGTTGCCGGTCACCAGCCCTTTGCTGCGCTCGCCACCGTCCTTCTGCGCCGCGATCATGATGCGGTACAGGCTGATGATCTCGCCCAGATGCTGGCGGGCAGCTTAGTGGAACTTTCGCGCCACCACACCAGGCTGGTAGGTGGTCATACATCGCTCTCGGCTGAACCGGGGCTCGGCTTTGCGGTCACTGGCCGGGCGATGCACGCCCCCGCCCCCTCACCGCAGCGGCTGAACCATACCACAGATCCGGCGGTTCTGGTCCTGACCAAACCGGTGGGGGTAGGCATAATTCTGGCTGCTGAAATGCGCCAGCTTTGTCCGGCAGACAGCTATGCCGCCGCTCTGGAGGTGATGCTGCAGTCAAATTTTGAGGCGGCACGGATTATCGCTGGCATTCCCGGCGCGCTGATGACGGATGTCACCGGCTTTGGTCTGGCCCGCCATGCCCTCAATCTAGCCCGCCGAGCCGGGGCGGACGGGGCAGAGCTCGCGCCTGAAGCCTGCGCGTTGCTAGAAGGCGCGCTGTCGCTGTCACGCCAGGGCGTTCAGTCCAGCCTGTTTACCGCCAACCGTGACGGCCTGTCGTCTCTGGCTGGCCAGGTGGACGGGCCAGTTGCCGCGCTGATGTTTGACCCGCAGACCTCAGGCGGCATTCTGGCCGCCCTTCCCCGAGGTGAGGCTGTGGCCTGTCTTGACCGGCTTCACCGCAGTGGTTATCCCCGGGCCCGTATTATCGGCCGCCTGTCTGCAACTGATGGCCTGAACTTCTGCTCTGAAGAGGAGCTATGATGACCGCCCCTATCCATACCACCACTGACTGGCAGCCTGATCAGTATGATATGGTGATAGATGTCCGTTCGCCTGCTGAATTTGCCGATGATCATATCGAAGGGGCAATAAACCTGCCGTCTTTGTCTGATGAAGAGCGGGTTATAGTCGGCACGCTGTATAAGCAGACCTCTGCCTTTGAAGCCCGTAAAACCGGGGCCGCGATGATGTCACGCAATATCGCCCGGCATCTCGACACGGCCTTAAAAGACCAGCCGGCAGGATTTCGCCCGCTAATCCATTGCTGGCGGGGCGGCCAACGCTCACGCGCCTTTGCTCTTGTCTTGAGCGAGGTAGGCTGGACCACACATCTGCTGGAAGGCGGCTATAAGGCCTATCGGCGCGATATTCTGGACCGCCTGAATGACGTTCCGCCGCGCCTGAAGCTCCAGATTATTGCCGGGCGCACCGGTTCAGGCAAAACCGCCCTGCTCCAGCATTTGGCAGCAAAGGGCGGGCAAATCCTTGATTTGGAAGATTTGGCGGCACATCGCGGCTCTCTGCTGGGCCAGATACCCGGTCGCCCTCAACCCAGCCAGAGACTGTTTGAAAGCCGACTGGTTAACGCACTTCTCCGGCTTGCCCCGGACCAGCCTATATTTGTTGAATCTGAAAGCTCGCGTATCGGCAATCTCCAGATACCGCCGGCCCTCTGGCGCCAGATGACCACCGCCCCTCTTATTTCGCTGGATATTCCGGTGACGGCGCGGGCGGCCTATCTGGTCTCGGTTTATGACCGGCTGACCACAGACACAACCGATATTTCGCGCCTCATTGAGGGCATGGTCAGGCGGCACGGCTATGAGGTGACAGCAGGCTGGCAAAAGCTGATGGGTGAAGCAGATTGGTGCGGGCTGGCCGAAGCCCTTCTGAGCAGCCATTATGACCCGGCCTATGACCAGTCCGTCAGCCGTCATGGCCGCACCGAATGGCTGCGCCTTGAACAGGACGATTGCTCAGATGCCGCAATGCAGAAAACCGCGGCACGAATCCTGGCCGCGGTCGCCAGCTAATCCGGCGATAAGCAAGTTTAAATTTGTCTGAAAAAAGGGGATTGCACTTTGCAAGTGATGATGTATAACTGCTGCATCTTACACCGCACTGGTCCCCGGTAGCTCAGCGGTAGAGCAAGCGACTGTTAATCGCTTGGCCGGCGGTTCGAATCCGTCCCGGGGAGCCACATCATGCCTTTTTGCCTCATAAAAACAGTTTCTTAAGCCGTTTTCCTCTGGCTGATCGGCCAACTGATGGGCGCTTAATTTTAGGCCTGTTTCACCCTGCCCACCGCGCAAATATCCGTCATTTTCGTTTTTGTTGGCTTGCTATTCGGCAGCAGAATAATTCAGTTTGTCCATTGACTGTCTGGTCAAAGGGTATTA
>CBFHLG010000017.1:0-13982 GCA_965656625.1 Puniceispirillaceae bacterium (SeqCode)
ATGAAGGTCTGCGCTTTGCTATCCGTGAGGGTGGCCGTACCGTAGGCGCCGGCGTCGTCGCCTCTATCGTTGAATAAGAACGCCAGACGGTAACGCCAGATACTGATGCCGGATACTGGCGGCAAATAAGAGCTTAGGAGTGTAGCTCAATTGGTAGAGCACCGGTCTCCAAAACCGGGGGCTGGGGGTTCGAGCCCCTCCACTCCTGCCACTATAAAAAGCCCTCGGGGTATCACCCGGGGGCTTTTGTTATCCGGTTAATTTATTACCCGCGGCCCTTTTTTCCCCCTTCCTCTTATCAGAATTTGAATTTTACTTATGTCTATGTTTTCTCATCTTACCGTTTACCTCTATGGGGCAGGCTCATCTGCTGTGCCGCAGCATCTTCCCAAGCGGCAGATGCTCATTGATTTGCTCTCTGGTCTTACTGTTGCGCTGGCGCTTGTGCCAGAGGCGGTTGCGTTTTCCTTTGTTGCTGGGGTTGAACCTCTGGTCGGGCTTTATGCGGCGTTCTTTGTCGGCCTTATCACCGCGCTTATCGGTGGCCGGCCGGGTATGATTTCAGGGGCCACAGGCGCGCTGGCAGTGGTGATGGTCTCGCTGGTCAGCCAGCATGGCGTTGATTATCTGTTCGCCACGGTTGTGCTGATGGGGGTGATGCAGCTTATCGCCGGGTTCCTGCGCTGGGGTAAATTTATCCGCATGGTTCCGCACCCGGTAATGCTGGGGTTTGTAAATGGGTTGGCGATTGTTATCGGTCTAGCCCAGCTGGAACAGTTCAAAACCGTTTCGGCCACTGGCGCAAAGACCTGGATCAGCGGGCCTGAATTAATGATAACATTGGGGCTGGTTGGTCTGACCATGGCCATCATCTGGCTGACGCCGCGTCTGACCAAGCTTATTCCGGCCCCGCTTGCCGCGATTGCCGGTATCAGTGCCGTGGTTATTGCGCTGGATATGGATGTGACCCGTGTGGGCGATTTGGCCAGCCTGTCTGGCGGTCTGCCGGTGTTTGAAATTCCGCAGGTACCGTTCTCTCTTGAAACGCTGATGATCATACTTCCCTATGCGTTGATCCTCTCTTCAATCGGCCTCATTGAAAGCCTGCTGACGCTGAACCTGGTCGGCGAGATGACAGAACAGCGGGGCGGGGCCTCACAGGAATGTGTCGCTCAAGGGGCCTCTAATCTGGTGACTGGATTTTTTGGCGGCATGGGCGGCTGCGCGATGATCGGCCAGTCAATGATTAATGTGAAATCAGGCGGGCGGACCCGTATCGCCGGGGTTTCCGCTGCCTTATTCCTGCTGGCCATTATTCTGGTGGCCTCTTCACTTATCGAACAAATTCCCATCGCTGCGCTTGTTGGGGTGATGTTTATGGTGGTGATCGGCACCTTTGCCTGGTCGTCTTTGAAAACCCTGTTCAAAGTGCCCAAGTCAGATGCGCTGGTTATTATTGTGGTGACCATTGTCACGGTGATGGCGGATTTGGCTATTGCTGTTGTTGTGGGCGTGATCCTCTCGGCCCTTGTTTATGCCTGGAATGCCGCCAAGCAGATCACCGCGTCAACCCGGCCATCTGTACGGGAGGCTGGAGCTCTGGTTTATGAGATCAGAGGGCCGTTGTTCTTCGGGTCAACCGCGGGTTTTCGCGAATTGTTCCAGATTAAGGATGATCCGGATGTGGTGGTCATCGATTTTGCCGCCTCCAGAGTGGTGGACCAGTCAGCCTTGCAGGCTATCGAAGATGTTGCCCAGAAATACCATGAAGCGGGCAAGCAGGTGAAACTGCGTCATCTGACCAGAAACTGTCACCGGCTGTTGCGGCGGTCTGGCCAGTTGATGATCGACAGTGATGATGATCCCGATTACGAACTGGCGGTTGATTACGATGTGAAGCTGGGCGTGTTTGGTGAGGCTGAGGGTTGAGGGTTCAACCCGCACCCTGCAATATCTCTCCTCGTTAACTATCCTCCGGCGCGGGCGTGCCGGAGGTTTTTTTATTGCAGAACAGTCCTGTTTTCGTCAGCCTTAACAGGGTGTGACAGGATACAAGCGATGAGGGGGAGGTTATGGCGCATATTCTGGTTGTGGGCGCAGGGATTGTCGGTGTTTCGACCGCCATCTGGCTGCAACGTGCTGGCCAGCAGGTAACCCTGATAGACAAGGCAGGGCCCGCTAGTGGCACATCATTCGGTAATGCTGGTGTGCTGGCAGCCGGGGCGATTATTCCGGTCACCACGCCGGGTTTATGGAAAAAAGCCCCGTTTATGGTGTTTGATAAAAACTCGCCCTTGTTTCTGCGTTGGCGATATCTGCCAAAGCTGTTGCCGTTTCTGTCAGGCTATCTTCGCAAATGCAATAATGAAGATGTTACCCGCTATGCCAAGGGCATGCTGCCGCTAATTTATGACACCGTCCAGCAACACCGCAGCCTGGCTGATGGTACCCCGGCACAAGCCTATATCAGCGATGCTGATTATTGTTTTGGCTATGAAAGCGAGGCGGCCTTTACAGCCGATAAGGCCGCCTGGGCGTTGCGGCAGGAGTTCGGTTTGACCTTTGTGACCGAGAGCGGTGAAGAGTATGCCCGCACCGATCCGCTCTATAAGGATAAGTTTCACACTGTGGTCAGATGCAAGCATCACGGCATGGTCAGTGACCCGGGCGCTTATGTAAACGCGCTGGCTGATCATTTCACAGATCAGGGCGGTGAGCTTATCATTGCTGAGGTGGATGATGTGGGTCAGGCGAAAGACGGCCGGCCTGAGGTGCAGACCTCCCAAGGGCGCCTGTCGGCAGACAAGCTGGTGTTGACCGCAGGGGCCTGGTCACGGCCGTTGCTGGAAGGGTTGGGCCTGAAAGTGCCGTTGGAAAGCGAGCGCGGTTATCATCTGGAACTGGTTAACCCAAACCGCTATCCAGTGAACCCGATGATGGTGGCAGCGGGTAAATTTGCGGTCACCCCGATGCAGGGGCGTATCCGTTGTGCTGGTGTGGTTGAATTTGGCGGTCTGCGTGCCGGCCCGCAATTGCCGCCGCGTCATATGCTGAAATCACGGGTTGAAGAGCTGTTTTCCGCCCTTGAATTCGACCGCTATGATGAATGGATGGGACACAGGCCGGCACTGACAGATTCGCTGCCGATGCTGGGGCAGGTGGCCCCTGATAAGCAGGTGTTCACTGCCTTTGGTCATCAGCATCTCGGCTTGACAGGGGGGGCGAAAACAGGTCGAATTATGGCAGGTCTCATCACAGAAGACACAGGCAATCTCGCTTTGGACCCTTATCGTCCGGATCGTTTTTGAACTCTGGTCTTCGACAGGGTGAGCCTTAATGTCGAAAGATAACTTGCTGTCCTGGGCAAAATAAACAGCTCAACGGACACTGGGAGGAACTTATGAAAACAAAATTCGGACTTGGTCTTCTGGCCGGTGCTGTGATGGCCTCATCAACAGCCATGGCGGAAAAGTGGGATATGCCGATGGCCTATGCCGCAACCAACTTTCATTCTGAACATGGCGTGATCTTTGCTGAAAAGGTGAAAGATTATACCGGTGGCAAGCTTGAGATTACCACCCATCCGGGCGGCTCATTGTTCAAAGGCGGTGAGATTAAGCGGGCGGTACAAACCGGCCAGGCCCCTATCGGTGAGCGGTTCATGTCTGCCCATGCCAATGAAGCCCCGCTTCTGGGCTGGGACAACCTGCCGTTTCTGGCCACATCTTATGCTGATAATGACAAGCTGTGGGCGGCCGCAAAAGACAAGGTCAACGCCCAGCTTGCCGATCTGAATCTGGTGGCTTTGTATACCTGTCCATGGCCGGGTCAGGGCTTCTATTTCAAGAAGGAAGTCACGTCCAGCGCGGATACACAAGGTATTAAATTCCGCTCTTATAATTCAGCCACAGCGACCTTTGCTAAAGAGCTGGGTATGCTGCCGGTACAGGTTGAAGCAGCCGAGCTGAGCCAGGCCTTGGCCACAGGTGTGGCAGAAGCCTTCATCTCATCAGGGTCAACCGGCTATGACCGTAAGGTGTGGGAACATCTGACCCATTATTACAAGGTGAACGCCTGGTTGCCACGCAACTATGTGATCATCAACAAAGGCATCTATGACGGCTTGAGTGATGATGTTCGTTCAGCCCTTCATAAAGCGGCGGATGAGACCGGTGCGGCGTGTGCGGCGAAATCTGCTGAGCTGGCAAGCTGGTATTTTGAACAGCTGGAAGCCAATGGCATGAAGGTTGAGGATGCTGGTCCGGCATTCCTGAAAGAGCTGAAGACTATCGGCGCGAAGATGCAGGCTGACTGGCTTGCGTCAGTTGGTGCGGATGGTCAGGCCATCGTTGATGCTTACAAGAAAATGTAAGCAGGCATTTTAAGGGGTGAGGGCCCGCTGCCGGCTGTTTCTGGCTGGGGGCAGGCCCTTCCCTGTTCGTCTGAAGTTTTTCGTCTCATGAATGACTGGTATAATATTGGGGGGCTTTCGCTGGCGGTCTGGCTGTTCGGTCTGCCCAGCCTTATGGCTGTCCTCAGCTTTATCTTTAAAGGCCCGCTTACCCCTGCTTTAAGGCGGGTCTGGCGCGGGCTTGACCGTGTCTATATGGCATCTGGTCTGATCGCGGCCGCGGCGATGATTTCCATTCTGGTGATTATCATCTGGCAGATGATTGCCCGTTGGGCCGGGTTTACTTTTGAAGGTTCAACCGAATTTGCCGGCTATGCGATGGCGGCCACGTCGTTTTTTGCGCTGGCGCATGCGTTCAGCCGGGGCGCCCATATCCGGGTGTCGATTTTCCTTAATCTGAACGCCTTCACGCGGTTCTGGCTGGATGCGTTTGCGCTGTTTATTGGCGCCCTGACCGCGACCTATTTCGCGCGCTATGCGGTGAAAACAAATTTCATGTCTGAGATGTTGAATGACCGCACCCAGGGCCAGGATCAAATCCCCCAACTGGCGGTCGATATCATCAGTGTTTTAGGGACTTCACCTTCCAACTGGTCAGATCTGTTCAGCAAATCCGGTGAGGCTTGGATTTATACACCTGTCTGGGTGCCGCAACTGGTGATGTCAGTGGGCACAATTCTGTTGGCGATTTGTTTGTGGGATCACCTCATTCGTCTGCTGGTTACCGGCCAGAGCGCGGTCCAAGCGGAGAAAATAGAATGACAGAGATTTACGCAACCGGTCTGTTTCTGTTTGTTCTGTTCGCGCTGTTGGGCAGTTCTGTATGGGTCGGGCTGGCCTTGATTGGCGTTGCCTGGGTCGGGATGGAGCTGTTCACAACGCGCCCGGCAGGCGATGCGATGATCACAACCATTTGGACCGGGGCGTCCAGCTGGACCTTAACAGCCCTGCCGTTATTTATCTGGATGGGAGAAATTCTCTACCGAACGCGCTTGTCTGAAGATATGTTCCGCGGCCTTGCCCCGTGGATGCGCAATTTGCCAGGGGGGCTGCTGCACACCAATATTGCGGGCTGCACATTGTTTGCGGCTGTATCCGGTTCGTCCGCGGCAACCCTGACAACAGTGGGCAAAATGTCTATCCCGGAGCTACGCCGCCGCGGTTATCCTGAATATATGATTATCGGCACGCTGGCAGGGGCGGCCACTCTGGGGCTCATGATCCCGCCTTCGCTGACCCTGATTGTCTATGGCGTGACGATTAACGAATCTATCACCAAGCTGTTTATGGCCGGGGTGATCCCGGGTCTGGTTCTGGCGGGCCTGTTCATGAGCTATATTATTGGTTGGTATTATCTGCGACCGGCTGAACGCCCGCAGCAGATGCCGCGCCAGAGCCTTCTTCAGATGATAAAAGACAGCCGCTTTCTGGTTCCGGTCATCTTGCTGGTAATGGTGGTTATCGGGTCAATGTATTTTGGCTGGGCGACCGCCACAGAGGCGGCGGCGGTTGGTGTTGTTGGCGCGTTATTGCTGGCAGCCTCACAAAGATCACTGACCCTGGAGACGTTTACCCAAAGCTTGATGGGGGCAACCCGCACCTCGGCAATGATCGCGCTTATTTTGATGGGCGCGTCGTTCCTGTCCTTGTCGATGGGCTTTACCGGTCTGCCCCGCGCGCTCGCTGGTTTTATTGACAGTATGGATTTGTCACCGATTGTTCTGATTGCCGCACTAACCATTTTCTACATTATTCTGGGCATGTTTTTGGACGGGATCTCTTCTGTGGTCCTGACTATGGCCATTGTTGAACCGATGATCCGGCAGGCCGGTATTGATGTGATCTGGTTCGGGATTTTCATTGTGGTTGTGGTGGAGATGGCCCAGGTGACGCCGCCTATCGGCTTTAACCTGTTTGTGCTGCAGGGCATGACCAAGCATGAAATATCCTATATTGCCAAGACCGCCATTCCGATGGTGGGGCTGATGGTGTTGATGGTGGTGATCCTGGTTGTCTGGCCGGAACTGGCGACCTGGCTGCCAGAGACCGTGCGCCAGTCTAGAAGCTAAATAATGGCCACCGCCAGCCTGGCCGTTCTGCAACTGGATACACGGTTTCCGCGCCTGCCAGGGGATATTGCCTGCCTAGACAGCTATTCCCGGCCAGTCCGCCTGCAAACCATCCCCAGAGCCAGCGTTGCAGCGGTGGTCAGCCCCGCCCCGGAACAGCTCGATTTGCGTGCGTTCGAACAGGCGGTGCAGGCGGCCACAGAACCACTGATCACAACGTCCTGCGGGTTTATGATTTATTTTCAAGATCGCCTCAGCACAGTGGCCCGCCAGCCCTTTATAAGCTCGGCCCTGACAGCCTTGCCGGAGGTGCGGACCCGCTACACTGATGAGGAGATTTTGATCCTGACCTTTGATGAGGCGACCTTAAGCGCGCCGGCCTATGCGGCCAGCCTGAACGGCTTTAGCGGGCCGGTGGTTGGACTGAATAAATCAGGCCATCTCTATAGCACGATTAAACAAGACCATCGCGAGATGGATAAAGACCGTGTCAGAGCAGAGCTGGCAGACCAGACATCCCAGATTCTGGCTGCACATAAACAAATCAAAATCCTGCTTTTGGAATGCACCAATCTCTCGCCTTATAAGTCTGTGTTCAGGGCAGGCTTTGAGGGGGAGATTATCGATAATCTGACGATTCTGGAGCGGCTGTCCCCGGGGCTTGTAAAGCCAGAATTCCTGATTTAGCCTGTAGGACGGAACTGACACAGCAAAGGGCCGGCCCGCCATGTCTGATTTTGACTATGCTTCTGCTGAGGTGGCTGATTTTACCGCGATCCCGATGATTGACATGCCTGCTCTTGATGAGCCGGTCAGCCTCAACAGCCCTGACTTTGCCCGCTTTGCTGAAGCACTTATCACCGCTGCCCGCGATGTGGGGTTTTTCTACCTGCGCAATCACGGTCTTCCAGAAGCCTTACGGGAACAGGCGATGGCCGCCTCACGCCGCTTTTTTGCGCTTCCCGCAGAGGTCAAACAACAAATAGCCGTGAACAGTGACCACCGCGGCTGGATGGCCAAGGGCGGGGCGGTTCTGCAAGGCGCGGAAACCTTTGATGCCAAGGAAATTTTCTTCTGGGGCTGGGAGGAAGACGCCATGGATATAAGCCTGCCTCTGGTTGCCCCGAACCAGTGGCCGCAAGGGCAGGCGGCATTCTTGCGGACTGAACTGTGGCCTTATTACCAGGCTGTTCTTCGTTTAAGCAAACTTGTGCTGGCCGGGCTGGCGGTTGGCCTGGGCAAGCAGGCGGACTTTTTTGCGCGTTATTATCAGCCCCCCCTTGGCCGGGGCCAGCTGGTCTATTATCCGCCGATTACAGCAGATGATCAGGCGGCCAGACGGTTTGGCGCGGCCGCGCATGCTGATTTTGGCGTGCTGACAATCTTGTACCAGGATAATCTGGGTGGTCTTCAGGTCCGGAACCGGGCCGGTAACTGGGTGGAAGCTCCGCCGGTTGACAACACTTTTGTGTGTAATATCGGGGATATGCTGTCCTACTGGACAGGCGGGCGGCTGGCCTCAACCATCCACCGCGTGATCAATAAAACCGACAAGGCCCGTTATTCCATTCCGATATTCTGTGATCCGGCCAGTGATGCGCTGATAAACCCGGCTGACTTTGCCAATAACGGCCAGACTGACCACAGCCCGGCGATCCAGGCTGGCCAGTTTATTCAGTCCCGCAACAAGCGTAATTTTACTCACTACAAACCGGCCTGACGAAAAAGGGCGGTCCCCCTCAAAAAGAAGGAAGCCTGCATGAAACGCATCTATAATTTTTACCGCCAGCCCTCGGCCCGAAACTACACCATTTCTGATCTACAGGCTTTGAAGGGGAGTGGCCGCAAATTATCAATGGCCAATCCGGCTGATAATGATGAGGTACAAGCCTGCATTGAGGCCGGGGTTGATCTGTTTGTCGTTGGTGATGATCAGATAGATGATGTGCGCCGGATTGCGCCGACCCACTTTACCGGTGTTGGCAGTAAATGGGCTCAGTTCGATCAGCCTGAAGAGATTCTGGGGCACGCGTTCGAGATGATGCGCCGGGGCGGTGATTTATATTACACGCTGCGATCGTTTGATGTGATAGAGCGGCTTGCCCGTGAAGGCATTCCGGTGCAGAGCCATATCGGCCTTATCCCGACCTTCAGTCATTATTGCGGTGGTCTGCGCGCCTGGGGCCGGACAGCAGAGGAAGCCCTTAAAATCTTCACGACCCTGAAACAGATGGAGGATGCCGGCGTTATCGCGGTGGAGGCTGAATGTATCGCTGAGGAAGTTCTGGAGGCGGTGAACGAGAAAACATCCATCGTGACATTCTCTCTTGGCTCTGGGCAGGCAGGTGATGTCATCATGTCATTTGTGGCCGATGTCTGCGGTGATGTCAGTGAAGAAGACAGCCCGCCGAAACATGCGCATGCCTTTGGCAATGTTGGCCGTCTGCGCCGACAGATGCATGATGAGCGGGTTGCGGCCTTGCGCCAGTTCCATGAGGAGGTTGCCGCGCAGAACTTCCCCTATGCCCAGACCAGTATCAAGATGCATGAAGGCGAGCAGGAAAAATTCCTTGAGGCGTTGGCCGGCTGGCAGCCAACCCATCAATAAGTCTTCAGTTTTGTGGCCACAGACGGGGGAGGGCGCGCGCCTTACCGGTACAGCCGGTGCAGCCCGCCTTGTGCCTCATCACTGAGCAGCAGGATAGAACCGTCAGGAGCGATTTCCACATCTCTTATCCGGCCAATACGGCGGTCCAGTATAACGTCTTCCCGGAAGGGCAGGTTACCAGCCAGCTTTACATGATACAGCCGCCTGAATTTCAGTGAGGTCACCAGCAGCCCGCCCTTCAGTTCAGGAAACATCTCGCCCTCATAAAACGCCATGCCTGATGGGGCGATAGAGGGCGTCCAGTGCCAGACCGGGTCTGTCGTGCCGGGAAAGCTGGTCAGTCCAGCGCCGACAGGCCCGCCGAAATATTCCTTACCAAAGCTGGCGAGGGGCCAGCCATAATTGGCACCAGCCTTCAGGATGTTGATCTCATCTCCGCCTTTCGGGCCATGTTCATTGACCCAGATATCGCCCGTGCCAGGGTGGATGGCAATCCCCTGCGGGTTGCGATGGCCTTTGGTAAACAGACCGTCTGCACCGCCGGCAAACGAAGGATTATCCCGCGGGATGCGCCCATCCAGATGAAGCCGCACCACAGAGCCGGCGTGAGAAGCTGCCTCCTGAGCATTGTCACGCTGGCCGCGCTCACCAATGCTCAGATACACATACCCCTGCTGTATCGCCAGACGACAGCCAAAATGTAAGGGCCGCGGTGAGACATCATTCGCCTTGAACAGCGTTTTGCGGTTCGCCAGACGGGCCCCTTCCAGCCGGGCCTTGTCCAGTGCGGTCACCGCCCCGCCGGGCACAGGCTTGCTGTAGCAAAGATAAACATCTGTGTCGCCGGTTTCTGCTTTATGGACCAGAACATCCAGCAGGCCGCCTTGTCTGCGCGCAAACACGTCTGGCAGATTACCGATCTCAACAGCCGCCCCTGTCTGCCAGTTCAGCCTGACCATCTGCCCGTTTCTTTGTGTAATCAGCAAGCTGGTTTCGTCAACAAAGCTCATTCCCCAGGGGTGGGGCAGTGCCGGGCCGATTTGGTCCAGCTTGTCTGTTGCGGCGGCGGGCCAGACAGCGCCAGCCAGGGCTGGAATAAGCGCAACACAAAACGCAAGCCAGGCCGCTTTGAGACGGACCATCATGAACATATCCTCCTTGGCATAAGAGAGCGTAACTGAAAGCCTAGCATGGGTAATGATGAAAGTCTTGGTTTGCCGATTATTGTCCGGTAAACTCCGGCCCATGACCAGTTCTGTTCACATTCGCCCGTTTACCGCCGAGGATGCCGGCGTGGCGGCGTCTATCTACAGCCATCACGTGTTGACCGGTACAGCAACCTTTGAAGAAGTGCCGCCTAACGCAGATGAAATGCGCCGCCGCTTGTCGGAACTAACAGGCGCCGGTTTTCCTGTCCTTGTGGCCTGCACCCCGGCGGGTGAAGTGGTGGGATATGCTTATGCCGGGCCTTATAAGACACGATCTGCCTACAGGTTCACGGTGGAAGATTCGATTTATATTCACCGCGACCATCTGCGCAAAGGCATAGGCCAGGCTCTGCTGCCAGCCCTGATTGCTGAATGCAGGGCGCGTGAGTATAAACAGGTTTTGGCGGTGATAGGCGATTCGGATAATGCCGGGTCAATCGGCCTGCATCGGTCGTGCGGGTTCGCCGTTGTCGGGACCGCCCGCAATCTGGGGTTTAAGTTTGGCCGTTGGCTTGATGTGGTCTATATGCAGCTTTCGCTGTAAGCTGGAATAAACAGACAGACAGCAAAGAAAGGCCCTCATCGTGAAACTGATGCCCTATTGGTGGGACCAGATGCAGATGACGCCGGGCACAGCGGCGATGGAACCGGCGGGTCTGCCCGCCAGTGATGTTGACTTGCTGGTTGTCGGCGGCGGGTTTACCGGCCTGTCTGCGGCGCTGACCGCGGCCCGGTTTGGTAAATCTGTTCTGGTTTGCGATGCAGGCCAGATGGGGCTGGGGGCCTCAACCCGTAATGGCGGCATTTGCAGCGGCAATATCCGGCATGACCATGGCTATCTTGAAAAGCATTACGGGCGCGACTTTGCGGACGGTGTGTATGCGGAAGGCATCGAAGCGCGTCTTGATCTGGCCCGTTTCTGTGCTGAGGAGAAGATTGACTGCCAGTTGCAGATGACTGGCCGGTTTACCGGGGCGATGACACCCAAGGATTATGACAGCCTGGCCCGCAATATTGATGCGCTGAACAAAATAGACGGGCATGAAGGCTGGGCTGTTCCGCGGACAGACCAGCATCAGGAGATCAACACTGACCGGTTTTATGGCGGCGTGGTACGGGCTGAGATTGGCGGCTATCACCCGGGCCAGTTCTATGAAGGTCTGCTGGCGGTGGCCGGGCAGGCTGGGGTGCAGCTCTCCGCCTATAACCCTGTCATTTCCATTGCAACCGATGGTCAGGCGGGCAAGGTGGTGCAGACCGAAAAAGGGGCTGTGCGGGCTGGCCAGGTGATTGTGGCCACCAATGGCTATACCGGAACAACACGCCCTTTTGGCCGGTTCCTGCGCCGCCGTCTGGTCCCGGTGCAAAGCTGTATCATGGTGACCGAGGAGTTGGGGGAGACGCAGGTAAGAGACCTGATGCCGTCTTTGCGGATGTATGGCAACACCGCCGCGCTCTATTGTTATTTCCGGCCAACCCCGGATCGGCGGCGCATTCTGTTGGGTGCACGCAGCTTCGACCGGCTGACCCCGTCTGCGCGGTCTGTTGCGTATCTGGGCCGAAAGCTGGCAGAGATTTTCCCTGAACTGGCTGCGGTGAAAACAGAATATTGCTGGCTGGGTAATGTCGCGTTTAATACCAGCCAACTGCCGCGCATCTTTAGTCATGATGATATCTGGTATGCGGCTGGTTATGCGGGTTCTGGTACGGTTTGGGCGCGCTGGCTGGGCAAGAAAACGGCTGAAATGGCCTTTGGGCTGAGTAACCAGCCCAGCCGGTTTTTTGGTGAGCCGCCCAAGGCGATTCCTTTTTATGACGGCTATCCCTGGTTCATCAACGCTGTCAATACAGGCTATGCGCTGAAAGACAGGCTGAAGGCCGCCCTTCACGCGCGCCGCTGACGTTCCGCGGGCGTGATCCCTTTTCGGCAAAGTCAGAGAAAATCAGATTTCATTCCCTGCCCTAAAGACAGAAAATAATGCCTATCTTTTTCATATAAAGTAAAAAGGTTTTCCTAAATCATATCTAAATATGGCAAAAATAGGAAAAATTTTTATATATAAGGCAGTCCCATAATTTTCAAAGCAAGACATAGGTCGCTGTGTCTGCGCTGATAAAAGGAGGTCAGTATGATGATCTTAAAACGTTTGCTTATCGCTGTTTTGTTCTGGGCTGGTCTGGCCACCGCGGCCTCTGCCCAGCCTCTGGTCGATGTCGACTGGGTTGCCGGCAATCTTGATAATGACAAGGTGGTTCTTATTGATTTGCGCAATAAAATCGATAAGGGCAGTTATGAGACCTATCTGGACGGGCATATTCCATCCTCCCTGCATTCGGATTATCTGAAAGATGGCTGGCGTGTCGGCCGTGATGATGTGGTTGGTCTGTTACCCTCTGAAGCACAGTTTGAAGCCCTGGCGCGCAAGCTGGGCGTGTCTGCGGACAGTCATGTTGTGCTGATCCCAGCAGGGGTCAATTCAACTGATTTCGGCTCGTCTGCACGGGCCTATTGGACGTTCAAGGTTTTTGGTCATGAAAATGTCTCTATCCTGAATGGCGGCTATGCGGCCTGGTCTGTTGCCTATCCTGGCCAGATCGAAAAGGGCGCACCGGTGGCCCCGGCCCCAGGGGATTTCGTTGCCCGTTTCCAGCCGCAGGGCTATGTGTCCATGACACAGGTCGTTGACCTGGTTGGCACAGAAGGCGAGGTTACCTTGCTGGATGGCCGTAATGATGAGCAATATTTTGGTGATGCCAAGCACCCGAAAGCAGCAAAGCCTGGCCGTATCCCGGGCGCGCAGCAGCTGTTTCAGGAAACCGCTTATGATGTAGAGGCCAACAAGCTGAAATCTGCTGATGAGCTGCAGTCCTTATATGCGGAGGTCAGCACAGATCAGCCAGTGATCAGCTACTGCAACACCGGTCACTGGGCCGCAACAAACTGGTTTGTGTTATCAGAAGTTCTGGGCCGCAAGGATGTGAAGCTGTATGATGGGTCAATGGTTGAATGGACCGCCAATTCAGACAATCCGCTGGAAACCGGCAAGTCAAACCTGCAGAAAATCAAAGGCTTCTTTCAGTCTATTCTGGGGTAGACTGCCGCTGTTATAACACGATCTGGACACGGGTCAGGCTGGCAGGCAGAAACAGCTGTTTGCCAGCTTTATTATCAAGGCACAGATGAGAGGAGCCTGTGAGAAGAGATGACGACAGGAACACCAACCGCTTCTGCGGCCACCCCGAAGGCCCGAGCCGTATCTTTTGAGACAGGCAGTCTTATCCTGTTTGCCGTGATAGCGGTGTTTATCGCTGGTCTGGTCAGCCTTGATACCGGCCTGACCGGCATTGGCCTGTTTGGTCTTGGCGGCCTGTTAGGGGCTGTCTTTCTGGTTTTTCAATATGGGTTTGCTTCGGCCTGGCGGCATGCGCTGGTGCGCGGTGAAGTGATGGGACTGGCTGCCCATTTCCTGCTAATCGCCCTGTGCGCACTGGTGTTTATTCCGGCGTCTCTTTTGGGGCTGAACGCGGCTGGGTCTGTTGCGCCTGTTTCTGTTTCATTGTTTGTTGGCGCGTTTATCTTTGGGCTGGGTATGCAATTGGCCAATGGTTGCGGGTCTGGCGTGTTGTTCAGCTTTGGTGGCGGGTCTGGCCGGATGATGATTGCGCTGCCGTTCTTTGTTATCGGC
>CBFHLG010000017.1:14081-39021 GCA_965656625.1 Puniceispirillaceae bacterium (SeqCode)
TCTGTATTTGGCTCATTTTTGCTGCCGTCTGCTCTGGAATGGGGCTCTGCCGGGCCGGTTGCCATCGCTGGCGGCCTGTCTGACAGCCTCAGGACGCTGGTTAATCTTGGTCTGATCGGGGCGGCTGGATTTGGGTTCTATCTGCTTGGGCGCCGCCGGGGCCAGCAGTTGCCGCGCCGTCTGGTGCTGGCTTGTGTGGTGATAGCGGTATTGTGCTGGGCTGTGTTTGCGCTGGCCGGTCATCCTTGGGGGGTGACCTTCGGCTTCACCTTATGGGGGGCAAAGCTGGCTCAGGATTTGGGTGTGCCTGTCGAAAGCTTTGCCTTCTGGCAGTGGCCCGGGCCGGCGCGGGCGTTAAACCATTCTTTATTGTCTGATGTGTCCAGCTTGATGAATATTGGCATGGTTCTGGGGGCGGCGATGATCGCCTCTGCCTCTGGCGGGCTTACCCGCCAGACCTGGCCATCTGGACGCCAGTTGCTGGCGGCGGCCCTTGGCGGGCTGTTGATGGGCATTGGCGCGCGGCTGTCGTTTGGCTGTAATATTGGCGCGTTTCTTGGCGGTATCGCCTCAGGCTCTTTGCATGGCTGGGTCTGGTTTGTGCTGGCCATGGCCGGCAGTTGGGCAGGTATTCAGCTTCGCCCCCGTTTTGGTCTTGAAAGATGACGAGAGGCAGGCGTAGATGACGATCACCCCGAAACAGATTTATTTGCTGATTGTTCTGCTGGGCTCTGTCCTGCTGGTCGGCGATCACCTGACCAGTACGGCGCTGACGGCTGTTGGCTCACCGTCTGAGTTAGGCAATGCCTGTGCTCCTTGCGGCGCCCCCTGTACAGAATAAGCGGCCTGGCCTTAACAGCTATTCTGTTACAGGCGGCAGGGGGACCGGTTTAAAATTGTACGGTCCGCCGTCGAGGCCCAGGCGCGCGGCGCGGCCAAACTCAACATAATTATGCGCGGTCTTCAGGAATTTAGCCTGTGTCGCCTCATCCAGTTCACGCATCAGCTTTGCCGGGCTACCGGCCCATAGCTGGCCAGACGGGACCACTTTGCCTGGCGGGACCAGCGCGCCGGCGGCAACCATTGCGCCGCTTTCCACCACCGCTCCGTCCAACACAATCGCGCCCATGCCCACAAAGCTGCGGTCCTGCAGGGTGCAGGCATGCACAATCGCGCCATGCCCGACGGTGACATATTCACCGATAATGGTCGGCAGCACGCCTGAATCGATATGCACAACCGAATTATCTTGAATATTGCTGCCCTTACCGATGGTGATGTAATTGGCATCACCGCGCAGGGTTACATTATGCCAAATCGAACAATCGGCCCCGATGCGCACAGATCCCATAATCGCGGCTGTGCGGGCGATATAGGCGGTTTCATCAATTTCCGGCCAGTTCCCGCAATAATCTTCGATGGTCGGCCCTGAGGCTGATGGCGGCACATTAAGCATGATAAACTCTCCTGTTAGGGGGCGTTCTGGTTCAAAAACAGAACGCCAGTATGACGGTATGTTTCTACGCAAACAATCCTTTATGCTGTGTGCGCAAAGTGACTTTCTGAACCTTGCCCATAGTATTGCGGGGCAGGGCGTCGACAAAGAACACGGCCTTGGGTTGTTTGAATTTGGCCAGCTTGTCAGCCACAAACCCCATCACCTGTGCCTCATCAAGGGCTTTGTCCTCAGCCACGATGACCGCCACCACGGCTTCACCAAAATCAGGATGCGGCACACCGATAACAGCTGATTCGCTCACCTCGCCCATCTCATCGATCAGGCTTTCGATTTCCTTGGGGTAGACATTCAGCCCGCCTGAGATAATCAAATCCTTATCCCGGCCGACAATCACCACATACCCGTTTTCATCAATGCGGGCCATGTCGCCGGTGATGAAAAAGCCGTCATCACGGAAGGATTCAGCCGTCTTTTCCGGCATCTGCCAGTAGCCGGTGAACACATTATCCCCTTTCAGCTCAATGATGCCTATTTCGCCGTCAGGCAGTGTCTCGCCTGTCTTGGCATCTGCAATCCGCAGCTCAACACCTGGCAGGGGCACACCAACTGTCCCGCCAATCCGCTCTCCGTCATAAGGGTTGGAGGTGCTCATATTGGTTTCGGTCATGCCATAGCGTTCCAGAATTTTCTTTCCGGTACGGGCTTCAAAGCTCTTATGGGTTTCTGCCAGCAGCGGGGCCGAGCCGGAGATGAACAGGCGCATATGTTGGCTGGCTTCACGGGTAAAGCGCTCATCTGCCAGCAGCCGGGTATAGAAGGTTGGCACCCCCATCATCGTGGTTGCTTCAGGCAGCATGGCCAGCGCCGTATCTGAATCAAATTTGGGCAGGAAAATCATGCTGCCGCCGACCATGGCGAGCAGGTTGCAGGCTACAAACAGGCCGTGGGTATGATAAATGGGCAGCATATGAAGCAGCACATCATCTTCTGTAAAGCGCCAGAATTCACGCAAGACCGCGGTGTTGGACAACAGGTTGCGATGGCACAGCTGGGCTCCTTTGGACCGCCCGGTGGTTCCGGATGTATATAAAATCGCGGCCAGGTCTTCTGCGCCTCTCGGCACCGCGTCAAACTGGTCTGTCTGGCTGTCGGCAAGGGCGGTCAGGGTGCCGCTTTCATCAGCGTTCAGTGTCAACAGGCTGGCCCCTTGGGCCGCAGCAATAGGGCTTACCGCCGCTTCTGCCCTTTCATCAACCACCACCAGACGGGCGGCCGCATTGGAAATGAAATAATCCAGCTCATGGGCGGTATAGCTGGTGTTGAGCGGCAGATAAACGCCGCCTGCCTTTATCGTGGCAACATACAAAGCCAGCTGTGTGTTCGATTTTGCCGCCTGAACCGCCACTCTGTCACCGGTTTGCATGCCGCTGGCGACCAGCGCATGGGCCAACTGGTTGACCCGCTTATGAAACGCTGCATAGGACAATGACTGCGTATTTGAAATCAGGAAGGCTTTCTCGCTCATTTCATGCGGGGCAAACACGGCATCATAAAGATGGTTACTCATCACAGAAGGTCTCTCTTTGTCTAGTTCACTTATAACAGGCCGGTGGTTAATATCTGGTGGCTACTATCTGGTAGTCAGTATCTGGTGGTGATTATTTGGCGGCTTTAGATTTTTAAGTCGAACCGCAGATATATCTCCTCAGGCGCTTCATGGGAAGCCATCTCCGCAGCCATGGCTTCCATGAGGCGGGATTCGATTTCCGCATCACGGAAAGGTCGGGTCTGCTGCGGGTCGTTCTGCAGGTCATAAAGACAGGTTTGGGTCTGGGCAAAGCCGCCCTGGCGCGGTGAGCGTTTGGCATCTTTCAGTGCCGGTATCTGTAGCACAGGTGCGCCTTGGGTGAAGGAAAAGCCGCGGTAAAGTTCGGCTAAGGCCAGCTCTCTTACTTCAAACAGGCTGCGGTTATGCATTGGCATCAGCGTATATTCGAACAGCTCTGTTGTTTCCATATCCTCAGGATATCGGAAATAGGTATAGCGGCCGTCAGTGGCGTTAATTGCGCCGCCGAATATGCCATAAAGGGCGATATCGCGCCCGGTTGTGGTCGCCCCAAACAGCAACGGCAATAACGATCGGCCGGTCATATGCCCGTTAGCGGGCAGCCCGTGAAGCTCAAGCAATGTGGGCATCAGATCAGTGGTCTGGGTCAGCGCCGAAATATGGCTGCCACCAGCAACGCTCATCTCAGGGTGATAAATCATCAGCGGGATATGCGCGACCTCATTGAAAAACGGCATTCTGTTTTTCGCCCACCAGTCATGCTCTCCCAGCAGAAAACCATGGTCGGTGGTCAGCACAATGGCGGTGTCCTGCCACAGATCATATTCATCAAACGCGGCCAGCAAGCGGCCGAGTTGCGCATCACAAAACCGGACAAGGGCGGCATAATTTGCTCTCAGCTCAGCAATTTCCGCATCGGTTTCCTCAACCTCTCTGTAGCGTGGCCAGTCAAGTATCGGGCCGGTATAGCCGGTATCGCCGTCGCGAAACGCTTCAGGGGCGGTGAACGGTTCATGCGGGTCAAAGGTTTCCATCTGCAGGAACCATGTCTTCGCTGAATGATTTTCGCGCAAGAACGCCAGCGCAGCATCCACGCACTTCACCACAGGGTAATCAGCCTCTCCTCTGACCGCCTCGCGGTTGATCATGCCTTGCAGGCGGTGACCGTCTCTGGTGTCTTCAAACTGCAGCGGGTGATAGGCTTTTTTGAACCGGTCCAGCGGTGGTTCGACCATCGCCACATGGGGGTCTGATTCCTGTCCGCGGATAAAGTCCCAGCTGGAATAGCGGGTGTGATAGGTAGCCCCGCCATCTTCAAAATAATGATAATGATCAGAGACCAGATGGCTGTAGACCCCTGCTGTTTTCATCCTGGCGGCAAAGCTGTCATCAAACGGTTCCAGCGGACCCCAGCTGCGATGCAGGAAATTCAGCCGCCCTGTCTGCATATCCCGTCTGGCCGGCATACAGGGCAGAGAGCCTGCAAAGTGCGTATCAAAGAGCGCGGCCCGGCTGGCCAGCCTGTCAAAATGAGGGGTCTGTATCTGACCGCCATAACAGGACAGGGCCGACCGGTTCAGGCTGTCAAACAGGATAAAAATGGTCTTCATGCCCGCAGTCGTAATCCTTTGTCTGTCTCACCCCGCAAAAAACCGGCAGGGGTATACCAGTGAAGTCAGTTGACAGCCTGACTCTAAGACGTCTTAATTTGGTATACAATATTTTACTTCTAAATTGTCTGTACGAACAGGTGTTTACCCGATCGCCTCAGGCGCTGTCTGATAATAAAGGATTATCTTATGGGATTTGAGCCTTCCTGCCCGATTCTGGATCATATCACTGTACTTGACCTGACCCGTGTACGGTCCGGGCCAACTTGTGTGCGTCAACTGGCGGACTGGGGCGCGAATGTGATTAAAATCGAAACCCCGTCTGAGGCTGGCTCTGATATGGGCGGCACCCGTGACAGTTCGGACTTCCAGAACCTGCAGCGCAACAAACGCTCTATGGTGCTTGATCTGAAATCAGAAGACGGCAAGGCCATTTTCCTGAAGATGGCTGCGACCGCCGATGTGATCGTTGAGAATTACCGGCCCGATGTAAAACACCGCCTGGGCATTGATTATGAAACCATCAAGGCGTTTAACCCGCGTATTGTTTATGCGTCTATCTCTGGCTTTGGCCAGGACGGGCCGCTGTCAAAGCGGCCGGGGTTTGATCAGATTGCGCAAGGCATGGGCGGGCTGATGTCTATCACCGGTGCGCCGGGGGCCGGGCCAATGCGGGTCGGCATTCCGATTGCTGATCTGACCGCGGGCGGGTTTGCCGCGCAAGGGGTGTTGCTGGCCCTTATCGGGCGCGAGAAGACCGGCGAAGGCCAGTGGGTGCAGACGTCTTTGTTACAGGCACAGATTGCGATGCTGGATTTTCAGGCAACACGCTGGCTGATGGATCAGCATGTCCCGAAACAGGCTGGCAATAACCACCCGACCTCTATCCCAACAGGCGTGTTTGAAACCAGTGACGGCTTTATCAATATCGCGGTGGCCGGTCAGCACATCTGGCTGCGCTTCAAGGATGAGCTGGGCGACCCGCGACTGGATGAGGAGGCCTTTGCCACACCACAGTCCCGCAGCGAAAACCGCGACGCGCTGAGCCAGGTGATCAATGATAATTTCCGCAAAGACAGCAGCAAGAGCTGGATCGACCGGTTGAACAAGGTGGGCGTGCCCAGCGGCGAGATCAACACAATCGACAAGGTTTTCGCCAGTGAGCAGGTCCAGCATCTGGGCATCGCACGCGATATGATAAGCGCAGAACGCGGGCCTGTTCAGGTGGTTGGCCAGCCGATCATCATGAGCAGCGCTGACCCGTCTATTCAGCGGCCACCGCCGGGTAAAGGTGAGCACAGCCGCGAGATCCTGGCCGAATATGGCTATTCTGAGGATGACATTAACTCATTTAACGATAAGGGCGTGATATGAACCTCTCTTCTCTAGACAGCTATGCCGATGGTAAAATTCTGGCGGGCTGTATCGATCATACCGGTTATGTGGTGATCAATAACCCTGAACGTCATAACGCGGTCTCGCTGGCGATGTATCAGGCGGCCGCCGAAATTGTTGAAAACATGTCAGAAGATGAAACTGTCCGCCTTCTTGTTCTGCGGGGGGCCGGCGGGAAAGCGTTTGCATCTGGGGCGGATATCTCAAAGTTTGAGAAAGAGCGGGCCAGCGAAGATCAGGTAGCCACCTACACCGCCGCGTCAACACGGTTTTATAATGCGGTGTTTACTTTTCCTAAACCCACTATCGCGATGATCACAGGCTATTGTATTGGCGGCGGTATGGGTCTTGCGGTCTGTTGTGATATTCGCCTGTGTGAAGATAAATCGCGCTTTGCGGTTCCTGCCGCCAAATTGGGACTGGGCTATGGGTTTGAAGGGGTGGCCCGGCTGTCCGCGCTGGTCGGCCCGTCTATGGTGAAGGAAATCTTCTTCACCGCGCGCCAGTTCACTGCCCAGGAAGCCTATGATATGGGCCTGGTGAACCGGGTTCTGCCTAGTCATATGCTAGAGGCTTATGTCGCTGACTATGTCAAACGCATGGCCGAGAACGCGCCGATGACGCTGGCGTCTGTTAAGGCGATTACAGCGGATATACAGAAACCCGAAACAGAACGTGACCGGGCCCGGATAGATGCGCTGGTGAAAGCCTGTTTTGACAGTGAGGATTATATCGAAGGCCGCCGTGCCTTCATGGAAAAGCGCAAACCGCAGTTCAAAGGGCGGTAGGCCAGCATCGAAGGGGGGGAGGTCATCATGACACAACTGACACTCAAACAGAGAATTGGGATTGATATCGGCCGGCGTGTGTCGGTTGAAGACGGCATCGAATGGGCCGCCAAAAACGATGTTCACTTTATTGATGTGCAGACAGATATTCACCCCAATGCGCTGGAAAGTTTTGATGCTGAACGGGTAAAACGGGTGCGTGCGGCAAAGGAAAAGTGCGGACTGAAGCTGGGTTTGCACACGCTGTCCGGCGTAAACGTTGCTGAAATATCACCGTTTTGCCGTGATGCTGTTGATGCCTATATGAAAGCCTATATTGACCTTGCCCCGCAGCTTGGTGCGGAATGGATTGTGGTGCATGGCGGTTATCATTTCACCGCTTGCCGGACCATCAGAATGCAGGCCGCGATAGAGCGTCTGAAGCGGGTGGCGGCCTATGCCGAGGAAAAGGGCGTTTTATTGCTGCTGGAAAACCTGAACTGGGAGCCGGTTCTGGCTGAGGTCAATTACATGCCGGTCACCCCGGCAGAGACCATGCATTTCCTGAGGGAAGTGCAAAGCCCGGCTCTGCGCTGGTCGTTTACCGCCAATCACGCGCATTTCCTTCCGGGTGTCGGTATTTCTAATTTTATTGACGCGGTTGACTTCTCGCTTTGTCATGAAGTCAGGCTGGCAGACAATAACGGCTCATACGAAATTCACCAGCGGCCAGGCGAAGGTACCATTGATTTCGGGGCGATGTTCAAGAAAATTGAAGGTCT
Source organism: Puniceispirillaceae bacterium (SeqCode) (assembly GCA_965656625.1). GTDB lineage: Bacteria > Pseudomonadota > Alphaproteobacteria > Puniceispirillales > Puniceispirillaceae > JADHLI01. The sequence continues at coordinate 21,662 of CBFHLG010000017.1, forward strand.
GGGCTATAAAGGCCATTACACCAACGGCTTTACCACAATGGATGATATGCTGGCGGGCCGTGAGTATATGGTCGCGCGGGCAGCAGAGGCCGGCGTTAATATTAACTAGCCCTGGCGGGCGCCCGGGTCAGGCTGACATAGGTCGTTCAATGAAATAGGCTGGCTCATAACGTTGTCGCCACAACACGGGCAGCATTTCAGCAAATACGGGCCACAGGCCGTTATAGGCGGGCGGGCAGTCGTCCTTTATCGCCTCATGCAGGGCGGGCAGGTTATAATAGGGCACATTCGGATACAGGTGATGTTCCAGATGATACTGCATATTCATATATAAAAAGCCCAAAACCGGCCCCAGATAGATAGTGCGGGTGTTCATCCGGTGATCATACACATCCTGGGCCAGGCCGACATGCTGTGATAGGGCAAATAAATGCCTGAGCGTACCGCCAAACATCGTTGGTACCGGGCCAATCAGCATCAGCGGCAGCCAGCTCGACAGATAAACAGCCAACCCCGCAGCCCCGGCCAGAATGGCCACCCACAGCCGGGCCTTGCCCCGTGCACCATCCGGCAACGCGGTCAGCCCGTTACGCCTGTCTTTTGGGGTCAGCCGGTTCAAACTGTGGGTCAACACGTCTTTCAGTCCGTTGAAAGATCGCTCTAGCATGAACAGGTTCAGCATCAGCGCGCGGTAATCTGGCGGGGTCGGGGTGACAATCTCAGGGTCTTTATCGGTCAGGATGGTGTGCTGATGATGGATGTCATGGCTCTTGGCCCGCAAAAAACTCTCCCGCAACACCATGAAACTGGTCAGCTCAAAGAAGAACTTGTTATAGGCTTTGGTCTTGAACGCTGTGCCATGGCCGGTTTCATGTTCGCGTGATTGCGACCCTGTACTGTATAAAACGGCATAAGCATATAGCGGCAGAACCGCCCACCAGCTGCCCCACAAATATATGGTCAGGCCGGCAAACAGGGCCATCAGCCCCAGCCATATCAGCATATCACGCATCGGCCGCGCATCCTGACGCGTCATTAACTGGCGCATCAGTGCAGGGTCGACTTTAAGTCTGGTCCATTTTTTCTGGGGGCTGTCGTCCATAACTGTTCTCTGCCTTAATCTAACAACAGGGCTGTCTCAGTTATGAGAAATGATGGCCTTGTTTCGATGGCGCGCGCAAGTCAAAATTTTGGTTTTCCTATGGGCAGAAAAAAACGGCTGCGAAGAGAACTCCCTACTTGCCAACCGCAAAATAACGCGGTTTACTTAATTTATAAATGGAATTGTGTATACCAAAATTTCCAAGGGAGGATTTGCACATGAAAACGACGAAACTATTAGCAGCCGTTGGGTCTGGTGTTGCTATCATGGCTGGTGCCATGATGATGACAGCCGCACCTGCGATTTCCGATGACAAGCCAGCTATTGAAGTGATTACACACGCTGGCGCGGGCGGCGGTACTGACGTGAACTCTCGGATGATGATGATCCGGACACGCCGTCACCTGAAACAGGACATGGTTGTTGTGAACAAGCGTGGCGGCGGTGGTGCTGCAGCGATGAATTACTTCGCCACACGTCCGGCCGATGGGAACTCCATCATGACGTTCACTGTGGGCCACGCGATCTCAATGGCAGCTGGCAAGACGAAGCTGAAAGTTGAAGATATGGCGCCGATTGCCCGCGGCACAAACGATCCGCAGATCCTGATGGTGAACTGTGCGAAGTCTAAGTACAAGACACCTGAAGATTTTGTGAACGGCATGAAGAATGGCGATGCGCCGACCTTCGGGGGGACATCTTCAGGCACAATTGACCACATTACTGTATATTTGTGGGCAAAGCGTCTTGGCCAGCCGATGCCAAACTACGTCCCATTTGGTGGCGGCGGTGAGCTGGCAACACAGCTGGTTGCCGGCGCGGTTGACGTTGGTGTTCTGAACCTGTCTGAAGCTTCTGCTCCTATCGAAGCTGGCGATGTTTGCCCGCTGGTTATCCTGGGCGAAAACGGCATGGAACCAATCCCTGCTGCCAAGACAGCTAAGTCAATGGGTATCGATCTGGTGCTGTCAACAACACGTGGTTTTGTAACACACGCTGGTGTTCCAGAAGAGCGTCGTGCTGAGATGGAAGCGGCAATGGCAAAAGCTATGGGTCATTCACTGTACCAGGCGTATCTGGCCAACTCAGGTCTTGATAACACCTCACCACAGCCATCAGGCCCATGGGGTGAGCAGATCAAGATGATGGTTGGCGAGTTTGGCCCAGCCTTGAAAGAAATGGGTCTGGTGAACTAACGCCAACCCTTACTAAACCATATCGCGCTCCCGCAGTGTCTTTTGCGGGAGCGCCGTTTTCCGGGGAAAGACTTATGGTACTCAAGACACAAATTGTGCCGATCGTCATCGCGGCTGTGTCGCTGGTGATTATCTATCTGGCGCTGCAGCTTGACCTGTCGCCGCCCATGATTGTTGGGGACAGTATGCAACCGCGGTCGTTCCCGATTTTTCTGATGGTGCTCAACCTGATACTGACTGGCATCCTAGCGTTACAATTTTATAAAACGCCGCCGCAGTATCCTGAACCCATCCGCCGGGCAACCTGGATGTCTATTTCCCTGATGGCTGTATTCTATGGCCTGACCATTTCAACAGATATGTTCATCGGCATTGCTGTGGTGATGTTTCTTATGTCCCTGGCCTGGGGAGAGAGGCGCCTTCTGGTGTCTCTGGCAAACGCCCTTCTGACGCCATTTCTTATTTTTTTACTTTTCGATAATGTTTTGAAGATCAGGTTTCCGCGCGGCATCCTGATGAACTGGTATTACGGTTAAGGAGACCGACTGATGTTAGAAGCCTTGTCTGCATTGGGTTCCGTTTTCTTTGACCCCTATTTGCTGTTCTTGATTTTTGTCACCACCATCATTGGCATCATCATTGGTGTGCTGCCTGGTCTGGGGGCGACAACCGGGGCGGCGTTGCTGTTACCGTTCACCCTGACCATGGACCCTGTTCACGCCATTGCTGTGCTGGCCACGATTTATGTGGCGGCGACCTTTGCCGGGTCAATCACGGCAATTTTGATTAACACGCCGGGCACATCGGCGGCGGCGGCGACCACTTTTGACGGCTATCCGCTTGCCCAGAGGGGTGAGGCTGGCCGCGCGCTGGGTATTGCTGTAATTGCGTCCACCTTTGGTGGCATTGTGTCTGTGATAGTGCTGTGTTTTGCAGCGCCGTTGCTGGCGCGGGTGGCGTATGAATTCCGGCCGCCTGAATATTTCGCGCTGACCATTTTCGGGCTGTCCATGCTGGCCAGTATCAGTTCGGGCGGGGCAGTGAAAAACCTCATCGGCGGCGTGTTCGGTGTGTGGCTGTCAACCATTGGCGCTGAACGGGTAACCACCATCGAACGCTTTATGTTTGGCAATTATGAGCTGTATGAAGGGCTGTCTTTTGTGCCGGTGATGATCGGCCTGTTTGCGATGTCAGAACTTCTGGTGCAATCACGGCTGGCCAATCAGGCGGTCGAATTTGTGAAGATGAAAGCGGTACAGCTCCCGAGCAGGGCCGATTACAAGAAAATATGGAAAACGGTGCTCAGGTCATCGGGGATCGGGACCTTCATCGGGATTCTGCCGGCTGAAGGGGCCACGGTGGCCTCCATGATCGGCTATTCTGAAGCCAAACGCTGGTCGAAGAATAAAGATGAATTCGGTAAAGGCTCTATCGAGGGGATCGCCGGGGCTGAATCAGCCAATAACGCGGCAACCGGTGGGGCGATGGTGCCGACCATGGTGCTGGGGATTCCAGGCAGTGGGACCACCGCGATTATTCTGGTGGGGCTGATGGTTCATGGTCTGCGTCCCGGCCCGTATCTGTTTACTGAACAGGTTGAGGCGGTCTACCAGATATTCGGGTCCATGTTTGTGGCCAATGTAATGTTCTTGCTGATGGGCCTTTATGCGGCGAAAATCTTTGCCCGCATTTCTCTTATTCCAACACCGATATTGTGGCCGATTGTGTTTGCTTTGTCTGTAATCGGGGCCTATGCGCTGAACTCGTCTCTGTTGGATATCTGGATTGTGATGATTTTCGGCGTCATCGGGTTTGTTGCCCGCCGCTTTGGCTTTGCGGTCGCGCCAATAGCTGTTGGCCTCATCTTGGGCAAGATGGTTGAGGTTAATCTGCAGAACTCCTTGAAAATCTTCAACGGGGAATGGTGGCAGATTTTCACCCAGCCTCTGGCGCTGTTCTTCTTGGTGCTGGCGTTCCTGGGCTTGTGTGGTCCACAATTGTTCAAGATGGCCACACGCGGGGCGTTTGACGCCAAGAAGTGAGCGTTTAGCGACGTGATTTATTAAAGCTCAAACCGGGCGAGGGCAGCGGTATTTAAATCGAAGCCTAAGCCCGGTTTGTCTGTCATCTCCAGCCAGCCTTCCTTTGGTTCAGGCAAGCCGGTATAAATCTGTTTGCAGACTTCAACAGAGCTATAATGATATTCAACCAGACCGCCGTTCGACGCGCCGGCCTGAAGATGCTGGTTAAAGAATGGCCAGGCCCCGCCATTATCAACTGAGATATTAAAGCTGTTTGCCAGGGCGGCGATTTTCTGGCATTGGGTAAAGCCGCCGGTGATCGCCACATTGGGTTGGATGATATCAACCGCACCGTCGATCATCATATCCCTGAACCGGTAAGCCTGACCTTCATTCTGGCCACAGGCGAGGCGGATTGATGTTTGCGCGCGTAACGCCGCCATCTGCCGGACATCGTTTTGTGTTATCGGCTCCTCAAAGAACTCAATATGATACTGCTCGATGCGCGCGCATAATTCGCGGGCGTGATACAGATCAAGGCTGCAATTTGCATCAATAAACAGCTCTGCGTCTGCACCGGCCGCCTCACGAACAATTTTGACGCGCTCTGCATCCTCAACGATTACCTCACTCAGCAGGCGCGGCTCATCCCGCCGCTTCAAGGCCTGATTACCCACCGTCATCTTCAGCCGGTGAAAGCCTCTCTGTTGCCATCTCAATGCGGCTTCTGCCAGCTCTTCGTTCCGGTAATACCCAAACCCGAAGGTGGCATAGACAGGACATCTGTCACGTGCCCCGCCCAACAGCTTCCATATCGGCTGGCCAAGGGCCTTACCCTTGATATCCCACAGCGCAATATCAATCGCGGCAATAGCATGCATCCCCACACCAGATTGGCCACGCGGGACCAGAAGCCAGTATAAGCGATCCCAGATTTGTTCATGACGAAAGGGGTCGGCGCCGATAATTTCTGGAGCGGCAACAGACAGAACAGCCGCCTTTATCGGTACCGCCGGGCCAATAGAGCTCAGCCCGTGGCCGGTAAGGCCGGCATCTGTTTCAACCTCAACCACACAGACCTGATGCGCGGTTGTCTTCACCTCATCTGTTATATCCAGCTCAACACTGACATTCAGCGCATAGGCTCTGACCGCGGTAATTTTCATCTCTCACTGCTCCGTGATGGCCGCGTGAAGCGATGCGGCGCAGGGTTATTGCCAGTTGCTGACCATATTGCAGGCAATGTCAAAGGCAGCTGTCATGGCCTTTACATCTGCTGTGCCAGACCCGGCGATATCAAAGGCGGTGCCATGTGCCGGCGTGGTAACCGGAAACGGTATTCCGCCCTGAACCGTGACACCGCGGTCAAACCCCATCAGCTTCAGCGCGATCTGGCCCTGGTCATGATACATGGTGATAATCCCGTCCACTTCCCCGGCTTTGGCCTTCAAGAACACGGTATCGGAAGGCCAGGGGCCATCTACATTAACCTGTTTTGACTGCAGCTTTTGCACCGCAGGAGAGATCACATCGATTTCTTCACGCCCGAAATTGCCATTATCCCCCGCATGCGGGTTCAGCGCCGCCACAGACAGGCGCGGACGGCTCATCCCGGACCGGCGCAGCGTTTTATCGATCAGATGCACTGCCTCTGAAATACGGTGATCAGTGATATAGTCCGGCACCTCTTTCAGCGCGATATGGCTGGATACCCGGCTGGTCCAGAGCCCTTCAAGCGTGTTTAATTCAGAGATATAAGTTTCCACACCTAAAAACTCAGCCATGTAATGCAGCTCATCTTCATGACCAAGGCCTGCCTCGATCAGCGCGGCTTTGTTAAACGGGCCAAAGGTGATCGCATCAATAATGCCGTCTCTGGCCAATTCCAGTGCGCAATTCAGGTTGGATAAGGCCGAACGGCCGTTGGCCAGGGTGACCTCAGCGATGCTCACCTCATCTTGTGGAATGGTCTGGCGATCAAAATGGGCAAAGCTGGTCCCGTCGGTCCAGTCGCCGTCACGCGGCTGGCAAGGGCGCATATCGTAGCTGGCCCCGGCTTGTTGCATGCCCTGGCTGAACAGATGACCATCACCGATCAGCAGGATATCGGCTTTTTCGCCGGTTTCATTCGCGGCCAGAAGCTTTGCGATCAGCTCAGGGCCAATGCCGCCCGGATCACCCGGAATAATGCCTATTTTTGGCTTCATAACTCACTCATCCTTTTCTTGTGAACTGCTGTCTGTCTGGTCAGCCTCAAAGGCCAATTTTATATTCTCTACCGCGCTGTACAGATGGCCGCGCAATTCTTTGGCGGTCGCTTCTGCGTTTCTGGCCAGAAGCGCGTCTGTAATGCATTGATGCTGGGCCAGGGTCTGGCTGCGTTTCAGGCGCATGCGCGAGGACACAAACCGGGCCCGGAACAGGCGCCGGTTATATTGTTTGTGCGTTTCAATAAGCGGGATGTTTGCGCTGAACTGAACAATGCTGCTGTGAAACTGCATATCCAGCTCGAAAAAATTAAGCGCGGCTTCTGTATCAGATGTGTTCTGCATTTTTTCATTCAGCACGCTGATATCGCGCAATTGCTGGTCCGTGGCCACCGCGCAGGCCAGCTCGCCGCCCAGCGCTTCTAATGAGCCGATAACCGCCAGATACTGGCAGATATCCTCAAAGGTCGGGTTGGCGACGTAAGGCCGGCGTGTGGCGGTATATTCTATCAGCCCTTCTGTTTCCAACAGGCGCATGGCCTCACGCATCGGGGTTCGGCTGATGCCCAGTAATTCGGCCAGGTCGCGTTCCGGAATAGAGGTGCCCGGTGCCAGTTTTTCCAGCAGGATGAGCTCACGCAAGGTGTCCGCGGTCTCCTCACCGAGAGATTTGCGGGTCTTCACCGGGATATGCCCGTCAGCCAGCAATTTACTCAAAGAGGGGTTACGGACCATGGCAGTTACTTCCCCCAGCGCAGAACCAACGGGTCATGCGGGGCCATCAGCTCCAGCAAGCCTGCTTTGGTTTGCGGGTGAAGCGGGGCGAACGGATGCCGGCAAAAGGCAGAGGCGATCACGCCGCCTTCAACCATGGCCTCTTTTGTGGCCCGGAAGCCGCATTGTCTGTTTTCATGATTAATCACTGGCAGTAACGCGCTATAGCCCTGAACCGCTTCATCGCGCCGTCCTTCCAGATGGGCAAAGATAACCGGGCGCAACAGATCCGGGATCAGCGCAGAAGTCATCGACCCGCGCGCTCCGGCATCCAAATCGGCCAGCAGGGTAATGGCTTCCTCCCCGTCAAACGGGGCTTCGATGGCCGCGCCGCCTTCCTCAACAAGGGTGCGCAATTTGGCGGCTGCCCCGGCACATTCGATTTTGAACATTTTGACCATCTCGATGGTGTTGGCCACCTTGATCAGGAACTCAACCGGCAGCTCAACACCAGACAGTGGGGCATCCTGGATCATGATGGGAATCCCCACATCACCGACACGGGCCAACTGCTCATAGGTTTGCTGGGCGGTCCCTTTCAGCAACGCACCATGATACGGGGCCATCATCATTACCGCTTCTGCGCCCAGCTCTTTGGCCAGTTTTGCCCGTGCGACAGCGATATCAGTGGCAAAATGGCTGATGGTAACGATCATCGGGATGCGCCCGCCGGCATGGTCAAGACAGACCCGGGTTAAGTGTTCCCGTTCAGCATCAGAAATCAAAAACTGCTCGGAAAAATTGGCCAGGATGCAAATCCCGTCCACACCCTGATCTATCATGCAGTCCAGTACGCGTTTCATGCCGTCATAATCAACCGCACCATCTGCTGTGAACGGGGTCGGGGCAACAGGCCAAATTCCCTGCCAATTTCCATGATGGACTGTCTTGCTCATGATTGTCTGTCCCTTTGCCTATCAGGCGCCAATATAGCTGGTTTTCACGATGGTGTAGAATTCACGTGCATAGCCGCCCTGTTCACGCGGGCCATAGCTGGACCCTTTGCGGCCACCGAACGGCACATGATAATCAACACCAGCGGTCGGCAGGTTCACCATCACCATCCCGGCCTTTGATTTCTTGCGGAAATCGGTAGCGTATTTCAGTGAAGTCGTGCAGATGCCTGCAGACAGGCCGAAATCGGTATCGTTGGCCAGATGCAGGGCTTCATCATAATCATCTGCCTTAATCACAGAGGCACAGGGGCCGAAGATTTCTTCACGTGATACCCGCATGTCATTTGTTGCCCCGGCAAACACAGCTGGCTTCTGGAAGAAGCCCGGGCCGTTCTGGATGTCACCGCCGCGCACATCACAGCCTTCATCTGCTGCCAGTTTTACATAATCCACATTCTGCTGCAGCTGTTTGCCATCGACCACAGGGCCGATTTGGGTCGCGCTGTCCAGCGGGTCGCCGACCACCAGCTTGGCGGCGGCATCTGTCAAGGCCTCAACAAACTCATCATGAATGCCTTTGGTGACAATCAGGCGCGAGGACGCGGTACAACGCTGACCGGTAGAGAAAAACGCCCCGTTAAGACAGGCCCCGACAGCAACCTGCAAATCAGCGTCATCCATCACCACCATCGGGTTTTTGCCGCCCATTTCCATCTGCACTTTTTTGCCCAGGCTGGCACAGGTTACGCCAATTTGGCGGCCGGTTGGTACAGACCCGGTGAAGCTGACAGCATCAATGTCAGGATGTTCAGCAATCCGCGCCCCGATAACAGATCCGGCTCCCATCACCAGATTAAAGACGCCCTTCGGGCAGCCCGCTTCATCCAGGATTTTTGCCAGTTCCCACGCACAAGCCGGGGTCAGTTCAGCCGGTTTAATCACCACCGCATTGCCAAAGGCCAGGGCAGGGGCAATTTTCCAGGCCGGAATCGCAATCGGGAAATTCCATGGCGTGATCAGCCCGACAATGCCAACCGCTTCACGCTCCATCATCACATCCACACCCGGACGCACAGAGGCCACCGCATCACCCAGGTTGCGCAACGCCTCACCAGCAAAGAATTTGAAAATCTGCGCAGCCCGGATGGTCTCACCAGTTGCCTCGGCCAACGTCTTGCCTTCTTCACGAGCGAGCAGGCGGCCCAGCTCTTCTTTGCGCGCCATTATCAGCGCACCGGCTTTTTCCAGCACATCATGCCGGACCTGCGGGCTGGCCTCTGCCCAGGCCGGTTGGGCAGCTTTGGCGGCGGCAACCGCCTCATCAACACGTGAGGCATCGCCTCTGGCAAAGCGGCCAATAATATCGTCTGTATTTGACGGGTTTATATTTTCTGAACGTTCGCTGTCATCTACCCAGCTTCCATCAATGTAATGTGCGTAATCCATGGGCCTGCCCTCCTCAAAACAGCAGTGATTCAAAATATGGTATACCAAAAACCATAGGCTGATTCTGCGGCGACCGCAATCGCAAAAGTTTGGAAATTATGCGGCTTTAAAGCGGGGCTTATCGCCCGGCCCACTCAGCGGGGCGTTTTTCGAAAAAGGCAGACACCCCTTCTTTGAAATCCTCACTGCCAAAACACATCGTGATCAGGTCATGATCATCTGGCAGCGGTGTAGCGTCCCGCAGGCGGCGGATGCCGGCCAGGGTGGCCTTGATGGTCAGCGGGGCAGACCGGGTCATCTCTCTTGCCAGCGCTAGGGCGCGGTCCTCTACTTCTGCCTGGTCCTCCAGAAGTTCTGTGATGAACCCGGCCAGTTTGGCTTCTTCAGCATCAATCAGTTGCGCGGTGAGCAGGATATGGGCGGTTCGCGCCTCACCGATAAGGGCAATAAACCGGCGCAGATTGGCGATTGCCAGACAGTTCCCCAAGGTCTTGGCTATCGGTACCCCCACCTTTATTGACCGGCTGCCGATACGCAGCGCACAGGACGCGGCAATCGCCGCACCGCCGCCGGTAACAAATCCGTTCAGGGCCGCCAGTGTCGGGACAGCGCAATGCTCAATCTCATGCAGCACAGCCTCTATCATCTCTTCATAGGCAATCGCATCATCGCCGCTGGAAAAGGTTCTGAATTGCGAGATATCCGTACCCGCGGCAAAGGCGGCATCCCCTGCGCCTTTGAAGATGATAACTTTCAGATTGTCGGGATCATCTTCGGTACCGGCCCGCGCGCAAATCTGTTTGATCTGCTCATACATCGCAAAGGTCAGCGCGTTGCGCCGGTGCGGCCGGTTCAGGGTCAGAATGCCTATGCCGTCAACCACTTCATACATCAGCTCATCTTCACTGGTGGTTTTGTCAGTCATTGCCACCCCTCCCGGCGGATTTTTGAACGTTGGTCTCAGCTCAGCTGTTCGCGGACAGATAGGACATGGCCTTGGCTACGCCGCCTGACTGATGCGGGATGCCAGACATGCCCAGCCCCATTTCAACACCGCTTAATGTGCCCAGCATCATCAGGTCATTGAAATCACCCAAATGGCCGATGCGGAACACTTTGCCAGCCAGTTTTGATAACCCGTTCCCCAACGACATATCAAAATTTTCCAGCACGGTCGCGCGGAATTCATCGGCATTATGCCCGTCTGGCAGCAACACGGCGGTCAATGAGCTTGAATAGTTTTTCGGCTCCTGACACAACACGTCCAGGCCCCAGGCCTGAACCGCTTGGCGGGTGGCTTCTGCATGCCGGTCATGACGGGCAAAGACATTATCCAGCCCTTCTTCATGCAGCATATCAATCGCTTCTTTCAGCCCATAGAGCAGGTTTGTGGCCGGGGTGAACGGAAACGCCCCGGACGCGTTGGCGGCAATCTGATCCTGCCAGTCCCAGTAAGACCGGCGCATACCGCCTTTTTTGGAGTCTTCAATGGCACGTTCAGACAGCGCGTTGAAGGATAGCCCCGGCGGCAGCATCAGCCCTTTTTGCGAACCCGATACGGTGACATCAACGCCCCATTCATCATGCCGGAAATCAATAGAGGCCAGCGAGGAAATAGTATCAACCATCAACAGCGCGTCATGGCCGGCCGCGTTCATGGCGGCGCGCACGTCATCAATGCGGGACGTTGATCCGGTTGAGGTTTCGTTATGCACGACGCAGACGGCCTTGATTTTGCCGCCTGTATCCGCGCGCAATCTGTCTTCAACTGCCTGTGGGTCAACCCCGCGGCGCCAGTCTGTTTCCAGAAATTCTGTTTCCAGGCCCAGATTGCTGGCCATCTTGTGCCAGAGGGTGGCAAAATGTCCGGTTTCCACCATCAGCACCAAATCGCCCTCTGCTAACAGATTAACCAGCGCCGCTTCCCAGGCCCCGGTCCCGGAGGCGGGGTAGATCACAACATGGCTGTCGGTTTTAAAGATGGTCTTCATACCGGCAAGACACGCCGCCCCGATTTTCGCGAAATCTGGCCCGCGATGGTCAATGGTGGGATAATCCATGGCCCGCAGGATACGGTCAGGCACATTGCTTGGGCCTGGAATCTGCAGAAAATGTTTACCAGCTTTATAAGGGGAACTTGCCATAGAGCTTTATCCTCATCATCTTAATGTAATTAGTGTAACCGCCATAGACAGGCTGTATGTGTAATGGTTGGATCGTGAAAAAGGGCATCGCCCTTGACCCAATTATGGCATACTGTATTCGGTATTCCAAGATATGTGGAAGACTATTCCGCCTGTCAACAAGCTCTGCCCGTCCTGTTTACCCTCTTTATTTTTGATTTTGAATTATGCCAGATACAGTTCCTTTTTCCGCCCCTGAAACCACGTCTTCACCGACACCTGATTTATCTGCCCTGCAGCGTGCCCTTGGCCCGCGCCTGATGGCGGACAGGTTCTCACGCGGGCGATATGCCACTGATGCGTCTATCTACCAGATGGTTCCTCATGGTGTTGTGGTCCCCGAAACGCTGGATGATGTGCGGGCTGCGCTGGACTTCGCGCGGGCTGAGGGGCTGTCTGTGCTGCCGCGCGGCGGCGGGACTTCACAATGTGGCCAGACTGTCAATCATGCGCTGGTTATTGATAACACCAAACATCTGAACCGGATTTTATCGCTGGATGTCGCCAACCGGCGGTGTGTGGTTGAACCGGGTATTGTACTGGATGAACTGAACCGCCAGTTGAAGCCGCACGGGCTGTGGTTTCCGGTTGATGTATCCACCTCCAGCCGCGCCACTATCGGCGGTATGGCCGGCAATAATTCGTGTGGCGGGCGGTCTATCCGCTATGGGATTATGCGTGATAACGTCACCGCGATTGACGCGATTATGGCAGACGGGTCAGACAGCCGCTTTGCCCAGTTGGACAGCCAAGGGGGGGACAAAACCTGCTTTAACGGTTTGCTGGCCGAATTATGGCCCCAGCTGGACGCGATGGGCCAGGACAATAAGGATGAGATTCTGTCCCGCTTCCCGCAGGTGTTGCGGCGCGTTGGCGGTTATAATATTGATGCGCTTATTCCCGATGCGATGGCCCTTCGCCCGGGCGGTCAGCCAGGCGACGGCATCAATCTGGCGCATCTTCTGGTCGGCTCAGAAGGCACGCTGGCTTATTCACATGCGATTGAATTGAAGCTCTGGCCGCTTCCCGCCAAGAAGATTATGGGGATTTGTCATTTCCCTACTTTTTATAAAGCGATGGACGCGGCCCAGCATCTGGTCACGCTTGATCCGGTGGCGGTTGAGCTTATCGATGATACCATGCTGGCTCTGGCGCGCTCTATCCCCCTGTTCAAACCGATTGTTGAGGAATCGGTGAGAGGAGAGCCCGCTGCCCTTCTGGTGGTTGAATTTGCAGAGGAAGATGAGGCGGAAAACCTGCGCCGGTTGTCGCGCCTGCAGGAGATGATGTCTGATCTGGGCTTTGGCTGGGACAAGGGCCCGGAATGGGTCGGCGGCGTTATTGAGGCGATTGACCCTGGCCTTCAGGGGCGGGTTGCCGAAATGCGCAAATCTGGTCTGAACATTATGATGAGCATGAAACAGGCGGCCAAGCCTGTCTCCTTTGTGGAGGATTGCGCGGTTGACCTGAAACATCTGGCAGACTACACCGCGGGCCTGACTGAAATCTTTGAAAAGCATGGGACCCGCGGGACCTGGTATGCGCATGCCTCTGTTGGTTGTCTTCATGTCCGCCCGGTATTGGATATGAAGCTGGGCGCGGATGTTGAAAAAATGCGCGCGATTGCCGAAGAGGCCTTTGCGCTGGTCAAACAGTATGGCGGTTCCCATTCTGGTGAACATGGTGACGGGATTGTCCGCTCAGAGTTCAACGAAGTGATGTTCGGGCCGAAAATGGCAGCGCTGTTCCGCCAGATAAAAATGATGTTTGACCCGAATGGCCTGTTTAACCCGGGGAAAATCATTGACGCCCCAGAGATGGATTCGCGCGATTTGTTCCGTTTCGCTCCTGGCTATTCAATTGATGACTTTCCCACTCAGCTTGACTGGTCAGCCTGGCCTGGGGCCGCAGGCGGCCTGCAGGGGGCGGTTGAGATGTGTAACAATAACGGGGCCTGCCGCAAGCTGGAAGGCGGGGTGATGTGCCCGTCCTTCCGGGCTACAGGCGATGAAAAAGACAGCACCCGCGGCCGCGCCAACACGCTGCGTCTGGCCCTGTCCGGCCAGCTTGGCCCAGAGGCAATGGCCAGTGACGAGATGGCCGATACCATGAAGCTGTGTGTGTCCTGTAAAGGCTGCAAGCGTGAATGCCCGACCGGTGTTGATATGGCGCGCATGAAAATTGAGGTCACAGCCTTGCGTGCCGAAAAAAAGGGTCTGTCGCTGCATGACCGTCTGGTGGCTTATCTGCCAGCCTATGCCCCGGTTGCGGCGCGCTGTGCCGGGGTTGTGAATCTGCTTCAGGCGATGCGTCGTCATATTCCGGTGCTCTCGTCTGTGCTGGAAAAGGTGACCGGCTTTACCGCGCGGCGGGATTTGCCGAAATGGTCTTCCCGCCCGTTTAAAGATACCGAAGCCCCAGTGCGTCCTGATGGGGCGATACCAGATGACGCGCGGCCGGTTATTTTATTTGCCGATACCTTCAACCGGTATTTTGAACCAGAAAACCTGCGCGCGGCTCTGCGCGTTCTAGAGGCAGCTGGCTACCAGGTCTATAGTCCCAAAGCAAAAGGCAGCCGGCCTGTGTGTTGTGGGCGCACCTATCTGTCGGCTGGCCTAATTGAGCAGGCCCGTCAACGCGCTGAAGATTTGGTCAACACCTATCTGCCCTTTGCTGAGCAGGGCCTGCCGATTGTCGGGCTGGAGCCGTCCTGTACGCTGGCGCTGCGTGATGAGGTGCCGGCTTTGCTGGCCTCAGAGGCGGCGAATAAGGTGGCTGAGCATGTGCTGACCTTCGAAGAATTGCTGGCCCGTGATAAGCCTGATTTGAACCTGCGTGAGACCGGTGGTCAGGCCCTGTTGCACGGGCATTGTCATCAAAAGGCCTTTGATGTGGTGGGGCCGGTGCACACGGTTCTGTCTGATTTGGCCGGGTTTGAGGTTGAACAGGTTGAGACCAGCTGCTGCGGTATGGCCGGGGCCTTTGGTTATGGCACACAGACCTATGATATCTCGATGAAGATGGGCGCATCAAAGCTGTTCCCAAAGGTTGAGCAAGCCTCTGCTGAGACGGTTCTTGTTGCTGACGGGACCTCCTGTCGCTGCCAGATTGCCGATGGAACCGGCCGTGATGCCCGTCATGTGGCCGCTATTCTGGCAGACAGGCTCTAAAGACGAGGGTCTCTGCTTCTCGCTTAGCGGCTGGCCAGGATCATATCCGCGGCCTTTTCGGCAATCATCAGAGTCGGCGAATTGGTATTGCCTGAGGTGATCGTTGGCATCACCGAGGCATCAGCGATACGCAGGCCGGTGATGCCGTGAACCTGCAGCCTGTCATTAACAACCGCCATCGGATCATCGCCCATCTTTGCGGTGCCGACCGGGTGGAAAATGGTGGTGCTGATATCGCCGGCCTTGGCAGCAAGCTCTTCGTCTGTGCTGACCTCTGGCCCAGGCAGGAATTCATCTGTCACATGCGCCGCTAACGGGTCTTTGGTAACAATCCTGCGGGTGAGCCGGATAGCCTTTGCCGCCACCAGCCGATCTGCCTCAGCAGACAGATAGTTCGGCGCGATTTTTGGTTTGGCAAACGGATCAGCTGACGTTACTTCTACTGTTCCGCGTGACTGTGGCCGCAGATTACAGACCGAAGCGGTGAAGGCGGAAAAGCTGTGCAACGGCTCACCAAAGGCGGGTAGTGAGAGCGGCTGAACATGATATTGCAGGTCCGGTGTGGCCTGTGACGCATCAGATTTTACAAACGCCCCCAACTGGCTGGGCGCCATCGACATCGGCCCGGACCGCTTCAGCAGATATTCAAGCCCTATGCGCATCTTGCCGGTCAGGGTGTGGGCAAAATCGTTCAGCGTGGGGACGTCCTTAACCTTAAAAATAGTTCTTATCTGCAGGTGATCTTGCAAATTCTGGCCCACCCCGTTAAGCGCGTGCCGAACCTCAATCCCGTGGCGCTGCAACAGGTCAGGCGGACCGATGCCAGACAGTTGCAGCAGATGCGGGCTGCCAATCGCCCCGCTGCATAAAATCAGCTCTGCTGCGCATTTGGCGATGGCTGGCCGGTTGTGATGATGAAACCTCAGGCCGGAAACGGTGCGGCCGGTCAGGATGATCTGCTCAGCCGTAGCCCCGGTCATTATGGTCAGGTTTTTGCGCTTGCGGGCCGGGCGCAGAAAGGCGGTTGAGCTGCTCCATCGCCAGCCCCGTTTCTGGTTGACCTGAAAATACCCTACACCTTCATTATTGCCGGTGTTGAAATCATCAGTTGCGGGGATGCCCGCGGCAATACAGGCGGCTCTGAACTTATCCAGAATCTCCCAGGACAGGCGTTGTTCTTCCACCCGCCATTCACCGCCCGCCCCATGCATGTCGGTGGCCCCAGCGTAATGATCTTCTGATTTTTTGAAATAGGGCAGAACATTATCCCAGCCCCATTGTCGGTTTCCCAACTGTCGCCAATGGTCATAATCGGCGGCCTGACCGCGCATATAAATCATCCCGTTGATCGATGAACAACCGCCCAGAACCCGGCCACGCGGATAATTCAAAGATCGGCCGTTCAGCCCGTCTGCCGGTGCGGTCTTAAACCCCCAGTCTGTGCGCGGGTTGCCCATACAATAAAGATACCCCACCGGGATTTTGGTCCAGATGTAATTGTCGCTGCCGCCAGCCTCAAGCAGCAGAACGCTTATCTTGGGGTCGGCGGACAGCCTGTTGGCCAGTGCACATCCGGCTGTGCCCGCACCAACAATGATATAATCGAACTGCCCGATATCCTCGGCCGGGGCAGGGCTCTGCAGATCTGTCATTCGCGGCTTCCCCCATCTGCCGGCTGGCCTGTTATAAAGCGGTATAATTCGGTGTGATCGGCCTGCATGCCAAGGCTGGATACCGCCTCATCAAGGCAGGCGGCCAGCGCGGGCGTTGCCTCAACACTTGCGCCGGCGGCCTCTATCAACTGGCGGGCGATACCCACATCCTTGGCCATTAAGTTCAGGGCAAAGCCTGAATTAAACGCCTCGTTCAGGACAAATGTCTCAAGCTTGACTTCGGTTGTGTTGTTGCGTCCGGTTGACCCGTTGATGACAGACACAAAGGTTTGCGGGGGGATGCCGGCCTGTTTAGCCGTGGCCAGAGCCTGAAAGCTGGCCAGAAGGCCGGCTGCGGACACATAATTGTTCAAGGCTTTCATCGCATGGCCCGCGCCCACCGGGCCAACCGGCTGAACCGTGCCCAGTACGCTCAAAAAGGGGGCGGCCTGTTCAATATCTGCGTCTGCCCCGCCAGCCATAATCATCAAAGAGCCACTGGCGGCCTTAGCCACACCGCCGGAAACCGGGGCATCTATAAACCGGCAATTTGCGGCGACAAGCTCTGCTGACAGCATGCGGCTGTCCTGTGGGTGGCAGGACGACATATCGACCAGTAACCCGGAAAACCCGGCCGCCAGCAGGGTTTCGGCGACCTGGCGAACCGCGGCCCCATCCGGCAGCATGGTGATCACAATATCTGCTGCGGCTAG
>CBFHLG010000017.1:39120-48440 GCA_965656625.1 Puniceispirillaceae bacterium (SeqCode)
AGCGAGGGGCCATTACCGCGCCCATTGCGCCCAGCCCGCACCAGCCAATGGCGGCCGGCGGTGTGGTGGAATGTGTTTGTCTGCGCTGCTGTGTCATCGTGAACCTGTTTTGCTGGCCTGAAGCCTTTATCCTGTTGTAGTATGGCGCAGAGCGGCCCGCGCATCCATGACAAAAAAAGTAAAAAAGCAGTGTTTTCCTCACCGCAGGGGCTTGATAGTCAGGCCGGTTCCATGCTAAATAGCCGCATCGATTCAGAAAAACGACCACAGCGGGCACTGGACAGGGTATTCCGTTGCTGGGCGTTTGCATCTGTTTTGCAACAGGAAAACCGGTTTTAAGAAGGAAGCTCTGGTGATGGCGAAAGTGTCCCCTGCACAGTTTGTCAGACAAGTCAGACAGGAAGTGTCTCGCATTTCCTGGGCGTCACGCCGTGAGACCGGGCTGGCCACTATCACTGTTTTTGTGATGGCGACGATTGCCGCGCTGTTTTTCCTGCTGGCAGATATGGTGCTGTCGAACGTCGTTCAGTTTATTCTTGGCCTTGGTGGCTGAGGGCTGACAGGCGGTTTGGAGTTTAAGGTAGGTCTGGCATGGCGAAACGCTGGTATGTAGTCCACGTCTTTTCAGGTTCTGAGAAGAAGATGGCCCAGTCGATTCTGGAACAGGCGGAATCACATGGTCTGGATGAGCAGATCGCAGATGTGATGGTACCGACCGAAGAAGTTATTGAGGTGCGCCGCGGGGCCAAGGTCCAGTCTGAGCGCAAGTTCTTCCCGGGGTATATTCTGGTGAATATGGAGCTGACAGACACCACCTGGTCTCTGGTCCAGAGCCAGCCACGGGTGACCGGTTTCCTGGGCGGCAAAGGCAAGCCTGTGCCGATTACACAAGCTGAGGCTGAGCGGCTTATCCGGCAGATGGATGAAGGTGTTGAACGGCCGCGCACAACCGTCAGCTTTGATATTGGTGAGGAAGTCCGCGTTATCGAAGGGCCGTTTGAAAGTTTCAATGGCGTTGTCGAAGAAGCAGATGATGAAAAAGAACGTCTGAAAGTGGCGGTGTCTATTTTCGGGCGGTCAACACCGGTTGAGCTGGAATACAGCCAGGTCGAAAAATCAACCTGACGAGCACGTCAGGACAAAAAGATAAAACAGGCGTCTGCCGGATGGGCAGAGGATAAATAAAGGGTCTTGAGTAAATGGCAAAGAAAATTGAAGGCTATCTGAAGCTGAACATTCCTGCGGGAGCGGCAAACCCGTCTCCGCCTGTCGGTCCGGCGTTGGGTCAGCGCGGTGTGAACATCATGGAATTCTGCAAAGCGTTTAACGCGGCAACAGAAAGCCTGGAGAAGAACATGCCTGTGCCTGTGGTGATCACGGTTTATCAGGATAAATCCTTTACTTTCACCACCAAGACCGCACCGGTCAGCTATTTCTTGAAAAAGGCGGCTGGTCTGCAAAAAGGCTCAGGCGAGCCGGGCCGGACTGTTGCTGGTAAGGTGACAATCTCGCAAATCAAAGAGATTGCTGAGCAGAAGATGAAAGACCTGAACGCGGTTGATATGGACGGCGCAGTCGCCCAGATCAGCGGTTCAGCCCGGGCCATGGGCCTTGATGTTGTGGAGGGATAATCATGGCAAAACTGTCGAAGAAACAAAAAGGTTACGCAGCCGATATTGACCGTTCACGCGATTACAGTGTGGCTGAAGCGGCTGAAATCATTAAGACTGGCGCATCTGCCAAGTTTGATGAAACCATCGAAATCGCCATCAATCTGGGCGTTGACCCGCGTCACGCTGACCAGATGGTGCGCGGTGCGGTGGCAATGCCAAACGGTACCGGCAAGGATGTTCGTGTGGCCGTGTTCGCCCGTGATGCCAAGGCTGATGAAGCCAAGGCAGCTGGTGCTGAATTTGTCGGTGCAGAAGACCTGGCTGAGGCTATCCAGAATGGCGAGTCCGGTTTTGACCGTGTGATTGCCAGCCCT
This sequence comes from Puniceispirillaceae bacterium (SeqCode), assembly GCA_965656625.1. Taxonomy (GTDB): domain Bacteria; phylum Pseudomonadota; class Alphaproteobacteria; order Puniceispirillales; family Puniceispirillaceae; genus JADHLI01. The sequence goes on from CBFHLG010000017.1 coordinate 41,108, forward strand.
GACATGATGGGTGTTGTTGGTCGTCTGGGTAAGGTTCTGGGTCCACGCGGCCTGATGCCAAACCCAAAACTGGGTACGGTCACACCTGATGTTGCTGCCGCGGTAAAGACCGCCAAGGCCGGTGAAGTGCAGTTCCGCGTTGAAAAGGCGGGTGTGGTTCACGCCGGTATTGGTAAGGCCAGCTTTGCGGCTGACAAAATTGCTGAAAACGCAAGTGCCTTTATTGATGCGATTAAAAAAGCACGTCCATCTGGGGCAAAAGGAACGTATATCAAGAAAATCACGCTCAGCTCAACCATGGGCTCTGGCGTATTTATTGATGACACTCTGGCTGGCTAAGCGCCGGTTAGGGGGATGAATTCGCCAGTCTTATTCAGGCTGGCGGGTAACGGCGGCGTCTTGGCCTAGAGGCCAGCATGCCGTCAACCTGTCCAAGACTGCAGGTGGTTGCAATCGGGCAACCTTAATGTCCTGCATAGACAAGGGGAAAAGCTGAAAGGCTTTGACTTTCTGTGGGCAGGCCAAGGGGTGCAGATAAGCCTTGTTGGCTGATGATGTACCTGGGTGAAACCGGGCGAAGGCGGTTAACGTCCTCGCTCTAGTGAAGTGGAGATGATCAGGTGAACCGGACAGAAAAAGCCGAACTGATCGAAACACTGCAATCGACCCTGTCTGAGGCAACAACCGTTGTTGTTACCCACCAGGTCGGCCTGACCGTTGCTGAAAGCAGCGATCTGAGGGCGCGTATGCGCGAAGCCGGGGCTGGCTTTAAGGTAACCAAGAACAGACTGACCAAAATTGCTTTGCAAGGCACCAAGTATGAGGACATGACAGACATGTTCGCTGGGCCAACCGCGATGGGAACATCGTCTGACCCGGTGGCAGCTGCCAAAATCCTCGTCAATTTTGCAAAGGAAAATGACAAGCTGACCATCGTCGGCGGCTCACTGGACGGCAAAATGCTGGACAAGGCCGGTGTCGAGGCTCTGGCCACCATGCCATCACTTGATGAGTTGCGGGCCAAGCTTGTGGGTCTGGTTAATGCCCCGGCGGCAAAGCTGGCTCGTGTGTCGCAAGCACCGGCTGGTAAGCTGGCACGTGTCATTCAGGCACGGGCAGATCAATTGCAGTAGGCATTTGCCGAACTGATCAGAAAGACAAAGCCTAAAGGAGATTATTATGGCTGATATCGAAAAAATTGCTGAAGACCTGTCTGCTCTGACCGTACTGGAAGCGGCTGAGCTGGCAAAATTGCTGGAAGATAAATGGGGTGTGTCTGCAGCAGCAGCACCTGTGGCTGTAGCGGCTGTTGGCGGCGGCGATGCCGGCGGTGCAGCAGCTGAAGAAAAGGACGAGTTTGACGTCGTTCTGGCCTCAGCAGGCGCTTCTAAGATCAACGTGATTAAAGAAGTCCGCTCTATCACAGGTCTGGGTCTGAAAGAAGCCAAGGACCTGGTTGAAGGTGCACCAAAGCCTGTGAAGGAAGGTGTTGCCAAAGCCGAAGCTGAAGAGCTGAAAGCCAAGCTTGAAGAAGCTGGCGCGACTGTCGAACTCAAGTAATTGAGGTCGTTCAGTCTGCATGACTGAATTTGCTGAGCACCGGGCCTCATTAAGGGGTCCGGTGCACGGCGTTTGTTATGGTGGTCTGGCGGGCATGCTGGCTGTGGCCACGATTGAGAATGATTTTTTGCTGGGGTGAGCCGCGGGCAGTGGGGCGCACCAGCTTTTCAAACGAATGAGGGTTAGCTGATGGCAAAACGTGTGAGCAGTCTGGATAGTCGTAAACGCGTAAGGCGCACCTTTGGTCACCTGTCTGAGGTTGCGCAGATGCCCAACCTTATCGATGTGCAGCGGTCAAGCTATGACCAGTTCCTGCAGGTCGGTATAGCAAAGGCAGACAGAACCAATACCGGTCTTCAAGAAGCCTTTTCCTCAGTCTTTCCGATACATGATTTTGCCGGCCGGGCGATTCTGCAGTTCGAATCATACGAGCTTGAAGCGCCAAAATATGATGTTGATGAATGTCAGCAGCGTGGCCTGACCTTTGCCTCACCTCTGAAGGTAACCCTGCGCCTTGTGGTCTGGGAAATTGACGAAGACACCGGTTCAAAGTCCATCCGGGACATTAAGGAACAGGATGTCTATATGGGCGACATGCCCCTGATGACCGATAACGGCACGTTTATTATTAACGGGACAGAGCGGGTAATTGTCTCGCAGATGCACCGGTCACCAGGCGTGTTCTTTGACCATGATAAGGGCAAGACGCATTCCTCCGGCAAATATCTGTTTGCCGCGCGTATCATTCCTTATCGCGGCTCATGGCTCGATTTTGAATATGATGCCAAAGATATTCTGAACGTCCGTATTGACCGCAAGCGCAAATTGCCGGCGACCACATTCCTGATGGCGCTGCCTGATGCAGAATCAGCCGACATGATGGCTGAAGCCGCCTCTGCAGAGCGCGATATTGATCCGGCCGATATCACCGGGATGAGCCGGGAAGATATTCTGGCCGTGTTCTATGAAGCGCTTGAATACAGCCGCGATGGTGATGGCTGGCGCTGCCAGTTCCACGCCGCCAGCTATGCCGGTGTGAAGCTGACCCGCGATCTGATTAACGCCGAAACGGGCGAGGTGGCTGCGGAAACAGGCACCAAGCTGACCCCGCGTACCATGCGCAAGATCCAGGATGCCGGCCTGTCTTACATTCGCATTGAAGAAACAGATATGCTGGGCCGTTTCGTGGCTTCAGACCTGGTGGATATGAATACAGGTGTGGTTCAGGCTGAGGCCGGTGATGAGATCACCGAAGACATGCTGAACATGATGCGAGACAACGATATCAGCGAATTTTCCGTGCTTGGTATCGACAATGTAAATATTGGCCCGCACCTGCGCAACACGCTGGCGGCTGACCGCAATAACAGTCGTGAAGAAGCGCTTGTTGATATCTACCGGGTGATGCGCCCGGGTGAGCCGCCAACACTGGAATCGGCCCATGAGCTGTTCACTAACCTGTTCTTTGATTCTGAAAAATACGATCTCTCTGCTGTTGGCCGGGTGAAGATGAACGGCCGACTGGACATGGATGTTGAAGATTCTGTCCGGATTCTGCGCAAACAGGATATCCTGTCTGTTCTGAAGGTTCTGGTCGATCTGAAAGATGGCCGTGGTGAGGTTGATGATATTGACCATCTGGGGAACCGCCGCGTCCGCTCTGTGGGCGAGCTGATGGAAAATCAGTACCGCGTCGGCCTGTTGCGGATGGAACGCGCTATTCGTGAACGGATGGGCTCAGTTGAAATTGATACTGTGATGCCAGCTGATCTGATTAACGCCAAGCCAGCAGCCGCAGCGGTTCGGGAATTTTTCGGCTCGTCCCAGCTGTCACAGTTTATGGACCAGACCAACCCGCTATCTGAAATTACACATAAGCGGCGTGTATCTGCCCTTGGGCCAGGTGGTCTGACGCGTGAGCGGGCCGGTTTTGAGGTGCGCGACGTGCACCCGACCCATTACGGCCGGATTTGCCCGATTGAAACGCCTGAAGGCCCGAACATTGGCCTGATTAACTCGCTGGCCACCTATGCCCAGATTAACCGGTATGGCTTTATTGAAACGCCGTATCGCAAGGTTGTTGATGGCAAGGTAACAGATGAATACCGCTATATTTCTGCAATGGAAGAAGGCCGGTATACAATTGCCCAGGCCAATGCTGAGCTGGACGATAAAGGCGCCTTTGTGGGAGAGCTGATCCCGGTTCGCCGGGCAGGTGAAATTGGTCTGGCGCGTCCGACCGATATCGAATATGTCGACGTCTCGCCAAAGCAGCTTGTGTCTGTTGCGGCCGCGCTTATCCCGTTCTTAGAGAACGATGATGCGAACCGTGCGTTGATGGGCTCTAACATGCAACGCCAGGCCGTGCCGCTGCTGAAAGCAGAAGCCCCGATTGTGGGCACGGGCATGGAAGCCCGGGTCGCCCGTGATTCAGGTGTGACTATTGTGGCCAAGCGTGATGGTATTGTTGACCAGGTGGACGCTACCCGGATTGTTGTTCGTACTGACGATATCGGCGATGCGACAGCCTCACCGGTTGATATCTACTCTCTGCTGAAGTTCCAGCGGTCAAACCAGAACACAACCGTGAACCAGCGGCCTTTGGTAAAGGTAGGTGACCATGTGTCCAAAGGCGATATCATCGCTGACGGGCCGTCTACTGAGGATGGCGAGCTGGCGCTGGGCCGGAACGTGCTGGTCGCGTTTATGCCGTGGAACGGGTACAATTTTGAAGATTCTATCCTGATCAATGAGCGGATCGTTCGTGATGATGTCTTCACCTCTATTCACATCGAAGAATATGAAGTGATGGCCAGAGATACCAAGCTGGGTCAGGAAGAAATCTCTCGCGATATCCCGAATGTGGGTGAAGAAGCGCTGAAAAACCTTGATGAAGCCGGTATCGTTTATGTCGGCGCAGAGGTGGGGGCAGGCGATATTCTGGTTGGTAAGGTGACACCGAAAGGTGAAACCCCGATGACCCCAGAAGAAAAGCTGCTGCGCGCTATCTTTGGTGAAAAGGCGTCTGATGTGCGCGATACCTCGCTGCGGGTACCGCCAGGCGGGGCCGGCACAGTGGTTGAAGTTCGTGTGTTCTCACGCCGGGGTCTGGAAAAGGACGAACGGGCGCGGGCCATTGAACGGGCCGAAATTGAACGTTTGGCCAAAGACCGCGATGACGAACAGGCGATTCTGGAAGGTGGTTACACCAGCCGCATGCATTCCCTGCTGAAAGGCCAGAAAGTGGCCAGCGGGCCAAAGGATATGGCCACCGACACTGTGCTGAACGAAGATGTTCTGAACAGCCTGAGCCGGAACCAGCTGTCACAGATTGCGGTTCAGGATGACAAGGTCCAAAAGTCTGTTGAGGCACAAAACGCCAACTTTGAACAGGCGATCAAGGCTCTGGACGGCCGTTTCAGCGATAAGGTTGACAAGCTGCAGCGCGGTGATGAGCTGATGCCGGGCGTAATGAAGATGGTCAAGGTCTTTGTGGCGGTGAAGCGTAAGCTGCAGCCCGGGGACAAGATGGCCGGCCGTCATGGTAACAAGGGTGTGATTTCGCGCATTATGCCGGCAGAAGATATGCCGTATCTTGCTGATGGCACCCCTGTTGATATCGTTCTGAACCCGCTTGGTGTGCCCTCGCGTATGAATGTGGGCCAGATTCTGGAAACCCATCTGGGCTGGGCGGCGCGCGGCCTTGGTGAACAGGTTGGCAAAGCCGCCGAAGCTGCACAAGCCAGCGGTGAGGTCAAAAAGCTGCATGGCCTGTTGAAGGATATTTATCCGGACGACCAGTATAAAGACAAGCTGGGCGCAATGGATGATCATCAGGTTATCGAACAGGCCAATCTTCTGGCCCGTGGTGTACCGATGGGCACGCCGGTGTTTGATGGCGCGCGTGAAGCCGATGTGGTGACCCTGCTGGATAAAGCCGGTCTGTCAGACACAGGTCAGGAAACCCTGATTGACGGGCGTACTGGCGAGGCTTTCGATCGGCCGGTGACTGTTGGGTATATCTACATGCTGAAACTGCATCATCTGGTTGATGAGAAAATTCACGCCCGGTCAATTGGTCCATACAGCCTTGTTACCCAGCAGCCGCTTGGGGGTAAGGCCCAGTTTGGTGGTCAGCGTTTCGGGGAGATGGAAGTCTGGGCTCTGGAAGCCTATGGGGCGGCCTACACCTTGCAGGAAATGTTGACGGTGAAGTCTGATGATGTCTCCGGCCGGACCAAGGTCTATGAGGCCATTGTCCGCGGTGATGATGATTTCGAAGCCGGTATTCCGGAATCCTTCAACGTTCTGATCAAAGAACTGCGGTCTTTGGGACTGAATGTTGAACTGCACGATGCAGAAGTCTGATCGCAATGAGCAGAACGCTTGTTCTGCGCTTTGCATGATGATGATAACGCTTTAGGAGTTGCGTAATATGAACGATTTGATGAATCCATTTGGCCAGCCAAAAGCTGCCCAGAGCTTCGATAAAATCCAGATTTCAATCGCCTCACCAGAACGGATCAGATCCTGGTCTTTTGGTGAGATCAAGAAGCCGGAAACCATCAACTATCGTACCTTCAAGCCAGAGAAAGACGGCCTGTTTTGTGCCCGCATCTTTGGCCCGGTCCGCGATTATGAATGTCTGTGCGGTAAATATAAGCGGATGAAGTACCGGGGCATTATCTGTGAGAAATGCGGCGTTGAGGTCACTTTGTCCAAGGTTCGCCGTGAGCGGATGGGGCATATTGAACTGGCCGCACCGGTCGCGCATATCTGGTTCCTGAAGTCACTGCCAAGCCGTATTGGCCTGTTGGTTGATATGGCCCTGAAGGATCTGGAAAAGGTTCTGTATTTCGAAAACTTTGTGGTGATCGAACCAGGCCTGACCTCGCTTGAAAAAGGCCAGTTGCTGTCTGAAGAAGAATATTACGACGCGCAGGACGAATTCGGTGATGATGCGTTTGAAGCGGCTATTGGCGCAGAAGCGATTAAGATTATCCTGAGCGCGCTTGATCTGGATTCAGAACGCGAAATAATCCGTGAAGAGCTGCGTGAAACAGGCTCAGAGGCCAAGCGCAAGAAGCTGGTCAAGCGGTTGAAGCTGGTTGACGCTTTCCGCGAGTCTGGCTGTCGTCCTGAATGGATGATCCTGGATGTTGTGCCTGTTATTCCGCCTGAGCTGCGTCCGTTGGTGCCGCTGGATGGCGGCCGTTTTGCCACTTCTGATCTGAATGACCTGTATCGCCGGGTGATCAACAGAAACAACCGTCTGAAGCGCCTTATTGAGCTGCGCGCGCCTGATATCATTGTCCGTAACGAGAAGCGGATGCTGCAGGAAGCTGTGGACGCGCTGTTTGATAATGGTCGGCGCGGCCGCATCATCTCTGGTGTGAATAAGCGCCCGCTGAAATCACTGTCTGACATGCTGAAAGGCAAGCAGGGCCGTTTCCGTCAGAACCTGCTGGGTAAGCGGGTTGATTATTCTGGCCGGTCTGTGATTGTGGTGGGCCCAGAGCTGAAACTGCATCAGTGTGGTCTGCCGAAGAAGATGGCGCTGGAACTGTTTAAGCCGTTTATTTATTCCAAGCTGGAAATGTATGGCTTGGCCAGCACCATCAAGGCGGCCAAGCGGATGGTTGAAAAAGAACGCCCAGAGGTGTGGGATATTCTGGAACAGGTTATCCGGGAACACCCGGTCATGCTGAACCGTGCGCCAACCTTGCACCGTCTTGGCATTCAGGCTTTTGAACCTGTACTGGTCGAAGGTAAA
>CBFHLG010000017.1:48534-54908 GCA_965656625.1 Puniceispirillaceae bacterium (SeqCode)
GTAAGGCTATTCAGCTTCACCCGCTGGTCTGTACCGCGTTTAACGCTGACTTTGACGGTGACCAGATGGCCGTGCATGTGCCGCTGTCTTTAGAAGCGCAGCTGGAAGCCCGCGTGTTGATGATGTCGACCAACAACATCCTCAGCCCGGCTAACGGTAAGCCGATTATCGTGCCGTCTCAGGATATTATTCTGGGTCTGTATTATCTGTCTATGGAGCGTGATGGCGAAAAGGGTGAGGGCATGGCCTTTGCCGATATTCAGGAAATCCTGCTGGCCCTTGATAATGGGTCTGTCAGCCTGCACGCCAAGATCAAAGCCCGGGTCAGCACTTTTGATGATGAAGGCCAGCCTGTGACCCGCGTGATGGACACCACACCGGGGCGGGCTCGTCTGGCTGACCTGTTGCCCAATAACTCGAATGTTACTTTCTCTCTTGTCAACAAGCTGATGACCAAAAAAGAGGTCTCTAACGTCATTGACTATATCTATCGTCATTGCGGCCAGAAGGACACAGTGATTTTCTGTGACCGTCTGATGGGTCTTGGTTTCACTCAAGCCTGTCAGTCCGGTATCTCCTTCGGTATTGCCGATCTGACCACACCTGAGCTGAAAGCCAAGTTTGTCTCTGATGCCGAAACACAGGTTGAAGAGTTCGAACGCCAGTATCTGGACGGGTTCATCACTCAAGGTGAGAAATACAACAAGGTGGTTGACGTCTGGTCACGTTGTTCTGACCAGGTTGCCGATGAAATGATGAAGGGCATTTCCACAGAAAAGAAAGGCGAGCCTATTAATTCTGTGTGGATGATGGCCCATTCCGGTGCGCGTGGGTCTGCTGCCCAGATTAAACAGCTTGCCGGTATGCGTGGGCTGATGGCAAAGCCATCTGGTGAGATTATCGAAACCCCGATTAAGTCTTCGTTTAAAGAAGGTCTTGATGTGCTGGAATACTTCAACTCAACACATGGTGCCCGTAAGGGTCTGGCTGATACCGCGCTGAAGACAGCGAACTCTGGTTATCTGACCCGCCGTCTGGTTGATGTGGCCCAGGATTGTATTATCACACAAGTTGATTGTGGCACTTCACAAGGCATCACTATCGGCCATGCCATGAACGGCTCAGAGATTGTTGATTCTCTGCCTGAGCGGATTTTGGGCCGGTTCCTGGCCGCTGAACTGCGCAATCTGAAAACCGATAAGGTGATTGTTGCCGCTGGCGAGATGGTCACAGAAGATCACCTTGAGGAAATCGAAGAGTCAGGTAATGACCAGGCCTATGTGCGGTCTGTTCTGGTTTGTGAATCCAGCGTCGGGGTATGCGGAACCTGTTACGGCCGTGACCTGGCCAGAGGTACGCCTGTAAATATCGGTGAAGCGGTTGGCGTTATTGCTGCCCAGTCTATCGGTGAGCCGGGCACACAGCTGACCATGCGGACCTTCCACGTTGGTGGGGCGGCCCAGCGGGGGGCAGAAGCGAATAATATCGAATCAACCGCTGCCGGTACTGTAAAGCTGCAGGATATCAGCCTGGTTCGCGGGGCAGATGGCAAGCCGATTGTGATGAGCCGCTCTGCTGAGCTGATCATTGTCAATGAGCAGGATGCCGAACGGGCCCGCTATCGTCTGCCTTATGGTGGTAAGCTGTTTTTCGAAGATGGTGATGCAGTTAACCCAGGCGATGTTTTGATCGAATGGGACCCTTACACCATTCCGATTATCACGGAACTGGAAGGTATTGCTAATTACGTTGACCTGATTGACGGCGTGTCTGTTCGTGAGGTTGCTGATGAAGCCACCGGTATCATCAGCCGTGAGGTTATCGAAAGTAAGCAGTCTGGCAAATCCGCCAATTTGCGGCCACGGATCACCATGCGTGATGCTGATGGTGAGGTGCTGAACCTGTCAAACGGCAATGAGGCCCGCTATTTCCTGCCGGTCGGGGCGATTCTGTCTGTTGAAAACGGGGCAGAGGTTAAGGCGGGTGACGTGGTTGCCCGTATCCCCCGCGAATCTTCAAAGACACGCGATATTACCGGGGGTCTGCCACGGGTGGCTGAATTGTTCGAAGCGCGCCGGCCAAAGGACTTTGCGGTGATCAGTGAAACTGATGGCCGGGTTGAATTCGGCACTGACTACAAAGCCAAGCGCCGGATTCGGGTTGTTCCGGCTGACCAAAGCGCAGAGCCTGTAGAATATCTGTTGCCGAAGGGCCGCTCACTGGCGGTGAACGAGGGCGATACTGTTCGCAAGGGCGATCTGTTGCTGGATGGTTCACCTGTGCCGCATGATATTCTGAACATTCTGGGGGTAGAGGCTCTGGCTGACTATCTGGTGAAGGAAATTCAGGATGTGTACCGTCTGCAGGGTGTGAAAATCAACGATAAGCACATCGAAACCATTGTTCGTCAGATGCTGCAGAAGGTTGAAGTCGAACATGGCGGTGACACCACCTTGCTGGTCGGTGAACAGGTTGAGCGCGAAGAGTTTGCGCGGGCCAATGAAGCGGCCGAGGCTGAGGGGCTGGAGCTGGCAAAGGCGCGTCCTGTGCTGTTGGGGATTACCAAGGCGTCGTTGCAGACACGCTCGTTCGTCTCTGCCGCCTCGTTCCAGGAAACCACCCGCGTATTGACCGAAGCGTCTGTTTCCGGGCGTGAAGACAGGCTGGAAGGCTTGAAAGAAAACGTCATCGTTGGGCGTTTGATTCCTGCCGGAACAGGCGCTGTGATGAACCGGTTGCGCTCAATTGCCTCAGACAGAGACAAGTCTATCGCCTTGAAGCGCGCTGAAGCCGAATCACAGGCAGAAGCTGTTGCTGAGGTTGGTTTTGAGGACGCAGAAGTGTCCGAGCTGTCTGCAGAATAGGCGCAGAATACATCTTTACCCCGGCCGATGGCGTAAAACCCGCCAGTTGGCCGAGAAATTGGGGCGTCACGGTCAAAATAAAACTTGACCCTGGCGCCCTTTCGCCCTTATAGTCCGCACACCTTGTTGGCTCAGGTAGTAGGATGCCGGTCGGACAGACTGTCCAGAAACCGCCGGTGGCCTAGACGCTGGGTTAGATATACAAGGCTGAAGACACATCCCCGACAGGGGGGTAAAAGACAGTCAAACCGGCGGCGCCGGACCGGCTGTTTTCTTTTTTTATTTTTGGGATAGGCAGCAAAAGGGCCAGTTATGCCAACAATTAACCAGTTGATCCGTCACGGGCGTACCCGTCCGACATCACGGAACAAAGTGCCAGCCATGGAAGCATGCCCGCAGAAGCGCGGCGTGTGTACACGTGTTTACACAACCACACCGAAGAAGCCGAACTCAGCCCTGCGAAAGGTTGCCCGTGTTCGTCTGACCAACGGTTTTGAGGTAACCAGCTATATCCCTGGTGAAGGCCACAACCTGCAGGAACACTCTGTTGTGCTTATCCGCGGTGGCCGGGTAAAGGATTTGCCTGGTGTTCGTTATCACATCATCCGCGGCACGCTGGATACACAAGGTGTTGCAGACCGTCGTCAGCGCCGGTCGAAATACGGGGCCAAACGGCCTAAATAAGGAGCAGTCATGTCACGTCGTCGCAAAGCTGAGAAACGCCCTGTTCTTCCCGATCCAAAATATAAGGATGTGGTGGTTTCCAAATTTATGTCCTGTCTGATGTTTGACGGCAAGCGCTCGGTCGCAGAAAAGATCGTGTATGGCGCTTTTGACCAGATCGAATCAAAGGTTGGTGTTGAGCCAACAAAGGTCTTCCACGATGCGTTGGAAAATGTGCGCCCTCATCTTGAGGTGCGCTCTCGTCGTGTTGGTGGGGCGACTTACCAGGTGCCGGTTGAGGTGCGCTCTGAGCGCGCTCAGGCGCTGGCAATCCGCTGGCTGATTGACAGCTCTCGCAAGCGCGGTGAGACCACAATGGTCGGCCGGCTGTCTGGTGAGCTGATGGATGCAGCGAACAATCGCGGCAACGCAGTCAAAAAACGTGAAGACACGCACAAGATGGCAGAAGCCAACCGCGCGTTCTCACATTATCGTTGGTAATCAAGCACCTTTAGGCGGAGTGAAGCCCATGTCTCGTCAGTATCCTCTGGAACGTTATCGTAATTTCGGCATCATGGCGCATATCGACGCCGGTAAGACAACAACCACCGAGCGGGTTTTGTATTACACAGGCCGGTCACACAAAATCGGTGAAGTGCATGATGGCGCGGCCACTATGGACTGGATGGAACAAGAACAAGAGCGCGGCATTACGATTACCTCTGCGGCGACAACCTGTTTCTGGTTCAGAACCGAAGATGGGGAGACCCCATCAGGTGAGCATGGCGCAGACGCAGACGAAGCCAAGTTCCGCTTTAACATCATCGACACACCTGGCCACGTTGACTTCACCATTGAAGTTGAGCGGTCACTTGCCGTTCTGGACGGCGCTGTTTGTGTTCTGGATGCGAACGCTGGTGTTGAGCCGCAAACCGAAACTGTTTGGCGTCAGGCTGACCGTTATGAAGTGCCGCGCGTTGTGTTCGTGAATAAGATGGACAAAATCGGTGCTGACTATTTCAACTGTGTGCACATGATTAAAGATCGCACCGGTGCAACGCCTCTGCCTATCCATATGCCTATTGGTGCAGAGAGCGAGTTTGCGGGTCTGATTAACCTGGTGACGATGCAGGAATGGGTGTGGAATTCAGAAGACCTCGGCGCTAGCTGGGACCTGCGGGAAATTCGTCCAGAGCTGAAAGACAAGGCTGAAGAGATGCGCGCTGAGCTCATCGAACTGGCTGTTGAGCAGGATGATGACGTCATGGAGGCCTTCTTGGAAGGTCAGGAGCCTGATGTTGAAACTCTGCAGCGTCTGATCCGCAAGGGCACCTTGAACATGTCATTTGTGCCCGTTCTGTGTGGGTCTGCGTTTAAGAACAAAGGTGTTCAGCCGATGTTGAACGCGGTCATTGATTATCTGCCAGGTCCGCTTGATGTGCCGGCATATAAAGGCTTTAAGCCAGGTGACGAAACAGAAACACGTGATATTGAGCGGAGTGCTGATGACAGCCAGCCATTTACCGGCTTGGCGTTCAAGATCATGAATGACCCGTTTGTGGGGTCACTGACATTTGTGCGGATTTACTCAGGTACCCTGAAGAAGGGTGACAGCCTGATGAACTCTACAAAGGGCGATCGTGAGCGTGTTGGCCGGATGATGATGATGCATTCGAACAACCGTGAGGAAATCGAAGAGGCCCATGCTGGTGATATTGTTGCGCTGGCAGGCATGAAGAAGACCACAACTGGTGACACTTTGTGTGACCCTGTGCAGCAGGTGGTGATGGAAACCATGACCTTCCCTGATCCGGTTATTGAGATTGCGGTTGAGCCGAAATCAAAGAATGACCAGGAAAAGATGAGCACGGGTCTGCAGCGTCTGGCAGCAGAAGATCCGTCATTCCAGGTTTCATCTGATGTGGAATCCGGGCAGACCATCATGCGGGGTATGGGTGAATTGCATCTGGATATCCTGGTTGACCGTCTGAAGCGTGAGTTTAAGGTTGAGGCGAATATCGGTGCGCCACAGGTGGCCTACCGTGAAACCATCACCAAGAAAGTTGAAGTGGACTATACCCACAAGAAGCAGTCTGGTGGTTCTGGTCAGTTTGCGCGGGTGAAGCTGATTTTCTCACCACTGGCTGAAGGCGGCTTTGAATTTTCCAACTCAATTGTTGGCGGGTCAATTCCAAAGGAATTTATCCCTGGCGTTGAAAAGGGTATTGGTCAGGCCAAGGATACAGGCGTTATTGCAGGCTTCCCTGTGATTGACTTTGAAGTTGAGCTGATTGACGGCGCCAGCCATGATGTTGACTCCTCTGTTCTTGCCTTTGAAATTGCGGGTCGGGCTGCGTTCCGTGAGGCAATGGAAAAAGCGGCCCCGCGCCTGCTTGAGCCGGTGATGAAGGTTGAGGTGATTACCCCTGAAGAATATGTGGGCGATATTATCGGTGATCTGAACTCACGCCGCGGTAACGTCGGCGGTATGGACCAGCGCGGGAACGCCCGGTCGATTGACGCGATGGTTCCGCTGGCGAATATGTTCGGCTATATCAACACACTGCGTTCAATGAGCCAGGGTCGTGCCCAGTACTCAATGCAGTTTGACCATTATGAACAAGTGCCTCAGGCCGTGGCTGATGAAGTCCGCGCGAAGATGGCCTAATACTAAACACTATCTGACGAAGCAGGAGAGACGGATATGTCTAAGGAGAAGTTTGATCGTTCGAAGCCCCATTGTAACATTGGGACGATTGGCCATGTTGATCATGGCAAGACGACCCTGACCGCGGCGATTACGAAGGTTATGGCTGAGGCTGGTGGGGCTGAGTTCAAGGCGTATGA
>CBFHLG010000018.1:0-1607 GCA_965656625.1 Puniceispirillaceae bacterium (SeqCode)
CCACCTGGTTGATGGCTGGCCAGACAAGCGCGTCTCAGACCCAGGAATGAAGCCCGACCGCGTTCCCTTCACTGTCGCCGATAATGGCGATAAAGCCATGCTCGCCGATTGACTGTTTCTCCACGAAAACAGGCACCCCTGCCTCTATCGCCCATTGTGCGGTTTCCGCGCAGTCAGCGACTGAAAAATACAGCAGATGGCCTTGTTCATTTGGCTTGCGCAAAGGGTGTTTGATCAGCGCGCCGGCTGCCCCGGGCAACTCCATCTCGCCGGGAAACAGATACATCTCCATATCGCCTCCCGGCATATCTTCCAGGCTGAGCTCAACATCCAGCAGGCCTTCATAAAAAGCGCGGGCACGCTTCATATCCTCAACATAAATCTCAAACCAGGGCATTGGATTCTGTTTCATAAGATCATCTCCTCTTGGTTACTGGAAAGGGCAGAATTGATCATGATAGCCCGGATTAAGGATTTTCCGGAAATCCGCCACAAAATAGAGCTTGGTTGAGCAGGATGGGTGGGGGAATAAGGAGGGGCGCCGGCAAAAAGAAATCCACCAAAAGGTGGATTTTGATAAACTGCGCGGCGGTATTCAGCCTTTTGTGTGAAACACTTTACGTTTTTGTGTGAGACACTTTACGTTTTTTTGTGAATCACTTCACGTTTTTGGTCGTATTTTAGTATGACCATCTGTTTTCAGAACAGATGTGTCATCCTCCCTAAACTTGGTCGCAGTTTATCTGCGACCCTTTTTTTCAGGCAAACATGTTTCCAGGGGCTTGTAAAGTCAGAATCAGGTCGGCCGCCTCATTTCGGCTGGCGGCGGACAAACAGATGTCTTATGAGCGCAGCGAATCAAACAGGCCGGAATAGCGTTTGGACAGGTCAAACCGTAATTTTTGCCCGCGCGGCAGAGCACCTCTGTGCTGGCAATGCTGGTGCTCGCACACATGACAGCCGAGGCCGATAGGGGTGAGGGCCGGGTCCTTAAGGTTGATCATATGATCTGTATAGCCAATTTCCTTGGCAAATTTCAGATCGCACCCCAGCGCAATTGCATAAACAGGGGTGCCATAATGGGCAGGCTGGGTGCGCGGAATATGATGGGTTCTGGTAATGGTCAACAGCTTCTGGCCTTCTTCAAGGGCGGAAGCCTGGGTCATTATCTGGCCAGGGTTGCGAAACGCCTGATGCGGTATCCAGCGCCCGCACGCCCCGCCATGACGGGCAAATTCTATCCCCCCTGCTGACAGCCGTTTAGAAATATAGCCGGCCTCATCCACCCGCAGGAAGAAGAACGGTATTCCCCTTTCATTGGGCCGGTTCAGCGTGGTCAGACGGTGGCAGACCTGTTCAAAATTAGCCGTAAACCTGTTGCCAAGGGCTTCCAGGTCATAACGGGTCTCTTTCGCCGCCATCAGAAAGTCTGAATAAGGCATCATCACCGCGCCGGCAAAATACCCCGACAAGGTAATCCGCAACAACGTTGCCGAATCATCATCAATATCAAGGCGGCTGATCACGCCGTCAATGACATCACGGTAACCGACCAGCGCGATTTGTGCCGCGGTCTGGAACAGGCGCTGTGGTTCTTGCAGGTTTTC
>CBFHLG010000018.1:1705-18722 GCA_965656625.1 Puniceispirillaceae bacterium (SeqCode)
CGTCAATGACATCACGGTAACCGACCAGCGCGATTTGTGCCGCGGTCTGGAACAGGCGCTGTGGTTCTTGCAGGTTTTCAGACAACAATAACCGGCTGCGGTGCGGGTCAAATTCACGGAACAGATTTCCCATTACCGCCTGCGGCATTATCTGGGTGCGGATGCCATAATGCTGTTCAAGATGCAGCATGATCTGATGTGATTTCCCCGAACTGCGGGCGGGGCCCATGCTCTCAACACAAGTCTCGGCGGCTTCCTCCAATTCAGGAAAGTAGTTACCTGCTTCCTCCAGCACCCGTCTGACCGTTTCCAGCGGTTGCGGTGTGACCGCCTCGCCCTGACGGTTGCTGCCCTGATGCGCCGCCTCGCGCATCTGATCAAACGACTGGTGCAGCATGATAAGGGCGGTCGCGGCGTTCGGATGCTGGCTGGCCAGAAGATGAATATCCCGGCGTGACATCTGCACCCCGTCAAGAACCTTGTCAGACATTACCTCTGTCAGCAGGGCGGTCAGACGGGACGAATCATCCTCTGCCATCTCCCGCAGATCAATGTCATAGGTCTGACCCAGACGAAACAGAATCGGCACTGTTACCGGCCGGGCGTTATTTTCCAGCAGGTTCAAATAGGATGTGGAAATCCCCAGCTCCGCCGCCATCTCCGACTGGCTGAGCTTTAAGGTGGTCCGCAGCCGCCTGATTTTGTGGCCGATCATTACCTTGCCCGCTTGCAGGTCTGCCATTGTTTCTTCTCCTGAAACGCCACCAGTTTTGTAAATCCATCTTAGAACATAAATGTAAATAATTTACAATATTAAAGTGTGTATTTTTACAAATTTAAACTGTTACACCTTTTAATTAGGGTTTTGGAAACACCTGCCGTATGACGAAATGGAGACCCTGTGATGCGGACCGGCAAAGACCCTTTCACGCATCATCACCCTCTGCCTGACAATTAAGGAGATGAACATGACAGAGACTTTTGAGAAACTGACCAAGGCTGCCCCCGGGCGTTTTGCCAACACCTCTCGCGACTATGATATGGCTGAGGTGACCAAACTGTCTGGTTCTGTCGTGGTCGAACATACGTTGGCGCGCAATGGCGCGAACAAGCTGTGGCAGCTACTGCACTCTGAAGATTATGTAAATACGCTTGGCGCGATGACAGGCAATCAGGCGATGCAACAGGTTCGGGCCGGGCTGAAGGCAATTTACCTGTCCGGCTGGCAGGTTGCCGCTGACAGCAACACAGCCGGGTCAATGTATCCTGACCAGTCTATCTATCCGGCCAATTCAGGTCCGGAACTGGCCAGACGTATCAACCGCACCTTGATGCGGGCTGATCAGATCGAAACCTTGGAAGACGGTAAGCCCTCCACAGACTGGCTGGCCCCGATTGTGGCTGATTGTGAGGCCGGGTTTGGCGGCGCGCTGAACGCGTTTGAGCTGACCAGAGCCTATATTGAAGCCGGGGCGGCCGGGGTTCATTTTGAAGACCAGCTGGCGTCAGAAAAGAAATGCGGCCACATGGGCGGCAAGGTGCTGATCCCGGTTCAACAGGCGGTGACCAACCTGAACGCTGCGCGCCTGGCCGCGGATTGCTCACACGTGTCCACCATTATCATGGCCCGTACAGATGCGGAGAGCGCAAAGCTGATCACCTCAGATATTGACCCGCGCGACAAGCCGTTTATCAGCGGTGAGCGGACCGCAGAGGGCTTCTACTGCCTGAGAGATGAGGATGCGTTTGACAGATGCGTAACCCGCGGCCTCGCCTTTGCCCCTTATGCTGATTTGTTGTGGATGGAAACATCAACACCTGATCTGGGCCAGGCTGAAGCCTTTGCTAAAGCTATCCGGACAGAATTCCCGGACCAGCTTCTGGCCTATAACTGTAGCCCGTCTTTCAACTGGTCAGCCAATCTGAGCGAACAGGATATTGCGCGCTTCCAGGCTGAAATTGGCAAAATGGGCTATAAGTTCCAGTTCATCACCCTGGCTGGTTTTCATTCATTGAACTACGGCATGTTTGAGCTGGCCCGCGGCTATAAACAAAGCGGTATGGCTGCCTACTCTCAGCTTCAGAATGCTGAATTCGCGGCTGAGGCGAATGGCTATACAGCCCACAGACACCAGCGTGAGGTCGGGGCCGGTTGGTTTGATGCGATTTCAGTTGCCGTCAAGGGCGGGGCATCATCCACTACAGCCCTGAATGACAGCACCGAAGAAGCACAATTCACACTGAATGTTGCCGAATAATCATCGCTCCAGGAGGACATCATGAACGATATGACACATTACATCGACACCGGCAGCGAGGAGCGGTTCACAATCATTGTGCCGTCTCTGAGCCAGGCCGCACTGGAAGTTCACCGTCAAAACATGTGGGAGAAAGGCTACCGGCTGGAAAACAGCATCAACAGCCAAAAATACTTCCAGAGTGACGGGCGCGAAATCTCCAAGCTGTTTGAAGGAGAAGCCATGTATGCCATCACGTTTGTAAAACGCTAGGCATAACGATAAAAGTGCGGGCATCCCCAAATTTTTCCCTAAACCCGGCTTTTATCTCCTCTCAGGCCGTGCAGACATATCCCGTTCTGCACGGCCTGTTTTGTTTTTTGCAGCGCCCACTGGCTTGAATAGGCCGCGCGCGCATCTTATCTGAAGAAGAGGACAGAAATTACCAGGTCAGGGCTGAGGCCAAAGGAGTGTTTACGATGGTTTCACTGGGCGCGCTACTTACCAACCTGTTCGACCGAACCACCAGCTGGCTGAACAATCAGCACCGATCCGATCTGTCCCTGCCAGCTCTTTGTGAGGAGTTGTTATCCAACAAGGGTGAGGTGACAGGCCTGTCTCTGGCCGGGGAAATTCTGGACAGGTTTGAGAGTGAGGACGCTGATAACCAGAAAGTGTTTTTCACCACACTGGCCACAGAATTTGACCTTGATGTATCTGCCCTGACATCAGCCCTTCAGGGCTATCAGACGCGCCCCGACAAGGCCAGTTACCGCGCCTTGATGACCGCCGCCGCCTCACCGCGCCAGACCTTATTCAAAAAATTAAATGAGCTGCCGGGGGCAACCCAGCGGCTGGTAGATATGCGCAAAACCCTGCTGAGCCTGCTGCCCGTCAATCCCGAACTGGCCGTCATTGACCAGGATTTAAAACAGCTGTTCACCACTTGGTTCAACCGGGGCTTTCTGGTTTTACAGCCGATCAGCTGGTCCAGCCCGGCACATATCCTTGAAAAGATTATTGCCTATGAAGCTGTTCATGCAATCGAAAGCTGGGACGATTTACGCCGCCGTCTGCAACCCCGGGACAGACGCTGCTTCGCCTTTTTCCATCCGGCGATGCCTGATGAGCCGCTCATCTTTGTTGAAATCGCGCTTGGGGCTGAGATCCCCAACTCAATTCAGACAATACTGGCAGACCGGCCAGATAACAGCGAAGTAACCGCCCCAACGACAGCGACGTTTTATTCTATCTCAAACTGTCAGACCGGGCTGGCTGGTATCTCGTTCGGCAATTCGCTGATTAAAACCGTGGTAAGCGAATTGCGCCGTGAGTTTGAGAGCCTTGACCAGTTTGTCACACTGTCACCGCTGCCGCAATTTGCCAAATGGCTGGCCACACAGCCTGATACTGAAGCCTCCCGCCGTGATGAGGCAGAGATTACCGCGCTGGCCGCCTGTTATCTCATTCATGAAAAGACAGCAGAAGGCCAGCCGTTTGACCCGGTTGCCCGCTTCCACCTCGGCAATGGGGCCCGCATCCACGCCCTGCATGCCAACGCTGATACATCTGCCAGAGGGCAGGCCCGCTCGCACGCGGTTATGGTCAATTATCTGTATGACCTGAAACAGCTGGAAGCCAACCATCAGAAATTTGTCACAGACGGCGATATTACCTGTTCATCAAAGGTCAAGGACAAGGCCGACAGCGCCCAGGCCCGTCTGCAGACAACAGATTAAAAAGCGATGGGCCGTCAGACCGTTGCGGTCAAACCGCCATCCACATAGATGGTCTGGCCATGCACAAATGAAGATGCCGGTGACGCCAGAAAAACAGCCGTGCCCACAAGGTCAGCCACATCACCCCAGCGACCAGCCGGGGTGCGCTTCACCAGCCAGTCTGTGAACGCCTCATCAGCGACCAACGCAGCATTTAATTCAGTTTTAAAATAACCCGGTGCGATAGCATTGCAATTCAGCCCATAGCGGGCCCAGTCAGCCGCCATTCCTTTGGTCAGATTGGCAATCGCCCCCTTGGTGGCGGTATAAGGGGCAATGCCGGGCCGGGCCAGCTGGCTCATCACCGAGGCGATATTGATGATAGCCCCCGCTTGTCGCGCAATCATATGCCGGGCCAGGGCCTGGGCGGTATAAAACGCGGCCTTCAGATTGACCGCAATCATCTCATCAAACACATCAGCATCAAATTCTTCAAGCGGGGCGCGGTGTTGCATGCCAGCGTTATTGATCAGGATATCTATCGGTCCGCTCTCCGCTTCATAAGCATCGATGGCGGCTGATATCTGGTTCTGCTTGGTCACATCCCCAACCAGAGCAGAGGCGCTGATGGACAGGCCTTCAAGCACGCTAACCACTTCTGCCACTGTCTCTTGCTGGCGGCCATTGACCAGAATTTTTGCCCCGGCCTGGCCCAGTCCTTTTGCCAGCGCAAAGCCAATCCCCCTTGTTGACCCGGTGATAAGCGCGGTCTTGCCATGCAGGCTGAACAATGTTTGTGCCTCATCGGGCTGGCTGTTTGGCGGCATTCCTCCCCCCTTTTTTCCGGTCTTGTCTCCTCCGGCAGGCTTTTATGATCAGCGCGGCTGGTAAAGCCCCAGCACAGAGGCCTGTAGTTTCAGCAAGCCAGTCACGTGCCGCAGGGCGGGCGCCTCGATGGACAGCCCATCTGCCAATTCCAGCACCGCCGTCATCAGCGGGTCAATTTCCAACGGCCGTCCGGCTTCAATATCCTGCCGTGTTGACGGCTTATGGCCGATAATCCTGGCCGCCCCTTCAATCCGGTCTTCAATTGACACCGCAAACCGCACACCAAGCGCCTCGCCCACACTCTGGCATTCCGCCATAATCTGGCGCACCAGCTGGCGGCAGTCTTTATCCGCCCCGATTTGATCAAGGCTTGCCCCGGTCAGGGCTGATACCGGATTGAATGAACAATTGCCCCACAGCTTAATCCAAATCTCGTCACGGATACGGCGTTTCTGCGGCGCTTTCAGCCCGCCTTTAATCAGCAAAGACGACAGGGTCTTTACTCTCTCACTCGGCTCACCTGATGGCTCACCCAAGGAAAACCGGTCACCATCCAGATGCCGGATGAGGCCGGGCTCAGCGATTTCACATGCCGGATAAACCACACAGCCTATGGCCCGTTCCGGCCCCCAACTGTTCCAGATGACCGCCCCCGGGTCTACCGATTCAAGCGGCTTGTCATCCAGCACACTTCCGGTATTGGCTTTATGAAAATACCACCAGGGCACCCCATTCACCGCTGGCACAATGCTGGTATGCGCGGCCATTAACGGGGCAAGGGTGGGCGCAATGGCAGTCAGCGCATGGGCCTTGAGCGCAATGATGATATAATCCTGCGGACCAAGTTCAGCCGGATTATCTGTGGCGGGCAGGTGGTAGACCGCCTCCTTGCCATCATAATTCAGCCGCAAGCCCCCTTCACGAATGGCGGCCAGATGCGGACCTCTGGCAATCAGGCTGACCTCTGCGCCGGCCTCATGCAGCCGTGCCGCCATGAACCCGCCTATCGCGCCTGCCCCGTAAATACAAATCTTGCTCATTTCGGTGTTGCTCCTGCGCAATAGATGCCGTTGACTATTTCGGGCGGATGCTTACAGACCCAGCTTTTCAGCCAGACCGATACGCTGCAGCTTGCCGGTCGCCCCTTTCGGGATTTCATTAACAAAACGGATATGGCGCGGCACTTTAAACTTCGCCAGATGCTGGTTCGCATAATCTTTCAGCTCTGCCTCTGACAGGCTGGCCCCATCGGCCAGCACAACCGCCGCACCAACGTCCTCACCCAGCAATTTATCGGCCACCGCAAAAGTGACAACCTGCTGGATAGCGGGATGATCCATCAACACATTATCCACCTCCAGCGGGGATATTTTCTCGCCGCCGCGGTTGATGATTTCCTTCAGACGGCCAGTGATTTTCAAATAGCCGTCTTCATCAAAATAGCCCTGATCGCCAGTCCGGAACCAGCCATCGGTAAAGCTGGAGGCATTGGCCTCAGGGTTGTTTTCATAGCCCGGCGTGACATTATCACCTTTAATGCATACCTCGCCTTCACTGCCGTGCGGTTGTGCTGTTCCCTCGGCGTCCAGGATGCAGACCTCAGGTGAGGTGGCAATACCGACAAAGCCGGCTTTCTGCCGCCCGTCACCAAGCGGATTGGAGGTCATCTGATGGGCCGCTTCGGTCATGCCATAGGCTTCGATAACAGGACAGCCAAACACCTCAACCAGCTCTTCAAATACAGCTGGTGGCAGTGAGGCTGATGAGGATCGGATAAACCGCAACTGCAGAGCTTTGGCCTGTTCAGGGGCTCGCCGCGCACGCAGCAGAATGGCTTGATGCATGGTGGGCACACCTGAATACCAGCTGATCTGCTCTGCCGCGGCAAGCTCCATAAAGCGCAGCGCATTGAAGCCTGATGAACAGCATACCGATGCCCCCTTGCCCAGGCTGGAAATCAGTACAGCGATAAGCCCGTGAATATGAAACAGCGGCATGATGTTGAGGCAATGATCATCCGCGCTCAGCTCCAGGCTGGCGGCGATATTGCGCGCAGACGCCAGAATATTTTTCTGCAGCAAAGGCACCACCTTCGGCCGTGATGTGGTCCCCGATGTATGCAGCACAAGGGCTTCCGCCTCAGCATCTGCGGGCGCAATTTCGGCAGTCTTATCAAACAAGGTAAACTCACCTGCGGCCCTATCAGCACCGACCCGCGCCTCAACTACCGGTATCCCCAAACCTTGTGCGGCCTGACGGACAGGGTTTTCACTGCCCTCTTCAACAATCACCAACGCTGGCTTCAGATCAGACAGATAAAAATCATATTCGCTTTGCTTATAGCTGGGGTTCAGCGGCGCAGCGGACATATAGCTGGCGACAGCCAGAAAGGCCGAAGCCATTTCCGGGCCGTTAGGCAGCACAATGGCGACCCGATCTGTTGCGGTGAGCCCCTGCCCGGCCAACTGCTGGCCAATCTGGTCAATATGGGCCCGTAGCCCCTCATAGCTCAACGGCTGCCGGCCTGGCGCGCTCAGCGCAATAGCCTCACCAGCCCCGATATCAAGAAGCGTTCTTAGCGTCATGGTTTGATTACCTGTATCTGTTATCTGCTGTACAGCCAAAGAAGTGGTATGAGCTTATGCCAGTATAAGACCGGCATCAGTCATCAGTTAATAATGTGCGCTTGCTGTGCAGAATTTCAAGAACATTTTGTGGAACAGTCAGCCCGTCGGCAACCTGCTGGTCACGTTCACGCTCCAGCCTCTGTATCACCTTCAGCCTGTCTATAACAGCGTCAATCTCGGCAAAGGGAACCACAACCACACCATCACTGTCTGCGACAATCATATCGCCGCTGGCGATATGCTGGCCGCCTATCTGCACGGGAAAGCCGACCACCCCAGGACCAGAGGAAAACGGGGATGCCGGGGTCAGTCCAGTCGCCCACAAAGGCAGGCCAACCTCTTGCAGGCCAGCCAGATCGCGAACCGGGCCATCTGTAATGAAGGCGATGCCGCCTGCGTTCTGAACCATCCCGCACAGCCTGTCACCGGCCGCCGCACAGCCCTGATGACCATCAAAGGCGGCGACAAGAACATCACCTGGCTGCAGATAATGAAGCGCCGCAAGAGAAGCCAGAATGTCAGCGGGCCCGTTATCGGCAGTCAGCGCAGGACCCGCAACAGACCCGCCCTCGCCTTCAGCCTTGCCATGAGGCAGGCCGGCAAGGGGATAGATATCCTTTGCCAGCGCCCCGCGCCCATACATCGCGTCAACCACAAAGCCGGTTGGCACACCTTTGAACGCGTCAATCTGGGCTTGTGAGGGCCGGTTGCGTGTTTGTTTGATTTTTAAAATAGGCGGGTCTTCGATCATCAGCGTCTGTACACAAATCACAAAATGACCGCAGTTCCCACATGGATGAAACTACGGCAGGGAAGGGAGGCTAACTACTCACGCAATGATGAAGAACAAAACAGTCTTTCATGCCTCGTTGCAAATTCATAGCTCACAACCATTTTGACCTGTCTTTGGCATAAACTATGCACATGTCAATCTGCATCGCTGCCTCTGCAGAATACAACTATATAAGGTATGAAGCAAATATTTTCTGTCTATATATTGTATGTTGGCCGCCAAACACAGTTTTTGCTAACGTGAGGCTGGTTCTGGTCGTTTTTGCCTGCGGAGGGGCGACGTCTGAAAAACTGCTCACACACAGATATTTTTATGAGCAAAATTGTCCGGTTTAAGAGTATCCCTCACAGGAAGTCCGTATGTTGTTTAAACTGAAATTCATCCTCCCTCTGGCCTTGATGTTACTTTCTGGCGGCGCTCAGGCACAGACCTTTCAAAACGGCAAAGACGCTGCGCAGCGCGGGGACTTTGAAGAGGCTTTTGATATCTGGCTTGGGTTGAGCCGGCGCGGTGATGTGTCTGCACAGACCAGCCTGGCGTTTTTATACAAAAACGGGCAAGGGGTTCAACGCGATCTGGACAAGGCGGTTATCTGGTTCACAAAGGCTGCCGATAAAGGTGACGCCACTGCCCAGAACATGCTGGGGCTGTTTTATTACAGCGGTCAGGGCGTTGAACAGGATTTCGCCAAGGCCGCCACATATTACCAGATGGCCGCCGAACAGGGCGACCGTGACAGCCAGTATATGCTGGCCTCACTATACCGGCGCGGGGCCGGTGTTGCCCAGGACATGCAGGCCGCTGCCCGCTGGTTTACGGCCGCCGCCGAACAGGGCGACAGGGCCTCACAGGCCAATCTGGCCGGTCTGTATGCCAATGGGTACGGGGTCATTCAGGATTATGCCGCCGCCGCCAAATGGTATGAGGAAGCCGCCAAGAAGGGGGATATGGAATCCCAGTTCGGTCTGGCCCGTCTGTATCATGACGGCCTTGGCGTGGCACAGGATTTCATGATCGCGATACAGCTGTATCAGCAAGCCGCTGAAAAAGGTCACATTGGCGCGCATTATCAAATTGCCCTGATGTACCAGAAGGGTGAAGGGGTTGAACGTGATATCAAACAGGCTGAAGCCTGGCACCAGATGGCCGCCGAGCTTGGTGATGAAGACGCTCAGTTTGATATCGCCCAGCGCTACAAGAACGGTGATGGGCTGCCGGTGGATTTCAGGCAGGCAGTAATTTGGTTTGAAAAATCGGCCAAGGGCGGCAATGTCGAAGCAATGTCGTCTCTTGCCGCCGCCTATGATGACGGCATCGGCATTACCGAAGATGACAAGGCCGCTAGCCACTGGTTTGAAAAGGCCGCACTGGAAGGCGATACAGACGCCCAGTTCATTATCGCAACCCGTTATGAAGATGGCATAGGTTTTTTGCGCAACCCAGGCAAAGCAATACAGTTTTACACGCTGGCTGCCGAGAAATCACATACCGAGGCCAGCTATCGTTTGGCCCGGCTGTATGATCAGGGCATCGGCACAGATGAAGACCCTGTTGAGGCCGCAAAATGGTATCTGCGCGCCGCCGCTTCCGGTTATGGTCCGGCGCAGGCGATGATGGGGCGGCTGTATATGCTGGGCAGAGGGGTTGAAAAAGATACCGACCAGGCCCGTGAATTTTTGGCTATCGCTGCTGAAAAAGGCGATGATATCTCCCAGTATCTTCTGGCTGAGTTTTATAATTCGGGCGAAGGGATGCTGCAGGATGATGAGCTGGCTGCCAAATTTTACAAGCTGAGCGCGGATCAGGGCTATGCCCCCGCCCAATACAGGCTGGGACAGATTTACCAGCTTGGCCGCGGCCTGAAACAAGATGATGAGCTGGCCTTAAGCTATTTCCGGCTGGCCGCCGAACAGGGGCTGGCCGCCGCGCAAGTGAAGATGGCGGAAATTTATGAAGCTGGTAGCGGGGTGAAACCGGATCTGGCGGTTGCCGCCTCCTGGTATACAAAAGCTGCTGAACAGGGCGTAATGAAGGCCCAGAGCTGGCTGGGATTTGCCTATAAATCGGAAACCGGAGTGGAAAAAGACAGCCAGCTGTCAGCTGACTGGTTTTTGCTGGCCGCGAATCAGGGCGATGCCGTGTCGCAGTTTGAGGCCGCGGTTGCCTATGAAGACGGGGCCGGGCTGGATCGTGATTTAGCTGAGGCTATGTTCTGGTATGAACAGGCGGCCGAGCAGAACCATGTCGAATCTCAATACCGCATTGGCTTGGGCTATCTGAACGGCAAAGGCGTAAGCCAGAGTGATGCTGCCAGCTTTAAATGGCTGAAACTCGCCGCTGATCAGGACCATAAACAAGCTGCCCGCCATACCGCTGACCTGTTGCGCACCGGCAGAGGCAACGAGGCCGATATCGCGGCGGCGGTAGGCTATTACCGCTTGGCCGCTGACGCCAATATCATGGAGGCCCAGTACCAGCTGGCAATGATCCTGGGCGGGCCGGGTGCCGCTGAGGCCGATATTGATGAAGCGATTGTGCTTTATGATAAGGCCGCACAACAGGGCGACAGCCGATCCCAGCTGATTTTGGGAATCTATTATGATGAAGGCAGCGTGGTGGCCGCAGATAAAAGCAGAGCCGCCGGTTATCTGGTACTAGCGGCAGAGCAGAATATTGCCGAAGCGCAGTTCAGGCTGGCCCAGCTTTATGATGGCGGGATGATCGACGGCAAAGACGCGCTGGACGCCGCCAAATATTATGAAGCGGCCACGCTGAACGGCCATGTTGGCGCGCATTACTATCTGGCCAGACTGTATGATGACGGCCGCGGCGTAAAACAGGATTACCGTCAGGCCGTGCGCTATTACAACCTACCGGCAGAAAAGCTATATGCAGATGCCCCCTGGCGTCTGGGGGTAATGGCAAGAGACGGCCTCGGCATGGCGGTCAGCCCAGAGCAAATGGAGGAGCTGTTCCTGGCGGCCTCTGGACAAGGTGATGTGCGGGCCCAGCGCGCGCTGGGCAAGGCCTACCGCGATGGCAGCCAGCTTGAGCAGAATTATGAACAGGCAATCGCGTTCCTCACCCTGGCCATCAACCAACAGGACCGCGAAGCAGAATTTATTCTGGGCCAGATGCGCCTGAACGGTGAAGGGGGCACGCCTGACCCGGAACGCGCTATCTTCCATTTCAGAACCGCTGCTGATAATGGCCATATGCTGGCCCAATACACCCTTGCAGAACTGCTGCATATGGGCGAGGTGGTCAAACAGGATATGGTGGAAGCCGCCTATTATTATGAACAGGCCGCCACGCAAGGCCACATGATGGCCCAGTACAGAACCGCCTTGTTTTATGATACCGGCAAGGGCGGCCTCAGGGGCTATTCCCAAGCTGCTAAATTTTATGAATTGGCCGCCAAACAGGGCCATGTCGCCTCACAGTATAATCTGGCTATCCTGCTGGAAAACGGGCTCGGCGTCAGCGTTGATATGAAACAGGCCGCCTACTGGTACGGCCAGGCAGCGGCAAAAGGCGATATGAACGCGCAATATGCGCTGGGCATGATGTATGATGCCGGCCGCGGCATTGAGCAAAGCTATACCAAAGCTGCTGAGCTGTATCTGGCCGCTGCAGAGCAGGGTCATATCGAATCCCAGGTCAATCTGGGCGTGGTGTTCGTGAAAGGCAAGGATGCGGTTCAGGACTATATCAAAGCGCATATGTGGTTCAATATCGCCGCCGCCCAGGGCAACCGCACAGCCCGCGACTATCGTGACCGGATCGCCAAACGGATGATGCCGAAGGATATCTCAACCGCGCAACGGCTGGCCCGGTCCTGTCTGTCGCGCAATTATGTGGGCTGCAACGCGCTCTGATCCCGCCAGCTTTCTGCTTATCAGCGCAACAGGTCGCGTTCGGCCTGCCGTTGGGCTTTGCGGAGTTTACGCTGACGGGTAATGGATTTTGCCTGGCCCTTGGTCATACAATCCGGGCAGAGGCAACTGTCGGCCAGATCGAAGCCGCCTGTCATATTCGGCAGATTCACGCACCAGCAACTGCGCTCTGGTGTAGAGCCGCATTTGAATTGCGTGCCGCAGTTTTTGCAACTCAACGTCTGCATCGCCAGCCGTCCCCGCCGATTTCCCCTTAGCTATAAGAGTGACGTGTCTGAGACCAGACAAATATCGCCAACCCGCCGATATTTAAACTGCGGACGGCAGGTCTGGCTGATGGGCGGCGATAGAAAACGGGCTCAGCCCTCAGCGGATCTGGCCGCCCGTTTGCGTTCATGCGGGTCAAGATGGCGTTTACGCAAGCGCAGCGACTCCGGGGTGACCTCAACCAGCTCATCTGCGTTGATATAGGCCATCATCTCTTCTAAAGACAGCCGGCGCGGCGGAACCAGCAGGATAGCATCATCTGAACCAGAGGCCCGAACATTGGTCAATTTCTTGCCTTTCAGAACATTCACGCCCAGGTCATTATCCCGGTTATGCTCACCCACGACCATACCTTCATAGACCTTGTCCTGAGGGTTCACAAACATCATGCCCCGATCCTGAAGATTAAACAGCGCATAGGCAACCGCCTGGCCTGTTTCGGTGGAGATCAACGCCCCGTTCCGCCGTCCGGCGATATCGCCTTTATACGGGGCATAGCTGTGGAACACCCGGTTCAGAACACCGGTTCCGCGCGTTTCGGTCAGAAACTTGCCTTGGAAGCCGATAAGCCCGCGTGACGGGGCCAGAAACACCAGACGGGTCTTGCCCGCCTCAGAGGTGCGCATATCCAGCATTTCTGCTTTACGCTGGTTCAGCGCATCAATCACCGGGCTGGCGTAATCCGCATCCACATCAACGGTGACTTCTTCAACCGGTTCGTGACGCTGGCCATCAATTGTCTGGAACAGAACGCGCGGCCGCGATACGGTCAGCTCAAACCCTTCCCGGCGCATTGTTTCTATCAGCACACCCAGTTGCAGCTCGCCCCTGCCGCCAATTTCGAAGCTGTCTTTATTGTCACTTTCCGAAAAGGTGATCGCAACATTCACCTCAGCCTCAGCCAACAGGCGTTGTCTGATCATTGTTGAGGTCACCTTCTTGCCTTCTGTGCCAGCAAGCGGGCTGTCATTAACAGTAATGGTCACGGCCATTGTCGGCGGGTCAATCGGGGTTGAGGGCATCGGCGTGGTGACAGATGGATGGGCGATGGTATCGGCAACAGACGCTTTGGTCAGTCCGGCAATACAGACAATATCCCCTGCCCGCACGGTTTCGGTTGGCACGCGCTCAGTGCCCTCAAACCGCAGCAGCTTGGTCAGGCGGCCGGTCTCGGTAACCTCACCATTCAGGTCCAGCGCACGCACAGACTCGTTCACAGACGCTGTCCCCTGCATCACCCGTCCGGTCAGACACCGGCCCAGAAACTGGTCTGAATCAAGCAGCGTGGCCAGCAGGGCAAACGGGGCTGTATCATCGCCTTTTGGTGCCGGCACATGGGCGATCACCTTATCCATCAACGGGCGCAAAGAGCTGCGTTCATCATCAAGCTGTTCCACGCACCAGCCGTCACGGCCAGAGGCATACAGAATTGGAAAATCAAGCTGTTCATCATTCGCATCCAGCGAGACAAACAAATCAAACACCTCATCTACCACCTCATCAGCGCGGGCATCTGGCTTATCCACCTTATTGACGATCACAATCGGCCGCAGGCCTTGGGCCAGCGCCTTGCCCAGCACAAACTTAGTCTGCGGCATCGGCCCTTCTGCAGCATCTGTCAAAAGGATAACCCCGTCTGCCATATGCAGGACGCGTTCTACCTCACCGCCGAAATCAGCATGGCCGGGTGTGTCAATAATATTGATCCGCACACCTTCCCACTGGACCGATGTTGGCTTCGCCAGAATAGTGATGCCGCGCTCTTTTTCCAGATCGCCGGAATCCATCAGCCGTTCTTCGACCTTCTGGTTTTCGCGGAACATGCCGCTTTGCCGCAGGATTGAATCGATCAGTGTTGTTTTGCCATGGTCAACATGGGCAATAATCGCAATATTCCGTAATTCTTCAGACATCTGGCTGCCTACCTAACTTCAAAAAAATTATCCTTACCGGCGCAAAGCCTCACCGGTCCTTATCTTCACTTTATCGTTGTCTTATCCAGGCAGGCTGTCGGTCAGCCCGACCCCGGCCTCTGTCATCTCTTGCCTAGCCACCGCCAATGAGCCGTCCAGATCGATCGCCCGGCACGCCGGCAGAACAACCTGCACCTGATAGCCCAGACGGGCCGCATCAAGGGCTGAATAGGCCACACAATAATCCGTGGCCAGACCGGCCATCACCACATTTTGAATACCTCTGTCCTGCAGATAACCATGCAAGCCCGTCACTGTGGTTTTGTCATTTTCAAAAAAGGCTGAGTAGCTGTCGATGGCGCGGCGAAAACCTTTGCGAATGATCATCTGCGCGGCATCAACCAGCAGATCAGGATGAAACGCTGCCCCGGACGTGCCCTGAACACAATGATCAGGCCACAGGGTTTGCGGCCCGTAACTCACCTCAATGCTCTCAAACAGCGCGCGCCCCTCATGGCTGGAGGCAAAGCTGGCATGACCGGCCGGATGCCAGTCCTGGGTCAGCACAACCTGACGGGCCAGCCCTATCATCTGGTTTATCGGGGCCACAACCTGATCCCCGCCTGTCACCGCCAACTGTCCACCCGGACAGAAATCGTTCTGCACATCAATAACCAGAAGAGCGGTATTATCCGTTATCAGATCCTTATCAATCGTCATGATGTAATCCTGTCATTTCTTTCCAGTGCACCCGGCATAAAGAGACATATTTATCATTCCCGCCAATCTCAATCTGGGCGCCGTCGGTCACTGTCTGGCCGGTTTCAGTCTGCCGGATAACCATGGTGGCTTTGCGCCCGCAATGACAGATTGTCCTGATCTCACGCAGGTTATCCGCAATCGCCAGCAACACAGCAGAACCCGGAAACAACTGGCCGCGAAAATCGGTCCTAAGGCCATAACACATCACCGGAATAGATAACCGGTCAACCACTGATGCCAACTGCCAAACCTGTTCTGCGGACAGGAACTGGGCTTCATCAACCAGCACACAGGCCAGTGCCTCACGTTTATTTTCACCCTCAATAAGCTGTTCGATATCGGTCTTCTCATCAAAGGTCAGCGCCTCCGCCGCCAGGCCGATACGAGAGCCGATTTGCCCCTTCCCGGCCCGGTCATCCAGCGCGGCCGTTAACAACAGTGTGTGCATACCCCGCTCACGGTAATTGTGAGAGGCCTGCAGAAGAATGGTCGATTTCCCGGCATTCATTGCCGAGTAAGAAAAATACAGCTTTGCCACGGTGATTGTCTCATTCTTGGTCTGCATACAGACACTCCGGCTCTGGCTAAATCAACTGGGCCAAAATGTCCAGATAAATCAGCCCCGCTGATTACACGACCCGGAATTGAAATCTTTGCCAAAACAACCTATCGTCAGAGTGATATTCCCTACGGTTTTTCTGGACCCGCTATCATGTCACAGCCGCCGATTTCTGAGCAGATGTTTACCGCTCTTGACCACCCGCTTATCCGGGTCAAGATGACAATTTTGAGAGACAAGGACACGCCCCCGCACCAGTTCCGGCGCACCTTGCATGAAATCGCCGGGTTGATGAGCTTTGCTGTATTTGCCCATCTCGGTACCGATGATGTGTCTGTGAACACCCCGCTGGAAACCACCTCAGGGGCGGGGCTGCAAACCCCTCTGCCCTGTCTGTTGTCGATCCTGCGGGCTGGTAACGGGCTGGTTGACGCGCTGTCAGCCCTGCTGCCCGAAGCCGCGATTGGTCATTTGGGCGTTCAGCGTGACCCTGACACCCATAAGCCGGTTTATTATTATGAAAAACTGCCGCCCCATATAGACAAACGCCAGGTTATCATTGCTGACCCGATGTTGGCCACGGGCGGGTCAGCCATTATGGCCGCAGATCATCTGAAGAAGAAAGGCTGCAGCGGCATGATTTTCGTCTGCCTTATCGCCGCCCCGGAAGGGGTCGCCGCGTTCCAGGCCGCGCATCCCGATATTCCGGTCATCACCGCCGCCCTTGACCGGCAATTGAATCAAAACTGTTATATCCTGCCTGGTCTTGGTGATGCGGGCGACCGGATTTACAACACCGTCTGACCCTGATCAGCTGTCCAGATTATCCGGCCCGAAACTGTGCGGCAGCAGCCCGTTAAGGGTGAAGGTCTGGCGCAGGCCCGCCTCATCACAGATGAGAATCTCTGTCTCTGCTGTGCCAAATTCACGGATTTTCTGGCGACACCCGCCACATGGGGTGCATAACACCTCGCCGCGGCCCGCCACAGCGATTTTCTGAATCTGGCGGCCGCCTGCCATAATCAGCGCAGAAATCGCACTGGCCTCAGCGCAACACCCCTGAGGATAGGCCGCGTTTTCGATATTTGCGCCAGCATGAACAGCCCCGTTTTCATCCAGTATCGCCGCCCCGACCGCAAAGCCGCTATACGGGGCATAGGCTTTATCCATCGCCGCAATGGCCGCTTTTATAAGGGTCTCAGACATCGCCTATCTTTCCTTTATATAGGGCACGCCAATCGCCCGCGGCGGTGAGGCCTTGCCAATGAAACCGGCCAGCAATATCACCGTCAGAAGGTAGGGAAGGGCCAGGATCAAATCTGTTGGAATTTGCCCCATCACCGGTATCTCAACCCCTTGCAGCCGGGCCGCCAGCGCGTCCATAAAGCCAAACATGAGACAGGCCAGCAGCGCCGGC
>CBFHLG010000018.1:18821-22582 GCA_965656625.1 Puniceispirillaceae bacterium (SeqCode)
GCCCCATGGGCAACAGACAGATATGCCCCGGCAATGCCGCAGAGCAGGCCGGCGATCATCACCGCCTGGAAGCGCAGACCAGACACGCTCATCCCCGCACTATCCACCGCCTCTGGCTTTTCGCCCACCGCGCGCAGACGCAACCCAAAGGTGGTTCTGAACATCACATAGCCGGTCAACAGAACCGACAGTAACGCGGCCCACACCAGAATATTATGACCTGAGATAATCTCTTTATAGATGGTCCCTATCACCGGAATATATCCGGCCTGTTCAGCAAATGGCAGGGTGATGTCGCCAAACCGTTCTGTTTTTGCCAGCAACGGTGTCTGCCCGCCCATAGAAAACAACGCGATACCCAGCGTGACGGTCAGCCCAGAAGCCAGAATATTGATCGCCAACCCAGAGATCACCTGATTGCCCTTATGGGTGATACAGGCAAACCCGTGAACCAGGCTGAGGCCGACAGACACCATTATCGCCGCCGCCAAGCCAGCCACAGGAGAGCCGGTAAGTGCCGCCATGCTGGCCGCCGCAAACGCCGACATCAGCATCTTGCCTTCCAGTGAGATATCGATAATGCCAGAACGTTCAGAAAATAATCCGGCCATCGCACACAGTATCAGCGGCGTTGCCACCCGCAAGGTGGCATCAAGGGTTAACACAAACTGCAGCCACAGATCAGCCATCACCTAGCCTCCTGCGGGCCGGCAAACCGGAAATACAAACTGGCAACCGTTGGCGTGAACAGATACGCAAGCGCCCCTGAAAACAGGATAATCAGACCCTGGATCATCAACACCATTTCACGGGTGATGGTCTGAAATTCAAAATCCAGCTCTGCCCCGCCCTGATAGAGTGCACCGAACAGCAGGCTGGCCAGCACAATCCCGACCGGGTGATTGCGGCCCATCAACGCCACAGCGATGCCGGTAAAGCCATAGCCGGACGTGAAATTCAAGATCACCCGCTGTTGCACGCCTAAGATTTCGTTCAAAGACATCAGCCCGGCAAGACCGCCAGAAATCGCCATCGCGATCATGATAATCTTTGCCGGATCATGACCGGCATAAACAGCCGCCCGCTCGCTATGGCCGGTGGCGCGGATAATATAGCCAAGCTTGGTACGCCAGATCAGATACCAGACCCCAACACAGGCCAGAAGCGCCACCACAAAGGACAGGTTCAACGGCGATTTGGCAACGCTGAAACCGGCCATTTGCAGCAATTCATAAACCTTTGGCAGATTGACGCCTTCAGCAAAGCTTCTGGTTTCCGGCGACATCTGGCCAGGCGCCATCAGCATCCCGGCCAGAAGCCAGACCATAATCGATGAAGCGATAAAATTAAACATGATGGTGGTGATGACAATATGGCTACCGCGTCTGGCCTGAAGCCAGCCCGGGATAACGCCCCACATCGCCCCGAAGGCCGCGGCCGCCGGCACCGCCAGAGCCAGCACAAACAAAGGCGGCAACACCGTATCCAGCATCAACACCACCAAACCGACACCCAGGCCGCCAATCATCGCCTGGCCTTCGCCGCCAATATTGAACAGCATGGCATGAAACGCCACCGCTACCGCCAGGCCGGTAAAAATAAAATTGGTGGTGTAGAACAAGGTATAGCCCAGCGCGCCTTTATATACAAAAGCACCTTTGAGCATCACCCCCATCGCCACGAACGGATTTTCGCCGATAATCGCAATGATTAGTCCGGCAACGGTCAGCGCCGCCAACAGGTTCAGCACCGGCAGCAAACCAACATCTATCCAGCGAGGCAAAGGTCTTGTGCTCATCTTCAGCGGGCTTTCTTGATAGGGGGTGAAGCTGTGTCCACACCGGCCATCATCAGCCCGATTTCCTGAATATCGGTTTCAGCCCGGTTGACAATGCCCATATTACGCCCGTCATTCATCACCATAATCCGGTCAGACAGGCTCATAATTTCATCCAGTTCAACAGAGACAAGAATCACAGCACAACCCTTGTCCCGCATCTCCAGCAACTGTTTATGAATAAATTCAATAGCGCCAATATCCACCCCGCGGGTCGGCTGGCCAACCAGCAGAATAGAAGGCTGTGAGGACAGCTCACGTGCCAGCACAATTTTCTGCTGGTTACCGCCGGAGAACAGATTGCTTTTCAAGGACGGGTCTGCCGGCCTTATATCGTAATCTGTCATCAGCCCCTGGCAATGCTGCTCCATCTGGCGCGGCGACAGGCTGGCGCTCTGGCCGCCCATGACCTCTGCATATTCATATCCCAGCACAGCTGATTCAGCTGCTGAAAACGGCAGGATAAGTCCAACAGCGTGCCTGTCTTCAGGGACATGCGCCAGCCCTAAGTTTTTAATCTCAGACGGGGTGGCCGGATGCTCAGACGTAATCTGTCTGCCGCCAAGCTGGAGTGAACCAGAGCTGACCGGCCGGATGCCCGCCAACACTTCAAGCAATTCAGACTGGCCATTTCCCGATACCCCGGCAATACCCAGAATCTCGCCCTGATGCACGGCAAAGCTGAGCCCGGAAAGATAGCTCACCCCTGATGCGCCGATAACGCTCAGATTGTCAGCGCGCAACACTGGCTGGCCCGGTTCAGCCGCGGCATAGCCCACATCCAGCAGGACCGGCCGGCCGACCATCAGCTCAGCCAGCTGTTGCGGGGTGGTGGCCGCGGTTTTGAGATGATCGACCATCTCGCCAGATCGCATCACAGACACAAAATCTGTCACCGCCATAATTTCCTTCAGCTTGTGCGTGATCAGCAGAATGGTCACCCCCTGCTGTTGCAGGGTGCGCAGAATATCAAACAGCTGTTCGGTTTCCTGAGGGGTCAGCACACCTGTCGGCTCATCCAGGATCAACACCCGCGCGCCGCGATACAGCGCCTTCAGGATTTCCACACGTTGCTGCAGCCCAACAGGTAAATCCTGCACAACCGCCTGCAGATCAACGCTTAACCCATAGCGGTCGGCGATATCGCGCAAACTGGCCTCTGCCTGTTGTTTGCCAGCGTTCAGATCCTGCCCGCCTTCATGGCCGAGAATAATATTTTCCAGAACGGTAAAGTTCGGCACCAGCATGAAATGTTGATGCACCATACCGATGCCGGCGGCGATTGCATCAGCAGAACTGCGCAGCTTCACCTGTTGGCCAGCAATGGATACGCTGCCGCTATCGGCGGTGTAAAACCCGTATAAAATAGACACCAGCGTGGATTTGCCAGCCCCGTTTTCACCGACAATGCCGTGAATTGTCCCCGGCTGAACAGACAGGCAGACATCCTTGTTCGCCTGAACCGCACCAAAATTTTTGCTGATGTTGGTTAAAGAAATGGCAAGAGGCGATTCTGCCTCGCCTCTTGCCTGTTCGTTGTGTGTGTCAGACATCGCTTGCCTCAGACATGCCTGAACTTAGTACGGGCAGTTTGAATCGCTCTCATAGTTGTGAACCACAACCTTGCCAGAAAGAATGTCACTGCGGGCCTGTTCAACAGCTGATTTAATATTAGCTGTAATCAGCGAGGCGTTATTCTCATCGATCGCCCAGTCAACACCGCCTTCAGCCACACCCAGAACCTTGATGCCTGAGGAGAATGAACCGCCCATCGCGTCCTTGAAGGTTTCATAAGCCGCCACATCAACACGCTTCAGCATAGAGGTCAGCACAGAGCCTGGCGCCATGCCGTTCTGGTTTGAATCAACACCGATAGCCAGCTTGCCCGCATCAGCTGCTGCCTGGATAACGCCAACACCGGTAC
>CBFHLG010000018.1:22680-47619 GCA_965656625.1 Puniceispirillaceae bacterium (SeqCode)
CCGCCGGCAGCGTGGTACACCACATCAGCGCCGCGGTCGATTTGGCTTTTCGCCAGTTCAGCGCCCTTACCCGGGTCATTCCAGGCTGACGGGGTTGTGCCGGTCATGTTCTGATACACATCAGCAGAACCGCTGACAGACTTCACACCGCCAACATAACCACAGGCAAATTTGCGGATCAGCGGGATATCCATACCGCCGACAAAGCCGACCTTGTTGGTCTTGCTGGCCAGGGCCGCGGCAACACCGACCAGATAGCTGCCTTCATGTTCTTTGAACACATATTGGCGCAGGTTTGGCGCATCCAGCCAGCCCACATCAATAATGGAAAACTTCTTGTCCGGATATTCTGCAGCGACCTTAGAAATCGCATCTGCCTGGGCAAAGCCCACACCCAGAATAATAGTGGCCCCGCGTTCCGCCATCCGGCGCATCGCCTGTTCACGCTGGGTCTCGTTGGTGACTTCAAATTCCATCACCTCAACACCGGTTTCCTCGGTAAATTTCTTCACCCCGTTCCACACCCCTTCATTGAAGGATTTGTCGAACTTGCCGCCCATATCATAGATAACAGCTGGCTTGAAATCTGCAGCGGATGCAGAAGAGACGCTCACAAGCTGTGGGCCTGTGAACACAACCGCGATTGCCGCAAGGCCAGCGGCCAATGCTGTACTTAAAAGTTTCATAGTAGATACTCCCTTTATGATTTCAGCCCGATTTCTCTGAGCCGTTTCTGCAGAAACTGTTCTGCTGTAAAGTCATGCCTCAGCTTCACATCCGGGCGTGGATGCAAAAACATGGGCATAGAATAACGCGAAAGATTCATTTTAACATCAGGATTAACAACCCGATGCGTGGTTGACGGGAAATACCCGTCTGTTGCCAGTGATAACATATCGCCGTTATTGATTGTAATCATTCCCGGATCACAAGGCACATCATGCCAATTGCCCTGTTTGTCACGCGCCTGCAAGCCAGGCTGTGACCCTGCCAAAAGCAGGGTGATGAGATTGATATCTTCATGCGCGGCAGCCCGAATCGCGGCCGCATCCTCATCCTCACCGACCGGCGGATAATGCAGTATTCTGAGCAGGCTCTGCTGGCTGGCGTTCATCATATCGCGCAGCGGCAGGCTGAGGTTGGCTTGTAATGTCTCTGGCATCTGCTGGTCCAGCCAGGACAACAGCTCCACCCCGATAGAGGTCAGATCATCATAAAGCTGGCGGGTAGCCCCCTGCAGCCGGTCTGGCACCCGCCCCCAGGGATAGACATGATAGAATTCTTTTAAATCTTTTTTCGCCGCATCCTTGGCATGTTCAGACTTGAACGGGAAATAGCCATCCTGCTTTTCATAATCGCGCAAATAGTCAGACTTATCATCGCTGGCGAAAAACCCGCCCCACAGATCATAAGCCGCATCGATCCGTTCCGGCGAAATCGGGTGATTGGCCAGAACAGCAAAACCAGTTTCCCGCAAGGACCGGGCAAGTTTTTCAGGCGCATCAGACGCCGTGTAATCCACTGTCTCAATCTGCATAGCTGCTCTCTTCTTTGCTCTGCTGGCCTGCCTGGCTCTGACGCATTACCCTTCAGGCGTCCCCCTTCAGGCTTCAGGCCTTATTCTGGCGACGCTGTTTCATTTTGTCAGCTTGTCCGCAAATGTCCAGAAACCTCGTCCGGATTTTTTGCGCATCAGCGCCAACCGCAACCCGCACAGCCCGCCGACCAAGGCTGTCATCTGGCACAGTCCGGCCAATCTCCTCACCAGAACAGACAACAGACAACGGCGTTGCTTTGTAGGTGAACAACTCTTCATCCGTGATTGCAATCAGCGCTGACGGGTCATGCATCAGGCAGACTTCACGGCCAATAACCGAATGATAAAACTTTATATAAAATTCAGAAATGTCATGCAGGAAGCCGCCTATCTCTGGGGCAGCCTGGCGCAGGGATTTGAAATCAGCATCATCACAGGCAATGGTCTGGGTCACATCAAGGCCGATAAGGTCAATGTCCCAGTCGGCGGCAAACACCGCATCAGCGGCATGCGGATCATTCCAGATATTG
Organism: Puniceispirillaceae bacterium (SeqCode); assembly: GCA_965656625.1. GTDB lineage: Bacteria > Pseudomonadota > Alphaproteobacteria > Puniceispirillales > Puniceispirillaceae > JADHLI01. The sequence continues at coordinate 24,748 of CBFHLG010000018.1, forward strand.
GCTTCAGCATGGGCCGAAACATTGCCCGGGACCCAGACCGCCCCGCCCATGATCACCAGCTTTTTCACATGCTTAACAATATCGGGATCATGCCGCAGAACAGACGCAATATTGGTCAGCGGGCCCACCGGACACAGAATCACCTCACCGCTATGTGCCCGGCACATGTCCGACAGATACTCTTCTGCTGTCTTCTTCAGCGCCGCCCCTTGCGGTTGTGTTGCCGGCAAATCGCCGAAACCTTCTGTGCCATGGACATGATGCGAGGGCGGGTTTAAGGGCTGGGTGAGCGGTTTGGCCGCGCCGCCGGCCACATCAAGCGGGTAGTGTGCCTGTTCACTAAGCAGCAGCGCGTTGCGGGTGGCCTGCCAGGCAAACACATTGCCGAAAATTGTGGTCAGGCCCAGAACATCAAGACCCTGATGCGCAAACGCATAATGGATAGCCATCGCATCATCTATGCCCGGGTCGGTATCAATTATAAGTTTTTGTGTCATATCGTGCTGCCTCTTTCAGCCCTGCCAGGCATCAACCTCATCACGTTGCGGTATCGCCGCGCTTGCGCCCTGACGGGTCACTTGCAAGGCAGATGCTTTTGCCGCCAGCTGCATTGCCTCCCCCACAGCAAGCCCTTCATCAAGACCAGCCAGAACGTACCCCAGATAGGTATCACCTGCCCCTGTGGTATCAACCGCCTCAACAACCGGGGCGGGCACCTCAAACCGCGCCTCCCCCTGACCCAGATAAGACGCACCCGCCGCCCCTCTGGTGACAATTACATGGGCAATATCCAGCGCGGCAAGCGGCGCGCCGGTGAAGGCTTCCAGCGCCTCTGCCTCAATATGGTTCACCACCAGCAAATCAACAATCGGCAACAGCCCGGCGGTAATATCCGCAACAAAGGGCGCCGCGCTGTAACAGACAGACAGACCGTTCTGCTTTGCGGCCTGCAAAAACGGCTCAGTCAGATTGGTTTCGTTCTGCGCCAAAGCCCAGTCACCTGGCCGTGCCGCCGCCAGAAACGGGGCTATCATATTTTCTGTCAGCGCATGGTTGCTGCAGGGGCTGAGGATGATCTGGTTCTCTGCTGTACCGGCATCCACCGCGACAATCGCATGCCCGGTCGGTGTATCGCCTGCCAGAATATGCTTGCAATCCACACCCGCGGCGCGCATAGCCCCCAGCCAGCTATCATCGCCGACATGAATCCGGCCAGCATGGCGCACATCAGCCCCGGCACGGGCAAGCGCGATAGACTGGTTTGCCCCTTTCCCGCCAAGTGCCGCCTGGAACGATGTTGCCGCCAGCGTTTCCCCGGCCGTGACCAGATGAGGCAGGGTGTAGATATAATCGATATTGATAGAGCCCAGATTAAATATGGTCATCTAGCGTGCCTGTCTCTGTCTTGTGCGGATGCATCGCACAGGTTCAGCCCCCAGTTTACTGGCCCGGTTTTTTCATTGGCTGTTTGGCGTCAGCTGTTCTGCTGGCCGCCATTGGCCTGTGACCAGCCTTTCGGGTCCTTCAAAAAGGTTTCAACCGTCTCTGCTGTAAAGCTGTCAAACTTGTCATCCTGCTTGATCGCCTCCAGCACATCCCACCATGTTGACAGATAATGCAGCGTCAAGCCAGCCTCTTGCAGCTGGGCCTTCGCATGGTCAAAAATATCGTAATAGAACACCACAAACGCATGGTCACAGGTTGCCCCGGCTTCGCGCAGAGCGTTCGCAAATAACAGCTTGCTGCCGCCATCGGTTGCCAGATCTTCCACCAGCAGCACATTCGCCCCGTCCTTTAGATCACCTTCTATCTGGGCATTACGGCCAAACCCTTTCGGCTTTTTGCGCACATACTGCATCGGCAGAGCCAGACGTTCAGCCAGAAAAGCGGCGAAAGGAATACCGGCTGTCTCGCCGCCGGCAACACTGTCAAAGGCCTCAAAACCGGCATCCTCAGACAGCACAGAAGCGGCAAACCCCATCAGGGCTGAGCGAATGCGCGGAAAAGAGATGAGCTTGCGACAGTCAATATAGACCGGGCTGGCCGCCCCGGAGGTCAGAATAAACGGCTCGCGCGCGTTCACATGCACCGCTTCAATTTCCAAAAGCATGGCAGCCGTTGCTTTGGCGATAGTGGCTTTATCCATTACAGGCAGGGTGAGCATATCAAATATCCCTTATGGTTACAGGACGGGGAGGGGCTTAACGCTGTACTGACCAGAACACATCCATTTGCGGATCAAACACAGTGATAGGCCCGTCCGCGGTTTGCACAGCCGCCGGTACCGGTTGCGGCGTGTCATGCTTTGTCAGTGTAAGCGTCTCATCATTCACATCAAGCCCGTAAAATTCCGGCCCGAAAACAGAGGTAAACCCTTCCAGTTTATCCAGACAGCCAGCATCATCAAACAGCTGGGCAAGGCAAGCCATTGTGTTGGGCGCATTAAAAATACCCGCACACCCGCACGGCTGAAGCTTGGCCGGGTCCAGATGAGGCGCGCTGTCGGTACCGAGGAAAAATTTATTCGTTCCGGCAAACACCGCCTCCAGCAGGGCCTGGCGATGGGTCTCGCGTTTGGCCACCGGCAGGCAGTAATAATGCGGCTTAATCCCGCCTGCCAGATAGGCGTTGCGGTTAATGATGAGATGATGCGGCGTCACTGTTGCCGCCAGCCCGTCACCAGAGGCACGCACAAAATCGGCTGCCTGTTTTGTGGTGATATGTTCGAACACGATTTTCAGGTTGGGCAGGCGGTCATGCAAGGGCGCCAATATCCGGTCGATAAACACCGCCTCACGATCAAAGATATCAATTTCTGCGTCGGTCACCTCACCATGCACCAAAAGCGGCGCACCGGTCTCCGCCAACACCTCCAGCACAGGCATAACTTTATCGATATCCCTGACCCCGCTGGCTGAATTGGTGGTCGCCCCGGCCGGATACAGCTTGACCGCGGTGGCAATACCAGAACGCACCGCCGCGGCCAGGTCACCGGCATCTGTCTGTTCAGTCAGATACAGCGTCATCAAGGGGGTAAAGCGGCTGCCCGTCTTATCCAGAGCGGCTGTAATCCGGTCCCGATACGCGGCAGCATCTGCCCCGCTGACAACAGGGGGAACCAGATTTGGCATGATAATCGCCCGGTTGCACCAGAAGGTGGTCTGCGGCAACACCGCCTGCATCACCGGCCCATCACGAAGATGGAGATGCCAGTCATCAGGTTTGATTATCTTTAATTCTGTTCCCATGACAGATGTGGTCAGCCGTTGGCCCGCGCAATCGCGGCTTGGATCATTTCAGCGGCCTTTTCCGGGCCTTCCCAGCCCTGAACCTTGACCCATTTGGTCTTTTCCAGATCTTTGTAATGTTCAAAGAAATGGGCAATCTGGTCCAGAATGATCGGCTGCAGATCAGCTGTTGATTTCACATCCTTGTAATAGGGGTGCAGCTTATCAACAGGAACGCATAACAGCTTTTCATCAATGCCGCTTTCATCTTCCATCATCAAAACGCCAATCGGCCGGGCCGCAATAACACAGCCATGAACAATCGGCATCGGGGTCAGCACACAAGCATCAATCGGATCGCCGTCATCAGACAGGGTATGCGGCACAAACCCATAATTCACCGGATAATGCATCGGTGTATGCAAAAACCGGTCAACCAGAAGCGCGCCTGATCCCTTGTCCAGTTCATATTTTACAGGAGACGAGCCGGCCGGAATTTCGATGGCGACATTAATCTCTTCAGGCGGGTTTTTCCCGACAGTCAGTTTATCCAAATTCATAGTGAGCAGTCCTTAATGCGTCAATTTCACAACCCTGAGGCGGTTCCCCCATTTTTTGAAGGTGAGGGCCCGCCTGCTAAAGTCCCCCCTTTAATACAAAGATGCACTGGCTTTGACCAGACCCAATTTGGAGCACAGCAAAACCCTTGATAAACTGGGGACAGACCGGCATTGTAGCGGCACCACCGAGACTTCGCACGGACCACGACCATGGGAAACCGAAAACACAGCCACATCATTGTTCTTGGCCAGGGTATCGCCGGTCTGATGGCGGCTGTTGTGCTGGGCGAAGCCGGCTATCCGGTTCAGGTTCTGGGCCGCAGATACCCCGCGGCCGGCGGCCTGCAGCTCTCGCCAAACGGGTTCCGGGCATTGGCTACGCTTGGGCTGGAAGAGGCGGTTCTCGGCACGGCGGTGCGCCTGAACGCGGTTGTGATAAAATCACTGTCTACAAATCGACACCTCACGGAAATTATTCATCAGCCAGAACAGAAACACGCGGCCATCGCCAGACAGGATGTTCTGGACCTTCTGGACAGCCGCGCCAAGACCATACCGCATATCCGCTTTACCGATACAGACCTTCACGCGCTGCATCTGGGCACAGACAGCGCACAAGTTGTTGCTGGCGACGGGCAGTTATTCACCGCTGATGAAGTCATTGGCGCGGACGGGGCAAACGGCCTGGCCAGAACCGTCATCACCGGCCAGAGCCAGATAAACGGCCAAAACACGAGGGCAGCGTCCTACCGGGCGATGCGGGCTGAGGTGGATGCGGGCCTATTGCCAGCCGCCCTGCGCCGCCCCTCAACCACGCTGATGCTGGGGGACGGTTGCCATCTGGTCAGCTATCCGATTGCCGGCGGGGCGCGTAACAATCTGGTGTTCTGTGCAAGCGCAGATCAGCTCAGCAGCGGCTGGGCACAGCGTTTCTTTGCCCAGAATCCGGTCTTATCTTGCCTGGCCAGCCCGTCATTAACCTGGATTGACACGCCTTTATATCCGGCCAAGACCCTGCCTGTCTGGCGCTGCCCGCATCTGACGCTCATTGGGGATGCCGCCCATGTGATGCCGCCTCATCTGGCACAAGGGGCCGGCCAGACCTTTGTTGACGGTGCCTGCCTGAAGGCCCAGCTGGCACAACACCCGCTTTCTGATGCGCTTAGCCAGATGGCCGCCATCCGCGCGCCACAGATGCAGACCATTACCCAGAAAGCCTCTGCTTCTGGCCAGGTGATGCGCCTTGGCGGGCCGGCCAGTAAGGCCAGAAACATCTTCATCGATCTGGCCGGGCCGCGCTTCATGAACGCCTGGCTTACCGATGTCTGGCAAGCGGAAAGCTGAACACCCTGACCATCCGGAGCGCGCTGTTCTGCGTAAAAACAAAAAACCCGGAATGCCTCATCTGCCTGAAATTATGATAAACCGCTTTATCCGCTTATGTTTAGCCGCCTGTATCGGAGGGGTCATGAACCTAACCGCCGCTGTATCTGCTGTGCCTTCTGCCTGGGACTTCAGCTTCACCGCCATTGACGGGGCAGACCTGCCCCTATCCCGCTATGAAGGCCAGGTCCTGCTTGTCGTCAACACCGCCTCACGCTGTGGCTTCACCCCCCAATATGAGGCCCTGCAGGCGTTGTGGACAAAATATAAAGATGACGGCCTGGTTGTCCTCGGCGTCCCTTCTGATAATTTTGGCGGACAAGAGCTATCCACCGCAGCAGAGGTCAAGCAGTTCTGCGAGGTGAATTTCAATATCGATTTCCCGTTGACCACGATCACAAATGTCAAAGGCAGTTCTGCCCATCCATTCTATCAATGGGCCGGACAGGAACTGGGCATGCTGGCCAAACCGAAATGGAATTTCCATAAATATCTGGTCGGCCGCGATGGCAAAATGGTGAGCTGGTTTTCTTCTGTAACCTCGCCAGAAGCAGATAAGCTGAGAACGGCTGTTGAAGCTGCCCTTGCCCAGCCCCGCTAAGAGCCGCCTGTTGGCGGGCCGCGGCACAAGCTTGATTGCGATTTCATCCTCGTGTACATAAAACGCCTCGGGTAGGGCTGAAAACAAAAGGGTGGACCGCCAATGCAACTCCCCCCAAAGACCAATCGTTATGTTGTCGCCGCGCTGTACCAATTTGTCAGCGTGGATGATTGTGCCGACTGGCAGGCCAGGCTGAAGGAAATCTGTCAGACCTGCCGCCTGATGGGCACCTTGCTGATTGCCCCTGAAGGGCTGAACGGGACGGTCGCCGGCCGTTATGATGATATCAAACGCTTTGTTAACTGGTTGCACACCAAGACCCCCTTCGATGGTCTTGAGCTGAAATATGCCTTACATGATGACGCCCCGTTTCACCGCATGAAAGTCAGGCTGAAGCGCGAGATTGTCACCATGGGCCAGCCTGATATCCGCCCAAGTGAGCAGGCCGGTGAATATGTTGAGCCTGAAGACTGGAACAAGCTGATCTCAGAGCCTGGCGTTCTGGTGGTCGATACCCGCAACAGCTATGAGACCGCCATCGGCCAGTTCCGCGGGGCCACTGACCCGCAGACCACAACTTTTCGTGAATTTCCCGCCTGGGCCAAGGCGCTTGCCGATAAGCCTGAGGCGGACCGCCCGCAAAAAATAGCAATGTATTGCACCGGCGGCATAAGATGCGAGAAATCAACCGCGCTGATGAAATCCATCGGCTTTGAGCATGTCTACCATCTGAAGGGCGGCATCTTAAAATATTTAGAAGACACGCCTAAAGACAGCTCGCTCTGGGACGGTGAATGTTTCGTGTTCGACAGCCGGGTATCGGTTGACCATGACCTGCAGCAAGGCTCCTACCAGCTGTGCCATGCCTGTAAAATGCCACTTAGCGCAGAGGATATGGACAGCCCGCATTACATCGCCGGGGTCAGTTGCCCGCATTGCCATGATGTCACCACCGACCAGCAAAGAGAGCGATTTGCCGAACGGGCCCGCCAAATAGAACTGGCCAGACAAAGAGGCACACAGCATATCGGCGTCACCGCCAAACAGGCGAAAAAATAAACAAAACCTGCCGCTGGAGCACAGCTAGTCGGCGCGCAAGCCTGATATCGCCGCCGCGTAGCCATCTTGTGCCCCGAAGATAGCAGAGCCCGCGACCAGATTATTGGCCCCGGCCTGCCTGACCAGAGGGGCGGTCTGGGCAGTGATGCCGCCATCCACCTGAAGCTGGATATCACGGCCGTCTATCATCTCTGCCACCTGACCGATTTTGGGCAGCATTTCAGCGATGAATTTCTGCCCGCCAAAGCCAGGGTTCACGGTCATCACCAAAATCAGATCAAGCAGATGCAGACAATGTGTCAGCTGGTCCACACCGGTTGCCGGGTTCACCGCCACACCGGCCCGGCAGCCCAGCTCTCTTATCCGGCTCAAAGTCCGGTCCAGATGCGGACAGGCCTCTGCATGCACAGTGATCCCCTGAACCCCGGCCGCGGCAAAATCAGCCAGCAGGGAATCTGGTGTTTCGATCATCAGATGCGCATCAAAATAAGCGTCTGTCGCGCCGCGCACAGCCTTGATTATCGGCGCACCAAAGGTGAGGTTCGGGACAAACTGGCCATCCATGACATCAAGGTGAATCCACTCCGCACCCGCGTCTGCCACCGCGCTGATTTCGTCTGCCAACCGGCCAAAATCACTGGCCAGAACAGAAGGGGCGATAATCACAGGCTTTTGCGATACAGTCATGTGCGTAATCCTTACCTTATAATCCTACCTGGCCAAAACGCTACTTAAGGGCCTTGCCATTATTCAAAGACGCGACCATATCGCCAAGCGTTTCAGCAAGAGGCCGCGGCGTGAATTTCAGAATCTTCCGGGCCGGCTGTGTATCAAAATACCGCATCAGCCCCAGCTCTGATTTAATGCTTCTTACATTGGCGTCAAACACCCCGGCAACAGAGGTCAGCCAGTTCGGCATTTCACGTGAAGAGGCTTTGCGTGAATGAGCTTTCAGCTGTTCGCCAAGTTCGGCCATCCAGACAGATTCGCCCGCCAGAATAAAGCGTTTGCCCACCGGCCGCTTTCCGGTCAGCGCGGCAATATGGGCGGCGGCCACATCACGTACATCAACCGGCGCAAAGCTGACTTTCGGGACCAGCGGATATTTACCGGCCATGATCATCTGCACCAGATTTATGCTGGCTGAGGATTGCATCGCCAGACGCGGCCCAAGCACCAGGCTGGGGTTCACCATCACCAGCTCAAGTTCGGGATTTTGTTCAGCAAAGGACCAGGCTTCTTTTTCGGCCAGCGTTTTGGAGCGGATATAGCTGCCGACCCCGGCAGACAGATCAGACCAGTCATCAGCAGTCAGATACCGGTTATCTTCAGGATGGCCGTAACCGATAGCGGCACAAGAGGAGGTCATCACCACCCGTTTCACCCCGGCCTTAACAGCAGCCGTCAGCACTTGCCTGACCCCTTTTACCGCCGGTTCTATCACCTCATCGGGATGTTTTGGCTCGCTCAACGGAAACGGAGAGGCACAGTGAACCACCGCCTTACAATCGGCCATCGCCGCCTGCCAGCCCCAGCTGGCGGTCAGTTCAGCATTATGAGCCCTGAATTTCTGGTGGCTGACGTCATTTTCCAGCTGATAGACCTTTTCGGCGGTCCGGGCTGTACCCATCACCGAATAGCCCGCTTCCAAGGCCTGATTGACAATATGACGTGCGACATAGCCTGTCGCGCCGGTGACGCATATCTTCCCCGCCATTATAAGTCCGCTCCTTTCAGCCTGAGGTCTGAGACAAACGCCTATATAACATCTTTTGCCTTAAAATAGGGTAAATTATCCTGAGATGAGCAGCCCATTACCGCCAGACGTTCGATAATCTGAAGGGCACGCTGGTATTTGCGTTCAATTTCTTCTTCACTGAACTCATCAAACTGCTCACCACAAAGCAGGATTCCATGATTCGCCTGCAGCGCGCGGACCCGGCGGCCATGCATCAGCCCATCCACCAGAACCGCATGCTCAAACTCATCACCTTTGACAATCTGAATCTTATTTTCCACCAGGAAGTAGCGGATAGCCGCTTCACCCTGCAGGGCAAACTGCCAGAATTCAGAATCAGATTTTGACGGCTGCCCGCTGACCAGGCTGAACGCCTTGCAAAACGCCAAGAAGATCAGCTCGTCCCGTTCTGCCCCGGTCCAGGCCGTCCGGCCAAGCGTGCGCCAGATATCCCGATTCATTTCTTCATAAATCGCCGGTATGCGTTCAAAGAACAGGCGGTGCAGACCGATGTCATTAACGGAATCTTCCATCCGCTGTTCTTTGTGGATATCGATTGCGCTGTAGGACCCGCACACAGGACAACCGGAATCCGAAAATTTGTCTTTCAGATAAATGTGAGAGCAGCGCAGATTTGAATCCAGCTTGTTGTCGCACAGATAATAGCTTTGCTGTTCATCCACCGGCTGCTGGGAAATCCACTGGAACCGGTTTTTATATTTAAGGTATGAGCCTCTGTGTGACCACAAGCTCCATTGCAGCTGTTCCACCGGCCCGAAAGTCGACCAGTTGGAGCTGACATCAATGACCACACAGCTCGGCTTATTTTCAGCCGCCCGCAGACCGCGGCCGACAGACTGGCCCCACAACACCTTGGACAGGGTGGGACGCATATGCACGATGATGTTACAGTTCGGGTTATCCCAGCCTTCTGCCAGCACGCCAACAGACACCACCGCTTCCACCTCACCTCTGGCGTGGCTGGCCAGAATCTGCATACGCTCTTTAATCGGCGTGTTAGCGGTAATCAGGCAGACCGACAGACCCAGCTCTTGTATCGCCTCAACCGTGGTTTCCGCCACTGTCACATCAGGGCAGAACCAGGCCGATATCGGAATCGGTTTTACCTGCTCGCGTTCTTCGCAATAGATCATACAAGCATGGCTGATCATCGATGATTTGATAATTGCCGGGGCCAGCTTGGCCACCGGAAAATCACCTGAGCTGATATCAATATTGCCCAGTTCCAGGTCATGCACAAAATGAGGCCGGTAGCGCGGGCGCACCAGAATGCCCTCATCAAACAGCTTTTCCATATCCGCGCCATCAATAATGGCATCAAACGCCAGACTGAGCTGGTCCTTTTGATCCGCGGTGCGGCGTTCAGGTGAGGCGGTCAGCCCCAACAGATGCGCATCATCACGCCCGCGCTCCATAAAGCTTTCCAGAATCCGTTTATAACCGGTACCGTTTGGCGAAACCCGGTGCGCCTCATCAATGATGACCAGCTTAGCCTGTTCAACCGCCTCATCCAGAATTTCACGCGCCCGTGTGCTGGTGGATAACAGCACATCATAATCCAGAAACGCTTTTTCAGTATGGTTCAGGTCCAGCTTACGCACCCGGTGTTCCCGGGCCAGCGCGCGTTCCAGCTGTTCCAACAACACCAGACGGTGACACAGCACAATGACCTTTTCACCCGCATAGAACTGTTTAATTATTTCACTGGCGAGAACGGTTTTACCAGCCCCGGTCGGGGCTTTGATAATGAAGCGCCGGTGCGCCTTCAAAATATCCGGAAAACCGTCAATAATATCCTGTTGCCAACGCCTGAGTTGCATGCGGATTTGTACCTGTCACTCTTTACATCTTCACGAGCGCACCAGTGTACAGAAGTTTTCACAAATAATCTTTAGCGAAAGTGAAAAAAAATATTTTTTTTACACAAGCCCGTCCCCGCCCAGCGCCTTGATCCGCTCTACCAGGTTTGCATTGATCTGGCGCGGCCCGGTATCCAGCCGGTTTTTATGGCGCCTGTCCCCAGGCAGCCTGACCCCGTCAAGCTGGCGAATAGCGCTGAAAAACTCCTCACAATGATCCGCCCAGCCATCGCCGGCGACCAGTTTTGGATTAAGCGCAATAACCAGCTCGCCGCCCTTGGCCGGGCCGCCGTCATTATTGTCATGCTGGCCAGCTTCAAAAGAGAAATAATCACCTGTCATGCCAGCACAGAGCAGTTCAACCATCATTGCGATTGCCGAGCCCTTATAACCGCCGAACGGCAACAAAACCCCTTTCAGGATTTCAGCCGGATCGTTTGTCGGCTGACCATCAGGACCAAGGCCGGTTCCCGGCGGCACATCATGACCATCACGGGCAGCGATTTGCACATCCCCCTTCGCCAGGGTGGAGGTGGCCATATCAAACGCCAGCGGCGTCTGGCCCGGGCGCGGCCAGGCAAAGGACAGCGGGTTGGTCCCGAAAAAGGCCTGCGTGGCCCCGGCCGGAGCGACAGTTGGTTTAAAGGCTGTACAGGCCAGACCCATCAGCCCGCGTTCGGCCAGATATTCTGTTTCCGGCCAGAGCGCGGCAAAATGAAAATTATTCACCACCCGCATCACCGCGATGCCGGTCTTTTCTGCCGCTTCGGCCAGCACAGGCAGGCCGCGTTCCAGCGCCAGAGGCGCATAGCCAAAATCACCATCAACAGAGATAACAGACGCCAGCTCATGACTGACCTTCGGTTGGGCAGAGCCGTTGACCTTGCCAGACTGAAGCGAGGCAACATAACCCGGCACCCGGAACAGCCCATGCGAGACCGACCCGTCCCGTTCAGCTGTGGTAACGGTCCTGGCCAGTGCGGCGGTGTTATCCTCATCACATCCCTGGGCACGGAACACGCTGAGCGCAAGCGTTTCTATTTCAGCCAGGCTCATGGCTATCGTTTGGGGGGGCGTCTCGGGCTTTGTCATCTCTTTGGCTCCTCTTCACAATTAGCCTATCAGGGCAACAGCATCTTCAGCTGGCCTATCTTAGCTGTATTTTTCAATCATTATCAACCAGCCCGGCCCCCGCCCCGCTTTGGCGAGAGGCTTCACTGGCCGGAACATAAGTCAGATGAGCTAACGCGCCCAACGCCTGCCAGACCTCTTGCGCAACAGCGGTATGATGATAGCTCAGCAGCCCGTCGCCCGCTTCACCGGCATCGTCATGATAGCTCAGCAGCCCGCCGTCCAGAGGCGGCAGACTAGAAACAGATGACGGGCTGGCAATCACAAGCGGGGCTGTACCCGCCGCCGCCTGAAACCTGAACTGGCCGCCATAGCTGCGCACAGCAACCAGCAACAAACCGGCCATAATCAGCCCGTCACAGATCACCGGTGCCTCAACGCCAGCCTCACCTTCAGGCTCATTCTGGCCCCTGCCCGCGATCAGCCAGTCGATCACCGCCACCCCTTCCGCCTCAGGCCGCAGCCGGCCGGCCACCAGCCTGTTTCCCTCAAAACGGAGCTTGAGAGCAGGTTCGTCCGGGTCTTGCTGATACCGGCGCAGAAGCTGGAGCAGAGCGGCCAGCCCAGCGCGGCCAGCGCATTGCAACAGGGTCACCGCCTCTGCCAGATCCTCTGCCCGGTCATGCGCCAGCCCGGCCCCCACACAGGCCTTGCGGGCCATGTGAAACACTTCATTGGCAGAACAGGAACGGGCCATCAGAGCTGTCACGCCGGATGCAAAGGGAACAGCCAGTCATCCAGTGCCGCCTTGTCCGGATGGGGCAAATCATCGGCTGTAGGCGCGCCCTGATAAAGGGTGATGCGAGTCCAGCGATCCGATTTCGGATCAAACTTGCTGGCCCCGAAAAAGGACAGCTTGCATCGAAGCAGATCTATCGGCCGGCAGCCCTCATCCACCAGATTATCGCGAATCTCGCCATAAGGATACCGCGCCGTGGTCTGTACCCGCCTGATGATATGGCGCAGCTCAGGATGGCTCAGCAACAGCTCAGCAACAGACCTATCCGCCCCTGCCCGGTCCAGCGCGCGATAAAGCCGGTCCACATATAAAGGGATATTGAACGGCATTTCGCGTTCGGCGCCGTCTTCTAAATGGCGGTTGCCCAGACGCGGTTCCAGCTTTTCTTCAGACACATACCAGAAATGGGCCTGTGTGGCCGGGTCATCCAGCACAACTGTTCGGGTCCAGGCATAATGCTGGTCCAGTATCGCCGCCAGCTCTGCTGTCCGCATCGCCGGGTCAAGCCGCGGGGTGTAGGGGTTTGCCATACACTCTTCCAGCCTATCCACCTGTTCGGGGATCAGCTCTATCAGCAACGAGACCATCAGCTCCTGAGCTTCTTCAGAACAGTCCTGCACGCGCGAAAACGCATCAGAAAACGGGTTGTCAGAACATAGTGGCCGGCCCGCCAGCCCGCCTGCAAACTGGTCCAGCTCAGCACTGAGCTGGCGGGTTCTGGCCATCTGCTGCTGGTCATCGACAACCCATTGTCTGACATGGCGGCGGGCCCGGTCCAGCAACAGATCAAAGCGGGTCATCTGCTCTGGGCTGGCCGGTCCATGGCCAAGGGCGCGCGCCAAGGCCACCTCACGGGCCATAATCCAGCTATGGATAAGACAGGGATGGGTCACCAGAAACGGGGCCATACCAAGGCCGGTTGAATTGCCGACACCGATATAGCGCCGGATTGCCGGATCAAAACGAGCCGCCTTATCCCCGCCCTTCTGGCGAGCGCAATGTTCAGCCAACAGCATGGTGAATTCCCGGATTAAGAACACGGTCAGCATTTCAGCCTGAAACGGGCCGGTCAGCCCGGCATAGCCCATCACCTTATCGCGGTCGGCGATACCGAACTTGCCATTGCCATAAACCGCGGTTGTGCGCATCAGATAACCGGTTGCGGTCAGCTTGTCCTTATCCGGCTGGTGGCCGGCGGCAAGCTGGTCAACAACATGGGTGAACAGCCGCACAGATTTGTTCGCCCGCGACAAGGTCAATACCTTGTCATGATAAAGGCCGGCTTCCTGGTGGGTCACCTCATCTGACAGCGCGGCGATATCCGCTGCCCCGGGCACACCGTCAAACAGGCAGAAGCTGGCATCCCATTTGGTGGCGATAACCCGGTCTGTTCTGTCAGACGGGTCAAGCGGGCGGCTGAAGGCAATCAGCGAAAACACCTGCCCGCCCACCGGCAGACACAGCACCATATGACCATAGCCGTCCTTATCCAGCGCGCTCACCTCAGTGGTCATAACCGCGCCTTCTGCGGCCACCCGCCGGATAAAGCTGCGCATAAAGCTGAGCCGGTGCGGAAAAAATGAGCCCAGCCGCGACAGCGTCATCACCTGATCAGGGGCGCGCAACGCCGGCAGGTCTGCACCGCAAAGTCTTGTCTGTGCTGCTGTCATCTCACCTTTTTCTGTTGTTGTGCCCGTTCTGTTGATCTGACCTTAGGAAGCAGGGGTAAAATTCTGGTCATAAAACCGCAGCCAGTTCAGCCCCATGACAGCGGCTATTTCATCTGCTGAAAAGCCCACTTCGCTCAACCCGACAGCGATATTGGGAAAATCCCTGATGCCTTCAAACCAGCCCGGCTGGGGCGGAAAGCCCGGATTCGCCGCGCTGCCCTCACCAAAATCACGATCCAGTGACCAGCGGCCATTGCGCATCCATTCCACAACCTGATCCGGCTGGTTCTGGCACAGATCAGACCCGATACCGAGGTTTTCCACGCCGTAGCGGCTGGCCGCCTCTGCCACCATTTCGGCAAACCCGTTCAAACTGCACGCGCTGCCCTCTTTGAGATGATGCGGGTAAAGTGAAAACCCGATCATTCCGCCAGCTTCAGTCAGAGCCCTTATCAGCTGATCTGATTTGTTGCGGCGAGCCGGATGCCACCAGTCCGGATTAGCATGGGTGATGGTTATCGGCCGCCCCGAAACCTCTATCGCTTCAAGACTGGAGCGCTCGGAGGAATGGCTCATATCCACAACCAGACCAACCCTGTTCATTTCCTTAATCGCCTGACGGCCAAACCGGGTCAGGCCCGGGTCTTCTGCCTCATAACAGCCGGTCGCCAGCAGCGACTGGTTATTGTAGCTGAGCTGCATGAAGCGCACACCAAGCTGGTGCAGGATTTCGATCAGCCCGATATCATCTTCCATCGGCGAGCAGTTCTGCAGCCCATAGAAAATCGCCGTCCGTCCAGAGGCATGCGCGGCGGTCACATCAGCCGCCGTACGCCCGAACATCAGCCGGTCCGGGTGAGCCGCGATATGCCGGTTCCAGGTAATAATGTTTTCAACTGTCTGGCGGAAATTTTCATGATAACAGATGGTCACATGAACCGCAGACAGGCCCGCTTCAGCCATCTCGTCAAACAAAGCAGGCGCGTAATTTGCGTATTGCAGATTATCTATAAAAATTGGGGTCTGCGCCATCCTGTCACCTTAACACTTGTTTTTAAACCTTCAGCTAAACCAGCCGGGCGTCCAGCCAGTACCCAGTCTGCAGGATTTTTGCATCGCAAGAAAGCCCGCCGATAAGCTGCAGGCCGACCCCCAGACCATTTGGCCCGGTTATCCGGGCGTTGCCAGAAACAGCAGACAGAAGAGGCAACGACAGGCACGGGTTGCCACATAAGCTCCACACCGTATTACAGGCCGCATTGCCGGTCCCGTTCTCAAACAACGGCGCTTCCCCGGTAGCAGAAGCGGTCAAGAGCCCGTCATATTCTGCAAACAGGGCGGCCATATAGGCCCGCGCCTCATCCCTTGTGGCCATCGCCGCGGTGTAGTCCGCAGCCGAAATCCGGCGACCACGGCTGACCGCATCAGCCGCAAATTGTGAGATTTTATCGGCGTGGTCATCAGCGATGGGGCCGAGATTCTGGCTGATCTCATAATCATAGATAGTTTTATGGGCCGCCTGAAAGCGCGCGACAGCCGCTTCTGGTGCCGGTTTGACCTCTACGACCGCGCCAAGGGCCGCCGCAAGTTCCGCCAACCCGTCATGCACATAGCTGTCCACACCCTCGCCATACAGCCCTTGCCACATCAACAAACGCGGAGGGGCCGCAAGAACCGGCAGTTCAGCCGGAAAAGGCGTGCCCACCAACACAGACGACAGCAACGCAATATCCCCGACAGAACGGGCAAAAAACCCGACCTGATCCAGCGTGGCAGAGGTCTGCAAGACACCTGTCTTGTTTATCGCGGTATGGGTCGGCTTGAAAGCATATACCTGGCAGTAGGAGGCCGGACGGATAACAGACCCGCCGGTCTGAGTCCCGACAGCCAGCGGGATATGCCCGGCCGCGACCGCCGCCGCTGACCCGCTGGACGATCCGCCCGGCGAAAACGCCAGATTATGCGGATTACAGGTCCGGCTTTTTTCCAGATAGGCAAATTCGGTTGTTACCGTCTTGCCAAAAATAACCGCCCCGGCATTGCGCAAGCTGGTGACCAGCCCGGCATCCGCTTCTGGCTGGCGACCGGCAAACACAGCTGAGCCCCGCTCACACGGCATCGCCTCAACATCAATGATATCCTTAATCCCGACCGGCACACCGCGCAAAGGACCTGAAATGGCCTCATCAGCGGTATCCGCCTTTTGGGCAGCGGTGCGCACCTGCTCCTCATCAAGATGCTGCCAGGCTTTAATGCCGGCCTCTGATGAGGTGATTTCAGCCAGACAGTCTTCAGCATAAGATGAGGCGGTCAGCCCGGCTTGCGCACAGGCTGTTAAGAATCCGGTAGCGGTCAACATATCACAAGAACGTCTTTCACAGCATTAAAACAGAACAACAGATCGGATAGACTGGCCCTCATGCATCAGATCAAAGCCTTTATTGATCTCGTCCAGAGACAGGCTGTGGGTGATCATCGGGTCAATTTCAATGCGCCCATCCATATACCAGTCAACAATCTTCGGCACATCCGTGCGGCCCCTGGCCCCGCCAAAGGCCGTACCGCGCCAGGACCGGCCGGTGACCAGCTGGAACGGGCGGGTAGAGATTTCCTTACCCGCACCAGCAACACCGATAATTATCGATTCGCCCCAGCCCTTATGCGCCGATTCAAGAGCGATGCGCATCACATCTGTATTGCCGATACATTCAAAGGTGTAATCCGCGCCGCCGCCGGTTACCTCAATCAGATGAGCGGTCAGATCGCCCCCGACCTCAGCCGGATTGACAAAATCTGTCATGCCGAACCGCTCCCCCCAGGCGCGCTTGTCATTATTCAGGTCCACACCGACAATCTGGCTGGCCCCGATAAGCCGCAGACCCTGAATAACGTTCAAACCAATCCCGCCCAGACCAAACACAATCGCGCGGCAGCCTGTCTCTGCCTTGGCGGTGTTGATCACCGCCCCGATACCGGTGGTCACACCGCAGCCGATATAGCAGATTTTATCGAACGGCGCCGCCTTATTGACCTTGGCCAGCGCGATTTCCGGCAACACTGTAAAATTGGCAAAGGTAGAGGTGCCCATATAGTGATGCACCGGCTGGCCCTTATAGGAAAACCGCGACGTGCCATCTGGCATCAGCCCCTGCCCCTGGGTCGTTCTGATCGCCTGACACAGATTTGTTTTCGGATGCAGACAATAGTCGCAGGTCCGGCATTCAGGGGTGTATAAGGGGATCACATGATCATCAACCGCAACTGAGGTTACGCCCGCGCCCACCTCACGGACGATGCCCGCCCCTTCATGGCCAAGCACAGCCGGAAACAGCCCTTCAGGGTCAGCCCCGGACAGGGTAAATTCATCTGTGTGACAAATCCCGGTTGCCCTAATCTCAACCAGAACCTCACCCGCTTTGGGCCCGCCCAGATCAAGGTCAACGACCTCAAGCGGCTTGCCCGCCTCAAACGCGACTGCTGCACGTGTTTTCATAATCCCTTCTTCCTCCGCTTTATCTTCCTGTTCTGCTTTTTTGTTCGCTCAGACTGAGGTCTTCAGCCGGTCTTTTATCTTTTGATGGCCCGCCTGCGTGCCATCATGAAACGAGCCTGCCCACAGATCCCACGGCATTTCTGATGAGCCATAATTGCAGTCAAAATGCCGGTGATGCAGATGATGATGATAATGACCCAGAGCCAGACGCTGTTTGCCCGCGATAATCAGATTGTCAAACCCGCAATGACCAGCCGCCGGAGACAGCGTCATGATGTACATATGAAAGAAAATATGCACAGGGTGAGACGGGATCACCAGATGGATAAGCACAGAGCTGAAATAAATCAGATGTTCGACCGGGTGCATCGATATGCCCGACCAGGGACCGGTATTCACATTGCGGTGATGCAGCGCGTGGAAGCGCTGATAAAACAGTTTAGTGTGCAACAGCCGGTGCACCAGATAGAAATGCGCTGATTCAAAAATGGGGATCAGCACAAACAGCCCCACAAACCATATCGGGCCGTCAGTAAAGCTGAACAGCAGGGACGGATTGGCAGCCTGCGCCCACAACACCAGAACTTCATAGCCGGTCCATATCGTCACGCCACTGGCCAGCGAGAAAAACATGTTGTCATAAACCTGATTGCCAAACATAAACCGCTGGCCCGGCCGGTGCAGAAACGCCGCTTCATATTTGGCCTTATCGCCTTGTGTGCGCCAGCGATAAAACAGCAGATGCAACCCGCCGGCGATGAGACAAAGATAGATGAAATTGCGCAGATACATCCCCGCCACAGCCGAAAGGCTGAGGCTGCCGGCATCAACCAGAACCGGCTGGAGATAGCTGTAAGACAGCACGGAAAGCCCCAGAAGTATCGCCAGCTCAGAAGGAATATCCCAGGCATGCCGGTACCAGCGCAACACCGCCCGCACCTTCACCGGCCAGGTGAACAGAGGGTTGTTTTGAACCGGCAGGTCCGGTGCAAAGCTGCGTTCTGATCGGTTGCTCATAAGCCCCCCCTTCCCCGCTTCATCAGCGCAGGTGCGCCCCTTGCCAGAAGAGGCGATAGTTTAGAAAATCATGATTCAGATTTTACTGGCAAGCAGAATCTTCACGCCAGGCCAGCTTAAAGCGAAAAATCAGCACAAGCGATAAACGGCGTGTTGCGCCACCCCGGCTTGCCATAGCGATGCGGCTGGCCGTCCGGGTCCAGCACACGCCCGCCCGCCCCGGCCAGAACCGCTTCACCCGCGGCGGTATCCCATTCCATGGTCGGGCCAAACCGTGGATAAACATCTGCCTGACCAGAGGCCAGTACCAAAAACTTCAAAGATGAGCCGATGCTGGTGGTCTGGCCGATAGAATAGCGGTCCAGAAACGCCGCGGTCTGCTCGTCCAAATGAGAACGGCTGGCCACCGCCACCGGCCCGCCGGCAGGACAGTGCCGGACAGACAGGCCGGTCTGCCGGCCGCCGGTTATTTGCACAGCCCCCACATCCGGCCCGCCCCAACACAGCCAGTCTCTGGCCGGGGCATAGACAATGCCGCCAACCGCGCGCCCCTCTCTGATAAGGCCGATATTGACAGTATAGGCCCCGTTACTGTCAGCGCGGATGAATTCACGCGTCCCGTCAAGCGGATCGACCAGAAAATATAGCCCTTCAGGGCCACGTTCATGGCTGGCGGCATCTTCTTCTGAGATCACCGGAATATCCGGATACAGCGAGGCCAACGCCGCCAGCAGAACGGCATTGGCCTGCTCATCAGCCACAGTCACCGGGGAGGCATCCGCCTTCACGCGGGCAGTCACCCCGCCCGCCTTCACATCTTCTATAAGCTGGCCCGCCTGCCTGACCGCTGGAAGAAGTGCATCAAGATTAACCCCTTCACTGACAAGCCCTGGTTCAGCAGCCACGAGACAGCCGTCTTTATTTGGCTGTTGGCATGACAAACTCAGCGCCCTTGGCGATTGAGTCTGGCCAGCGTTGCATGACAGATTTCTGTTTTGTGTAGAACTGCACCGCTTCATTTCCGAACGCATGCAAATCACCGAACAGAGACTGTTTCCAGCCGCCAAACCCATGCCAGGCCATCGGCACAGGAATAGGCACATTCACGCCCACCATGCCAACCTGAATCTGAGACGCAAATTCACGCGCGGTATTGCCATCCGAGGTAAACACAGACACCCCGTTGCCATACCGGTGATTGTTAATCAGCTCAATACCGTCTTTTGAGCTGTCCACACGCACACAAGACAGCACCGGCCCGAAAATTTCTTCGCGGTAGATGCTCATGTCCGGGGTGACATTGTCAAACAGACTGCCGCCCATGAAATAGCCCTGATTATGACCAGGCACAGACAGGCCGCGCCCGTCCACCACCAGCTCTGCGCCTTCCTTCACGCCTTGTTCGATCATGCCGGTGATGCGTTCATGCGCCGCCGCGGTCACAATCGGGCCCATTTCGGCATCCAGTTCCATGCCGTTCTTCACTTTCAGGGTGCGCGCCCGTTCAGCCAGTTGCGGGACGATTTTATCGCCCACATCCCCAACCAGAACCGCCACCGATATCGCCATACATCTCTCGCCAGCAGACCCATAGGCAGAGCCGATAAGCGCATCCACGGTTTTATCCAGGTCCGCATCCGGCATCACCATCATATGGTTTTTCGCCCCGCCAAGGGCCTGAACCCGTTTGCCGTTACCGGCGCCCTTTTCATAAATATACTGCGCAATCGGGGTTGAACCGACAAAAGACACCGCCGAGATAGCCGGGTTTTCCAGAATCGCATCAACCGCTTCCTTATCGCCCTGGACCACGCTGAACACGCCCTCCGGCAAACCGGCCTCAGCCAGCAAATCAGCCATCATCACCGAGGCGGTCGGGTCAGTCGGGCTGGGCTTGAGCAGAAAACAATTGCCCGCCGCAATGGCCAGCGGATACATCCACATCGGCACCATCACCGGAAAGTTAAACGGCGTGATCCCGGCAGCAATGCCGAGCGGCTGGCGGAAGGTCCAGTTATCAATGCCGGTTGAGGCTTGCGCCGAAAATTCGCCTTTCAGCAGGGCCGGCATACCACAGGCAAATTCCAGAACCTCAATGCCGCGTTCAACCTCACCGCAGGCATCCGTGAACACCTTGCCATGTTCAGAGGTAATCGCTTCTGCCAGCTTTTCCTTGTCCCGCTTGACCAGCTCCAGAAATTTAAACATCACCCGGGCGCGGCGCACAGGCGGCAATGCAGCCCAGGCCGGAAAGGCCGCCTGTGCCGCGGCAACCGCCGCCTCTACATCAGCCGCCGTGCCCATCACCACTTCGGCTGTCTTGGTGCCCAGAGCCGGGTTAAACACATCGCCGGTCCGCGTGGATGAGCCTTTGGTTTTTTCGCCCGCGATATAATGAAGAACTGTGTCAGACATGTTTTAAGGTTCTCTTCTCAGTCAAATCAGATAAGGAAAGTTAATGTGCTGATACGATATCAGCAATTCTGGCCGGGTCAATTCACTTCACAGCCCGCCTGTTCCAAAATCACCGGCGGGGCAAAAATGACCGGCGAGGCAAAAAGACCATTGAGAGCAGCCGATATTCAGAGTTATGCTGATAAGGGGCTGAACACGGGCATGTGGCGGAACGCTGATCCGCGCCCCGTTTTTTTAGCACACCGCCCATCTTTAACCAGAAGAGTAGTCTGATTATGAAATATCTCCACACCATGATCCGCGTTGCTGATATTGACGCCGCGCTTGATTTTTTTGTCGGCAAGCTGGGTATGATCGAAACCCGCCGCAAGGATGTGCCCGAAGGCAAGTTCACGCTTATCTTTCTGGCCGCTGATCAAGACCTGGAACAAGCCACAGCCGAGCGCGCGCCAGAGGTTGAGCTGACCTATAATTGGGACAGCGATGAGGTTTATGAAGGCGGCCGTAATTTCGGTCATCTGGCCTTCACCGTGAAAGATATTTATGCCACCTGCGCAAAGCTGATGGCTGAGGGCGTGACCATCAACCGGCCCCCGCGCGACGGGCGCATGGCGTTTGTTAAATCACCTGACGGCATCTCGCTGGAGCTGCTGCAGGAAGGCGATGCCCAGGCCCCGGCAGAACCCTGGGCGTCTATGCAGAATACGGGCAGCTGGTAGCAAATACAGCCCGCTACCAGGTCTCTCCGCCATCAATCGAGAGGGCCTGACCATTAATACCCGCGGCCGCGTCACTGGCCAGAAACAGCACGGTCTGGGCCACCTCATCAGCGGTAAAGAGGCGTTTCTGCGGCGAGAAGCTGTGCAGTTTCGCCGCCGCCTGCTGTTCAGATAAGCCCGTTTTTTCGGCAATATTGGCAACAGACGCCGCGGTCATTTCGGTATCCAGATAGCCCGGGCAAACCGCGTTCACGGTAATGCCCTTATCGGCAACCTCCAGCGCGGCAGACCGGACCATGCCCAGCAGCCCGTGCTTGCTGGCGGCATAGGCCGAGATATACGGATAGGCCCGTTTCGCGGTCATTGAGGCAATAGCAATAAGACGGCCGCCGCCCCCCCCGCCTGGACCGGCATGAGCCTTCAGCCGCCGCAGACCTTCAGACAGAGTCAGGAACGGGCCGGTCAGATTCACCGCGATTATCTGATCCCATAACGACAAATCGGTCTTATCAAACGGCGCGCTGGCGGCGATACCGGCATTCGCAATCACGATATCAGGCGCCCGGCCGTCAGCACAGGCAAAGTCAAACAGGCCGGTCACCGCCGCCGCATCGCTCACATCACAGACATGGCCGGTGATGCTGTCTGAAGCCGCCGCAACCGCCGCCAGAGCCGCCGCCCGGCGCCCGGAAATGACCACCTCAGCCCCCGCGGCCGCAAAGCGGTGCGCCATCGCCGCGCCCACACCTGAGCCGCCGCCGGTAATAAGAACCCGGCGCCCGGAAAAATCAGTGCCGGAAAAATCAGGACCGGAAGCCGGGACCGGCGGGGCAGAAGCGGGCGGACGATCTGTCATGGTTTACTCAACTCTGATTAAGGGGCGGTAATATCACGTCACATAACAGGCTACACCGCCGCCACAAAACCGGCAATCTTATAAGGGGTATTAAAAAAGGAGGTATAAAAAGGGAGGTATAAAAAGGAGGACATAAAAAAAACGCCCTGCGATGACCACAAGACGTTGAGCGTATGCCGTTTGATACACGGATTTGTGCCATTTGTCAACTAGAAAATGTATTGTGATTTTTGTCTTTATGCTTTGCGTGTAGTTCGGATAAGGGTTAGCCAGCTGTTTTTATTCAGGTTTTTGAGAGTAAAAACAGGCTCAAAAAAAATTTGATCTCACGGTGAGATGGCAGGAAGTGACGGGAGGGGGCAATTTAGCACCCACCACCATTTA
>CBFHLG010000019.1:0-43651 GCA_965656625.1 Puniceispirillaceae bacterium (SeqCode)
GCTTCACTGCGGCCGGGCTGTGATGAGGTCACCGCATAGCCAATCGCTGTCAGGGTTGGAATATCATCAGTTTCAGCATCCAGCACATCTTTTAAGGTCACCACTGACTGTGTCTGTGAGGCCTCTACCATGGCCATTTCCTGGCCAGACGGTGACATCGGCTGGGTTGAGGCTGTCGTCATCATATGACCACAGCCAGTTAACATTCCCGTGCCAAGCACAGCAATTACGCTGGTTTTGAAGAGGTTTTTCATCATGAGCTCCATGGCCTTCTCCGGTTCGCCGCTGCTTTCGGTCTGCGGGCAGGGCTCACCCGTCCACAGCCGCACAACGTTCAGATATCTGTCGATACCGGATGCATCATTTATGCCAAAGCCGCCGGGGGGCCGGTAAAAACATCACCAGAGGAGAAGTTGGCATATATTTTGCCTCTCTTGGGGGGAGCGGGTGTGCACTGCCAGGCCTGCCGCCGAAGACAAACTTTAATTAGACAATAATTTCAGAGCTTTAACGTAAGATCAGATGATGAACAGCCTGCAGATGACCCTACACTGTCTGATAATTGACACAAGGAGACCGTCATGGAAATGACGTTGTCCCGCCTCGGGATCACAAATGTAAAATCACTGCTTGGCGGTTTTGTCATGCCGGTCGGCATTCTTGTGCTGGTCGCCATGATGGTTTTGCCTTTGCCAGCCTATCTGCTGGATACGTTCTTTGTGACCAATATTCTGTTATCGCTGTTGATTCTGATGGTGGCCATGCATACGCACCGGCCGCTTGAATTTTCCAGCTTTCCAACACTTCTTTTGATCGCGACCGTGCTTCGCCTCGGCCTGAATGTGGCCTCTACCCGGATTATTCTGGGGAAAGGTCATGAAGGGTCCACGGCGGCCGGTAAGGTTATTGAGGCCTTTGGCCAGTTCGTCATCGCCGGTAATTTCGCGGTTGGTATATTTGTGTTTGTGATCCTGGTGATCATCAATCTGGTGGTGATTACCAAAGGGGCGGGCCGGGTTTCAGAAGTGTCGGCCAGATTTACCCTTGATGCTATGCCCGGCAAACAGATGGCGATTGACGCCGATTTGAACGCCGGGGTGCTGACCAATGAAGAAGCCAAAAAGCGGCGTGAAGAAATCACCCAGGAAGCTGATTTCTACGGGGCTATGGATGGCGCATCGAAATTTGTGAAAGGTGATGCCATCGCCGGTATCCTGATTCTGGCGATTAACATTATCGGCGGGCTGATTATTGGCATGGCCCAACATGGCCTGAGCGTTCAGTCAGCTGCTGAATCCTACATTCTGCTGTCTATCGGTGATGGTCTGGTTGCCCAGATCCCGTCTTTGCTGTTGGCGATTGCCACCGCAATTATCGTTACCCGTGTTTCCAGCACACAGGACATGGCCAAACATATCGGCCGCCAGGTCAGCATGTTCCGCGCCTGGGTGCCGGTAGCCGGCGTATTGTTGCTGATCGGCTTTGTACCCGGCATGCCGAATTTTCTGTTCTTGTTTGCGGCTGGCGCAGCTGGCCTGACCGCTTGGTTCCTGCGCAATTACAACCCAGAAGAAGAAGAAGCAATGACCGGGGCGGCCGGCGGGGCCGGGGCAGCCGGCGGGGCAGGCCCGATGGGCGGTGATGATAACGCAGAGCCATCTGCACCAGATCAGATTGAGCTGTCTGATGTGACCGACAACTCACCTGTGTCTATCCAGCTGGGTTATGGGCTTATCGAGATGGTTGATGAGCAGACCGGCGGACCACTGATTAACCGGATTACCGGTATCCGCAAGCAGATTTCCCGTAATCTGGGCTTTGTTATTCCGGCGGTACGGGTGCGTGATGATATGAGCCTGACCGCGAACCAGTACCGCTTGCGGATTGGCCAGACAATCGTTGGCGAGGACGAGGTTTATCCAGAGCGCAAGCTGGCGATCCCGGGTGACCAGTCAAACCTGAAGCTGCCGGGCATTGAAGTGAAAGAACCGACCTTTGGGATCGATGCGATTTGGATTGAGGCGCATAAGCAGACTGAGGCTGAATCACATGGCTATGTGGTGGTTGAACCTGAAACCGTGCTGACCACACATGTCAGCCATATGATGACCAAATATGCCGGCGAGCTGCTGGGCCAGGATGATGTTCAGGCGCTGCTTGATAATCTGTCCAACAGCGCGCCAAGCTTGGTTCAGTCTGTTGTACCAAAGCTGATACCGCTGCATTCGCTGACCGGTATCCTGCGTGAGCTGTTGGCAGAACGGATGCCGATAAGTGACCTGCGGCGCATTCTGGAAACACTTGCCAATCTGGCCGGAAAGAATTTGAGCATTACAGAATCAGCCGAAGCCCTGCGGCCGGGTCTGGCCGGTCTCCTGGTCCAGCAGATCGCCCCTTTAAGCCAGCCTCTGCCGGTCATCACGCTCAGCTCAGAGCTTGAGCATATGCTGATCCAGATGGTGCGGCAATCAGGGGATGCCGGCTTAATACTGGATAACGCGCTGGCAGAAAAGATGATCAAATCGATCAATACCGCCTCTGAGAGGGCCTCTGCCGAAGGCAGGCAGGCGGTGATGGTTGTTTCACCAGCGATAAGAAAACAGCTGTCTGCCATCATCCGCCATCATATTGATGACATGATTGTGCTGGGCTTCACCGAATTGCCAGACAGCAGAAAGATTAACGTAATCGCCACCATCAGCGGCGAAGATGAGCAGCAGAGCTAAGGCTGTGCAGATGCGGGCCACCCGGATCAAAAAGGAGAAACCGAGATGACAACATTGACCATTCAAGCCGCGGATACCGCATCGGCAATGGAAGAAATTGCAGACCGTCTGGGCGAAGATGCCCTGATCCTGTCGACCACCAAAAAGGATGGGAAGGTCATCATGCGGGCAACCAACGGAGCCGACCTGCCCTCGCCTGTGGCCTCTGCGGCATCTGCCGTCCCTGCCCCGCCAGCTGATGACTTCAATCAGATGTATAATGCCGGGCTGTCTGGCTCGCTGCCGGGTAAGCCGCGCGTCACACCCGAACCTGCCCCAAAGCCGGCCGCAAATAAGAGGGCGGCCGCTGCCTCATCACCGGTGCAGCCGGATACAGCCCAGCGGGCAATGATGCAGGCGATGGGGCTGATGGCAGACAGAATAGACCAGTTGGATCGCAAGCTGGCCGGCATGATGCTGACCGGACCGGCTGGGCTGAACACCGATCTGCAGGAAAGCACCCCCTTGCAGCTGGGCCGTGCCGGCTACAGCCAGAAGACCATTACCCGCCTGCAACCCTCTTATGCCGGGCTGGGCTATGAGACCGGGGTAAGCTCATTCCTTGATTGTCTGGCCGAGGACCTAGCCGATCTGAAAAGCGAAACCCTGTTACAGAAGCGGGTGATTTTTGTTGTCGGGGCGACCGGTTCAGGCCGCACTACACTGGCCTCAAAGCTGGCCGCCAGTCTGAAAGATGCCCATCCCGGCAAAGAGATTGCGCTGGCCAGCCTGTCCGCAACCCTGAATGAAACAGATACCAAGCTGCGCAGCTATGCCCGGCTTCTGAATATACCGGTCAGCCAGTTAACCCAGGATGTGCCTGATCAGCATTTCGATAAGATGACCGATTTTGACTTGATGGTGGTTGATGTCACACTTGCCCCTGAAGAGGCGGTAGAGCGGGTCAGCCGCCTGAAACAGCATCTGGGCGATCAGAACGCGGCTGTTGTTCTGGCCCTATCCGGCGGCAGTTCAGCCAAAATGATCTCTCTGACTGTGACCCAGTTTGCCGAGCTGGCCCCCACCGTCGGGTTGACCAAGCTGGATGAGTGCGAGACCACCGCAACCGAATTTTCAGCTTTGGCCGAATCCGGCGCGCGGGTCAGCCTGCTGTCCGGAACAAAATCTGTTGTCGGGGCCATCGCGTTTGCCTCAGCCAAAATTCTGGCGCAATATCTGAAGGAAAATTTCCAGACAGATGCGACAGATAACCCTGTTTTTTAGCAGATCTGCCCAGCAGAAGCGGAGTTTTAAGATATGACAGTTTCAATCGCAGTCACCAGTGGCAAGGGCGGGGTAGGCAAGACCAACTGTGCGGTCAATCTGTCCCTGAGCCTGACTAAGATGGGCAAGAAAGTGGTTCTGTTCGATACTGATTTCGGCATGGCCAACGCGCATATCCTGCTGGGGACAAACCCCAAACATACTGCTGCCGATTTCCTGCGCGGCAATACCGATCTGGACAGCATCCTGTCTGAGGGACCGTCTGATCTGCGCTTTATCGCCGGGGGCAGCGGCTTGCTGGAGCTTCTGAATTTGGATAACCATGCCCGTTATCAGATGCTGCAATCGCTTTCCGATCTGGAAAATGAAATAGATTATCTGGTGGTCGATACGCCCGCCGGCGCGTCTGAAAGTGCGTTGTTTTTTGCCAGCGCGGCAACCGTTCCGCTTGTTGTTCTGGTCGCCGAGCCAACAAGTTTTCTGGATGCCTATGCCTTAATTAAAGCCGCGCATATTGAAAAAAATATAAATAATTTCAGTGTTTTAGTAAATATGGCTGAGGGATCAGCCACCGCGAAAAAGAATTTTGATAAATTTTTTGAGATCTGCAGACGCTTTCTGGATGTAAATTTGCATTACGCAGGGATGATACCTTTGTCGAATGCGATCCGCAGGTCGATTGTCAAACGGGCCCCGATTTCAATTGGCCAGCCCGGAAGCCCGGAAGCCAAGGCGTTTCTGGAACTGGCAAAAGAAATGATGAACGCACCGGCAAACACACATGATGGTATCAGGTTTTTTCACAGTGATGTGGAGGCAAAACGCTGATGAAACATTCCTATGCAGAGCAACAGCCCGATGTTGACGAGCTGATTGCGTCTCATTCCGAATTGGTTCGCAAAATCGCCTGGCAAATCCATGGCCGGGCCCGCCATATCACGGAAATCGAAGATATTATGCAAATCGGCTATACCGGGCTGATTGTGGCGGCCCAGAACTACACTCCTCTGGACGGGGCCAGTTTTGGCTCATATGCCAGCATCCGTATTCGTGGGGCAATTGTTGATTATTTGCGCAAGAGTTCAAACCTGTGCCGCACAACAATTCAGATTAAGAAGAAATATAACCAGGCGGTTGAAAAGCTGGAGCGCCAGTTTCTGCGCCAGCCAAGCCGGCTTGAGATCGCCGCTGAGCTGGATATGAATGAGGATCAGCTTATCGAATGGGAGGCCGCGTTTCAGGCCAACACCCCGCAATCAATAGACTCTGTCTATGACCAGTTCTCTATCTGGTTCACCTCACCAGACAACAACCCTGAAGAAGAGGTGAATGAGGCCGAACTGCAGGAGCTGTTAAAAGAAGCCTTGCGGCATCTGCCGGAAAGAGAAGCCCTGGTAATCCAGCTTTATTATGTGGAAGAGCTGAACGTATTTGAAATCGCTGAGGTGCTGGAGGTGTCAACCGGCCGGGTGTCTCAGATCAAAAAGTCAGCTGTTGGCCAGCTGCGCCAATTCATCGAGAAAGCCAATCAGGTCGATTAGATATCATGCCAGATCAGTGGGAAAAAACCGATCTCATCCAGATGTCTGTCCAGACAGCTGAGCTCAGGTTTGAACCACAGCTGGTTGACCCGGTTCTGTTTCTGTCCTGCTCTTTGGTGAATATCGCCAGAGGCAGTTGCCAGTTAATCTTGAAGGCGGCGCCCTCTGCCCCGGCCTCACCATGTGGCGAGCTTCTGATAAATGCAGACAGGCCGGTGATGACCGGCAGTGTTGATGTCTCTGAAAAACAGTTTGAGCGTATGTTCCAGGCGTTGAGTGTCTCGCCCGCGCGGCCAGTTACCCTAGCGGCAAAGCTGGGCGAACATCTGCCTGTATCGCTGGAAGGGTTTCTGTTTATCGATGATGACCAGAGAGCCGAGATTATCAGCCTTCAGGTCAATATCCCGCTTAAATAAGCCGATGATTTAAAAGGCTGTGTGACTAGCGGCTGGTGAACCGCTTGGTCATGTCTGTTTCAGCCTGCAGCATGCGTGATGAGCCGCTGAAAGCCTGCTGGGCCTGGATCAGAACAGACAGCTCAGTGGTCATATTCGTGTTCGCCATTTCCAGCGAGCCGGACATTACCTTGCCATACAGCCCGTCGCCGTCAAGCCCGCTGGCAATTTCAGCAGCCCCAGACGCCTCATTGGCTTTAAACAGGTTATTGCCCTTCGGGGTAAGCCTGTTGATATCCGCAAACAGAGCCAGCCCAACACGGCCAACATCCTCAACCAGATTGCGTCCCAACTGGGCCCGCACATTGCCAAACTCATCAACAGACAACTCTTCAAGGGCAAGCCGCTCACCATTGACAGTCCGCTCAAACGGGACCTGCAGGAACTGGCCTTGATCAGATAACACGCGATGCCCATCTGTGGTCACAATATAGCCTTCATTATCCAGCGAGAATGAGCCGTCACGGGTGAAGCTTTGTGCATCCGCCGCGGTATCTTCAGGGCGTTTGACAACAAACATGCCCTGCCCTTCAATGGCCAGGTCAAGAGTCTGACCGGTCTGTGTCAACGGGCCTTGTACCTGGCTGGGGCGAACCTCATCTGTGCGCGCACCATGACCGATTTTACCCGGGTTCAACAGGCTCGCCTTCTGAGCATAGATATCCTGAAAGGACGCAATTGATTTCTTAAACCCTGTCGTGCGGGCATTGGCGATGTTGTTGGACAGAACATCGATTTGCTTCAATGAAGCGTCCATTCCGGACCGGATAACTGAAATCATTTGTTGCGTCTCCTTAATATGACTTCACAGGTTAGCGCAAATATCATGCCAAAGTCAGGACGGTATCCGGCCGCGCAAATGACTTGTCTCAAAACATTAATCTTGTTTAGATAGTTTTACTTAAGCATTATATTATTCTGCTACGAAGACCCGAGGAGCAATAACATCATGTCCAGCAGCACGTCCCGTTCACTTGTGCCTATGCCGAAACGCGATCTCAGCGTGAAGCCCGCAAGCAGCGTGACCGCGACATCATCCTTGAATGAAAATAATTATCAGTTCAAATCACGTGAGGATGTGAAAAAATACCTGCCCGATATTCTGGGCAAGGCGCTGGCACGCATCTGGATTGACCCTGAATTTCACCGTGACTTTTCCAGCAACCCGGAAAAAACTCTGGCCAAAAATGGCGTAATTCTGCCAGAAAATACAGAAATCGAATTTCAGCGCAAGGATACTGAACGCCCCCGCATTGTGGTGTTTGAACGGCGGCCGGGATCAAAATTCAAGCTGCGGGTATTTTATCTCCAGCTGGTAATGATGGCAGGCCGCTAACTATGCGGCTCTTGCCCCGCTTTGGCCTCACCTGTGCCCTGATTCTGGTGCTGACCGGGCTGGGTCTGACAGGACCGGCCTTCAGCCCGGCGGCAACAGCCCAGACAATGAGCGAATCAGCCCGCCCATCCGCATCACCAACAGATGAGTTTTCACGCGGTGTGCAGGCGGTAAAGGAAAAAAATTTCCAACTGGCTATCGGTCTGTTTGAAACCGCGGCGATGCGTTCTGAATATGAAGCGCAGTATAATCTGGCCTATCTGTTGCGGCATGGCAAAGGTCGGCCGCAGAATTACACAGAAGCACTGTATTGGGTAAAGCTGGCCCAGTTGGGCGGTATTGAGCTGGCCGAAGAGCTGGCAGACGAAATAGAGGACAGGCTGACTGAAAAACAGCTGACCCCGGTTCTGGACAGGGTGGAAGCTGCCCTAGAGGCCCGCATTGAGACAGGGGCGTTTGAAGCGATTCCGCAATTGGCGGCCTATTATCACAATCTGCTGCCAGAGGCAGATTTTGAACAGGCCTATCTGTGGTATGCCATCGCCGTTGCGCTCAGCCTACCAGAGGTGATTGAGCTGCGTGATGAGATGGAGGACGAGCTTGAGCCGGACCAAATCGCTGCGCTACAGGAAGACAGTACAGAGATTTTCAACCGGCTTTTGACGGGCGGCACCATCCGCCCACAACCAACCGAGGCGATAAATGAAAATTGATGTACATTGGTTAATTGACGGCATCATGAGCGTTGAAGCCGAAACCCCGGAGCAGGCTGAAAAGCTGGTCGCAGAACAATTGACTGCGCTCATCGATGAAACGCCTGTGCTGACCAAGACATTCGGGGCAAAGGCCATTCAAGGCCAGGCGCTGGATAAAAATGATGCGGGCAAGGATGACGGGGCCATAAAGGACGGGGGCATAAAAGATGGGGACACAGCAGGCGAGGCATAAGCACCGCGCTGGCGCCCCCCACTACCCTTTGCCTCTGCCCGCAAAAGCCCGCAGACAAAAGAGCGCTTAGTTAAAACCGCCCAACAATTCGGCTATGGTGCGTTCAAGCTCTTCATTGTCGCGTTCAATATCCGCGATTTCCTGGCGCAATTCTTCTATCCTGTCTCTGCGCTTTTCCATCACATCACGAATCTCATCAATGACGGTCTGCAGCCGCGAGCTGAGGTCGACTTCATCAGACATGACTGGCTCCTCTTTGTTTTCCGGCCCTTCAGAGAGCGGTGATTATACATACATAACAGTTTTTGTTAATATAAGAACGACACCGGATTAGCCGTTACCGGATAGCCGTTTGATGTATGTTTAACAGGGTTAAATCAGTTCCATGCAGATGCTGTATGCAAAATCAGGACCGTTTTTGAGCGAAAGACGCCGCCGGAGCGTCTTTTTTTGCCTGTTTGGGGTGGCTTTTATCGCCTCTGTTCTGGGCTATACGCCCCCGATTGCGGCGGCTGAGGCCCAGACTGTCCCCTGTCAGGTCAGGCTGGAATTTTCGCGTGATGAAGCCGGCGGCCAACTGGTCCGCTACCGGTTGTTCCTGCAGGTCAAGAATGACAGACCGCGGCCGGTCAGCACAGTATCTGTGCTCTGGCTGGATGAGACAAACGCCACCATCGGCAACAGTGATGCGGATTGCCGCGCGGACGGCGCGCCGCTGGAGGTCTCGCAAACGGGTCAATGCAGCCGGACCGTGCAGACCATCAGCAATCGTCTGATTCAGTCCTTTGGCCAGTCAATCTGGACAGAAATCGTAAATTCTGAGCTGAAAACCTTCGATCGGATCAAATCTTGCAAGATTATGGGCTATCGCCATGGGCAGGGCGGATAAGCACCGTGTCTGTCCCTTGTCATGAGATGAAATGCTGACGAGCATGAATGATGGAAAACGATCAAATCAAAGCCCAGATAGAGAACGCAAAACGCGCTTTTGTGGCCAATAAGGCCCGAGACCGTGACGCCTCTGCAGACGAGGCTGAAGCAGAAGGCGCGCATCCTGCTGACGTGAACGCCCGGCAGGAAATTATGGCCCAGAAAGACATAATGGGCCGTGTGAGCGAGCTGATGGATGAAGCTGCGCAGACCCGCCGCGGGCCAGCCGGAACAGAACCGCAGGCAAAGCCGTTCTGGGCCCAAAACAAGGTTGATATTCCCCCTTCAGAACAATTTGGAAAGCGACAGAGAATGCACGACAAGGATGATACCGGTACAGGTGAGCCGCTGGCCGCCCCTGGCCAGCCAGCCCCAGCTGAGACACCCGCACCGCCGCGCCCTGGTGCAGATCCGCTGACCGCCATTCGCCAGGAAGTCTTTAACAAGCTGGGCGATAGCGCCGGCACTTCTGAAGACATCCAACAGCTGACTGACCGTATCCAACAGCTGGAAGGCCGGGCCGAAAAACAACAGCAGGACCTGACCGCTCTGTTGAAACTGGTTCGCCAGCTGGCCAACAGGCAGGCAGAGCTGGAACAAGACACCCCTGCCCCGCGGCGGCAACGTGGCCTGTTCGGCCCGCTGGTGCTGGTGCTGATGGTAATGGTGGCGGGGATCGGTGGCTGGCTGTACTGGCTAGACCCGGATATGATGCTGGCTCTGTCCGCTGCCGTCCTGAATAACAGCTTTGAGGCTGTGCTGAACCTGATTGCCCGGTTTGGCCTGATCTAACAAAAGAGATAGACGAAAACTATGGCTGAAGCAGAAGATAATGAGGATTTAGCGCGCGAGCAGAGGCTGGCACAAAAACGGGCCGCCCGGGCGAAGATGAAAACGCGTCTGTTGCTCGGCAGCCTGTTCGGTGGTGTCACCCTGTCTGTGCTGGGCCTGTTTGGCTATGGCCTTATCTATCTGTCTGCCCCGTCTGAACCGGCA
The DNA here is from genome assembly GCA_965656625.1 of Puniceispirillaceae bacterium (SeqCode). Taxonomy (GTDB): domain Bacteria; phylum Pseudomonadota; class Alphaproteobacteria; order Puniceispirillales; family Puniceispirillaceae; genus JADHLI01. Next base: position 10,196 of record CBFHLG010000019.1, read on the forward strand.
GACCCAGAACTGGAAGCCCGGTTGGCCGCAACCAGCCAGTTCGCCTCTGCAGCAGAACAAGAGGACGGGTTCGATGAAATGGACGAGGCCGACTTTGCCGAAGAGGATGAGGACGGCCTGTTGGCCTTTAATAAGCCCGTACATCGTTATTTCGCCTTCCCGGCGCCGTTTATTTCAAACCTGCATAACAGCCGCAAGCTGATCACCATTGAATTAGCCCTGGCAACAATGCAACCGCCGTTTGAGGCAGACAGTTTTGTTGACGACCTGCGCAAGATAGAACCTGTACTGCGCTCCCGCATCCTCAGCTTTTTATCCACCCAAGAACCCGAAAGTCTGAAATCAAGGCAAGATCGCGAGCGTCTTGCTGAAGATATCCGCGCCGAAATGAATACTGTTCTGAAAAGAGGTGATGATCCGGAAAACCCCGGCATTACTGAAGTTCATATTCTGAAAATGGTGGTCGCCTGACCCTCGCCGCTTAAGGGCTAGGAAGAGCCGGCCATAGAGAACACCACAGATTCAAAAGCCTGCAGCTCTTCTTGTGATAATTCAGGCCCGGCCGGGCGGACAGCAGGCTCAAATTCAGGTGAGGGCACAGATGCTGTTTGTGTGTCCGGCGGGAAAATCCATTTCATTTCCAGACGCTTCTGGCGGGTCAGCCTGAACTCAACCGAAATGCCGAGCGGCGCGAACAGCACATTCACCTGACGCTGAAACCGGCCAAAATGCGGTATGTTTATATGTTTGGGAAACACGATTGTACGGGTGACCTGGCGCGGGGCGGGACGGGGGTCAGTGACAAGAAATCCCTCACTGAAATCCAGTGTCAGTTGCCGGACCGCCGCGGTTTCACCCACTTTATCGCGCATGTTGAGATAACATCTCCACCCTTAGGTTCAGCCTTGAGGATATACCAGATATGGTAGGGGCGTCAATGTTTTCCACACAGGATATTGTTGTCTATTCCCGCGGCTTTTCTGTCTGAGAGGTATGTTTTGCTATCAGCCTGGCCAGCAGCATCTTCTCTTCATCCGGGCTTAAGTGCAGATGGCGGGTCAGTTTGTCAATGCGCTCCTGCTCATCAGCGGAGATATGGCCGTCTGCCATCGCCTGTTCAATTTCATCTTCCAGCACCGACTGTTTCAAAGACATCTGTTTGGAAAAGCCGGTCGCCACAATACCGGTCAGCAGCGCAACCACACAGACCCCCATCAGCGCGGTCAGCGCCGCCACCGTCCGCCCCGCCGCGGTTATCGGCACAACATCACCATAGCCAACAGTGGTCAGGGTCACGAACGACCACCACATGGATTCCGGAATAGAGCCGAAATAGTCTGGCTGCAGGTCATGTTCAAACACATAAATCAAGGTGGAGGAAATCATCAACGCCAGAAACAAAAGATAAATCGTGGCCACGAAGGACTGGCGTTCACGCCGCACAGATGAGATCAAATCTTCAAGGGCAGAGGTGTAGTGCGAGAATTTAAACAGCCTGGCCAGCCTGAGGATTCGCAGCCAGCGCAAATCAATGGAGCCGAACAGCAACGGCAGCAGGCTGGGCAGAATGGCAACCAGGTCGATAATGCCGGTCGGGCTAAACATATAGGACAGCCGGGCTTTTAAAGGGGAGATCCCGCGTTCATCAGCAGACGCGGCAACAGACCAGAACCGTAACGCGTATTCAACTGCGAACAGCGTGACCGAAACCATCTCAATCCACCAGAACAGGCTGGCATAGGCGCGGTGCAGGCTGTCCACCGTTTCCAGCGATACAGCGATAACATTCACAAACACCAGAACAGACAGGCCGACATCCACCAGACGGCTGGCTCTGTCGCCGTCTTCTGCTTTTTCAAGCAGTTGATAAATTCTGTACTGAATATCCTTCATTTATCTGGCCTGCACTGGACAAGGGCGCCTCAGAACTTATCCTTCCGGGCCCGGATTTCAGCAAATACCGCCTTGTCAGAGGCATCAGCCATGCCCAGATGGGCCCGCACCGCGCTGTCACCTGCCCGCAGAAACGGGTTTGTGGCCAGCTCATCGCAGAGCAGGCTGGGCACGGTAGGCTGATTATCTGCGCGCAAAGCCTCAACCTCTTTTACCCGTTTGGCCAGTGCCTGATTATGAGGGTCGATGGTGACCGCAAAGCGCGCATTGGCGGCGGTATATTCATGGCTGGAATATAAAACCGTATCCGCCGGCAGGACCATCAGCTTGGACAGGCTATCCCACATCATCTCCGGGGTGCCTTCAAATACACGCCCGCAGCCCAGCGCAAACAGCGTATCCCCGGTAAAACAGACGGCCTGTTCAGGCAAATAATAATTCAGCATATCCAGCGTATGGCCCGGGGTGGCCATCACCTCAACCGGGGTACCCGCAAACTCAAACTTATCGCCGTCTGCCAGCGTGGTTTCTATCGCTTGATGGCCGGGTTTGTCGCCTGCCGGGCCAAACACCTTTGCCCCGGTCTTTTGGGCCAACATCGCCAATCCTTCGGTATGATCGCCGTGATGATGGGTTACCAGAATATGTGACAGACGCCAGCCGGTTTCATCAAGCGCGGCCAGATAGCTGTCCAGATCACCGGCATCAATCGCTGCGGTCTGGCCGGTATCGGCATCATGCATCAACACCCCATAATTGTCAGAGCCATATAAAAACTGGTGGTACTGGAGATGAGACATTGGCAAAGCTGCTCCTTGTCAGTGAAAAAGATAGCCAGATGGCGGGTCACCCTCTGCGCTCAGTGTAAGCGAAAATCAGGGCTGGCCACAAGCCGCAACAGTCAGACACGCGCGAACAGCCGCAAGGCTGTCCTGCCGGTGATAACGGGGCTGACCGGCAAAGGCCGGGTCAGGGACCAGCCGATCTGGTATCTGCACCACATTTGCACCGGCGGCCAGGCCTGCGCGAACCCCGTTGTTTGAATCCTCCAGCACAAGAACCTGGGCCGCTTCAACCCCAAAAGAGGAAATCACCTTGTGATAGATAGCGGGGTGAGGTTTAGCGTCTTCGACCTGATCGCCGCCAATGATCAGATCAAAATAGGGGGCCAGCCCGGCCCGGCTGAGCTGGTCTGTGGCTTTATCGGTTCGGCTTGAGGTGGCCACGGCAAAGGGCAAGCCAGCCCGGCTCACACAAGTAGCAAAGGCCGCCGCCCCCGCCATTACCGGCACATGCTCAGCTAGGCTGCCGTGATAAATCTGCTTCCAGTGTCGGTCAAAGGCCGCCGCGTCAATAACGCCGGGCAGATGAGCCCTGAGAACAGGCAGATGGGCTGATCCGGACAAGCCGGTCAGGGCTGAAAACAGCCGTTCATCAAACGCCAGGTCAAAGGCCGTGCTGGTCTGCCTGAAGCTGTCTTCAGACAGGCGTTCTGTATCCAACAGCAAACCGTCCATATCACAAATAACAAGATGGATATCAGACGGAATATGAGGGTAGCGCAGACAATCAGCCATAATGGCGTTAACAAAGGCAGGCTGGCCGGGCTCTGTCAAGACGTGAATTTTAATGCCAGCGCTGACTTGCCTTGCTGGCGGCTCTGCGGGCATGATGGGGCATGCTAAAAGACGATATGATCACCTATCTTGTTGTGCATTGCGCGGACACCCCTGATGAGGCCTGTCTGCGCGCTGCCGATATTCATGAAATGCATCTGGGCTTTGGCTGGGACGGGGCCGGTTATCATCATATCATCTGCCGTGACGGAGAGATTGATCCCGGCCGCCCGCGCTATTGGCAAGGTGCGCATGTTTACGGGCAAAACGAAAACAGCCTGGGCATCTGTCTTATCGGCCGCAGCCAGTTTACAGACCAGCAGATGAACAGCCTGACACGGCTGTTGCATGAGCTGAAATGCCAGTATCCTCAGGCCGAAATTGTCGGCCACCGCGATATTCAGGAAACCCGCAAAACCTGTCCGAATTTTGATGTCCGCACCTGGTGGCAGCAGGCTTGTCTGCTGGACGAAAAGAGCGCTTCTGTGCTGCCCTCTTACACCGGCCTTTATGCTGCGCCGCCTGACCCAGAACAGACCACCTCTGGTCTGGATACAGAGCTGTTGGCAGGAGAATCGGTCGTGCTGTCCGGGACAACCACAAAACAGGGCTATGTTTACATCACCGCGCAGACAGACGGCTATCAGGGCTGGGCAAAGCTGGCCGATTTAGGCAAATGGCCGGGCCCTGAGGCCGCAAACGCCTTTATCTGCCAGCCGTTTTGTCTGATAACAGCCAGACCGGATGTAAAATCAGCCCCCCTGAAAACCCTGCCCTTTGGGGCGCGGCTGGCGGTAGTCGGCCCAGCTGAAGCCGGATTTGTGCCGGTTCGCTCGCTGGCGGATAATGGGCTGCCGCTGTCCGGTTACGCCGCACAAAACCAGATTTGCCCTGATGCCGCGCCGCACCCCAAAGACGGTCTCAATAATGGGGCCAGGGATTGGACCAGCTGGGCAGAGCAGTTTATCGGCGCGCCGTATAAATGGGGCGGGCGCACAGCCGCGGGACTGGATTGTTCAGCCCTCATCCAGCTCAGCCTAGCGGCAAGCGGTTTTGCCCTGCCGCGGGACACCGGCCCGCAGCTCAGCCTGTTGTCAGGCTTTGCAACCCAAGAGACCGCGCAACAGACCTTTGCCAGAGGCGACATTCTGTTCTGGGACGGGCATGTTGCTTTATGTGTTGATGAAGACGCCATCATTCACGCCAACGCCCACCATCACGCTGTGGCGATAGAGCCGCGTCAGCAGGCGATAGAGCGGATTCAACAAAATTATGGCCCGCTTCTGGCCCATATTCCGGCAACCGCCATCAAGCAGAACTTATAGATGACAGGCGTTTGCGAAGTGACCATAAGATCAGCAAGGCCGGGATCACCATCACAGCGGTGATGATGAAGAACAGCCCCCAATCGCCGCCCAGCCCGTCAACCAGCTCACCAGATGAAGACGCCAGCAAGGTCCGCCCGAGCGTGCCGATAGAGGCCAGCAACGCATATTGTGTGGCGGTATAATTCCGGTCAACCAATAAGGAGATGAAGGTCACGAAAGCCACCGTGGCAAAAGCCGCCGCCAGGTCATCCAGGATAACCGCCACCGCAAACAACCATTCAACCTTGCCTGCCCAGGCCAGCGCGGAAAACAGGATATTGGTCGCCGCCATCACCACACCAGAGATCAACAAGGCCCGCACCACCCCAGATTTCAGCGCAAAATAACCGCCCAGAAGGGTGAAGACCACCGTTGTGATCCAGCCCAGCCCTTTTGAGTAAAGCGCGATATCAGATTTTGAAAAGCCAACTTCTTTATAGAAAATGATCGACATCTTGCCCATGAAGGCTTCACCGATTTTAAATAAGAAGATAAAGCTGAGGATCGCCAGACCCATTTTCAGGCCGTTCTTCTGGAAAAAGCTGAACAACGGCATCAACACCGTAGAGCCGAGCCAACTGGCCGCTTGCGTAGCCAGCGTCGCGCCGCCCAGTTTCTGTTGAAACGCGGCCTGGGCTTCGGCCTGGGCCAGGCGGCGCTCTGCAGTCCCTGTTTCAGGGATAAATAACAGCCCGATATTACAGAGAACGACCAGCCCGCCGAGCAGAATAAACGTCATCTGCCAGTAAGTCTCAAATCCCATCATCTCCAGCTTGTCTGCCACCATCAACGCAATCAGACCGCCGATTTTAAAGCCGGACCACCAGCCGATGACGGCAACAGATGCCCCGGCCGCCATCGCCGCGGTATCGGTTTTATCAATCTGTTCAATCCGCAGCGCATCAATGGTGATATCCTGGGTTGCCGAACATATGGCGATCAGCAGACCAGCGCCGATAACCAGTGTGATATTGATGGACGGGGCAAGTGTGGACCAGAACAACAGGCTGGCCAAAATCAGCACCTGCATCAGCAAAATCCAGCTTTTGCGATGGCCCAGCCGGTCTGTCAAATAGGGCAGACGCAGCCTGTCTACCAACGGGGCCCATAAAAAATTAACCGCATAAACAGCAAAAATCAGCCCCGCCCAGCCGACCGCAGACCGCGACAGCCCGTCTTCTTTCAACCACAGGCTGAGCGAACTGCCAATCAGAACCCAGGGAAAGCCGCTCATCACGCCAAGCAGAAAAATGCGGCGCATACGCCTGTCCAGGAAAAGTGAAAATCCGGCTGCTCTGCTCATGTCCATATCCCCCGTCACGACACGCTAATGCGCCCAAGTGTACGTCAGAGACAAGAAGTCTGGCAAGATATCAAGATGCGCGGGCAGGCAGGCGCCAGCATAAGCCGGTACAGATAAACAAAAAGACAAACGAGGCTAACAGACAGCCGGCCAGCCCGAAAGCGCCGTAACACAAGCCCGATAACAAGGTGCCCGCCAGCCGGCCAGCCGCGTTCGCGGCATAGTAAAACCCGACATCCTCTGCCACCTTCTTAGAGCCGGCATAGGCCAGGATGAGATAGGAATGCAAAGACGAGTTCAGCGCGAACAGAACCGCAAAGACAAACAAGCCGGCCACCACCCCTGAAACCGGCATCAGCGGCACACCTGCCCCCTCTGCTGTGCCCAACATCGCCCAGAGGCCGAGAACCAAAGGCACCATCGCACAGAGCAGTATCGTGATACGCGCGGCCGGTATTTCTGCAGACAGCCCATCATCAGAACGCCTGATAAAGCGCGGGGCAAAGCCCTGAATAACACCATAAAATACGGTCCAGACAGCCAGAAAGCTGCCGACCTGCCAGAACGGCCAGCCGGTTTCATAAAAATACACCGGTATGCCGACAACAAACCAGATATCACGCGCGCCAAACAGAAACACACGCGCCGCGGCCAAAAGATTAACAGCAGATGATTTGCTGAACAGCTCGGCAACGGTTTTTGAGGCCGGCATCTGGCCCAGCCCGGCAGGCAAGGTGGTGATAATCGCCAGCAGAACCCCCGCCAGTAACGCGGCCAACGCCCATAAGGACGGGGCAAAACCAGCCACCGCCATCCCCAGACCGCCAACGAAAAACCCAATGCCCTTGACCGCGTTCTTGGAGCCGGTAAACCAGGCCACCCAGCTGAACATCTGTTGGTTTGAGCTGACCCCGACAATTTTAATCGCGGCCTTCGAGGCGGTTTTGGTTAAATCCTTGGCAACGCCGCACAAGCCTTGTGCCAGGACCACCCACACAACAGACAACACCGGCGCCCAGCCTGGCTGCAGCACAGATAAGCTAAGAAGACCGACAATCTGCAGGCTAACCCCGGCCGCCAGCATCGCCCGGAGGCCAAAACGGGTCGCCAGCCAGCCGCCAATAAGATTGGCGAACATGCCCGCCAGTTCATAAAAGACAAACAAAGAGGCCAGCTGAAACGGCGTATAACCCAGTTGAAAGAAATAAAACAGAACCAGCATCCGCACAGCGCCGTCAGACAGGGTAAACCCCCAATAACAGGCCCCGATTGTCAGGTAATGCCGCCAGCCGGCTGTTTTATCGCTCATTCATTTACAAACCCTGGGCAAACACATGCCGGGCCAGATCGATCATCCGGTTGGCATACCCCATTTCATTATCATACCAGGCATAAATCTTGATCATGGTGTTATCCGTGACCAGCGTTGACGGCAGATCAATAATCGATGAGCGGGTGTCATTGACATAGTCTGAGGAGACCAGAGGACGGCTTTCCACACCCAGAATACCCGCCAGAGAACCGGCCTGTGCAGCTTTCGTGAACAGCGCGTTCACTGTTTCCACGTCTGTTGGTTTTTCAACTTCAAAGACACAGTCTGTCAGGCTGGAATTCAGCACCGGAATCCGCACCGCATGCCCGTTCAGCTTACCTTGCAAATCAGGATAGATAGCCGCAATCGCCTTGGCTGATCCTGTGCTGGTGGGCTGGATATTGGTCAGCGCAGATCGGGCCCGCCGTAAATCAGACAGGGGCGCATCAACAACCACATTAGAGGTTGTCGGATCATGAATAGTGGTCATCTGGCCATGCCGGATGGTGAAGTTCTCATGAATGATTTTTACCACCGGAGCCAGACAGTTGGTGGTGCAGGAGGCCGCGGTTAAAAGCTTATGTTTGGCAGGTACATAGCTGTCTTGGTTCACGCCCATCACCACGTTCAGCACATTGTCTGTCATCACCGGGGCAGAGATAATCACCTTTTTCACGCCCTGATCAAAATAGGGCTGAGCCAGGTCTTCGCTGCGGAATTTACCAGTGCAATCCAACACAATTTCTGCACCTGATCCAACCCAGTCTGTAGCCGCCAGCTCTCGGTTACGGCTGACCGGGATCCGGGTTCCGTTAATCGTGATAGAGGCCTCATCAGCGGTGATATCCGCGCGCCAACGGCCATGCACAGAATCAAATTCCAGCAGATGTGCCAAAATGGCCGGTTCAGCCAAATCATTTATGTGAACAATTTCAATATCCAGCTGTTTGTGCGGATCAAGGTGATCACGGCTGACACCGCCAAACGCAGACCGCAGGACCATTCGTCCGATCCGGCCAAGACCATTTAACGCAACTTTTTTTGACATCGCTGTTTTTCCCCGTTTTACTTTAAGGCCTGTTTAAAAATTGACCGCAAAACGTGAGCATCTGTATCAGCCATCTTGCCAACAAACACAAATGACAGTTTCATGACAATTCTACAGGCCAATTTTTTCGGCCAATTTTCCCTTTAGGCCAGATAGTATGCACAACCCCCGTTCTCATCAACAAAAACAAAACTCATGACGCCTTTTGCGCAGATTCGTATCAGAAAAACCCACTCAGGGTATCAGTTATCGGCTGATGAGCTACAATTCAGCTGCGTTATCGGCCGAACTGGTATGATTCTCGCAAACCAAAAAACCGAAGGGGACGGGGCCACACCTATCGGCAACTGGCCCCTGCGCGGCCTCTATTACCGACCTGACCGGATCAGCGGGGAAGACATCATCGCTGCCGCACGCTGGCTGCCCTGCCGCCCGGTAACCCCGCAGATGGGCTGGGTCGATGATCCGCACAGCCCGCTTTATAACCGGCCGGTAATGCTGCCCTGTGCTGACCGGCATGAAACGCTGTGGCGCGAGGACGGGCTGTATGACCTCATCCTGCCGCTTGGCTACAATGACGGGCCAATCCGCCCGCAGGCGGGAAGCGCCATCTTTCTGCATTGTGCTGAGCCAGACACAACCGCCACCGAAGGCTGTGTTGCCCTGGCCAGAGAGGACCTGCTGGCGTTGCTGCCCCGGCTGGCCAGTACAACCCGCCTTATCGTTCATTCTTAACAGTCTATGAACAAATCGATGATTTTTACGATAAGGAGGCGTTTTTGTTTTTTTGCATCTTTTAATTGTTTTACGGTGAATTAAAAACGACTTATTGTATTAATTTTTTATTGACAGGATGTTGCGTATGTCAGGTGTCAGTCTTCCTCCTTTTGACCTCACCCTTAACAAATCTTTGTGCCAGCCCCTTCTCAAACCAAATCATCAGGGCCAGTCTGGCCCGAAGCGGCCGTCTAAAGCCAAGCGTCAACGCACCACCGCGCTGCTGAGCACGGAACAGCTCAGCCTGTTATTATCGTTGCTGGCTATCGGGGTGTATCAGAAGGCAGGGGCTCAGGGCACAGATGCAGAGCTGGTAATCACCGCGCAGAATAATTTTGGTGAGGTGACCCAGCTGATTCTGAGCGATGGCAAGCTGTATATCCTGACCGGCGGTTGTGAGCTGCAGTTTGTGCGTATCGCCACCGCCGCTGATCTGGCCGCAATTAACGCGCTGTCGCCGTTATCTCTGCCTGAGGCTGGGCTTGAGGTGTATCTTGTGTCTGCTGCACAGATGGAAGGCGCGGATGTGTCGGCCTACTGTCTGAACAGTGACCCGGTTTCAGAATTTGTTGATCAAATCCGGCATCAGGATGAAGGCGCGGTCAGCCTGACCGGCATGCTGGCAGCGGGCCTTGGCCTGCTGGCGGGGCTTGGGGGCGGCATTGGCGGCGGCGGCGGCGGGCAGAGCCGCGATTTGTCCAGCCTGTCTGTAAGTGCCACCGCACAGGGCGACAGTGTGGCGTCTGTACGTGAAAACGCAGCCGACAACCGGTCCTATGTGGAAATCAGCGAAGGCGTTTATGATGATGTTGATGAGCTGGATACCGGCATCCGCATTTCGGCCACCAACAGACGCGGTGAGGCCGTGACTGGCCTGCTGGTTGATGATGACCGGTTTGAAGCGGTAAGCGAGGCTGAGCTTGCCGGGCTGAGCTATGGCGAGGCGGTGATTGTGGCCACCCTGAACAGCAGGGGCCGGATTGAGGATATGCTCACAGACGGCTCTACCAACTTCTTTAGTCAGGGAAGTGCGTTGCAGTTCAGCTACACCCTCAACAGCGGGCTGGACGCTACAGAGCTGACGGCGCTGCTGAACTCTCTTCAAATCGTGTCCAGCAGTGACGGCGATATCCTGAGCGGTATCGAACACCTCATCGGCTCATCCTATGATGATCTTTTGACCGGCGATGCAAATGACAACGAGCTGACTGGCGGGCGCGGCGATGACACGCTTCGCGGCGGGGGCGGCGATGATACGCTTATCGGCAATGCCGGTGATGACCGGTTTGAGGGCGGGGCTGGCCGTGACGTGATGACAGGCGGAACAGGCACAGACCGGTTTGAGATTGAGCTGGATGATACCGAGCGGGCCGCCGACATCATCACTGATTTTACCACCAATGACAGGCTGTTGCTGGTTAATCCGGATAATGATGACCCCAACAGCAATCGGGATATTACCGATTTTGGCAGTCTGGCCGACCTGCTGGAGGCAGCCAGTCTGCGGCTGGAGGCTGACGGCACAAACACAGATGATGTGAACCTTATCTACAACCCTGACCCCGATAATCAGGCTGATGAGGTGGTTCTGGTCTTGGCGGAGTTCCTGGCCGATAATGACCTGACAGACCTGACCCTTGACCAGTTTGAGCTGCTTTAGGCGTTATCCTCTGCTGACAGCATCTCTTGGATTTCAGCATAGCGGGCCTTCAGCTTGGCATTACGGGGCTTCATTTCAGCCATCAGGCCATTTTTAACCCGCCCCAGCAGAACCATGGTCTGTGTTGAAATAAGGTTGAGGCAAATCTTCTGGGCGGTGCCGGCTTTAAGGCGGGTGGACCCGGCCAGGGCCTCTGCCCCGGTGGCAAGACAAACCGGATAATCTGCCGCCGCCAGTAACCCTGCGCCCTTGTTATTGCTGATACCAACGGTCAGACAACCGGCGCGCCGGGCCGCCTGAACCGCAGCGATGGTAAAGGGGGTCTGGCCGCTGGCCGCAAGACCGATAATACAATCATCTGGCCCCAGGCCAAGATCCGCAACAGCCTGCCTGGCAGCCCCGCCCTCATCTTCTGCATTTTCAACCGGGCGCAGTAACGCCGCCTCACCGCCGGCAATAATAAAACCGGTACGGCTGTCCGGCCAGTCAAAGGTGGGCAGCAATTCAGCCCCGTCCTGAACCCCGATACGCGCGGATGTCCCCGCCCCTGTATAAATCAGACGGCCGGTTTGGCTGGCGGCCAGCCTTTTATGAAGGGCGGTCACCGCCGCGTCTATCTGTGGCAGGGCGGCGCGTAACGCGTCAATTGCACCAGCCTGGTTATCCAGCATCACCGCCAGCGCAGCAGATGTGCTCAGCCTGTCCAGCCATTTATCAGCCGCAAGACGGCTTTCGGTTGTGGTCTTTTCCATGCTCCCCAGCTTATTCAAATCATCGTGAACTTGTAAGGGGCAAATTTATCGATTACCAAACAGTATGGCAGACAAGAACCCCAAATCCCAAATGGTCCCTGTTATCGGGCTGATGTCCGGGACCAGCGCAGATGGCATTGATGGCTGTGTTGTGCTGACAGATGGTGAGCATGTGACCCGCACCGGTATTAGCCTGTGCCAGCCCTATCGCAGCGAGGTAGCCAGAGCGGTTATTGCCGCCCGTAGCGATGCGGCCGGGTTTCTTAGCGACCCGCACCGGCGGCAGGCCTTAAGTGCGGCCATCACAGATGAGCACAGCGATGTGGTCCGCCAGCTTGCCAGCCTGGCCACAGCAGAAGGTATCGGCCCGGTTGAGCTGGCAGGCTTTCATGGTCAGACGGTTTATCACAACCCCGCCGCCGGCCGCACCATCCAGCTGGGCGATGGCCAGCGATTGGCCCGCCAGACTGGCCTGCCGGTGATCTATGATTTCAGGCGCGCGGATATGAGCGCTGGCGGCCAGGGCGCACCTCTGGCCCCGGTCTACCACCAGATGCTGTTGCGCCAGGCCGGCCTTGCCCAGCCCGCCGGATTTTTAAATTTAGGCGGTGTGGCCAATCTGACCGCCTGCAGTGATGAGGCCCTGCTTGGCTTTGATACCGGCCCGGCGAACGGGCTGATGGATGCGGTCTGTCAGGATGAGCTTGGCCGTGGTTATGATAAGGACGGCGCGCTGGCCGCCACCGGCACCCCCAGCTTAGGCTTTATTGCGGCGGTTCTGGCTGACCCGTTTTTCCGGCAAACCGGTCCGCGATCAGCGGACTGGGCCCAGTTTACAGGCTATCTGCAGCGCGCTGATTTCACCGCCCTTACCGCAGCAGACAAGCTGGCCAGCCTTGCCCTGCTGACCGCCCGCAGCCTGGCCATGTCGGTAGCCGGCCTGCCGTTTGCGCTGAAGACGCTGGTTGTGGCAGGCGGCGGGGTGCATAACAAAACCCTGATGACAGCGATAAAAGACAGCCTGCCAGAGGCGATGAAAATCATCACCGCTGAACAGATAAACGCCTCTTCAGATACCATAGAAGCTGAGCTGATAGCGGTTCTGGCGGCCCGTCACAGCGCCGGTCTTGTGTCCACCTGGCCGCAGACCACCGGTACAGCGCACCCGCAGATCGCCGGTGTCCGCGCTGAGCCGTTATAAAAACGCATCTGAGCCTGGCACATAAAACGGCCGGTATGGTGGTGCGGCAGGCAACAGGCCGCGGATATCAGCAAAGGGAAACCGCGCTGAGGTACGGTAGGCTTCAGCATAATGGCCGTCAGGGGCGTTACATTGTGCCGCCCGGAACCGGTTCAGCAACGCCGCGCCGTCAGCAAATCTTTGTGGTACCTGGCTTTCATGGGCCAGTATAGCGGCCTGTTTTTCGGCCTGCCAGGCGGTGATATCCACATAGAACTGCGGTGTAAACCCGACCCCCATCAGCGTATCCGCATAGAGCACAGCACAGCTGAACCCGGCCAGTTCGGTTATCAGGGAGGACAGCACGCGATGGTCAGTGTGGTAATCTGTCGGATCATGCGTGACAATCAGGTCCGGGGCAACTCGCCGGATATGTTCAGCAATAACCTTGCGCCCGTTTGCGGCGGTGGCCAAGGCGCCATCTGGCAGACCCAGCAATTCTGGCGCGCCAAGCTTCAGAAGTGCGGTTGTGGTCTCCTCTGCCCGGCGTTTTGCCAGGCTATCATCCTGTCCGGCGACAGTCCCTGCGGCCCCGTCTGTCGCGACAGCCAGACAGAGCTCATCACCACGGGCCTTAAAGGCGGCCAGCAGGCCATAGCAGAAAATTTCCAAATCGTCCGGGTGTGCCCCTATCGCCAGAATACGCATGCCCTGTCCTTTTTATTTTTTCTCGCCAGCCTCGCCAGACAGCTTCATAATGCCTGACAGAATACCCAAGAGCAATCAGGCATCACCTTTATGCTGGACACGATACATCGCGGCTACATCGAAGGCTATTACGGTAAGCTTTTGTCTTTTGAAGACCGGCACGGGCTGCTGGCGCGCCTGCGCCAACTGTCAATGGACAGCTATCTTTATGCGCCGAAAGATGACCTCTGGCACCGGTTTAACTGGCGTGCGCCCTACCCTGATAAGTGGTGTGCTGCCTTTGCTTCGTTTTGCGAAACAGCAAAAGCAAATCAGATACAGGTTCTGGCCGGCATCGCCCCAGGTCTTGATTTCAATTTTGCCGCGGATAAGGCCGATTTTGCCGCCCTTCGCGCCAAAGCCGCCCAGCTTACCGCCGCCGGAGCGGACGCTCTGGTATTGATGTTCGATGATATCAGTGACGATTTATCAGGGTTCGCTGCCGCCGGGCTGAGTGAGGGGGCCGCCCAGGCGTTCCTCGCCAACAAACTGCAACAGGAAACAGGCCGGCCATTATTACTGGTCCCGCGGCTTTATGCAGATGAAATTGAAGGGGATCACATCGCCTATGCAGCAGAGCTGAACCAGCATCTGGCAAATGATATCGCGGTGTTCACCTGCGGCAGAACCATCGTTGCCGGGCAGATAAGCCTGCAGAATAGTGCCGGTATTCTGGCCCGTGACCTGCAGCGCCGCCGCCTCATCTGGGATAATTTATATTGTAATGATTACTGCCCGCGGCGGCTGTTTACCGGCCCCTGGACCGGACGGCAAGAAGATGACCCGGTGTTGCTGAACGGCACTGGCCTGCCCGAAACAGACAGGCTGCTGCTGGGCCTGATGGCCGGCCAGGACAGACAAAAGCTGTTGGTTGAGGCCGGTGTGCCCGCCGCCTTTGCCGAGGTTGAGGCCTGTTTCTGGCATCCGGTGATATCCGGCCAGCCAGCAACCACAGACCCGTTTGATACCGCGGCGATGCTTGCCGCATTGGATCATCTGCTGTGGCGGTGGAAAAGCCCCCTGGCCAGAGAATGGTATCCCTATCTGTTCGGTTTGCGGCAGGATTTACTGCTGGCCGGGGGCGAGATGGAAGATGAGCGGATAGCCAAAACATACACCCCCGTACTGGCGCGCCATTTAACCGCGACCCGAAATTTCAGCCAGAAGAAGGGGTAGATAATGGCCGCCACAACCCCGCCCCTTGCCATCTTTGACGGGCATAATGATCTGGCCTACCAGCTCTGGCAGCGCGGAGATAAGGACGGCACAGCATTCCTGGACCCGGCAGAAGACAAGCTTCATATCACTTCCCACAAGGCGGCAGCAGGCGGGCTGGCAGGCGGGCTGTTTGCGCTGTTTGTCCCGCAGCATGCCGGCAGCCTTGAAGATACAGCCTGTGTTGATGAGGCTTATGCGCTGACCACCGCCTTGCAGATGGCGGACGGGCTACACCGGCTGGCAGACGCCCGGCCGGATAAATTCAGATTATGCACAACTGCCGCCGGCCTTGATGAAGCAACAGAAGCTGGCGCGCTGGCCGGGTTTCTGCATCTGGAAGGGGCTGAGCCGGTCGGGGACGGGCTGGCGGGTCTAGAGCCGCTGTATCAGTGTGGGGTGCGGTCTATCGGCCCGCTCTGGTCCCGCCCGAACCGCTTTGGGGTCGGGGTACCGTTCAGCTTTCCAGGCCGCCCTGATCAAGGCTCTGGCCTGACCGCCGCGGGCAAGGCGCTGATTAACGCTTGTGATGAGATGAATATCCTGCTTGATGTCTCCCATCTCAATGAGGCGGGTTTCTGGGACATTGCACGCCTGTCCAGATATCCGTTGATTGCCAGCCATTCCAATGCGCATGCGCTGTGCCCGTCGCCGCGTAATCTGACCGACAAACAGCTTGAGGCGATTGCCGCCTCTGGCGGGCTGGTCGGGGCCTGTTTTGCAACCGCCTATCTGCGCGATGACGGCCAGCGTGACCCGGAAACGCCTCTTGTGCTTATTTTGCGCCAGCTTGATTATCTGATCGCCAAGCTGGGGGAAGACCATGTCGGGCTGGGCTCTGATTTTGACGGCGCGGTCCTGCCGCAGGGACTGGCCGATTGTGCCTGCCTGCCCGCTCTCATAAAGGCGATGCGCGATAGCGGCTTCGGTGAGGACATCATTCATAAGCTGTGCTGGCAAAACTGGTATCGCCAACTGGCCCGGCTCTAGCTGGCTGTGTCTAACCCACAATGTCCGGCAGCGTCTTCATCGCAAATCCGGCCGCCTGCAGCCCGTCCCTGATATGCCGCGCGGTGGCCAGCGCGGCCGGCCCGTCCCCATGCACGCACACAGAACAGGCCTCAACCTTCAGCTCGGTTCCCTCAACCGTCTTGATCACGCCGTCTCCGAACATCCGCAGACAATGTGCCAGGCTGTCATCAGGATCATGGATCATGGCATCCGGGCGGCGACGTGGAACCAGCTGGCCATCCGGCATATAGGCGCGGTCAGCAAACACCTCTTCTGCCACCCTCAGCCCGGCTTTTTTTGATTCGCTCAGCAATTCACTTAGCACCGGGGCCAGCATGATAATCTGTGCATCAACCGCTTTGACCGCCCGGGCAATCGCCGCCGCCAGCCCTTTATCGGCGCAGGCCATGTTGTTTATCGCGCCATGAGGCTTGATATGGGTGACCGCCACCTGTTCACGCGCGGCAACGCCTAAACTGGCGCCAAGCTGATAGGCAATCAGCCGTTCGACCTCAGCCTCAGACAGGCTCATCTGGCGTCGCCCGAAGCCATGCAAATCATAAAACCCGGGATGCGCACCGACAGACACGCCCTGCTGCTGGGCCTTTTTCATCACCTCGCCCATGATCTGATAATCACCGGCATGAAAGCCGCAGGCAATATTGGCAGAGCTGATAATCTGCAGCAGCCCGTCATCATCGCCCATCCGCCAGGGGCCATACCCCTCTGCCATATCAGCGTTCAGATTGAAGTCTGTCATCTGTTAATCTCACCTTATTTGTTACCGCTGAGGCGCATCTGCTCTTGTCGGCTTTGAATTGCCCTTTATTATCAAACGGGAAAGCAGGGCAGCGCGTCAAGCATAAGGCCTTTGCTTGCTGTGTAATTTAACAGGAGCGGAACATGCGCCAGCCGGTCTGGTTTGCCTGCGGGGATACAGGGATTTTGCTGGATTTTTCTGGCTATGGCCCGTCTTTGGGCCTGCCGCCTCTGGCCCCGGATGTCCGCGCCAGCCTGACCAGAAAAGCGCGGCAACTGGGCCAGATGATAAACCAGAAGCGCGCCGACACACACGGCATTACAGATATTGTCCCCGGCCTGTGCAGCGTGTTGTTCCATTATGATCCGGTGCTGATCACAGCTGCAGAGATCAAACAACAGGTCTCACTGTATCTTGACCAGCTTGATGAGGACAAAGAGGTTGCCGCGCCCTTGTGGCGGTTGCCGGTTTGTTATGATGGCGAGTTTGGCCCTGACCTTGACGAGGTGGCGCGCACAACAAAGCTCAGCCCGGAAGAGGTGATCGCCCGTCACACCGCCGCTGTTCTGGAAGTGGCTATAATGGGATTCCTGCCTGGGCTGGGGTATATGACAGGTGTGGATGAGGCGTTGTATCTGCCGCGCCGCAGTGAGCCACGGACCTTTGTTGCGCAGGGTTCTGTGGGCATCGCC
Source organism: Puniceispirillaceae bacterium (SeqCode) (assembly GCA_965656625.1). Classification (GTDB taxonomy): domain Bacteria; phylum Pseudomonadota; class Alphaproteobacteria; order Puniceispirillales; family Puniceispirillaceae; genus JADHLI01. Next base: position 27,529 of record CBFHLG010000019.1, read on the forward strand.
ATGGACCAGACCGTTATCTATCCGCTGGATTCGCCAGGCGGCTGGAACCTTATCGGGCGGATGCCGATACCCCTGTTTGACCAGCAGCGTGATGAGCCTATCCTGTTTACCGCCGGAGACAGGGTTTGTTTTTATGCTGTCAGCAGAGATGAATTTAAAGATCTGGCCGCCGCCTGTGCAGATGGCCATTTGCCGATTACAAAAGAAGCAGGGCCGGTCTGATGGCAGAACTGAAGATATCAGCGGCAGGGCCCTACACCAGCCTTCAGGACAGCGGCCGGACCGGTTATCAGGCGTTGGGCGTGCCAGAAGGTGGCGCGGTTGACCCGGACGCCCGTATCACCGCGAACTGGCTAGTGAGCCAACCGCCTGAGGTGGCCGGCTTCGAAGTGTTTATCGGCGGGCTGTCCGTTCAGACAGACACCCCCCTTGCGGTGGGTTTGAGCGGCAGCTTAACCGATACGCTCAGCATAACCAGCACTTCTGGGCACAGCCGGGTTGAACCTGCCGGCCAGACCGTCTATCTGGACGCCGGAGACACTGTAACAGTACCGCCCTTGCGCGGCACCAACCTCGCCTTTCTGGCGATCTCTGCCCGGTTTGACCTGCCTGCGGTGTTTGGGTCTGTCGGCATCTCCGCAAACGCCCGTATCGGCGGGCTGGATGGCGGCACGCTGAAGACAGGCGACAGGCTCCGCCTTAAACAGGTGGACCACAAACCAGATTACCGGCGCCTCGACCCGGCCTTGGACATCTTGTTTGCAGCCCAGGACAGTTTTGGCGTGGTGTTGGGGCCGCAGGATTTCTGTTTCGATGCAGAGCAGATTGACCGGCTGGTATCTGCTGACTGGCGCCTGACCACACGAATGGACCGGATGGGCCTGCGTCTGTCCGGCCCCGCCCTGCAACACAAAACCACAGCTGATATTCTGTCTGATGGCATTGTGAAAGGGGCGGTTCAGGTGCCAGGTGACGGCCAACCGATCATTCTGATGGCCGATCATCAAACCACAGGCGGCTATACAAAAATTGCCACGGTTATTTCTGCTGACCTGCCCAGGCTCACCCGCCTTGCCGCGCACCGCACAATCCGGTTTACCGTGGCCAGCCAGCAGGAGGCTGAGGACAGGGCCCGCGCCAAATCAAACCTGATAGCCAGATACCTGACCAGCTGAAACCAACAGCCATCTGGACAAATCTATAAATTCGCTCAATCATGAACAGGGCTGATCAGCTGCACAACAAGACGTTAATTTAGGACAAAGTATGGAAGCAGATTATGTTATCGTTGGCGGCGGGTCAGCGGGGTGTGTATTGGCCGCGCGCTTAAGCGAAAACCCTGAACATCATATTGTGCTGATAGAGGCTGGCGGAAATGATATCAACCCGCTTCTTCATGTGCCTGCCGGCTATATCAAAACCATGGTTAATCCGGCGATGAACTGGATGTTCAAGAATGAGGCAACCGCCGGAGTGCATGGCCGCCGTATTGACATGCCCCGCGGCAAGGTTCTGGGCGGCTCTTCAGCCATAAACGCGATGCTGTATGTGCGCGGCCAGGCGGCCGACTATAATCTGTGGGCTCAGCGCGGCAATCCGGGCTGGTCATATGAAGATGTGCTGCCCTATTTTAAAAAGGCCGAACATGCCGATGCCAATGACAGCTCTGTCTGGCGCGGGGCAGATGAGGCCTTATCGGATGAGTATCACGGTACAGGCGGGCCGCTGAATGTTTCTGACATCCGCTCAACCTACCCTATTCTGGATCAATTTGCGGACGCCGCCGCCAGCTGCGGCTTTCCCCGCAATACAGATTTCAATGGCGCGTCCCAGGAAGGCTTTGGCTATTATCAGGTCACCCAGAAAGGCGGCCTGCGGTTTTCCGCCAAAAAAGCCTATATCAGCCCGGTGCGGCATCGCCAAAACCTGACCATCCTGACACATGGGCATGTCACCGGCCTGAGCTTTGCTGATAACGGCAAGCGGATTACTGGTGTTGTCTGTCGGCGGGGCGGCAAAGACAGCAACATTGCGGCGCGGCGAGAGGTGATTTTATCTGCCGGGGCGATACAATCCCCGCAACTGTTGGAGCTGTCCGGAATAGGGCGGCCGGATATCCTGCATAAACACGGCATTGCTGTCCGGCATGAGTTGCGCGGGGTCGGGGAAAATTTTTCAGATCACTATATCTCCAGATTATCTTGGCGGCTGAAGCGCACTGTCTCCTTGAATAACCGGGCGCATGGGCTGCGGCTGGCCGCCGAAGTAGCCCGTTACCTTTTGACCCGACGCGGGCTGTTATCGCTGCCGGCAGGGGTGCTGGGCGGCTTTGTAAAGTCAGACCCCGCCTTGAGTGAGCCTGATATTCAGTATCACATCGCCCATGCCAGTTTTGAAAATCCGGCAAAACGCCAATTCCATAATTTTCCCGGCTTTACCATCGGCCCGTGCCAGTTGCGGCCGGAATCAAAGGGCTATGTTCATATCACCTCAGCAGACCCGTTTGAGGCGCCCGCCATTCAGCCCAACTATCTGGACGCCGAACAGGACCAGCAGGTTCATATCGCTGGCATGCGCATAGCCCGGACCATCATGAACAGCCCGCTGATGAGGGATGAAATTGTTGATGAAACCAAGCCCGGGCAAGAGCTGGAGAGTGATGAGGCGTTGCTGGACTATGCCCGCCAGACAGGGGTGACCTTATATCATCCTGTTTCCACCTGCCGGATGGGGCCCGCACCGGAGCGCGGCGATGTGGTAGATGCCCGTCTGCGGGTCCATGGTCTGGAGGGGCTGCGCGTGGTGGATGCCTCTATCATGCCAGAGCTGGTCTCTGGCAACACCAACGCCCCCACCATCATGATCGCAGAAAAAGCCGCCGATCTGATCAAACAGGAGGCATAAGATGCCTAATCTGGAGCAGTTTGAAAAAGGTCGGTTTACCTGCGAAGGCACAGAGATTGCCTATCGCACCGGCGGCACCGGGCCGGCCCTGCTGCTGTTGCATGGCTACCCACAGACCCAGTTTATGTGGCATCTGGTGGCGGACAGGCTGGCTGAACAATTTACGCTGGTGATGGCAGACCTGCGCGGCTATGGCGACAGCGGCAAGCCGGAAACAGATGCCGCACACAGCCCCTATTCAAAGCGGGCCATGGCCGCGGATATGGCCCAGCTAATGACCGGCCTCGGCCACCAGACATTCGCTGTGATGGGACATGACCGGGGCGGCCGGGTCGCCCACAGGCTGGCCCGTGATTATGCTGAGCGTGTAACAAAGCTGGCGGTCCTGGACATCGCCCCGACCGCGAATATGTATGAAACCACCGATATGGCCTTTGCAAAAGCCTATTATCACTGGTTTTTCCTGATCCAGCCCGCGCCTTTGCCAGAAACGCTTATCGGCGCCGACCCTGCATTTTATCTGCGCCAGAAAATCGGCAGCTGGGGCAAATCAGGGGATGTTCACAGCGCGGCGGCGATGGCCGATTACCTGCGCTGTTTTTCAAACCCGGCGACCATCCATGCGTCTTGTGAAGATTACCGCGCGGCGGCCAGCATTGACCTTATCCATGACGCTGAAGACGAAGGGCGCACGCTGGACATCCCTTTATTTGCGATAAGCGGGGCAGCCAGTTTTGTGAGCGCGCGTTATGATCTGGCCGCTGAATGGGCGCACAGCTTTCACAATGTGACGACCGGACAGGTTCCCGGTGGCCATTTTCTGCCCGAAGAAAGCCCTGATGATCTGCTCGCACTGGTGATCCCGTTTTTTACCGGAACAGGATGAGCCCGCTCACAACAGGCTTGAAAGCGAAAATGAACAGGGCTATCTGTTAAGTCTGTCTTTCTTTTCCGCGCCATTCCGCGCGAACCTTGTTTCACCCTTGTCAGCTTAAGGACTGATTGCTTATGCGAAATCTGCAGCTTCCCGGTCGCTCACCTGTACTTGCCCCAAATGGCATGGTCAGCACATCACAGCCCCTGTCAACCGCGGCAGGCCTTGAGGTGCTTCAAAATGGCGGTAACGCGCTTGACGCCGCGCTGGCAGCGGTGGCGGTTCAATGCGTGGTTGAACCCGCCTCAACAGGGATTGGCGGCGATTGTTTCTGTTTATATGCGCCAGCTGGTTCAGACGAGGTTATTGCTATTAACGGGTCCGGGCGGGCGCCGCTGAACCTTGATGCCGAATGGCTGCTGGAACAGGGCATTGACAGCATCCCCCAGCAATCTGCGCATGCGGTGACCGTGCCGACAGCGGTAGATGCCTGGATTCAGTTGAACCGTGATCACGGCCGCCTGCCGCTTGACCGCCTGCTGGCCCCGGCCATCGGCTATGCTGAAAACGGGTTTCCGGTTGGCCAGCGCTCAGCCTTTGACTTCGCGGGTTGTCTTGACCTCCTCAACGGGGATGAGGATGCCAGCGCTGTTTTCCTGAAAGACGGCAGAACCTATCAGATGGGTGAGGTTCTCCGGCAACAAGGACTGGCGAAAACCCTCACCGCCATCGCTGAGCAGGGCCGCGACGGATTCTATAAGGGCTGGGTGGCAGACGATATGCTGGACAAGCTGACCGCGCTCGGCGGGCGACACAGCCAGGCTGATTTGGATGCTGCGCTGGCGACATATGTCACCCCTATCAAGAGCCAGTTCAGAGGCTATGATGTCTGGGAATGTCCACCAAACGGGCAAGGCATGATCGCCCTGTTGCTGATCAATATCATGGCCGGCATTGATAAATTCGGGGATGACCCGATTTCGGTTGACCGGATGCATCATGAGATTGAAGCTGGCCGTCTGGCCTACCGCGACAGATCGCTGTATCTGGCCGACCCGGAATTCTGTGATGTACCGGTGGACAGTCTGCTTGATACCGCTTACGCAACAGAGTTGCGAGGGCTGATTAACCCAGAGGCCGCGCTGGCCGATCTGCCGGAAACCACCCTGCCCCAGCACAAAAGCACTGTTTATATCACTGTTGTTGATAAGGACCGCAATGCGTGCAGCTTTATCAATACGGTTTATCATACCTTCGGGGCTGGCCTTGTTGCGCCGAAATCAGGCGTGCTGTTCCAATGCCGCGGCCAGGGTTTTGTTGTCCAGCCGGGCCATCCGAACTGTATTGAACCCGGCAAACGGCCGTTGCATACCATTATCCCGGGCATGCTGAAAAAAGACGGCAAAACAGTTATGCCGTTCGGGGTGATGGGCGGCGAATATCAGGCGTTCGGGCATATGCAGCTTTTGACACGGATGCTGGATTACGGGCTTGATATCCAGCAGGCTCAGGATTATCCGCGCTTCTTCCCGGATCCGTTTTCAGATGTGGTTGATGTGGAAGACGCTGTGCCAGAAGATATCTGTGAGGCTCTGCGCGCGAAAGGTCATAATATCCGGCGGGCCAAAATCCCTATTGGCGGCTCGCAGGCGATCTGGATTGATGAAGAGAGCGGCATGCTGGTGGGCGGCTCTGACCCGCGCAAAGACGGTATGGCGGCGGGCTATTAACGCCCGTCCATCTTCAGGCTTAGCCCGCAGGCCTCAGCAAACAGCCTGAGCCTTCGGGCGGAATGTTCGTCCATCAAATAACGAGCATGCTGGTCAAACCGGCAGACCAATGCCTTGCCCTCTACTGACAGCGTCAACTGGCCAAGAAACGGCGCGTTGCCGCCACAGAAAATATGCCCGAACCGCATCCCCAGCCCAACAGCCCGAGCCGAGGCCCGTTCAGTTTTTGAGAGCAGCTTATCCGCGCTCATCATCGCCGGTTTGTTTTTCTTCACGCCAACATAGCGGTGGAAAATGGCCTTGCCGATCCAGGCCCGCTCTTTATGGGTCAGGCTGTAGACAGGCAGAGCAACGACCCGGTCATAAGCCAGCTGGCCGCGCAAATCAGACGGCTCGTTCCAGCAGATATCAGACAGAAGGCACGCCGCTTCGGTCAACCGGAACAAATTGCCAAACTGGGCCTTTTTTGTTTCATCTGCACCGAAGTGAGCGGCCACAGGAGCCAGCATCTTATTCAGGCTTTCGTTCAGATCAGGTGAGCGTTGTGACTGGCGCGCGATCTGGCCGCAGGTCAGGGTCAACAGGTCTTCTTCAGCAAACTGGTTCGGCGTCAGATCAGCCACCATGCCGTCTCTGATACTGGTCCCGCTAATAACCAGCGCGCCGGTCTTGGCCTGGCGGAACACCTCTGTGACAATAACCGCCGCCGTGCCGATGGTTGCGCGCCGACCGGCCGGAATGCCCGACAAATCATCACCTGTTCTGATCCGTTTCAACAAGGTTTTGCGATGCTTTGGCGTGATCTGCAGACCATGCAGCAGATGCAGCGGATAGGCAGTGGTCGCCACAAAGGCTGAGCCCAGCGCGCGGAAGCTGCCACCAACACCATAGAGCACTTTTCCTTTTGCCTCTTTTAGCCACGGCACCTGTGCGACCATATCCTTTATCTCGGCCTTTGGACGGGTGGATAAATGGCCGATGTTCAAAGACACCGCCTGTTTCACCTGACCAGAAGAAACCAGAACCAGCTCCAGACTGCCGCCGCCCAAATCCGCAACCAGCCCATCAATGGTCGGCATGTTCGCGGTCAGCCCCAGGGTGACCAGACGGGCTTCTTCAGCAGCCGAAATAACCTGAACTTTATGGCCCAGAATCTGTTCTGCAGGGTCAATAAAACTGGCCGCGTTTTCGGCCCGGCGGAGCGCCGCGGTCGCAATGATCACCACCTGATCTGGCTGCAAGGGCTTCAGGATTTGGGCAAACCTCTGGATTGCCTGCAACGCCAGCTTCACCCGCTCTGGATCAAGACAGCCGGTTTTATCCAGCCCCTGCCCCAACTTTACCGTCACCCTCTCATTGAACAGCGGAAACGGATACCGCCCGTAATCCCGGTACATCACAAGACGCATCGAATTAGACCCGATATCGATCAGCGCAATTCTGTCGCTGCCCGCTTCTGTGGGTGCCGGGTTGCCGTTGTGGGCAGTATGACTGATCTCCGCCGCCGTCATCTGCCGCCGGTTTCTTTCGCCTGTTCACCGCGTTCGCCAGACAGGCTGCCCTGTCCAGACAGGCTTGGATTCTGCATGAAATAGTCATGTGAAGAAAAGCCGTCACCGTCGGTTTCGGCTTTCACATAGCAACCGTCACTCTGCAACTGCCAACAATTTTCAGTGTCCTCATCAATAGCCGGAACCACCTGTTCCAGAATTTGTTTACGCACGGTTTGGTTTTCCAGCGGGATAAAACTTTCCACCCGCCGGTACATATTGCGGGGCATCATGTCAGCTGAAGCGATATAGATCTGATTTGCAGCAGAGCCCAATACATCACCGTTGCCAAATACATAAATTCGGCCATGTTCCAGAAACCGGCCGATAAGTGATTTGACAGTGATGTTGTCCGACAGGCCGGCAATCCCCGGCCGCAGACAGCAAATCCCCCTCACCACAAGAGTAATATTCACACCAGCCTGTGAGGCTTGATAAAACTTGTTGATCAACTTGCGTTCAACAAGCGCGTTTGTCTTGGCCCAGATAAAGGCTGGTTTACCGGCCTTTGCCGCTTCAATTTCACGGTCGATACTGTCCAGCAGCCACTGATGCGCGCTATCTGGAGAGATTTTCATCTTCTTCAGATCATCAGGCATCACATAGCTGGTCAGATAATTGAACACCCGCCAGATATCCTCACAAATCGCCTTATCACAGGTAAAAAACGAGAAGTCTGTATACACCTTGGAGGTGATCGGGTGATAATTTCCGGTTCCGCAATGGGCATAAGAAACAATTTTATCGCCTTCGCGCCGCATCACCAAAGACAGCTTTGAATGTACCTTCAGATCACCCAGCCCATAGGCCACATGCGCCCCTGCCCGTTCAAGGGAGCGGGCCAGCTGGATATTATTTTCTTCATCAAACCGGGCCTTCAGCTCAATCAGGGCCGTGACAGACTTCCCCTGTTCAGCAGCCCGGATCAGGGCCTGGGCAATCGGTGACTGGCTGGTGGTCCGGTACAGCGTCTGCCTGATTGCCAGAACATCGGGATCATCTGCAGCCTGTTGCAGGAACCTGACCACCGCATCAAAACTTTCATAAGGGTGATGAACGATTAAATCCTTGTTCTGAATGGCGGCGAAACAATCGCCTTTGAAATCAAGAATACGCTGTGGAAACCGGGCCTTTAAGGGCGGATACAACAGCGGTTTGGGAAAAAATTCGAGCAGTTGAGCGAGGTCGCCAAAACCGACAAACCCGTCGGTGAGGCATATCTTTTCCGGGCTAAGCTGCATTTCGGACTGCAGGAACTTGACCATATCTTTGGACAGGCCTTCCGACAGGGTGAGTGAGACCACATTGCCGCGGCGGCGTTGGCGCAAGGCCCTTTCAAAATGGCTGATGAGGTCTTCAGCCTCATCATCAATTTCAATTTCAGAATCACGCAGGATACGGAACACACCTGACTTTTTTATGCGGAAGTGCGGATAGATCATATCGCTGAACAGAATGATAGCGGTTTCAGCCGCAACAAAGTCCAGCCCGTCCCCGGGCAGGCGGATAAAGCGCGGACAGTTATCGGGGATCAGAATAACCGCGCGGACAGGCTTTTTATCTGGCGAGACCATCTCCATCAACACGCCTTTACCCTTGTTCTGGATAAAGGGAAACGGGTGGCTGGGGTCAATCGTGGTGGGTGAAAGCAGCGGCAGCAAATTCTGCTTATACCATTTCCGAAGCCAGCTGATCTGCTCTTCTGATAGCTCTTTTGCGGCCCGGATACATCCCTTTACCTCAGCAAAATCAGCAAGGAAACGGTCAAGCTGATGCTGCTGGCCGTCACGCAACTGGTTGCTGCGCTCAAGCACCTGATCAAGAAGTTCATCAAGGCGGCCATCTGTTTCCGGGACCACCTGATAGCCGCGCGCATGCAATTGCATCATGCCGGCGATACGGACCATATAGAATTCATCCAGATTATCAGCGGAAATCGCGATAAAGCGCAACCGTTCCCCCAGCGGCAGATGGGGCAGGGCCGCCTGCATCAGCACCCGCTCATTAAAGCTCAGCCAGCTTAACTCGCGGTCGAATAATTTATCTGTATTCTCATCGCCGGAAATCAGAGCGGTTGTCTTTAAATTCATATCTCACCTGTCTTGTTGGGTGCACACCGCACCTTATGCCAACCTTAAATTCATACCATACTCACACTCAACAGTGACAATTTTTTTAAACCGGCTTGCCTGCACAAAAAAAGCAGCCCCCCTTGTAATGTGGGACGTTGTAATGCGGGGCGTTAAATTCTGCTGACAGCTTTGTTGCCTGCAGGCATAGTAAACACAAGAGGACATGAGGGAGGTCAAGACCATGGCTGAAAAACCGGCATATATCGTTGTGGATGTGGATATTCACAACCCTGAGGCTTATGAAGATTATAAAGGAAAGGTGGTTCCTATCGTGACCGCCTTTGGCGGTGAATATATCGCGCGCGGCGGGGCGCTGGATATTGTGCAGGATGAATTATGGCGGCCCACCCGCATGGTGCTGTTGAAATTCCCGTCTATGGCCCGGGCAAGAGCATTTCTGGACAGTCCCGAATACGCCCCTGTTAAACAGATGCGGATGGATAATTCGGCTGGCACTCTGGTTATTGTTGAAGGCTGTTAAGAGCAGGGCTAATGTCTATTCCGTCTCTTTTTGATAACAGATTAACCCTGCCCCTTATCGCCGCGCCGATGTTTCTGGCGTCTGGGCCAGAGCTGGTCATAGCCTGTTGCAAGGCAGGAATTGTCGGCACCTTTCCGGCCAAAAACCAGCGCACAGCAGACGGGCTGGAAGCCTGGCTGAACCAGATCACAACACGCTTGCGCGACCACGAACAGCAAACCGGCAATCCTGCTGCCCCGTTCGGGGTCAATCTTATCGTGCATAAATCAAATGACATTCTGGCTGATGAGCTGGCTTTGTGCAAAAAATACAATGTGCCTCTTATCATCACCTCATTAGGGGCGGTCAGCGATTTGGTCAGGCAAATCCATGATTATGGCGGTCTGGTGTTTCATGATGTCATTAATCTTCGGCATGCCCAAAAAGCGTCCGCAGCGGGTGTAGATGGCCTGATCGCGGTCTGTGCGGGCGCCGGCGGCCATACCGGCCAGGCCAGCCCATTTGGCCTGATTAACGAGATCAGGGCCAGCTTTGATGGCACGGTTCTGTTGTCCGGGGCGCTCAGTACCGGGGCTGATATCGCCGCCGCCCAGATGATGGGGGCTGATCTGGCCTATATGGGCACACGGTTTATCTCGACCCGGGAATGCCTCTCCCCGGACGGCTACAAACAGATGATTGTTGAGGCCGCCGCCAGCGATATCGTGCTGACCGATGCGGTTACCGGCGTTAACGCCAACTTTATCAAACAGAGCCTGACACAAGCTGGCTATGATCCCGAAAATCTGGCCGAGCATGGCGAGGTGGATATAAATAAAGAACTGGCAGACGCCCTCGACCCCAGGCAGAACAGTGCCAAACCGTGGCGTGATCTGTGGTCTGCTGGTCATGGTGTCGGGTCAATATCGGACAGCCCGCCGGTGGCCGAGCTTGTTCAGCGTCTGCGCGAAGAATATCAGACCGCAATGAGCGCACAAACCGAGCGGGCACGCCGCTATCGGTGAGGATAAAACCAGAGATGCCAGATGAGCCAGACGAATGATCGGACCTGATACCCAGTTTGCCCCGTCTGTGCTGAGCCAGATGACCGCCGCCCCTGTCGGTGACAAGGCTGATATCTGGGGCCTGCCAGACAGGTTTAATATCGCCGATATGTGCTGCGATAGATGGGCAAAGGCCCAGCCAGACAGGCTTGCCCTGATAGAGGCCAGAGACGGTGAGCCAGCCAGACACTGGTCCTATGCTGAGCTGTTTCAGGCCGCCAATCAGTTGGCACATTATCTGAAATCGCAGAGCATTTGTGAAGGGGACCGGGTGGCGGTGCTTCTGCCGCAAGGCCCTGAGGTTCTGATTGCGCATTTTGCCGCTTACCGGGTGGGCGCTATTCTGCTGCCCTTGTTCACCTTGTTCGGGCCAGACGCGCTGGCCTACAGATTACAGGACAGCGCAACAAAGCTGGTCATCACCGATAAGGACAGCTTGCAAAAACTCACCCCTCTTTGCCCCACCCTGCCGGACCTGTCTCATATCCTGATCTGCGGCGAAGCAGAAGCGGTGGCAGAGCCGCAAAACAACGCGGTAACGCTCCAGCCCTTCTGGTCTGCGCTGGCGCAGATGCCCGCGCACGAAGTCCCCGCTGATACAAGCGCCGATGATCCGGCAATGCTGATTTACACATCCGGGACCACAGGCAACCCGAAAGGGGCCCTTCATGCGCACCGGTTCCTGCTTGGGCATCTGCCTAACATAGAGATCAGCCATCAGGGCTTTCCGCAAGCGGGCGATCGCGGCTGGACACCGGCAGATTGGGCCTGGATAGGCGGGTTGATGGATTTGGCCCTGCCCTGTCTTTATTATGGCGTCCCCCTTGTCAGCTACCGGCACGCCAAGTTTGACCCAGCCGACACCTTCCACTTTATCGCCAAGCACCAGATCAAAAATATGTTTCTGCCCCCAACCGCTCTGAAACTGATGCGCCGTTATGAGATGTCAGCAACCAGTCTGCCCGACATGACGGTGCGGTCTATTGCGTCTGGTGGAGAGGCGCTAGGCGCTTCTCTTCTGGACTGGGCGCGGCGCGTTCTGGGGGTGGAGATCAACGAGATTTACGGGCAGACCGAATGCAACCTTGTTATCTGCACAGCCAGACGCACAGGCAAGGCCAGTACCCTTGCCATCCCGGAAGGAGCGATGGGCCAGGCTGTGCCCGGACACAAGGTCTGTATTCTGGGGCCGGCAGGTCAGGTCGCGGAGCCGGGCGTCACCGGCGAAATTGCAATCAAGACCCCAGACCCGGTGATGTTTCTGCGCTACTGGAACAAGCCTGATGACACCGCCCGAAAGTTCAGGAATGGCTGGCTGCTGACCGGCGATTTGGGCTGCCAGGATGAAAACGGCTTCTTTACCTTTGTTTCTCGTGATGATGATGTGATCACCAGCTCTGGTTACCGAATAGGCCCGGCGGAAATTGAAAATTGTCTGATGCGGCATGCCGCTGTTTCGCTGGCCGCGGTGGTTGGCCTGCCAGACGATATTCGTACCGAAGCGGTAACCGCCTGCATTGTGCCGGCCGAAGGGGCAGGCTCAGAACCACTGGCCGATGAGCTAAAACAGATGGTCCGTGAGACCCTGTCTGCCCATCTGGTGCCGCGCCGGATTATCTGGATGGACAATCTGCCCCTGACGGCGACCGGTAAAATCAGACGCAAAGCCTTGCGTGAAAGCCTGTTGCCAGAGACAGCCAGCACGCTAGACTAGGGCGCAGAGTAAAGATAAGCAACGCTGAATGAAAAAAAGGACTGCGTGATGAGCACCACACCATCTGAAACCTCGCTTGAAATCTTAAAGACCGTGTCGGTAGCGACACTTGCCACCGCTCTTTATAAGCGCGGCCTGCGCAATCAGGTTATTCAGGATGTACGCCCGGTCCGCTCAGATCATAACCTGCCGGCCAAAGACAGGCAGCTGAACATGGTCGGGCCCGCATTCACCTTGCGTTATATGCCGGCCCGTGAAGACCGCAACACACTGGCCGAATTTCAGAACCCGAACCACCCGCAACGCCAGGCCATCGAACAATGCCCGCCAGGTCATATTCTGGTGATGGACAGCCGCAAAGACCCGCGGGCGGCTTCAGCCGGTGATATACTGATTGCGCGGCTGATGATGCGCGGCGCAGCAGGTGTTGTCACAGATGGTGGTTTTCGCGATTCAGACAGTATTGCTGAGCTGGATATTCCGGCCTATCATCACCGGCCGTCCAGCCCGACAAACCTCACCTTGCATGAAGCGATTGATATCAATGTGCCGATCGGCTGCGGTGATGCGGCTGTGTTCCCCGGTGACTATCTTGTCGGCGATAATGACAGCGTCATTGTGATACCAGCCCATCTGGTTGATGAGCTGGCCGCAGAAGCGCATGAAATGACTGCTTATGAGGACTTTGTGGCTGAACAGGTCAGGGCTGGGGTCAGCATAATCGGCCTTTATCCTTGCACCAAAGATGAGCATCGGGACGCCTTTGCCGTCTGGCGAAAAACAAAGAACAGATAGGGCTAAATGATGGGTGATAAGAAAACAAACCTGAACACACAAGCTGTGCTGGCGATGAAGGGTGAGGGCTATTATTCGGCCCGCACCGCCGGGGCCAAACATGCTATTGACAAGGTTCGTCCGCTGCTTGAACAGGCGATACAGAGCCTGCCGGACAGACCGGTTCTGCGGTTTTCCGATTTTGGCGCAGCTGATGGCGGCACCAGTCAGGAAATGTGGTCAGCTCTTATCACGGCTCTGCGCGAAAGCGGGGACAACCGGCCTATTGAAATGCTGTATACCGACCTGGCATCAAACGATTTTTCAACCCTGTTCCGGGCGATGCAGGGAATGCAAGGTGACGGCCAGCATGCCTATCAGAACCAGCATGAGAATGTGTTTGTGCATGGCTGCGGGACCGGCTTTCATAAGCAATTAATGGCAGAGGCCAGCTTGTGTCTGGGCTTCTCGGCAACAGCCATGCATTACGTGTCTGAAAAGCCCTGCGAGATCAAAGACCATGTTCATATGGTCGGGGCAGATGAAGCTGAACGGGCCCAGTTCAGCGCGCAGGCCGCCGCCGACTGGGAACGCATTCTTCTGGCCAGAGCGGCTGAACTTACCCCCGGTGGGCGGTTTATCTGCCTGAATTTCGGCATTGATGAAGCCGGCCGCTATCTGGGGCATACCGGCGGCCAATCCATGTTTGATAATTTCACCCATCATTGGCGGGCCTTAAGAGATGATGGCCGTATCACCCCAGAAGAATTTACCAGAGCCACCTTCGCCCAACATTACCGGACTGTGGATGAATTTACAGCCCCGTTTGCTGAGGCAGGCTCAGCCGTGCGCCAGGCCGGGCTGAAACTGTTATCTGTTGAAACACGCCTGACCCCCTGCCCGTACCACGCTGAATTCCAGCGATCAGGCGGCGCAATGTCTTCAGCCGAATATGCGGCCAGCCTGATCCCGACTATGCGCAGCTGGTCTGAAACGGTGTTCAGAACCGCACTTGATCGCCGGCCAGAAGCCGAGATACAAAATCTGGTGGATGCGTTCTATGGCGCGTATGAACAGCAGGTCGCCGATGACCCGAGCGGGCATGCGATGGATTACATCCATATCCTGATGGCGATTGAAAAAGAAGATTAACAGCCAGCGCTTCGGGCGACTTAGCTCACATTCAGCGGCCCGCTCTTATTGGCTTTACTGAACCAGAGACAGGGTTGACTGCATGCCTCTGTTGGCCATGGTGATCGCCTGCTGGGCGGCTTGCGAGAGAACCTGTTCTTTCACCAGCTTTGCGGTTTCTGCTGCGAAATCCGCATCGATAATCCGGCCCATTGCCTTTTCGGTGTTCAGGGCCTGCATGCCGGTATAGTCAATCGCATATTGCAACCGGCTTTGCACAGAACCCAGCTTGGCCCGGGCCGCCGCGATCTGGTTAATGGCGCGATCAAGAACCAGGATAGCGTCTGCCGCCCCGGCCTGTGTTTCAACGGATATAGCACCGATTGTACCGGCGACAACCGGAACCGAACTTGACCCGCTCCCCGAACCGCCAGCGTTGCTGCTGCCACCGGAACTGCCAGACCCGCCGACATTTGGTGACCCACCGACACTTGGCCCGGCGGTGCCCGCAGGCGCAGTGGTGGTAACATAGCCGCCCGCGATATTATAATAGACGTTTGACCCGGCCCCCACACCGCCGAAGGCGGTCAGCGCGCCCAAAGCAGTGGTCATATCTGACGACAAGTTAGAAAGCGTAACAGAACTGGAGGTGCCGGTTGTCCCGGAGGTAATGGTTATCGGCGAGTTTGCCGCGGCGGTAACACTGGTGCTCTGCCCGGCCGCGGTTAAGGCTGTATTGATAGCGGTTTGGATATCGGCAGCAAAAGTGGACAAATCATTGCCCGGGGCTGTGTAATCCTGGCCGGTCACGGTTACGCTCACCGCGGCCTGGCCATCAACGCTGATATCAAAGCTCAGGCTTGCCGCGGACAGATCAGACGCGGTTAAGGTCCCGGTCCGAGTCTGGCCCGCCACAGCAGACGATGCGGTGAATTGCAGATATTCGACATTAGTCAGCGTATCAGTGCCATCTCTGTTCGCGGTCCCGTCAGCAACTGTCGTGGTCCCGCCTGAGGTGGTGATGGTATAATCCGCCCTGTCGCCTGTGAAGATGGCGGTATCCTCACCCGTGCCACCGTCTATGGTATCGTTACCACCGCCACCGGTCAGCCTGTTGCCCAGATTGTTACCGGTGATGGTATCCGCCGCCGAACCCCCGATGGCATGTTCAATTTCCGCGCTATGCGCGATGGCAACGTTATCCTCACCGGTATACAACGCGGTCCGGTTATACGCCGAATAATAGGAATTCGCCGCAGAAGCTTGCTGGTTCAAAGAATTGATGATGTTCTGGACCGAAGCTTGCGTATAGCCCTGACTGACCCAATGCGCTATCTGGTCAGCTTCGGTATAGATACCGACCGACGACAAAGACCCCGCCGTCAGGTTGATGGTATTTGACCGGGTCTGGTTTGATAAATCGATAGTGTCTGTGCCGCCGCTGTCTGTAATCGTCATCAGGATTTCAGGATTGGCCGTGAAGGTGTAAGTGCTGTCCCCGTCAGAAGTTGTCTCTGCCCCATACAGCTCTTGCATTGCTTTAACATCGACAAGCATTGGTGTTGATGCATATACCCGTTCTGAAGACGCCGTGCTGCCGCCGACAATATTTAGAACATAGTTCCTGTCCAGTTGAACATAGCTCATCACAGAATTACGCTGATTGTCATCAGCAAGCGAGAGCCGCGAGCCAGATGCACTTGACCCGTCAAACGGATGGCTGAGGCCAAGGGCATGGCCTATTTCATGCAACGCCGCAAAATAATTATAACCTGTGGTGCCGATACCAT
>CBFHLG010000020.1:0-39688 GCA_965656625.1 Puniceispirillaceae bacterium (SeqCode)
CTATTCTGCAACCGGTCTTATCGGGGCAGACAGCCTGTGGCCCAGTCTGGCTGGGGTGGCCACAGCGGTTGTCGGTTTCAAGCTTGGTGAACGGTTGCGGCCTTTATTGGCCCCGGAGCTTTTCCAGAAACTGTTGTTGTGGATGTTCCTGATAATGGGCGCGCGGATGCTGTATACCAGCCTTACGGGCTACGGGCTTTTGTGAGGCGTGATAATGTCATTGCGGGCCTGGATATATTTGCTGCTGCTGTCGTCGTTCTGGGGGGCGAGCTTTTATTTCATTGAGGTCGGGCTGGAGCATCTCACGCCTGTCTGGCTGGTCAGTTTGCGGCTGATCACTGGCGCGGTCTGTTTGTATGTCTGGCTTAGGCTCAGCGCTGTGTCGCTTCCGGCTGATCGGGTGTTCTGGCGCGATTGTCTTGTGATGGGGGTGATGAACAATCTGGCCCCGTTCTGCCTTATCGCCTGGGGCCAGCTATCGGTAACCGGGGGCATGGCCTCTATCTTGAATGCTAACACAGCTTTCATAGGTGTTCTCCTCTCTGCCCTGTTTTTGAAGACAGAACCGTTGCGCCTGAACAGGCTGGCCGGTGTGTTCATAGGGGTAACCGGCGTGGCAGTGGCCATTGGCGTGAACCCGCTATCTGGCGAGACCGGGTCCGTCTGGGGCCAGTTGGCGATTGTGCTGGCAACGGTGTTTTATGCGCTGGCCGGGGTGTGGGGCCGCATTAAACTCTCAGCCTACCAACCGGTTCAGGGGGCCTGTGGTATGCTTGTCTGCTCAGCCCTGCTGTCTGTCCCGCTTGCGCTTGTCCTGTCCGGTCAGCCGTCGTTCAGCCTGTTTGAGGCGGGTCAGCTTGGCACGCTGGTAGTTCTGGTGTTGGGTATCGGCGTGTTGGGAACGGCAATGGCCTATCCTCTCTATTTCAAGGTTCTTGAGCTGGCCGGGGCATCAAACCTGCTTCTGGTGACGATTATTGTGCCTGTGTTTGCCTTATCGCTTGATGCGCTGCTGCTTGGTCAATTGGTTGGCTGGTCTGCATTAGCCGGTTTTGGGCTGGTCGCCTTTGGTTTGTCTGTCATGGATGGTCGGCTATATAGTCGGCGTTCTGGCTTAGACAGCAGATAAGACCAGCCGTTCGAGCAGCCATAAGCTGCCCATACCAACCACAATCGTTACCATCACGCGGCCTGTTATCAGCGTGGCGACCAGCGCGAGAAGGGCGGCAAAAATGCGCATATTCTGATCGAAGGCCAGGCTGCCCTCAGGCAGAAACACGCCGTAAATCACAATTGGGCTCAGAACCGCCACAGGCACAAAATGCATGGCTCGTTCAATCAGCGGCGGCAATTGTTTGGGCAGCAGGCCAGTCAGCGGCAGGAACCGGGTTGAAAAGGTCAGCAATCCGCAGGCAAAAATCAGGCTCCATAAGCTCAAGCTGTCCATTACGCGGGCCCTTTCTGCGCGGTTAGGCGTTCAGTTACCAGTCCGCCTGCGATTCCGGCGAGGGCCGCCAGAATTAGCCACAAATTCCAAGGCAGGTGAGAGCTGGTCAGCACAACAGCAGACGCACAGCAAGCCGCCACCAGCTCTGCTGGCCGCTTCACGACAGGCGCCAGAATGGCAATGAAAGTCAATGGAATCACAAACCCCAGAGACAAGCTGTCTGGCAACGTCTGGCCAATCACCACGCCGCTTATAGTTGAGACTTGCCAGAACAGGTGTAAGGTCAGCCCTGTGCCCAGGAGGTGAAAATGCATAAACGGTGAGGCCTGTTGTTGTGAGAACCGTCTTATCGACACAGCATAAGCCTCATCTGTCAGAAGATAAGCAAGGCCCACTCGCCAGCGTAACGGCAGGCCGCGCAGGTAAGCTGCCATTGACAGCCCATAAAGCGTATGCCGCAGATTAATAGTGGTGACAGAGGCCAGAATCACCCCGAACGGCGTCCCCGCCGCGACCAGTTGGGCAAACACGATCTGGCTTGCCCCGCCAAATAAGATCAGAGACAAACAGATGGTCTGCACCGGACTGAGGCCGCTTTCCACACCCAGAATGCCAAACACCAGACCAAACGGAATGATGCCGATTTGCAGGGGAAGCTCCTCACCAACACCAGCGCAAAATTCCTGCCAGCGGGTCCGGTTTTGTGGGGGGGGGTTATGCATCTGTCCGGCGTTGCTTTTTCTGCTTCAACTCAGTAGACAGAAGTTTTAGGCGCAAAGCATTTTCATGACAACAACAATTCAGGACTGGCACAATGGCCCCCTCAATACTGGATAATCTTGATCAACTGGCGGGCAAGACCCTTCTTATCCGCGTTGATTTTAACTGCCCTCTGGCAGACGGCAGGGTGTCAGACAGCACCCGGATTGACCGTGTTCTGCCCGGTCTGAAACAGTTGGCTGAAGCTGGGGCAGGCCTTGTTTTGCTCAGCCATTTGGGTCGCCCCAAGGGCCAGATTGTGCCAGCGTTCAGCCTGCAGCCTATTTGTGATTACCTCAGCGATTCGCTGGGTTATGCCGTGCCATTGATGGCCGATCTCGGAGCGGCGGTCCGGCCTGCCGCAGGGCAGATGGTGATGGCCGAAAACCTGCGTTTCTGGGCTGAAGAAGAAGCCAATGATGACGGGTTTGCCGCTCGCCTGGCCGCGCTTGGCGATATTTATGTAAATGATGCGTTTTCCTGTGCCCACCGGGCGCATGCCTCCACCCACGCGTTGGCCCGGTTAGTGCCGGCCTTTGCGGGCCCGGTCATGGCAGCAGAACTTAAAGCTTTGGGCGCTGTCCTGAACGAGCCACAACGGCCTGTTGCGGCGGTTGTCGGCGGGGCCAAAGTGTCAACTAAACTAGCTGTGTTAACACACCTTATTGAGAAGGTTGACCTGCTGCTTTTAGGCGGCGGCATGGCCAACACCTTCCTGGCGGCACAGGGGCTGAATATGGGTGCCTCGCTGATGGAAGCAGACCTTGTTGACACCGCGGCCGAAATTATCGCAGCAGCCGATAAAAAAGGATGTAAGTTGATCCTTCCTGAAGATGGTTTAGCGGCCGCGGAATTTAAGGCCGGGGCCCCGCACAGGCAAATTCGCAACAGCGATATTCTGGCCACAGAAATGATGCTGGATATCGGCCCGGCTGCGATAAAGCACTATCAGCAGGCTTTGGTCGGTGTGCGCACAGTGTTGTGGAACGGGCCGATGGGCGCGTTTGAGATCAGCCCGTTTGACAGGGCAACGGTTGCGCTGGCACAGGCGGTGGCAACCGCAACACAAGCTGGCGATCTGTTGTCTGTTGCAGGCGGCGGGGATACAGTGGCCGCGCTTAATCACGCTGGCGTTACAGATAAATTCAGCTATGTCTCGCTCGCGGGCGGGGCGTTTTTGGAATATATTGAAGGAAAGACCTTGCCAGGTGTTGCTGTTCTTGCAGAACAACCCATCTCATAAAGCAGAGACAGTTTTAGGCTGTGAGGAGGGCCCAAGCATGTTCTTCACCAACCCGTTTAAATCACGCCTGCCGACCCAAACTGAAGCGCTGGCCGGGCGAAAGCAGCCCATCCTGCAGGCTCAGCCTCATGCGGTAAATGGCCATCCGTTGCGGCCCCCTTTCCCTGATGGGGCGCAAACAGTCTATCTGGGGCTGGGGTGTTTTTGGGGGGCAGAACGGCTGTTCTGGCAGCTGGACGGGGTCTGGACCACGGCTGTCGGCTATATGGGCGGCTTGACCGAAAACCCGACCTATGAGGAAGTTTGTTCTGGGCAGACCGGCCACACAGAAGCGGTTCTGGTGGTCTATCAGCCGGCCGAAATCGGCCTTGAGCAGATATTAAGCGTATTCTGGCAGGCTCATGATCCCACTCAAGGCAACCGTCAGGGCAATGATATTGGCACGCAATACCGCTCAGCGATCTATGCCCCGGATGAGGCCAGCCTTGAGCTTGCCCGTCAGAGCTGCAAGAGATATGGCCTCGCTTTGAGCCGCTCAGGCTTCGGGCCGATCACAACCGAAATCACTTCTGCTGGACAGTTTTTCTATGCTGAGGACTATCATCAGCAATATCTTCATAAGGTTCCAAACGGGTATTGCGGTCTTGCGGGCTGTAATGTGCGCTACCCGGATGCCGACACAGCGATATGAATCTGCACTGATCTTGTGATTTGCTCTTGATCTTTTGGGCGTGACTGTCTATTGTGCGGCACGCTTTGAGATCGGCACAGATGTGCCGAGACAGACGATAGGATTGAAAAAATGAAAGTGGCAAGCTCTCTGAAAACGCTGAAGTCGCGCGATCGCAACTGCCAGGTTGTCCGCCGCCGCGGCCGTCTTTATGTGATTAATAAGAAAAACCCTCGCTTTAAGGCACGCCAGGGCTGATCGGGCGTTTGCCGACTTGCCTTTGTCGTCCAGCCTTGGATAAGGCAAGTGGCCTTTTAAGACACAGATAAACCGCATGTCACCTTGCATGCGGTTTTTTTGTTTCATATCTCGAAATAAGCCACGCCTGATGGCTGAACTTGTGATTTACCTTAACCCTCTCCCTCGTATAGACTGAAAACCGAACTTAACGTTGGCAGGTTTGCTATGCTTCTACCCGTACCCGATCAGACCACACTTGCGCGCCGTGATGATATTGTCGCGGCCTTGAAACAGCTTGTTCCAGTGGGCTGTGTTATTGATGATGACACAACCATGGCTGCGTTTGATACAGACGGGCTGTCTGCCTATCGCAATCAGCCTCTGGTGGTGGTTCTGCCGGAAACTACCCAGCAGGTCGCTGATGTAATGAAATGGTGCCGTGACAATGCGGTTAAAATTGTGCCGCGCGGGGCCGGTACCTCGCTGTCCGGCGGGGCCATTCCCTTGTCTGATGGCGTGTTGCTGGGCTTGGGGAAATTTAACCAGATTGTAGATATTGATTATGCAAACCGCACTGTCACGGCCCAGCCCGGGGTGACTAATCTTGGCATTACACACGCGGTTCAGGATGAAGGGTTTTATTATGCGCCAGACCCGTCCAGCCAAATTGCCTGTTCTATCGGCGGCAATATTGCGGAAAATTCAGGCGGGGTACATTGCCTGAAATACGGGCTGACCACCAACAATGTGCTTGGTATTGAAATGGTCACCATGGATGGGGAAATCCTGCGTATTGGCGGCAAGCATCTTGATTCAGGGCATCTTGATGTTCTCGGCATCATGACCGGCTCTGAAGGCCTGCTTGGTGTGGTTACCGAAGTAACGGTGCGTATTTTGCGCAAACCAGCGACCCAGCGCGCTCTTCTGGTTGGTTTTGATACGGTTCAGGAAGGCGGCCAGGCGGTCAGCAATGTGATCGCGGCGGGGATTATTCCAGCGGGTATGGAAATGATGGACAACCCGGCGATAAACGCGGCTGAGGATTTTGTTAACGCTGGCTATCCGCGTGAAGCAGCGGCGTTGCTGATCATTGAGCTTGATGGGCCTGATTCGGAAGTGAATGTGCTGATTGACAGGGTGTCAGAGATTGTTAAACGGTCTGGGGCCAGTTCCATCCGCATCAGCCAGTCTGAGGAGGAGCGCGCGCAGTTCTGGGCTGGGCGGAAGTCAGCGTTTCCGGCTGTCGGCCGGATCTCGCCAGATTATCTGTGTATGGACGGGACTATCCCGCGCAAAGCTTTGCCCGAAATGCTGACCCGTATGTCAGCGATGTCACAGAAATATGGGTTGCGTGTCGCCAATGTGTTTCACGCTGGTGATGGGAATCTGCACCCGCTGATCCTGTTTGATGCCAATGCGGAAGGCGAATTACACCGGGCAGAGGAATTCGGGGCAGAAATCCTGCGCACCTGCGTAGAGCTTGGCGGGGTGTTGACCGGTGAGCATGGCGTGGGCATCGAAAAACGAGACCTGATGCCGGAAATGTTCACTGAAGATGACCTGAAACAACAACAGCGGTTGAAATGCGCGTTTGATCCGCAGCATCTGCTGAACCCGGGCAAGGTGTTTCCGGTCTTGCATAGATGTGCTGAGCTGGGGCGGCTGCATGTCCATCATGGCAAGCTGCCTCACCCTGATATCCCGCGCTTTTGATGTATAGATGATATGACAGTCTGGCAGCCTGAGACCGGCGAACAGGTCACCGAAATTATATCCTCTGCTCTGGCTGGCCAGAGCCCGCTGAAGGTGTGCGGCCATGATACCAAGTCGGGCCTGGGCGCCCCTGTCGGCGCAAACGACACACTGTCTTTGACAGCTTTGTCTGGAATTACCGACTATCAGCCCGAAGAGCTGGTGCTGGTTGCCAAAGCCGGTACGCCATTATCAGAGATTGAACAGACGTTGGCACAGCATAACCAGATGCTCGCTTTTGAGCCACCGCATCTGGACCGGTTTTATGGTGTTGACGGCACCGGGTCTATCGGCGGCGTGGTTGCGGCCAACCTGTCTGGCCCGCGGCGGGTATCCGCCGGGGCGGCACGTGATTTTCTGCTTGGGTTTTCAGCAGTGTCGGGCCGCGGTGATGAGTTCAAATCCGGTAGCCGGGTGATGAAAAATGTTACCGGCTATGATCTGTCTAAACTGATGTGTGGTTCATTCGGGACCTTGGCCGTGATGACCGATATCACACTGAAGGTTTTGCCGCGGCCGGAAACCTCATCCAGCTTGTCTGTTATCTGCGATACCCTCAGCGCCGCACAGGCCGCACTGGCGGCAGCTTTTTGCACAGATACCGAACCATCCGGCGGGGCCATTGCCAAGACTGAGGCGGGCTGGCAGGCGGTGGTGAGGCTGGAAGGTGTGGATGTGTCGGTGCGTGATCGCATGACCAGCCTGAAGACAGCACTAGAGGGGAAGGGTGAGCAGAGCTTGCTTGATAGCGAGGCATCAGAAGCCTTTTGGGAAGGCTGGCGCGATGTGTCGATGATCCCGCCTCAGGCCGAACAGGTGTATAAGCTGTCGGTTACGCCGTCTTCTGCGCCTGCGCTTGTTGACAGCTTGTTGAACGCGCATGACTTGCATGCCGGGCTTGACTGGGCAGGCGGTCTGGTTTGGCTGGGCGGACAGGGTGAGGGGCTGTGCGAGGCGGTTCGGAAGACGGTTCGAGATTGTGGTGGTGGCCATGCCACCTTGATGCGGGGCACAGGCCAACAGCGCAGCACGCTATCAGTATTCCAACCTCAAGCTGCGGCGCTTGCGGCGCTCTCTGAGCGGATTAAGACAGCGTTTGACCCGCAGCAGATTCTGAACCCCGGCAAGTTGGGTGAGACAAGGCAAGGGGCCTGATATGCAAACTCATTTTGATCTGACCGCTCTTGCCCGTCCTGAAATCAGAACAGCTGACGAAATTCTGCGGAAATGTGTACATTGCGGGTTTTGCACCGCGACCTGCCCGACCTATGTTCTAACCGGTGATGAACGGGACAGTCCGCGTGGCCGTATCTGGATGATGCGTGACCTTCTGGGCGGCGGTGATAGAGACACAGAGATAAGATATAATGATATCAGCCACCATCTGGACAGATGCCTGACCTGCTTGTCTTGTATGACGACCTGCCCGTCTGGGGTTGATTATATGCATCTGGTGGATATTGGCCGGGCAGAGATTGAAAACAAGACAACGCGGTCATGGGCCGACCGTCTGCTGCGTGGTGTGCTGGCAATGACGGTGCCTTATGCGCGCCGGTTTCATCTGGCTTTACGCTTTGCCCGGCTGGCAAAACCGGTTGCCGGGCTCCTGCCCGGGCGGCTGAAGGCGATGGTCAGTCTGGCCCCGGCCCGCCTAAAGCCTGTGGACCCGGTTGGCGCAACAGATGAGGTGTATTCGGCCGATACGTCTGCCGGACGCCGTGTGATGCTGCTGGCCGGCTGTGCTCAGCGGGCACTGGACCCAGAGATTAACGCCGCCACTATCCGCCTGCTCAATCGCCAGGGAGTTGATGTGGTGGTGCGCCAACAGGCCAGCTGTTGCGGGGCTTTGGCCCATCATATTAATGCTGTCGATAAAGCCCATGCGCAGATGGCTGCGACCTGTTCGGCGTGGGCAGAGGAGATTTCCAGTGGCGAAGTGGAGGCGATTATCGTCAATACCTCAGGCTGCGGAACAACCTTAAAAGATTATGGCGATCTGATGAAAGCTGATCCGGTTCACGGCGAAACCGCGAAGCAGATTTCAGCCCTGGCAATGGATATTTCAGAATATCTGTATCAGAAGCTGGCCTTGCCCGCGCTACCGAAACAGAACCTGACCGTCGCCTATCATGCGGCCTGTTCGCTGCAACATGGCCAGAAGGTTCTGGCCGGACCAAAGGACCTATTATCTAATGCAGGATTTGAGGTAAAGACCCCGGCCAACTCACATCTCTGCTGCGGTTCGGCAGGGGTCTATAACGTGTTGCAGCCGGAATTGTCCAAACAGCTGAAGGACCGCAAGACAGACAGTCTGAACAAAACCGGTGCGGATGTTGTATGTGCCGGCAATCTTGGCTGTATTCACCAGCTGTCTGGCGTGGACAGCCCCATTTGCCATACCGTTCAGATTCTGGATTGGGCCTATGGCGGGCCAAAGCCGGATGTGCTGGGGCCGGCCTAGCTCAGGTCAAAGAAATCATTGCCCTTGTCATCGGTTACGATGAAGGCCGGGAAATCTTCTACCTCAATCCGCCAGACCGCTTCCATGCCCAGTTCGGGGAATTCCAGAACCTCAACTTTCTTGATGGATTCCAGCGCCAGCTTGGCGGCCACACCACCGATTGAGCCCAGATAAAACCCGCCATGTTTCTGGCAGGCATCTTTCACCACCTTTGACCGGTTGCCCTTGGCCAGCATCACCAGTGAACCGCCGGCTTGCTGGAACCTGTCCACATAGGAATCCATCCGTCCGGCTGTGGTCGGGCCAAATGACCCAGAGGCCATGCCGTCTGGTGTCTTTGCAGGCCCGGCGTAATAAACCGGGTGATCTTTGATGTAATCAGGCAGGCTGCCCGTGGCCTCTAGCTGTTCTAACAGTTTGGCATGGGCGATATCCCGGGCAACAATCATTGGTCCGGTCAACTTTACCCGGGTTTTGACCGGATGTTTTGTCAACTCTGCCTGAATTTCAGCCATCGGCCGGGTCAGGTCAATGCTCACCGCATCATCATCTTGTGCAGCACCAGCATCAGGCAGATATTTGGCCGGGTCAGTTTCCAGCTGTTCTAAAAACAGACCGTCTTTCGTGATTTTTGCCCTTATCTGCCGGTCAGCCGAACAGGACACGCCAATGCCTATAGGACAGCTGGCGCCATGGCGGGGCAGGCGGATCACGCGCACATCATGACAGTAATATTTTCCGCCGAACTGCGCCCCGATACCGAGCTCGCGCGTCATCTTCAGGATTTCGTCTTCCCAGTCGATGTCGCGCCAGCCATGGCCAGTCATTGATCCGGAGGTTGGCAGCGTATCCAGATCGCGAATAGAGGCTTTTTTCACAACCTTCAGATTATATTCAGCAGATGTTCCGCCGATAACCACCGCCAGATGATAAGGCGGGCAGGCAGCTGTGCCGAGGCTGACAATGGCCTCTTTCAGAAAGTCTTTCAGCCCGTCTGGTGTCAGCACGGCCTTTGTCTTTTGATATAAGAAGGTCTTGTTGGCTGAGCCGCCCCCTTTCTGGATAAAGGTGAAATGATATTGATCTCCCGCCCCGGCGGCGATATCTATCTGGGCAGGCAGGTTGTTGGCTGTATTTTTCTCTTCGAACATGGTCAGAGGGGCCAGTTGCGAGAACCGCAGATTATGGGACTGGTAGGTGTTGTAAATCCCGCGTGACAGGGCTTCACCATCACCGCCGCCGGTCAGCACCTGCTCGCCGCGCGTCCCGTTCACAAGGGCTGTACCTGTATCCTGACACATGGGCAGGACACGCTCAGCCGAAATCACTGCGTTTTTCAGCATTTCAAGAGCGACAAACCGGTCATTCTGGGTGGCTTCAGGGTCATCCAGGATTACGCGCAACTGGGCTAAATGGCTGGGCCGTAACAGATGCGACACATCCGCCATCGCTTGTTCAGCCAGCATGGTCAGGCCGGCCGGGTCAACAGTGATAAAACTGCGGCCGTCAATCTCTGTGGTTTTGACAAAGTCAGTTGAAATACACCTGTAAGGGGTATCGTCAGTGCTGGTTGGAAGAAGCGGGCTGTAGGTAAATTCAGACATGAAAAACCTCTACGGTTAACAGGGAAAATAAAGACGATGCTGAACAGATGAACAGATGAAAAAAATGCAATCTGGAGACAGATTATGATTTGGGGGCAGGGTCTTTGCGGAACCGGTCAAGGGAGACAATTTCTGCACTTTCGCTCTCGGCTTGCGGACCTGCTTCTGCCTTGTTATCCGGCTCATCTTCAGCCCCAGACGGAACTGATGTGACAGCATCGTCCTGTTCAGCCGTGTCGGCAGGTGTATCTGTGTTTGCCTTTGTGCCAACTTCATCATCTGCGGTTACTTCGCGCAGCAAGACAGGCTTTTCCCCGGCCTCATTATCAGATGCGTGCTGGCTGTCATTCGGGTCACTGAACTGCAAGCCGAAGCCAACTGACGGGTCGGTGAAATGGGTCACGGCGGAAAACGGGATCACCAGATCATGCTGCACGCCGGAGAATGACAGGCCCACAGAAAAGTAGTCTTCTTCCACGGTCAGGTCCCAGAACTGATGCTGAAGAACGATGGTCATTTCATGCGGATTGCCGCTTTTCAGGGTGTCATCCATCTCAACCCCATTGGCCTGGGTGCGAAAGGTGATGTAAAAATGGCATTCCCCTGGCAGCCCGTATTCCTGGACGATGGCCAAGGCACCGCGCACGACTGTCCGCAATGAATCTTCAACAAGAAGTTCATAATTGATAGAGCTGGTAAGTCCTGAATCGCTCATCTGCGTTTATCCGTTTGTTCTTTTGTCCAGCCCGGTTATGGCGCTTTTTATTCAGTTTAGCGGGACCGCTTCTGTTGCCAGGTGCAGCCCCAAACCCCGCCTGACAGAGCTCAAGCCATCAGGACTTTAAAGTGGTTACGCCTGCCGCATTAAGCAGCGATAGCAACCGGAGCAGTGTTGTCGTTTGCAACTACTACATGGCCCGATAACGGCGGGTACCATACCGAACGAAAATAATGTCTTTACCACATGCGTCGATCCTGTTTCGCCCCCAAAATTCAAGCCAGCCTAGAGTGCCAACTGATAGATGGTGGAGGCGCCGGGTACCGCCCCCGGGTCCGCCCTGCTTATTCCACATTACGTTTATCGTCATAGTCAGCCGAAACTGACCCGGTCAGTATAACAGGCAAATGCGGGGAAATGAAAGTTTTTTGCCTATCTGGGTGATTTTTCAGGGCAGATGAATATATGGCCTCTGGAAACAGGCTGGCGGCTTTGTTAGGCTGTGACGGCAAGTTAACTTGTCACATTCCAGAGGGGCTCATGCAGCAATATCTCGATCTTCTGAGTCATGTTATGGACCAGGGCGTTGAACGTTCAGACCGGACGGGTACCGGCACCAAATCTGTGTTTGGCTGGCAGATGCGGTTCGACTTGTCCGCCGGGTTTCCCCTGCTGACCACAAAAAAGCTTCATACGCGGTCGATTATTCATGAGTTGTTATGGTTTATCAAAGGCGATACCAATATCGGTTATCTGCGTGATAATGGGGTGTCCATCTGGGATGAATGGGCGGATGAAAAAGGTGATTTGGGTCCGGTCTATGGTCAGCAATGGCGGCGCTGGCAGACCCCGGAAGAGGGCCGCGTTATTGACCAGTTAGCTGATACCGTGTCGGCGATTAAGACCTCGCCTGACTCGCGCCGTCTGATTGTGTCGGCCTGGAACCCCTCTGATGTGCCGGAAATGGCGCTGCCGCCGTGCCATTGCCTGTTCCAGTTCCATGTCGCCAATGGTCGGCTGTCCTGCCAGCTTTACCAGCGTTCTGCTGATATTTTTCTTGGCGTGCCGTTTAATATCGCGTCCTATGCGTTGCTGACCCATATGATCGCGCATGTCACCTCGCTCCAGGTCGGCGATTTTGTGCATACACTTGGTGATGCGCATCTGTATCTGAACCATCTTGATCAGGCCAAAGAACAGCTTACCCGTCAGCCGGGTCCGTTGCCACGCTTGCAACTGGTGAACCCGCCTGATGAGCTGGATGCGTTCAGTTTTGAGCATTTCAAGATTTCCGATTATGAAGCGGCCCCGTCTATTGCGGCCCCTATCGCTGTATGACCGCCGTTATGAGGCCAGATAACAACAGCTTTCAGATGGTGTGCGTTGTGGCTATGGCGCGCAACCGGATTATTGGTGACGGTGATGATTTGATCTGGCATCTGCCCGGGGACTTAAAGCGGGTAAAGCAGCTGACAATGGGCTGCCCGCTTATCATGGGCAGGCGCACCTTCCAGTCTATCGGACGGGCTTTGCCTGGGCGGCTATCGGTGGTGTTGACCAGAAACGCTGACTGGCAGGCCGAAGGGGCTGTTGGTGTTGCCAGCCTTGCGGCCGCGATAGAGGTCAGCAAAGCCTGGCTTGCTGAACAGGACACGCAAGAAACCCGCCTTATTCTGTTCGGCGGTGGCCAGATTTATGAAGCCGGCCTGCCGTATTGCCAGACGATTGAGGCTACCTTTGTTGACGCAGAGCCGGTGGACGGGGTCAGGTTCCCTGAATTTGACCGTAAAGACTGGGCAGATGAGACGCTGGAGCGGTTTGCGGCAGACGGCGATGTGCCGGAATTTTCCTACCACAGGCTGACCCGAAAAAGCCCCGCCAGGCCGCTGTCCTAAGTCCTGTCTATCTCTTTTTCTTGGCCAGTCTGGATTTATTCCATCACGATGGCTGGGCCTGTGCGGCTGGGCTGGTTCAATTGCGTGCTCACGGTCTCCGCGATTCTCAGATAGGCCTGTGCATGCGGCGACTCCGGCTGGGCTGAGACAATCGGCGTGCCAGCATCAGATGTGGCCCTGATTTCCATATCAAGCGGGATAGCGCCTAAGAACGGCAAGCCGAGGCGTTCGGCTTCTGCTTTCGCGCCGCCTGTTCCGAAAATATCTGAAGTCTCACCACAACCCGGGCAGACAAAATAGCTCATATTCTCAATAATGCCCAACACCGGCACATTCACCCGCCTGAACATATTCAGGCCTTTGCGGGCATCTATCAGGGCCAGGTCCTGCGGGGTGGACACAATCACGGCACCAGCCAGATCAGCCCGTTGCGATAAGGTCAACTGGGCATCACCTGTGCCCGGCGGCATGTCAATCACAAGCACATCAAGCCCGTCCCAGGCCACATCACGCAGCATCTGTTGTACGGCTGACATCACCATAGGGCCGCGCCAGATTGTCGGCGCATCCTCATCTACCAGAAAGCCGATTGACATGGCCTGCAGGCCCCAGGCGGACAGGGGAACCAGCTTGTTGTTCTCTGTACGTGGCTTTTCATTGAGCCCGAGCAACCGGGGCAGGGAGGGCCCATAAATATCGGCGTCCAAAATACCGGTGTTCAGGCCCTGTGCGGCAAAGGCCAAGGCCAGATTGATAGAGGTGGTTGATTTACCTACCCCCCCTTTGCCAGAGGCAACTGCAATCACATGTTTAGCCGGTTTCAGCAAGGGCTCATTATCGCCGCCCTGGCCGGGGGCGCTCGCAGGGTGGCCAGGCGCGCCAGGCCCTGACGGGGCGGTTGATGAGCCAGGGGTATGCGCGGTCAGAACTACCGACACAGACAAGACGCCGTCAAGGGCGTTAACAGCTGTTTCCGCTTCGGCTTTCAGCGCGTCTGCGGCGCTGGCCTGATCTGGGCTAATCTCAATGGTGAAGCCAACATTGCCATCACGAACAGCAACGCCGCTGACCGCATTTTCTGATACGATATCGCTATTGCGGCCTGGCATCTGGACTGATTTCAGCGTGTCCAGGATTTTTTGTTCGGTTATTTGTGCTGACATTCTTGAATTTCCTGTCAATCGTCTAAATATAAGGGTGAAGCGGTTGCATCTCTCAACTAGTCTTGCTGATCTGTTTTGGCAAGCCGACGGGGCAGAGTGTACCGCCATGCAGACAAAAAAACAGCATTGCAAATGGAGCGCAGCAGATATGCCCTGGAATAATCAAGGCAATAACCAAGGTGGAAATCAGGGCGGCGGCCCATGGGGCGGCGGTGGCGGCAATAATGGCGGCCCATGGGGCGGTGGCTCCGGGCGTCCGCCTGGTCGGCCGAACCCCCCGGAATTTGATAAAATGTTCCGTGATTTCCGAAACCAGTTTGGCGGCCGCGTGCCAGGTGGTGGCAACCCGATGAGATTCATGGGGTTGCTGCTGATCGTTGTGCTCGGCCTGTGGGCGGCGACCGGCTTTTACCGGGTCAATCCGCAACAACAGGGCGTGGTCTTGCGTTTTGGTGAGTGGGTGAAAACAACCTCGCCAGGCCTGCATTATCATTTACCGTTCCCGATTGAACAGGTGCTGACCCCCGATGTCACCCGTGATAACCGTTTGGAAATCGGTTTCCGTGACGTCTCAGGCCGGTCAGCCTCACGCCGTGATATCGCTGATGAAAGCCAGATGATTACCGGCGATGAAAATATCGTGGATATTGATTTTGTTGTGTTCTGGCGGATAGCTGATGCTGGCGCTTATCTGTTCAATCTGGCCGAACCGGATCAAACCATTAAAGTTGCCGCTGAGGCTGTTATGCGTGAGATTATCGGCCAGACCGCAATCCAGACCGTGTTGACCGAAGGCCGTCAGTCTGTACAGGCATCTGTCCGCCAGAAGCTGCAGGACCTGATGGACGAATATAAAACCGGTGTTCGTGTGCGTGAGGTGCAGTTGCTGGCTGTTGACCCGCCATCAGATGTTATTGACGCGTTTAATGATGTGCAGAGGGCCCGTCAGGATAGAGACAGGCTGAAGAACGAAGCTGAGGCATTCCGGAACGATATTGTCCCTCGGGCGCGTGGTGAAGCCGCCCGCCTGATTGCCGAAGCCGAAGCCTACCGCGAGGAAGTGGTCAACAGAGCTGAAGGTGACGCTTCACGCTTCGACCAGGTTTATACAGCTTATGAAATGGACAAGGATGTAACTCGGGAGCGGATTTACATCGAGACCATTGAAGAAGTGTTCGGCAATATCGAAAAGATCATCATCGATGAGGACGGCAATTCTGTGGTGCCGTACCTGCCCTTAAAAGAACTGGGTAAAGCCCAGGGCTCTAACTAACAGGAGATTAGACAATGAAGATGACACGAAATATTTCACTTCTTTCTATCGGCCTGTTAATTCTGGGCCTGTATTCAGCCGCGTTCACCGTCAATCAGACCCAGCAGGCTCTGGTGCTTCAGTTTGGTGAACCGAAACGGATTATTCAGGATCCCGGGTTGCAGTTCAAAATTCCGTTCATTCAAGACGCAGTCTATTATGAACGCCGGGTGTTATCCCTGATCCCACAGGATGCTGAAGAAGTCATTCTGGCGGATCAGAAGCGCCTGCAGGTAGATGCGTATGCCCGCTACCGGATTATGGATCCGCTGTTGTTTTTCCAAACTGTTCGGAACGAATTTGGTGCACGGGCCCGGCTGGAATCCATCATTGATTCATCTGTTCGTCGTGTTCTTGGCCGCGAGACACTGGCCTCAATCCTGACCGGCGAGCGTGAAACCATTAACGGGTCGATCCGCGATGAGGTGAACCAGTCAGTGGAATCTCTGGGTATTGAGATTATTGATGTGCGCTTGCGCCGCGCAGATTATCCAGAGGCCACCAGTCAAAACATCTTTAACCGGATGAAGTCCGAACGGGAGAGGGAAGCCAAAGAATTCCGCGCTACCGGTGAGGAAGAAGCCCAGAAGATCAGGGCGGATGCCGAAAAGACCCGGACGGTGATTGTCGCAGAGGCAAAAAAAGAAGCCCAACAGGTTCGTGGTGAAGGCGATTCGAACGCTATCCGCATCTATGCAGACAGCTTTGGCCGAGACCCGGAGTTCTTCTCTTTCTACCGGTCAATGGAAGCCTATCGCAAATCAATCGGCGAGTCCGGTACCTCCATGGTCCTTTCACCGAATTCATCCTTCTTCCGTTATTTCAAGGATAAGGATGGTTCTGAATAAGCAGACTAGCCAGACCTAACCGGCCCCATTCCGGCCTTAAAGAGGCCAGAATGGGGACACTCTCTGGCGGTAAACCTCACTTCAGTCAGGCAAAGGAATTTGTCTGGCTGAAACCACTCTTGAGGGATTAACAGACAACAGGATTTAATGATGCCTAATCATGTTTCCACGATGCATTTTGTAAAGCCGGACGGCCAGTCTCTTGCCCGCCGCGGAACAGACACAGCCCTTCTTTTGCGCTACGCGCTGATGACGGGCTTTGTTATGTTGTTCGTTCTTTTGGGCAGTCAGGCGGCCCGCGCCGCTGACCGTCCGGACAGCTTTGCTGATCTGGCTGAACGGCTGTCACCGGCGGTGGTGAATATTTCGACGACTATGGTTGTGCGCGAAAATGACAGGCCGCAGCTGCCCCAGTTTCCTGAAGGTTCACCGTTTGAAGATTTCTTCCGCGAGTTTCAGGACAAAGAAGAGCGGTCCCGCCGGGCACAGTCATTGGGTTCAGGCTTCATTATTGATTCTGCCGGTATTGTGGTCACCAATAATCACGTGATTGAAAACGCAGATGAAATTTCGGTGGTTCTGGCCAATGATGAAAGTTTTGCAGCTGAGGTTATCGGGCGTGATGCCAAGACAGATATCGCTGTGTTAAGAATTGATCCGGGGGACAGCAAACTGACCGCGGTCTCTTTTGGTAATTCTGATGGTCTGCGTGTTGGTGATTGGGTGATGGCTATCGGTAATCCGTTTGGTCTGGGGGGTACGGTCACCGCCGGTATTGTATCGGCACGGGGCCGTGATATCGGTTCTGGGCCCTATGATGATTACATCCAGACAGATGCCTCTATCAACCGGGGCAATTCAGGTGGCCCGTTATTTAACCTTGATGGTGAGGTTATCGGCATTAATACCGCGATTTTCTCTCAGAGCGGGGGGTCTGTTGGGATCGGTTTTGCCATTTCGGCAAATTTGGCGCAGCAGGTGGTCGGCCAGCTGCAGGATTATGGGCGGACACGTCGTGGCTGGCTGGGTGTCTTTATTCAGGAAGTTACCGAGGACATTGCGGACAGTCTGGGCCTTGAAGACGCCAAAGGTGCGCTTATTGCTTCTGTGACTGAAACCGGGCCTGCTGATGAGGCCGGCCTGCAAGCCGGGGATGTGATTATCCGCTTTGATGGCAAGGATGTCAGCAAAAGTCGTGATTTGCCGCGTATCGTGGCGGAAACTGATGTTGAGGCAACAGTTGATGTTGAGGTGGTGCGTGATGGCAAGATGAGAACGTTGTCCGTCACCCTTGGCGAATTGGAGCAAGCTGAAAATGGCGGCTTGCTGTCCAGGTCTGGCAAAACAGACACAGCAGAAGAAACCACACTTGCCGACATCGGTCTTGCTGTGGCCCCGTTGAGCGCGGCGCTTGCAGAGAAGTTCGGGCTCACCGCTAATGACGAAACCATTGTTGTGGTGGAGGTCGCTGAGGGCAGCCCTGCGGCGGCCAAAGGCGTTCAGCCCGGGGATATTGTGCGCCGGTTGAATCAGTCAGCCATTTCATCTGTCAGCCAGTTGGTTGAGGGGATTGCCAAGGCACGGGAAAGCGGCCGCAAAGGCGTACTGATGCTGATAGAAAGCGAAGGCCAGACCCGCTTTGTTCAGGTCAGCTTTGAGCAATAATGTCGTGCTCTGAAGGCAATGAGACGTAACAGACAGGAAAAGCCGGGCTGCAACGCCCGGCTTTTTTTCGTTATCGGGTCCGCTAAGACGCCACAAAGTCAGCTGATCTATAACCTTGGAGATAGAGCAGACCGGTCAGGTCGGTATGATTAAGCTGAAGGTCTATCTGCTCACGCAGCGCGGGTTTGCCCTCAAAAGCGACCCCCATTCCGGCCTGGCTCAGCATGGCCATGTCATTTGCCCCGTCCCCGACACATAAAGTATCTTCAGGGGCAAGGCCGTACTCAGCTCTATACTGCTCTAGAAATGCGCGTTTTGCCTGCTTGCCCAGGATAGGCGGTACCGCCCGTCCAGTCAGCCTGCCATCGGCTACATCCATCACATTGCTGTGATGGCCACTGAACCCCAGTTGTTTGGCAATCACACTTGTCAAAAAGGTAAAGCCCCCTGAAACCAGGTAACAGTGCCCGCCATGCGCGCGCATGGTGGCCACAGCCTCATGAGCGCCGTCTGTGATAACTGTGTTTCTCACAACCTCATCCAGCAGGCTTTCCGGTTGCCCTGCCAGAAGCGCCAGCCTAGCTGAAAGGGCCTCTAAAAAATCCAGCTCACCCGCCATGGCTCTGGCAGTGATGGGTTTTATCTGCTCAGCAATGCCGGCCAAATCGGCCAGCTCGTCAAGGGACTCGCCGCGGATAATAGTCGCGTCCATATCTGCCAGCATCAGCATTTTGCGGCGCCCCTGCGCAGGGACTTTATTCACGTCAATCTGATGCTGGTCAGCTGTCTTTCGCACTGCGGCATACGGCCAGTCATCAGGGCAAGGTGCCTGAAGAGCATCACAGGAAACACGCTCTGTGCTGAGGATGTCAACATTACCCAGGTCAACCTGGCGGGCAAAATTAACCAGTTGTTCAAGCGAGCCAGGACCTGTTTTGCGAGCTGAAAGTACAGCGATTTCTTGCATGTTGATGTCCGATCAAGTAAGTCCTGTGCCTATGACACAGCCACATTCTGCCACTGACTATATTCTTCTGGCCGGCCCAACCGCAAGCGGCAAGTCGGCACTGGCCTTGGATTTAGCACAGCATCTAGATGGCGTCATCATCAATGCCGATTCAATGCAGGTTTATAAAGACCTCAACATTTTGACCGCGCGGCCGTCTGCGGCGGATGAGGCCCGCATACCGCATGAGCTCTATGGGACGGTAGACGGCGCAGAACGCTATTCGGTGGGGCGTTGGCTGGCTGATCTCCATCAGGCTGTTGAGGACACGCGGGCCAAGGGTAAATGGCCAATCATTGTCGGCGGGACAGGCTTTTATCTGAACGCTGCCGAACAGGGAATATCGGCCATTCCGGATATTCCTGAGGGAGCCCGCGCCGCCGCAACCGCCCTCCATACAGAACGGGGCGGTCAGGCTGCCTTAGACAAGCTTCATGAGCTCGACCCGGTGATTGCGAAACGGCTGGAGGCAGGGGACAGCCAACGTCTGGTCCGCGCATTGGAGGTGGTGATGCATACTGGCAAGCCTCTGTCTTACTGGCAGTCACGCCCGCGCGAAGGCGGCTTGTCGGGCCGGGCCATTAAAATCGCGCATATTCCTGAACGCGGGGATGTGTATGAGCGGATAGACAACCGGTTTGCGGCGATGGTTGATGGCGGCGGTCTGGCGGAAGTCGATGCGCTTTTAGGCCGCCATCTTGCCCCTGATCTGCCGGTGATGAAGGCCCTGGGTGTTGCCGCACTGGCTGCCCTCTTAAGAGGCGAAATTGATAAAGAGACGGCTATTTATCAAGCCAGCCGGGACACACGGCACTATGCAAAGCGGCAGATGACCTGGCTGCGGAATAATTTTATTTCAAATTATGAAAATAATGAGACATATTCACATCAATTACATCAAAAAATCTTTTCAAAAATTCTATAAATCCGTTGACTTTCCACTCAGGTCTGTGTTAACTCACTAGCGTGGCGCGAAAAACGCTCAGAAGAATTTCATGCATAGCAAAAACCGTGTGCTGCCCGCGGGCAGGTTCGGTTTTTTTGTGTTTTTGAAAGAACGAGGCAAATTGCCGGGGATTTTTACGGGATAAAGACTATGACTGAGAAGCAACAGACCAAATCATCTACCCAGATGATGGAAGGGGCAGAACTGATCCTCAAAGTGTTGGAAGATCAGGGTGTGGAGGTCATTTTTGGCTATCCTGGCGGGGCCGTGCTGCCGATTTACGATGCGCTGTTCAGAAATAACTCTATCCGCCATATTCTGGTGCGACATGAACAGGCCGCGGTGCATGCTGCTGAAGGCTATGCCCGCTCGACAGGGAAGGTTGGCGTTGTTCTGGTCACCTCTGGCCCGGGCGCAACAAACGCGGTTACCGGCCTGACAGATGCGATGATGGATTCCGTGCCGATTGTTTGCCTGACCGGCCAGGTGCCCAGCCATCTTATTGGTACAGACGCGTTTCAGGAAGCTGACACATCTGGCATTACCCGCCCATGCACGAAACATAATTATCTGTGCAAATCAAGCGCGAGCCTCCAGTCCATGGTTGAAGAGGCGTTTCATGTTGCCCGTTCAGGCCGGCCTGGCCCGGTGGTTGTCGATTTACCAAAGGATATCCAGCTGCTGGATGCCCCGTTTGTTGAAGGCGGCGTGCAAAGCGAAGACAACCAGCGCTACCAGCCCCGCACACAGCCCTCTTCAGAACAGATTAAAAAAGCTGTGAAGCTGATGAAAAAGGCCAAACATCCGGTTATTTACGGCGGTGGCGGCCTGATTAACTCAGGGCCAGAAGCCTCAGAAAAGCTGCGCGAATTGGTGGCGTTGACAGGCTGGCCAACCACTTTGACATTGATGGGGCTTGGCGCGGTTCCAGCAGATGACCCGCATTTTCTGGGCATGCTGGGTATGCATGGAACCTATGAAGCCAACATGACCATGCATCAATGTGATTTTATGCTCAATCTGGGCGCTCGTTTTGATGACCGGGTCACCGGACGGTTGAACGCGTTTTCACCAGGATCTGTAAAAGTTCATGCTGATATTGACCCGTCTTCGATTAACAAAGTGGTTCAGGTTGATGTTGGTATTGTTGGTGATGCGACAGCCATTCTGGACGCGCTGATTACCGAGCTAAAGGCCGATGGCTTTACCCCGAATGCAAAAGCTTTGTCAGGCTGGTGGGAGCAGATCAACCAGTGGCGGTCTCGGGATTGTCTGAAATTTGTTCAGTCTGGCCGTGTGATCAAACCGCAGAATGCGATTAAGCGTCTTTATGACCTGACCCGTGAGCGGGATACCTATATCACCACTGAAGTTGGCCAGCATCAGATGTGGGCAGCTCAGTATTTCGGGTTTCATCAGCCTAACAGATGGATGACCTCTGGCGGGCTGGGCACGATGGGCTATGGTTTGCCGTCTGCTGTAGGCACACAGATAGCGCACCCGGGGGCAACGGTTATCGATATCTCCGGTGAAGCCTCTTTCCTGATGAATATGCAAGAGCTGTCAACCATCGCCCAATACCGGCTGCCGGTGAAAATTTTCATCCTGAATAATGAATGGATGGGTATGGTTCGGCAATGGCAAGAGCTTAACCACGGCTCGCGCTATTCAGAAAGCTACAGCGCGTCTCTGCCTGATTTTGTCAAACTGGCTGAAACCTTTGGTATGACCGGTCTGCGGGCATCAGACGTTGGCGAACTGGATGATGTGATCACAACCATGCTGGCCACTGACGGGCCGGTAATCGCCGATATCTGTATTGAGAAGGAAGAGAACTGCTTCCCGATGATCCCTTCAGGTGCGGCGCATAATGAGATGATACTGAACGCTGAGGATGAAGCGGCAAGCCCTGTATCTGATGAAGGTAAGATTCTCGTCTAACCATGTTGCCGGGATGGCGCTTTGCTGCCGGCGACCTTTCAACTTCCCTTTTCTTTCAACAGGAAGGATGACTTAAATCATGCTTGATACCTCTGTTTCAGAGCGGCATACGCTGTCCATATTGGTTGATAACGAACCTGGTGTTCTGGCCCGGGTGGTCGGCCTGTTTTCGGGCCGTGGCTACAATATCGAAAGCCTGACAGTGTCTGAGGTTGATGAAGCCCGACATCAGTCGCGGATTTCAGTGGTAACCTCGGGAACGCCGATGGTCATCGAACAAATCAAACAGTTGCTGGCCCGTCTTGTTCCGGTGCATTCTGTGCAGGATTTAACCATTGGCCCGGCGCATGTTGAACGCGAACTAGCCTTGGTGAAAATCGTCAATTCCGGCAATAAACGGGTTGAGGCCTTGCGGGTGGCAGACAGCTTCAGGGCGCGCACACTGGATAGCACGCTGAACAGCTTTGTGTTTGAGGTAACCGGGAACTCATCAAAAGTTACCGCTTTTATCAATCTGATGGACTCGCTCGGCGAGATAGAAGTGGCCCGGACAGGTGTTTGCGGCATGACCAGAGGCAATAAAATCGATATGTCCTCAGACGGAACAGAATAAGCAATCAGCCAAAGGCCGACTTTTTTCTTTTGTTTCTGTGGCTCACCGTTTATTACCTTGGGGGCAGAATACGAACGATAGGTGAGCTGTTGTAAGACAGTTCTGTTATATCGAAATTACCGCACCGCGCCGTTCCGGCGTTTCAGTTGAAGGAGAGAAAACTATGCGTGTGTATTATGATCAGGATGCCGATATCGGTCTGATTAAATCAAAGAAAGTTGTGATTGTCGGCTATGGCTCTCAAGGTCATGCTCATGCAGCAAATCTTAAGGATAGCGGTGTTGCTGAAGTTGCTGTTGCTCTGCGTGAGGGCTCGTCAACCCGCGCCAAAGCTGAAGCCGCCGGGTTTAAGGTGATGTCTGTGGCTGAAGCAGCGGCCTGGGGTGATGTGGTCATGATGCTGACCCCTGATGAGCTGCAGGCAGACATCTATGCGGACGAAATTGCTGCAAACATTCGCCCTGGTGCGGCTATTGCCTTTGCCCATGGTCTGAACGTTCATTTCAAGCTTATCGAACCACGCAATGACATTGACGTCTTCATGGTAGCCCCAAAGGGCCCCGGCCATACGGTGCGCGGTGAATATCTGAAGGGCGGCGGCGTGCCGTGTCTGCTGGCTGTCTATCAGGACGCCTCAGGTAACACCCATGATATCGGTCTGTCCTATGCCAGCGCAGTTGGTGGCGGCCGTTCTGGTATCATTGAAACAACATTCCAGGAAGAATGTGAGACAGACCTGTTCGGTGAACAGGCGGTTCTGTGTGGCGGTCTGGTTGAGCTTATTAAGGCGGGCTATGAAACCCTGACAGAGGCTGGTTATGCCCCTGAAATGGCGTATTTTGAATGTCTGCATGAAGTGAAGCTGATTGTTGATCTGATTTATGAAGGTGGTATCGCCAACATGAATTACTCTATCTCCAACACCGCCGAATATGGCGAATATGTCACTGGCCCCCGGATCATCACAGATGAAACCAAGGCAGAGATGAAGCGGGTGCTGGAGGATATCCAGTCTGGCCGGTTCACACGTGACTGGATGCTGGAAAATAAGGTTCACCAGGCCAGCTTCAAGGCAACCCGTCGCCGGAACGCTGCCCACAACATTGAAGAGGTCGGTGAGCGTCTGCGGGGCATGATGCCGTGGATTGGTGCAAACCGTCTGGTTGACAAAGACAAAAACTAAGCTGGCTTTTGTTCAGGCAGAACAGACAACTGCCTGAATCATTTCCTGTTTTGAAGGGGGATCACAGCGATTCCCCTTCTTTACATTTTGGCATTAAACGTGCACTCTTGTGCAAATTGATTTATTAGGGAAATCACTACAGATTAAGTCTGTCCGGCCGGGTAGGGAAAACATCATGTTTGGTTCAATTTTTGGGTTTTTATCAGCGGATATCGGGATTGATCTGGGTACCGCCAATACACTTGTTTATGTCAAGGGGCGCGGCATTGTGCTGAACGAGCCATCTGTGGTGGCCATGGCACAGGTACGCGGCAAGACACAAGTCCTTGCCGTTGGTGAAGAAGCCAAGGTTATGCTGGGGAAAACCCCTGGTAATATTCAGGCAATCCGGCCGATGGCTGATGGCGTTATCGCTGATTTCGAAGTCGCCGAAGAAATGATCAAACATTTTATTCGCAAGGTGAATGGCCGGTTTTCGATTGCCAGCCCGCAGATGATTATTTGTGTGCCGTCTGGGTCAACTGCGGTTGAACGGCGGGCTATTCAGGAATCAGCTGAGGCTGCTGGCGCGCGCCGGGTTTTCTTGATTGAGGAGCCAATGGCGGCTGCCATCGGGGCTGATTTGCCGGTGACCGAACCTTCTGGTTCAATGGTTGTTGATATTGGTGGCGGTACCACTGAGGTGGCCATTCTGTCGCTGGGAAATATCGTTTACGCGCATTCTGTGCGGGTCGGCGGTGACAAGATTGATGACGCGATTATCGGGTATATGCGCCGGACCCATAACCTGCTGGTCGGCGAAGCCACAGCAGAGCGGATCAAGAAAACAATTGGCATCGCCCGCCGGCCAGAAAAATCATCAGGCGTGCGGATTGAGGTCCGGGGCCGCGATCTGGTGAATGGTGTGCCGAAAGAAATTAATATCTCAGAATCCCAGGTCGCTGATGCGATTTCAGATCCGCTGAAGCAGATTGTTGAAGGCGTGAAAATGGCGCTTGAACAAGCTCCACCGGAACTGGCTGCTGATATTGTGGAAAAAGGCATTGTTCTGACCGGTGGCGGTGCAATGCTCCGTGAAATGGATACCGTTCTGCGAGAAGCAACCGGCCTGCCAATTTCAATTGCTGAAGACCCGCTGTTTTGTGTGGTAATGGGAACCGGCCGTTGTCTTGAGGAGTTGAAGACACTGCGTCACGTCTTAATTGGGGCTTAAGGCAGAGATGGCAGGGCGCAAAAGCACAAAGCGCGCAAGCCAGTCCAAAAGAGTTTCCCAGCTTTTCTTTATCTTTCTGGGATTTTTGCTGATCCTTATCGGTAAAGCCGACATTCTGGCCGTGCGTACCGCTCAGAATGATGTCTCCGAATTGTTTGCGCCTTTATTTGACGTGGTCTCAGCCCCTGTGCGGGCGGTGGAGACTATGTTTGAAGGGGTGCGCACGGTTGCCTCTTTGCGCGAAGAAACGGTGAGGCTGCGAGCTGAAAATGACCGGCTGAAACGCTGGCAGAGGCGGGCTGAAATTCTTGAATCCGAAAATCGTCAGTTGCGCACTGTTCTGGGCGCGGTTATCCCGCCAGACCGTCAGGCAATCACGGCCCGGGCGATTACCGCCCCTGGCAGCAGTTTTTCCCACGCAATGCAGATTATGCACGGCCCTGACCAGCGCATTCAGCGCGGTGACCCTGTGGTGACTGCAAACGGGCTTGTCGGCTATATTGTTGAGGTGGGGCAGCGGTTTTCCTGGGTGTTGCTGCTCAGCGATGTTAATTCGCGTATTCCGGTTCTGTTATCGTCCTCGTCATGGCCGGGGCTGGCTATTGGCCAAAACTCAGGCTTGCTTGCTCTGAGCTTCCTGCCGCTTGAGGCAGAGCCCAAGGAAAATGAGCTTGTGCTGACTTCTGGACATGGGGAGTTGCTTCCCGCAGGCTTGCCGGTTGGCCGCGTGATAGCGGGCAGGGGGCGTAAGTTTTACATCCAGCCAGCGGTTGACCTGCGAACAATTTCTTTTGTGTCTATCCTGGTCAGGCCAGAAGGCACCCCGCCTGAATCTATTTCTGTTCTGGAACGGTTCTTCACGCCCTTGCCGGAAAAAGATGATGGTCGCCTCCTGGAAGGGTTCAGTACCAAGGATGTGCTGCAATGAGCTTAGGGCCACTTGATAAACCGGCTGACCTGCAATCAGTATTGCCTGTTCAAATACTCTGCGCTTTGGGCGGCCTGTTCTTTGTTTTGTTTGAAGGTGCGCTGGCGCATTGGTCAATTTTTCACAATTCTGCACCGTTGTTGGCGCTTTGCTACATCTATTTCATGTTTATTGCCTATCCGTTCAGATTGTCCCTTCTGGCGGTTCTGCTGATGGGGCTGTTTTCAGAGGTCATGTTCTTCCAGATGCTGGGCGCCAACAGCATCGCGTTTGTGATTGCCGCACTTGTGACACAATGGCGTGCTAGCTATCTTGTCGATGCAGATTTTATCGAATTATGGGCGAATTTTTCACTCATTGTCATTCTGGTGGGGACCATAAAGTTGGTGATTTATTTTATCAGTCATTTTTCCGCACCCGATTTATCGTCGCTGCTTCAGCAGACCGGGATGACCGTCTTGCTATTTCCCATTTTTTATGTCGTTCTTGTTTCCCTGTCCTCTGTTCTGTCGAAAATTATGGCGGTTCAATCCAGCTAGATTACGGCTCGTGAGGGGCGACTGAAAGTCGGGTGAATGAAAAAGCGTAAAGAACAAAAAGAGCTGTCCTCCATTATGACACGGCGCATGCTGATGGTTGGTGGTGGTCAGGCCCTGTTGGGGGCGCTGTTGGTGGGCCGG
Organism: Puniceispirillaceae bacterium (SeqCode); assembly: GCA_965656625.1. Classification (GTDB taxonomy): domain Bacteria; phylum Pseudomonadota; class Alphaproteobacteria; order Puniceispirillales; family Puniceispirillaceae; genus JADHLI01. The sequence continues at coordinate 26,288 of CBFHLG010000020.1, forward strand.
CTCTATCAATTGCAGATTGCGCAGACTGATAATTATCAGCGTCTGTCAGACCGGAACCAGTTTGACAAACGCCTTGTCCAGGCACCGCGTGGCCGTCTTCTTGATGCCCGGGGCCGCCTGCTTGCGGGAAATTCAGAGGTGTTTGAGCTGCGAATGTTGCCTGCGCGAATACCTGATCTGAGAGCCTGGCTCAACCGGGTGCGTAAAATCGTCAGGCTTCGTCCGGCCGAAATTAACGCCATTCTCAAGCGGATTGAAGAGCAGCCTGATTTTCTGGAAGTAACTGTCCGGTCTAATCTTACTCAACGTGAATTGTCGCGTCTGGCGGTGCTTTCGCCTGTACTTGAAGGGGCCTCATTTCGCAAAGGCTTCAGACGGATATATCCGCAAGGGTGGATGACAGCCCATATCACGGGCTATGTATCGCCAGCCAACAAACGTGATGTCAAAGATAATCCAGAATTACGCTATCTGCCCGCCTCGCGGATTGGCCGGTCTGGCTTGGAGCGCACGTTTGAAACCAACCTGAGAGGGGCTGCCGGTGTTGAGCGGATTGAGATGAACGCGAAGGGCAAGCCTGTTCGGGTGTTGCGCGATAAACAGGCAACCGCTGGTGATGATGTCAGGCTGTCTATCGATGTAGGGGCTCAGTCCTATGCCGCGGAAAGGCTGCGACGCGGCAAATCGGAAATTATTCCGCTGCAGAATCCGAACGTGCAAAGAGCCCTGCTTGATAATTCTGAATTGCGGGCGCATGTAACAACCGGTGATGATCTGGTCTTAAAGGATGAAAGGGGCAGGCTTGTGCCGCCTGAATCCGGGGCTGTAACGGTTATGGATATTCACACCGGCGAGATCAAACTAATGGTTTCTGTGCCCGGTTATGATCCGAACCTGTTTTCCAACCGCCTGTCTGTCAGGGACTGGCGCCGCCTGAATGAACATCCCCGCACACCATTATTGAACCGGGTAACCTCAGGGCTTTATGCCCCAGGGTCAACCTTTAAGATGGTGGTTCTGGCGGCTGCACTTGAAGCGGGCGTGGTGTCTCAGAACACGCGATATGATTGTTCAGGTGAATTTGATTTTGGTAACTCGACCTTCCATTGCTGGAATGATAACGGGCATGGCAATGTTGATTCCATTCAGGCTTTAGAGCGATCTTGTGATGTCTATTTCTACCAGATTGCCCTGAAGACAGGGATCAATCGAATTCATGATATGGCGCTGCGGCTTGGGCTGGGCCTGCCGACAGGGGTTGGGTTTGCAAATGAAAAGACCGGTATTATCCCCGACCGGAATTGGAAGATGGAAAGCCGGGGCACGGTCTGGACACCAGGCGAGACCGTGGTTGCGGGTATCGGACAGGGCTTTGTGCTGACCACACCTTTGCAGCTTGCGGTGATGACCGCGCGTATTGCCAACCGTAAATATGCTGTCTCGCCCCGTCTGGAGGCTGTGTCTGGTGCGAATGAACCGGTTGAATTTCCGCCCTTGGATATTGCTCCTGAAATTATTGATGTGCTGCACCGGGGCATGCGGGCGGTCACCGCTGGCCCGCTGGGAACAGCCCGTAAATATGACCTTGGCACAGGCGGCATGGCCGGGAAGACAGGGACGGTTCAGGTGAAACGGATCACAAAGGAACAGCGTGAAAAAGGGATAATTGATAATATTGACCGGCCGTGGAAGGAACGTGATCATGCTCTGTTCGTGGCCTTTGCCCCTCACAGGCGGCCCAAATACGCTTTGTCACTTGTTGTTGAACATGGCGGGTCAGGTTCATCAATGGCGGCGCCGATCGCCCGGGATATTCTCAGCCATATTCTGGCAGAAGATAATGAGGGAACTGTCTGATGCTGTTGGTCCGGTTTTTGTTTCGCCTACCGTGGCTATTACTGTTTTCGACAGCCACCCTAGTCCTTATTGGCACACTGGCTTTGTATTCAGCCTCAGAAGGGTCCTGGACACCGTGGGCTGAACGCCAGATTTTGCGCGCCGCTATTGGCACGGTGATGTTGTTTCTGATCGCCTTTATCCCTACGCGTTGGCTGTATAACTGGTCTTATTTGGGGATTGTGTTGGTTGTTGTTGTTCTGGCAACCCTGCCGTTTATCGGGGTAGGGGTGGGGGCCACCCGCTGGATTGCACTTGGCCCGTTCAATTTTCAGCCCTCTGAGCCGGCAAAATTGGCGGTGATCATCGCCCTTGCCCGCTACCTCTCCAGTCAAACTCCAGAACAAATGCAATCAATCGTGACCTATATTCCGGTAGTCGCTCTGATTTCCATCCCTTTTTCTCTGGTTCTTATACAGCCTGATTTGGGCACATCTTTCATGTTGCTGGTTGGCGGATTGGCTGTGGTGTTTGCTGCAGGCCTGCCGCGCCGCTATGTGCTGTCAGCTGTTGTTGCCGGTCTGGCGGCGCTGCCAGTGCTCTGGTCACAGCTCTATGATTATCAAAAGGCCCGTATACTCACTTTCCTCAATCCGGAGGCAGACCAGCTTGGCGCAGGATACCAGATAGCGCAGTCGAAAATTGCGCTTGGTTCAGGTGGCTTGTTTGGTAAGGGGTTTTTGATGGGATCACAAAGTCAGTTGAACTATCTGCCGGAAAAACAGACAGATTTTGTCTTCACTATGATCGGTGAGGAATTTGGGTTTGTTGGCAATCTGGCTGTGTTGTTCACCTATTTTGTTATTCTGGCGTCATGCTTGATGATCGCGATACGCTGCCGCAACCGATTTGGCCAATTGTTGTGCACAGGCATATCTGTGATGCTGTTTTTGTATGTATTTGTGAATATTGGCATGGTCACCGGGCTTTTGCCTGTTGTCGGGGCTCCTTTGCCTTTGATATCGTATGGCGGAACAGCGATGCTGACGGTCTTCATTGCTCTTGGGCTTATTGTTAACATCGCCTTGCATCAGGACCTTCAGGATAATGATTTGCTTTAATCAGGATACATTTCAAAAGCGATTAACCCCTCTTAGCGCAGTTTCATAAGGACACCGTCATGTTTGAAAGTTTTTTCCCGCGCCCGAAACTGTTTTTTCTCAGCGCGATAGCCTGGTCTGCCGTGGTTATTTTCATCTGGTACAGCTTTGGTGACACACTTGGCCGGGCGCTTGGTTTTGCGCTGGATAGTGATCCGCAGAACCCGATTATCGGTGTCAGCTATTTTATTTCATCAGAATTTCTGTGGTTTTATGTTTATTACGTTTTGATCTGCGCGCTGTTTGCGGCCTTCTGGTTTCGTCATTTGCCTCATAAATGGCAGATTTGGTCAATTCTTGGTTCTCAGTTAATTCTGTTTTCCACCTATTTTTCGGTTCAGGTTTCAGTAGCGATTAACAATTGGCGGCGGCCGTTCTTTGATGCAGTGCAAAATGCCTTGTCTGATAACAGCACCACCACAGCAGCTGACCTATACAGTCTTATTCTTATTTTCACCCAAATAGCGTTCATCTGGATTTTTGTATATGTTCTGACCCGCTTCTTTGTCTCTCATTATGTCTTCCGCTGGCGCACAGCGATGAATGATTTTTATGTCTCAAAATGGGGCCAGGTTCGTCATATTGAGGGGGCGTCACAGCGGGTTCAGGAAGACACCATGCGTTTTGCCGGCATTGTTGAAGGTCTCGGGGTCGCGATTGTAGACTCGATCATGACGCTGTTCGCGTTCCTGCCGGTTCTGATGGCCCTGTCCAGCAATGTAACATCACTGCCCTTTGTTGGAGAGATTGCCAACCCGCTTCTGGCGGCCGCGATTTTCTGGTCGGTGTTCGGGACGGTCTTTCTGGCCACTGTGGGCATTAAATTGCCAGGGCTGGAATTTAAGAACCAGCGAGTTGAGGCAGCTTACCGGAAGGAACTTGTCTATGGTGAGGATGATGAAAGCCGCGCGCAGCCGCCTACATTATCTGAGCTGTTCGGCAATGTGCGGCGCAATTATTTCCGGCTGTATTTCCATTATATGTATTTCAACGTGGCCCGCAGTTTCTATCTGCAGGCGGATAACATCTTTGCCTATTTGTTGTTGATCCCGACAATTGCGGTGGGCGCGATCACCTTTGGTCTGATGCAGCAGATTCTGACCGCCTTCAGCCAAGTTACCAATTCGTTTCAGTATCTGGTGAATTCCTGGCCGACAATTGTTGAGCTTTTGTCTATTTATAAACGTCTGCAGGCGTTTGAGGCATCGATTTACGATACCCCGCTGCCGCAGATTGACCAGGAATTCATGGCCGCAAGGACTGAAGACTAATACAGTTTGAGAGACCCGGTTTCCAAAAAGCCGGTTGTGGAATGGCCAGGCAGCGTGTCGATGATGACAACCTGGCCGCCGCGACTGGTGACGTGCTCATAGCCGACCACATCTTCAGCAACATAGTCACCGCCTTTGACCAGAACATCCGGGCTCAGGGTTTCTATAAGTGTCTGGGGGGTGTCTTCTGCGAACAGCACAACGCTCGCCACAGACGGCAGAGCGGCCAGAGAGCGGGCCCGGTCCTGTTCTGACTGGATGGGCCGGTTATTGCCTTTCAGGCGTTTAACAGACGCATCTGAATTCAGGCCGACAATCAGGTGGTCACACTGTGCTGCGGCTTGCGATAACACGTGCATGTGGCCGGGATGAAGTAAATCAAAGCAGCCGTTGGTGAAGCCGATTGTTTTGCCGTCCCCTCGCCATTGCCCCACTTTAGCTTCTGTCTGGGCCAACGACGTGTCCACAGCGTCTGTGTCGCTGGCGATGATCAGCTCACCAGGGGTTAAGCTTGCTGTTCCTGTTTTGGCAACCACCAGAGACGCACCCAGATTGGCCAGATGCATGCCTAGCTCATCAGCAAGGCCGGTCATCTTTGCTGAGGTCATCAGCGCAATCACGGTATCACCCGCCCCGGATACATCATATACGTCACATGGATAGGCAGGCAGGTGAAGCGCATCATCAGCCTCAACCAAGAGCATGCCTCTGGCACTGAGGGTGACCAGCATTTGGGAAATGTCATGCTGTTGCATTTGTGAGCGCGCGGCGGCTTCAATTTCATCCAGCTTACCCAAGCTCTCGCCACAGGCGCGTGATAGCTCAGCCAGGTTTGGCGTGAGCATGGTTGCGCCCTGATAATCTGAGAAATGATGTGATTTCGGGTCAACGATAACAGGGACGTCTTTGCTCTGTGCCAATTTAATCAGGCGACTGTTGAGGCCCGGGAACAGACAGCCCTTGGCATAGTCGGATAACACCATTACGCCAGCTTGTTCAATCAGGACTTCAGCCTGCGAGACTATCTGGTCAGCCTGCTGCTCGGTTATCTGGTCTGTGGTTTCAGAATCAACCCTGAGCATTTGCTGGCCTGATGACAGATAGCGCGTTTTCACGGTGGTCCGCCTGTCAGTACAACTGATCGGACAAAAGCTGAGTTGCGGGATATGGCTCAGCGCGTTCATAAGTTCTGTGGCAACCGCGTCCTGGCCGACACATCCTATCAGCGCGACCTGACAGCCCAGCTGAGCCAGATTGCGGGCCACATTGGCGGCCCCACCTGTTGCTTGTGATGATTGTGAATGCGAGAGCACCGGGATAGGGGCTTCAGGTGAAATCCGCTGAACACTGCCGATAACATATTTATCAAGCATCACGTCACCGATAACAAGAACGGATTTTGCCTGAACAGTGCTGAGATGCTGAACAATCAAATCTGTATTTTTCATGCCCCGGTCTTCTTTTGGTCTGCCTTTTTGCGATGGGTTTTGGCGCCGCCATCTATCTGTCTTTGCGTTGCACGGCTTATGCCAACTGCGTCTTCATCCACATTTTTTGTAATTACAGACCCTGCGCCAACCAAAGCGCCTTTGCCAATTGTCACTGGCGCGACCAAAGCGCTGTTTGAACCGATAAAGGCCCCGGCCCCGATTGTTGTGGTGAATTTGTTGATCCCGTCATAATTACAGGTGATGGTTCCCGCCCCTATATTGGCCGTCTCGCCAATTGTGGCATCTCCCAGATAGCTGAGGTGATTGGCCTTGGCCCCTTCTGCAAAGACAGCGTTTTTGGTTTCTACAAAATTGCCGATTTTCACGTTCGGGCCGAGCTTTGTTCCCGGCCGCAGGCGGGCATAAGGGCCAATAACACAGCCCCGGGCCAGAGACGCGCCGTCCAGATGCGAAAACGCCTTGATATGACAGTCATCGGCAATGGTGACACCGTGGCCGATAACCACATGCGGCTCAATGATAATATCAGTTCCAAAGATTGTGTCGGCTGACAGAAATACCGTTTCAGGCGCTTGCAGGGTAACGCCGTTCGCCATCGCTTGGGCGCGGAGCCTGCTTTGCATAACAGCTTCTATCTGCGCTAGTTGGGCCCGGTCATTCACCCCGGCCAGCTCAGCCTCATCTGTCATCAGTACAGCTGTTTGCAGGCCCGCTGTTGAAGCAAGACCTACAACATCTGTCAGATACAGCTCTTTCTGGCTGTTATGCGGCTCAATCTGCGGCAGAAGCTTTGCCAGCACCCCAGCTTTCGCGGCCATCACCCCGCCATTGACAAGGGTAATGTCCTTTTGCCTGTCAGAGGCGTCTTTATGTTCGATGATCGCCTCAACCGTGTCCCTGTCGGACAGGATAATCCGGCCATAACCGGTGGGATCATCTGCATGAAAACCGAGCAGGCATACATCTGCGCCGTCATCAATTTTGCTGGCCAATTGGCGCAGAGTGGCGGGCTGGATAAGCGGGGTGTCTGCATAAAGGATGATAACAGGTCTGTCGGGCGGCAGAGCTTGAAGCTGGCTTAAACAGCATTTTACCGCATCCCCGGTCCCTTGGGGCGGGTTTTGGATGACTGTTTCTGCGGTTGTGCTGACCAGGCTGGCCACAGCCTCACCATCGCTGGCAACAACACAAATATGCTGTCTGGCTCCAGCACTTGTGGCCGCCTCACAAACCCAGGAAATAAGGGCCTTGCCGGCAACCTTGTGAAGTGGTTTAGCCAGCTTGGATTTTAAGCGTGTCCCTTTGCCGGCCGCCAGAATAATTGCCGAAAATTCCATGATTTGTTTATACAACTGCCCTTATGGCCTTGCAAGGCGATTAGCTTTATCAGGTCAGCCTTTGCAACTCTGCCTGTTTTCAGTTAAGACATTGTTGGCAAAGCAAAGATGTTTTCATGAGGGCAGGGTATGTGCGGCATCATAGGCTATATTGGCGATCAGCAGGCGGCGGATATTGTGCTGGCCTCATTGCAGAGGCTTGAATATCGCGGCTATGACAGCTCAGGTATCGCTACTGTTGCAGATGGCCAGCTTCATCTTGCCCGTTCGGTCGGTAAACTGAATAATCTTGCCTCATTGCTGGCTGACCGGAAACAGCCCGGTCATATCGGTATCGGCCACACTCGCTGGGCCACCCATGGCGGTGTTACAGAAGAAAATGCCCACCCGCATACCGCCGGCGGACGCGTGGCGATTGTGCATAATGGGATCATTGAAAATTACTCTGCGCTGAAGGACCAGTTAATCGCTGACGGGCATAGCTTTTCCAGCGACACAGATTCAGAAGTTTTGGCGCATCTGTTTTTGCAGGCTGATCAGAAAAATCTGTCTCCAGAAGAAGCAATGAAATCAGTTCTTGCCCAGATTAACGGGGCATTTGCGCTGGCCGTTCTTTATGCCGGTGACGAAAATCGCTTGCTGGTTGCCCGCCAGGCTTCACCGCTGGCGATTGGCACGGCTGAGGGTATGGTGTGTGTGGCGTCTGACGCGCTGGCTATGGCCCATCTGACGCGTGACGTCATCTACCTCAAAGATGGTGATTTTGCCTCGCTGACACGTGAAGAGGTTACCATTTGGGACAAGGACGGCAACCGTGTGAACCGTGAAGTGATCACCGTTTCGTCTGCGCCGTCCCTGATTGACAAGGCGGGCTACCGCCATTTCATGGAAAAGGAAATCCATGAACAGCCTGACGCTATTGCGCATACGTTGTCGGCCATGCGCGAATCCCCGCAAGTTGATGATGAGCTGGGTCAGATATCTCATCTGGTTATTCTGGCCGCGGGAACCAGCCATTATGCTGGTCAGATCGGGCGTTATTGGTTTGAACAGATTGCCGGTTTGCCGGTCACTGTTGAGGTGGCCTCAGAATACCGCTATCGTCATCCCGCGCATGTTGCCGGGGGGGCAGCCTTGGCAATCTCTCAGTCCGGTGAGAGCCTTGATACGCTAATGGCGATGCGCCATGCCGAAGAACTGGGCCTGAAAACCATCTGTATCGTTAATGTGCCGGAAAGCACGATAGCCAGAGAGGCGGATGTTGTGCTGCCAACACGGGCCGGGCCTGAAATTGGTGTGGCGTCAACAAAGGCGTTTACCGCACAATTAACAGCGCTGTTGTCTCTGGCTATAGGGATAGGCCTGAAACGCGGCCATATCACCGCCGCACAGGCGGAGATATATGACACACAGTTGCTCAGCCTGCCAGGAGCCGTCGGTCAGGCGGTTGGCCAGTTTGACAGCCTGCGCCCAATTGCTCAGCATCTGAAGCGGGCAAACTCCTGTTTGTTTTTAGGCCGAGGCCCGCTCTATCCGCTGGCTCTTGAAGCGGCGCTGAAGCTGAAAGAATTGAGCTACATCCACGCTGAAGGTTTTGCCGCTGGCGAGATGAAGCATGGGCCGATTGCGCTTATCGAAGATGGCTTGCCCGTGATCTGTCTTCTTGATCATCATGAGCTGTCTGGAAAAACCGTTTCCAATCTGAAAGAGGCAGAGGCCCGTGGGGCAGACATTATTTTGATCGCTACCCGCACAGCCGCAGAAATGGTCGATTTCGCGCACCACAAAATCATCATTGAAGATTGCGAGCTGTTGGTGAGTCCCGCGGTGCTTGCCATCCCTGCGCAGATCCTGGCCTATCTGACAGCGGTTGAAAAAGGCACGGATGTTGACCAACCGCGAAACCTGGCTAAATCAGTTACCGTGGAATAACCTGCCTTCTTCTGCCGCATCGCAGTGCAGGCCTATGCCGCCGCGGCTAAGGCCTGATCTATATCGGCGATGATATCGTCAATATGCTCAATTCCTACAGACAGCCGCACATAACCTGGCGTTACCCCGGCGCTCAACTGGTCTTCAGCTGATAGCTGTGAATGGGTTGTGGAGGCCGGGTGGATTGCCAGGGTCCGGGCATCGCCAATATTGGCCACATGATAAACCAGCTTCAGGTTATCAATAAACTTTCGCCCTACATCACTGCCGCCCCTCAGTTCCACGCCGACAAGGGCGCCGTGTCCCTTGGTCAGATATTTATCTGTCAGGGCTTTTTCTGCCCCGGTGAACAGCTCTGGATAGATAACAGAGGAGACAGCCTTATGCTGAGACAGATAACCGGCCAGCTTTGAGGCGTTAGCCTGATGTTCACGGAAGCGAAGCGGCAATGTTTCCAGCCCTTGGATAAGATGAAAGGCATTGGTTGGCGACAATGACGCACCCAGGTCACGCAACAATACAACACGGGCCCGGATAGCAAAGGCAATCGGTGCGCCAAGGGCCTCTGGGACCAGCTCACCCCAAACGGCACCGTGATAGCTGCCATCAGGTTGATTGAAATGCGGCTGCTGTTCTGGATGTTCCACCCAGTCAAAATTACCCCCGTCAATAATGACGCCGCCAATGGAGGTCCCGTGACCGCCAATGAACTTGGTCAGGGAATGCACAACAACCGCTGCGCCATGGTCAAACGGCCGGCTGGTGAGAGGGGCGGCTGTGTTATCCACAATGAGAGGGATGCCCCGCTCCCGCCCGATCTCGGCGACCTCAGCAATAGGAAAGGGGACAAGTTTGGGGTTGGGAAGGGTCTCACCAAAATAGGCCCGTGTCCGCTCATCGCTCAATTCGGCGAAGCTTTGCGGGTTCGCAGTATCAGCAAAGCGGACCTCAATGCCCATGTTGGCCAGCGTGTTGTTGAATAAATTATATGTGCCCCCGTAAAGATGAGGCGAGGCGACTATGTTATCACCCGCAGCGGCGACATTCTGTATGGCCAAAGCAACAGCAGAAGAACCCGAAGACACCCCAAGGGCGGCGGCTCCGCCTTCCAGGGCGGCAAGCCGTTCTTCCAGAACTTGCGTGGTCGGGTTCATAATCCGTGTATAGATATTGCCCAGCTCCTGTAGGGCGAATAATTTGCCCGCATGTTCGGTATCATCAAACTGATAGCTGGTGGTCTGATAGATGGGAACCGCAACAGAGTTTGTTGACGGGTCGCGGCGATGCCCGCCTGCGTGCAGAACAAGCGTTTCAACGTGGTGTGAGGGAGTTGCCATGAGTATGTTCCTCCGTGGGCTGTGAGTTCACTGAGAGGCGATCAAACACACCACCATTCAGAATAACAATCAAATAATGACTATAAATTCCAAATATTCCGTATATAATGTGAAAATTAAGAACAAAATTCATTTTCAAAGAGGGATTCTGGAATGGATTCAATTGATCTGGGTCTGATAAAGCAGCTGCAGAAACAATCTGATATCGCCCTGACGGAATTGAGCCGTCGACTGGGGATTTCAAAAACGACCTGCTGGAACCGCCTGCAGCGACTGGACGAAAAAGGCATTATTGCTGGCAAATATACCTGGTTTGACCGCACTGAACTGGGCCTGTCTGTTGTGGTGTTTTTGTCTATCACAGTTGGCCGTCATTCCCCTGAATGGGTGAATCGGTTCACGGCCGTTGTGGAGCGGTTTCCAGAGATTGTTGAGGCGCATCGGCTGACAGGTGAGGGCGCGGATTACCAATTGAAGGTTGTCTGCCCGGACATTGATGCTTATGACGCGTTTCAGCAAAAACTGATCAATGAAATTGACTTTACCTCTATGTCGTCAAAAATTTCCCTAAGGGAAATCAAATGGACACATAATCTGCCCTTGGATCATCTGGACGATGAGGCCTGAGGGAAAGGGGGGCTGTGATGCAGTCCAGCCTATTGCCCTGTTTTCTGATGCAACAGCAACCCGACATAGATGCAGAAGCAATTAGAAATAACTGAAAAATGGTTTAAATATGATAAAATAAATAAAAACATAAAGTTATAATATCAAATAAATAATATCAGGGAGCCTGGGCCAACATCAGTATTCTATGATATTATTTGCCCTTATGATGGTGAAGACAGGCAGTGAAAACGAAAGTCAGGGAAGCGACCGCTATGCAAAACACAACAGATAATATCCTGTTGCGGGGCTTCACATCTGAAGACACCGATGCTGTTATCTCTCTTTGGGAGAAATGCGGTCTGACCCGGCCGTGGAACGACCCTCATAAGGATATCCAGCGCAAATGTGATGAGCACGGCAAAGCTGGGTCTGGCTGGTTCTGGGTTGCTGAACAGGAGGGCCGCATCGTGGGAACGGCAATGGCAGGGTATGACGGTCACAGGGGCAGTGTAAACTATCTGGCGGTTGACCCGGATGTGCAAGGGCACGGTATAGGGCGTCTTATCATGAACCGGATAGAAGCTGACCTGACAGCGCAAGGCTGTCCAAAAATCAATTTGCTGGTGCGCACGGATAACCGGGATGTACAGGCGTTTTATGAGACACTTGGTTATGGCGTTGATGCAGTATTGCCTCTGTCGCGCCGCCTGATCGATGATCAAAAGACCGACTGATGCCGTCAAGCCTGTTTTCTATTGATATAGGGGCGGTTGTCTCGCTCTGGATTTTCATTGTGCTTATGGTGGGCACACCTGGCCCGGCGAACCTGTTGATAATGACGGTCGGCTCTCGCTATGGGGTGTGGCCTGCTATGCCGTTCAATGCCGGGCTTGTGCTGGGCAAACTGGGCCTCAATCTGTCCATGGCAGTTGGTGTAGGGGTGGTGCTGACCACAATGCCAGCGGTGCTGGCGGCGTTTAAGTTTTGCTCTGCTGCGGTGATGATTTATCTGTCGTTGCGGACTCTTGGCCGGCCGGCAAACCAGTCTGAGATGTCTGGGCGTCCAAGCTGGCTTTCTGGCATCATTGTCCATCCGCTTAACCCAAAGGCTTGGGTGATGACGGTGTTGGCCTGGACTGAATTTGGGCCTCAGCTAGGCACCATAACTCAGCAGGCGTTTATCATCTGCACAAGCTTTGCTGTTGCTCAAGCGATATTGCACAGCCTGTGGGCTGTTGCCGGGATGCTGTTGTCACAGGCGTTGGGGCAATCGATATGGCTGAACAGGGGCCTCGTTTTCCTGACCTGTTCTGTTGTGCTTTGGGCGGTCCTGATATGAGGCTTAGTTAATTCCCGTTGAATTGACTGAGCCCAGATATTTGAAAGTAAATTTCAGCTGAAGCTCATTCACCTTCCGGATATCCCGGTCAACATATGGGTCACGCTTATAATCAAGCGAAACAGTCACGCAATCCTGGAACCCGCCTGTCCACACCGCTGACAGAACAGACTGATCGCGTGTGCTCTGGCCGGAGGATAGGTCCCAAACCTGTTCAGCGACAATCTGAATATCGTTTGGCAGACGCTGCGCAAATCTGATTTTTGCTTCTTCTTTATCATCTTCGGCAGCTTCAAAATAGGCTTGAGCGATCTGGGTATGCTCTATGCCCAGTTCGGTACTGCCGGATGCAAAATTAAGGCTGGTGCGGGATTCGTTTAATTCCAGCTCTTCATAATCGGCCCGCCCGGACCAAGACAGGTTCAGATTATAAGGCGTGGCCACAGACAGGCTGGCGACATAGTCTGAATAATCTTCTCGGCTACTGATGGTCAGACCGGCCGGTGTCTTCCCCTGTGCTTTATAGGACAGACCCGCAAAGCCGGTGACATCGCCAATAACAGGGTTGGTTGTCATGCCGGATAGGCCCGCCGCAACATGTGTGCCCGGCAGGATAAAATCACGGCCTTGAAAGCGGTTATTCAGGAACAGGTTGGCTTCATCAAGGCGGAAATCGGCTGCATCACGGTTCGGCAGCTCATCAGTGCGGTCAGACCCTTCGATCACAATGGTCTTTACCCGCGGTGTAATAACAGCTGTTGACCCCAGCCCCTCGCCGTAGCGAACCCCAAGCGGGTATTTCCATTCACCAGAGACAATGGCATTGCCCTGCCCGAATGTTGCCAGCTTATCGGTATTTTCATCAGTCTTCTGTACGTCATGATAGCTGCCCAGCAGGTCACCTGAGGCGGTAAGGATATGGCCTTGATAGCTGAATTGTCGTTCGGTGCCGAGGAGAGCTGTCCAGCGCACCAGCTCATGGCCCTCATCATTATCAAGTTGTAAGGCGGTCAGCTCGCGTCTTATGATCTGGTCTCTAAAGGGGCCTTTGGTGACCTTTGAATAATAAATAGACGGCAGAATTGTCGGTTCTTTGTCTTGTGTATCGTCTTCTCTTAGACCCTGAACA
>CBFHLG010000021.1:0-8474 GCA_965656625.1 Puniceispirillaceae bacterium (SeqCode)
ATTTAAGGCCGCTTCAATGAAAACGGGACGTGACATATGACAATGAAATCACAATGCATGATATCTGCCAACCCATCGTAGAACCGCGGTCCGAGAGCAACAGACCAAGGCTAGTCTACCCCCGCCCCTCTGTTAAACATCCAAAGCCGATCAGCACACAGCATCAGTAACCTCAAACCAATGAGCCTGGCGCGCGGCTCAAGGTAGGCGTTCTGCAGTCGGTGGTCGGCGGTCCTTGATCTTTTTTCCTTGGACCGCAGAACTGGGTTAAGGCAAAGGTGCAGGTAAGGTTTTGATAGTTGACCATATGAGGTGATATGTTAAGCTATTGATCTGGTTGGATTCAGTCACAAATTGGCGCGTATGTTAGGCGTCGAACCTCTCTTCACCCGCTCCACGTTCGTTTCTCCCAACCAGATAAATGTCCCAAGGCCTGTTTTCCGGCTCGGTTTCATGCTATGCCCGGTCCGCAGGCGGGTAAGGAGAAGGCGATGTCATTAAAGCTGTATTTATCAGGCGAAATTCACACCGACTGGCGTGAGCAGATTATCACCGGGGCGGCTGGTTTGGATGTCAGCTTTTCCGCGCCGGTTACTGACCATGCCGCCAGTGATGATTGCGGGGTTGCCATTCTGGGCGCGGAGCCGGACAAGTTCTGGCATGACCATAAAGGCGCCAAGGTGAACGCGATACGCACCCGCAAGGCGATTGCCGATGCCGATATTGTGGTGGTTCGGTTTGGCGAGAAATACAAACAATGGAACGCAGCCTTTGATGCCGGCTATGCCGCCGCGCTGGGCAAATCGCTGATTATCATGCACCCACCCGAACATCAACATGCCTTAAAAGAAGTTGATGCGGCCGCGCTGGCGGTGGCGGAAACCCCTGAAGAAATCGTACAAATCCTAAAATATGTCATTGACGGAACGCTGTAGGCAGCCGGGAGCGAACAGGCCAGGCTGCGCGATAACCATCAGATCATAAACTAAAAAAAGGAGGCACCGGATGGCGCCCCCTTCTTATAGGATGCTAAACCCTTTTTTTGAGGGATGTTATTTCGGCAGGTTCATGGAGAACATGAACACCTGACCACCGGCATCACCGCCGTTCTTTTCAACTGCCCCGCTTGATTCCGGACGAGCCTGAACAACACCAATGAAGGTCTGCTCACGTGTTGAAATTTTGCTGCGGATATCCTGACGGGCAGACCCTTTCAGCTCATCCATCGAATAAAACGAGCCGTCAGCCTTACGGGCAATCAAAGCTGTAACAGGCCAGGAACCGGAGAATTCTGTTGTGCCTGGCTTTGTGAACGCCCCGCCCAGAGCCGATACACCAGCCTGATAACGTGAGCTGTGCTTGCCACCGGCAAGAGCCAACAGATGCGCTTCTGTGACATTCATCTCATCATCAATGGTCAGAACATATTTGCGTTCACCAAAGTCATTGCCTGAATCCTCATCAACAATGAGATAGTCCCCTTCAGCTGTCTTTGCCCAATAAAGGCCGTCCGGTGCCACCATTTTGGCCACACCCTTTTCCATATGGATGGACGCGTCACCATCAACGGTCTTGCCTTCACCGCCAAGAGACAGGGTCAGCGCCCCGTCAACCGCCGCAACAGACCGTTTTACAGACACATCAAGATGCGCCGGCAACTCACCACCCGCAGCCGCCAGAGCCTGAGCCAAATTCCCCAGATCAAAGGCCAGCAAACCGCCTTCATCTGTCATGTTCTGGACGTAACGGGCTGCCCCTGACGGATCTGCAGCGGGGTGTTCGGTTTTGGTATCGCCGTTGAAAAACGCATAGCCAGCAGGCTGTTCGTCTTCACTTTCCCACAGCATCATTTCTGTATCCTGAACAGCAACAGGCTTATCAAACCCTGCCCATTGATAGGATGTGGGATAGAAGCGGCCTTCAAACGTGTCCGGCGCGCCAGCGTCCTTCATATAGTCATCCATCATCTTGGCATCCAGTTTGACCTCAATACCCAGTTGAGCAAAACTTTCCGGTGTCAGCGCAAGACCGTATATTTTCCCATACAGCAGACCGTTTCTGGCCAGAAATGCGTCGCGTTCGTTTGCCGTTGCATAATTGATTTTGCTGCCATCAGCGGCGCGGTCCTTCATGCCCACATAAATTCTGTTGGGCGCAGGTTCCTGGCCATGGTTATACCCGGCAGCAACGATCACAACATAATCCTTATGTCCTGAATTGATCGGCATCAGCTTTTCATAGCCCGTCTGGCCAAGGGCAGGGGCTGTGTAGGCGGTGCCTGTCGCAATATCAACCACAACGCTGGCGAGGCCCAGAGTGGCGGCAGAATCTGCCTTACCGGCAGGGAACATACGGCCGATTTCCCATTCTTCAGCAGTCAGCCAGACATCATCAGCAAAGCCGATGCCATTACCATATTTGTTGGCCTGCTCATACCACGCCCCACAAAAGCTCTGGAAGAAATAATGTGCCTTGCTAAGTCGGAAATCAGGTTTGAACTGAACCAGCGTGCCATCTGGACGGGTCTGGTTGCCCCATTTACCTGCCAGGTTTGCGGGATCATGAGACCGGGCGGCAACCAGCTCACCAAAGCCGTTATAGACCTTGTTGAACAGCTTTCCTGAACCTTTAACCATGCTGTCGGCTGCGCTGTCATTCTTCATGAAATCAGCAAACAAGGGACGATCATAATCAATGGTGTGGATATGTGACCCGGTAAAGGTGACACCATTCGCCATTTGCCAGGGATAGGTTTCCGGCTGGGGCGCGCGACCCATTGTGGCATAGGATTCACTCTGATAAACCACACGGATAGTCTGGTCATCAGCCAGATAGGCGGCCTGACCATCAGGATAGCCGGTCAGCGCAAGACCTGTTTTTGCATCAACCTCGCCCACAGTGGCAATGGCTTTAAAGTCGGCAAAGGGGAAATTTGTGTTCCCGCTCTGTCCATCTTTCAGCTCAGCGGTTGCCAAGCCTGCTTCAGGAATCAGGGCTGTTGTCTGGCCAATATGCTTTGCGCCATGACCGCCGGCCTGAGCTGTGCCAAGACAAGCCGTAGACAGAAGCGTTGTGCTGAACAGAAGTGTAAGAAAGGTAGACCTCATTTATATGCTCCGTTGGTTAGTCGTGAAAATGAGCTCTCAAATTGACCAAAGATATTTAAGAAATTGTGACTAAAATTTAACAAGTTTCTTACATTCGGCCGCAGCGCTGTTGACGCCGGTCACTGTTCACACTGGCAACTGCCGTCCTCTTCACGGATAGACAAGGCGCCTCTGTTCAGAGTAAGCTGAAGCGAAGAGACAGGGGTGAGCAGGGCAGATGCCAACAGAAAAAAGCACGTCACCAAAAAAGGATGTATGGGCGTTTACCCCGCCCTTGCCGCTGGCCACCTCACCTTATTTCCGATTTCCATCCTCTGTTGTGATGTGGCTGGGCTGGCTCGTCCGGTCCTGGTTGCCGCTGACAGAACGTCTGATTTTTTTCGGCCTGGCCTGGGCATCCTGGGTCTGGCTGACGCCGCATCTGGCCGCCGGGGCCGGGTTTGATATCAACTGGGTGGCTCTGGTTTGGCTTAAAAATATCTGCTTGATGAGCGTTATCGCCGGCGGCCTTCATCTGTATCTTTATCGCTGGGGCAAACAGGGCAAGGCGCGCAAATTTGACCGGTCAATGGCCAATAAGGATGCCGCCCGCTTTACCTTCAAAAACCAGGTCTATGATAATATGTTCTGGACCCTTATCAGCGGCGTGACAGTCTGGACCGCATTTGAAGCCCTGTTGTTGTGGGCGCAGGCCAATGATATCGGCTGGTGGCTGAGTTTTACTGAAAATCCTGTCTTGTTTATCGGGCTGTTTATTGTGATCCCGTCCTGGAACAGTTTCTGGTTTTTTTGTATTCATCGCGCCCTGCACTGGCCGCCCTTGTACCGCATCGCCCATCATGTCCATCACCGCAATGTCAGTGTCGGGCCGTGGTCAGGCAATGCAATGCACCCGCTTGAACATCTGATGTGGCTGGCCGGGGCGCTGGTCTATATCCCGGTTATGTGTCATCCGGTTCATTTCATTTTTTCTCAACAGCTGTCTATCTTAGGGGCGGTCACCTCGCATTCAGGATATGAAGGGCTGGAAATCGGCGGCAAGCGGGTGTTGCGCTTAGGTGATTTTTTCCACCAGCTTCATCACCGCTTTTATGAATGTAATTACGGTACCGCAGAAGTTGGTATTGACCGGCTGCATAACAGCTTTCATGACGGCCAGACCGCGCCGCCGAGCCTGAGGAAATTCAGCCGCAAGACCGGCTGACGCCTGCCGCCGCCAGCAGACGTTCAGGATAATCGCTCATCACCATATCAACGCCCCAGCGAAGGAGCTGATCCGCGCGCGGCACCTCATTCACCGTCCAGGCCCGCACCGCAAAGCCGTGCTGATGAAAGCCGGCAACATCATCTGGGCTGGTGATAAGCTGATGGTCCAGATGCACCGCCTCTACTTCCAGACTGTCCTTCAGCCTGTGCAGATCTTCTGGCATCTCTTCATGAATGCTGGCCAGACGCTGCTCCGGCATCAACGCTCGAAGGGCCTGCAGGACAGACAGATCAAAACTGGAGATCACGATATCATCGGTAGGGGTGTGCCTTAAAGCAGCGGCAAGCCGGTCAGCGGTGCGCGCCTGACGGCCACCATGGCATTTTACCTCTAGGTTCACAGACACCGAATGGCGCGCGGCCCACACCAGAAGCTCAGCAAGGCGCGGCACCTTTTGTCCGGCAAAATCTTGCCCACGCCAGAGCCCGGCATCCTTATCAGCAAAATCTGCCCAGACCGCTTCATCAACTGGCTTATCGCCGGTTACGGTGCGGCCTTGTACCTTATCATGAAAGATGATCAGCGTTTCATCTTTCAGCATACAGACATCTGTTTCAAGTCCCTGTACAGACGCCTGGCGGGCCGCTTCAAACGCAAGCATCGTGTTTTCAGGACAAACCCCGGATAGGCCCCTATGTGCGGCGATTTTCTGTCGGTTGATAGGCGATACGGCCATGGTCCTGCCTCTTTGCTGGCGCACAGTTAGTTGCAGTGGTCTTTGGTTTTTACAGCGTTAAGACAGGCCGAACAAGCGATCACAATCTGGGCGGCCGGCCGGTTGTCTGCCGTATCACCAGCTCAGCGGTGACATCAACTTGAACCTGCGGCTGATCCGGGGTGTTGATCCGGCTGATCAGCACTCTGGCCAGTTGCCGGCCAAGTTCGGTCGGCGACACCGCCATAGTGGTCAAAGACGGGGTGGACAGCGCCGCATCGGTAATATCATCAATGCCGATAACAGAGATATCCTGCCCCGCGATTTTGTTATGGCGGGCCAGTGACAGACAGGCCCCTAAGGCCACACGATCGCCATTGCACATAATTGCGGTAACATCCGGATGGGCCTGGCATAATTTGCTCATCGCCGCGGACGCAGCCAGCTTGGTGTCTTCACAATCCCACACAATCGGCTCCCCCAGACCGTTCTCGGCAATCGCTTCACAATAGCCGCGCATCCGTTCACGCCGAACATAGCTGGTGCCGGTACCGCCGAAGTAAGCAATTTTACGATGCCCCAGTGCAATAGCATGTGAAGTGCCTTCATAGCTTGCCCTGGCGTTGCGAATCCCGACATGGTCAAACGGGCTGCCCGGAAACGAATTCAAAAAGGTGATGGTCGGCACATTATTGGTCAGCAGCAATTGCGTGGTCTGTTCAAGAACCTGTGCGGTAGGGACCCAGATAATGCCGCTACGCCCACCGGCGATAAAAGCGCGCAGATTCTGCTCTTCTCTTTGATTGTCATTCTGGCTGTCCAGAACCGAGACCAGATAATTCTCACGTTCAAGAAAATCGCTGATGCCGCTGATCACCTCAGCATTAAACGGGTTGGCGATTTCGTGAATTACCAGACCGATTTCCCGGCTCTCACCAGACCGCATAGATGCCGCGCGGCTGTCACGCACATAATTCAGCTGTTCAGCCGCCCTTATCACCCGTTTGCGGGTCTCTTCAGAAATCCGTCCTGTATTGCGCAACACCTGGCTAGCGGTCGCAACAGACACCCCGGCCTTTTCAGCAACTGAATGAAGTGTGGGCTTCTTGAACATAGTTTCTTTTTATCGCGCCTGTTGAGCCATTTACCTGATGTAACGATATATCTGATCTTTATTCTAAAGCGGAAAAGCCAGAAAAAACAATCGGAAAATAATTAATATTATTATTGTTTTTCAATACTTTATTTTTCGTTGACAAGTGATATATCGTTATACCATTATTTTACGTAACACGGTGTTATATCCACGCCAGAGCTCATGCGTTATCCTTTCATATGAAACAGGTGTGGAGTGCGGTGGTTACGAGACAAATTCATTTCAGGAGGAAAAGATGAATTTTAGACATAAAGTAGCAGCGACCGTTTCCGGTCTTGCTTTATCAGCATTGGCCGGTGCGGTTCATGCTGATGTTCTGTTTTGGTCAACACAAGCCAAACCAGCACAGGAATCACAGGCTATGCGTGAACAGGTTCTGGCCGGTGCGGGCATGGGCGTTGATTATCAGGCTAATGATGGCGGGCCGTGGCTGACCCGTCTGCAGGCGGAACTGAAGGCCGGTTCAGGTGAAATTGGTGTTCTGGGCGCGCTGCATGGTGATTTTGCGGCGATGGACCCGGCCGATCTGGTTGATCTGAACAGCCTGGGTGTTTCATCTGCCAGTGACACCTTCAACAACCTGGCCAAGCTGGGCACAGATAATATGCAGTATATTCCCTGGATGCAGGCCAGCTATATCATGGCGGCCAACAAAAAGGCACTGCAGTATCTGCCAAGTGGGGCCAATATCGACAGCCTGACCTATGATCAGCTGATCGCCTGGGCTGGTAATGTGAAGGCCGCAACCGGTGATGCCAAGTTCGGTTTTCCGGCTGGGCCAAAGGGCCTGAAGCATCGCTTCTTCCAAGGCTATCTGTACCCGTCCTATACTGATGGTGTAGTGCGGACATTCGCTTCTGATAAGGCGGTTAAGGCCTGGGAAAAGATGCGTGAGCTGTGGGCGGTGACCAACCCGGCCTCAACAAACTATTCGTTCCTGCAGGAACAGCTGTTGAGCGAAGAAGTCTGGATTGCGTTTGACCATACATCACGTCTGGCCAATGCCTTTAACGAACGTCCTGATGATTTCGTTGCCTTCCCGGCCCCTGCTGGTCCTGAAGGTCGTGGCTTCATGCCGGTGATTGCGGGTATCGCTATTCCGAAGACAGCCCCTGACATGGCCGCCGCAAAGAAGCTGGTTGGTTATATGCTGGATCCGAAGACACAGGTCGCCACATTGCGGGCAACAAACTTCTTCCCGGTTGTGGATGTGAACCTGCCATCTGATCTGCCCCCAGCTGTTCAGGCTGCCGGCGGTGCGGTTGCCAAGATGAGCGGCTCTGCTGATGCTAACCCTGGTCTGCTGCCTGCAGGTCTGGGCAGCAAGGGTGGTGATTTCAACCGGGTCTTTGTTGACAGCTTTGAGCGGATCGTTCTGGCGGGTCAAGACATCAGAACTGTGCTGAATGACCAGAAGAAAGCCTTGCAGGCCATCATGACAGAAACAGGCGCACCATGCTGGGCCCCTGATGCACCGTCAAAAGGTGCCTGTCCGGTCGAATAAGACCACACTTACTTTTGATATCTAAGGACAGCTTGTAGGGATATTTATCCACAGGCTGTCCTTTATCACTGCAGATTTATTATCTTTCAGGACCAACGATAATGAACAAGCGTTATCTGCCTTACATTTTGATCATGCCGGCGACGCTTTTTCTGGGTCTGTTTTTCTTATATCCTTTTTTTCTGGTCGCCAGTCAGGCATTTGTCTCTGACGGCCAGCTGTCTCTGGCGCATTTCCGCGATATCACCAGCTACTGGAAATTCCCGATATCCCTGACCAACACGCTGTATCTGACAGCGGCTGTTGTGCCGGTTCAACTGGCGTTTGCACTGTTAATGGCAACCATGGTCAGCCGCATGAAAAAGGGGCGCGACATGGTGTTGTATATCTGGACCATCCCGCTGGGGATTTCAGATCTGGCCGCCGGTATTGTCTGGCTGGCCATTTTTGAGCAGTCCGGATTTTTGAACTCCATGATGGTCGGGCTGGGCGTTTTGGACAAGCCCACCACCTTTTTGTCCTATCAAAGCCCAGTGATGGTGTTTGTGGCCATCGCGCTGGCCGAAATCTGGCGCGCAACAGCGATTATGCTGGTCATTATTGTGGCGGGGATTGGCCTTATACCCAAAGAATATTATGAAGCCGGCGAGGTGTTCGGGGCATCACGCTGGCAACAATTTCTGCGTATTACCCTGCCCCTGTTGCGCCCGTCCCTGCAAACCGCGCTTATCCTGCGCGTGATTCTGGCGTTTGAGGTATTTGCGGTTGTCGCTGCTTTGGGTGGC
>CBFHLG010000021.1:8573-15637 GCA_965656625.1 Puniceispirillaceae bacterium (SeqCode)
CCGTCCCTGCAAACCGCGCTTATCCTGCGCGTGATTCTGGCGTTTGAGGTATTTGCGGTTGTCGCTGCTTTGGGTGGTACGCTGTTCCCGGTCCTGATGGGGGAAACCTACGCCTATCAGTTTGACCTGTTAAACAGCAACGCGGCGGCGGCAATGGCCATGGTCATCCTGGCCCTGTCTATCGGCTTTACCCTGATTATTCTGTATGCCCTGCGGGTACCAAAAGGGGCGCGGATATGACCAGCCTCAGCCGCGTACACAGCCTGAAGGAAGGCCGGTTTTTATTTCGGGCGTCTGTGTTTTTACTGTGCGCCTGGGTGTTGGGGCCGCTTTATCTTTTGCTGATCAACACACTGTCCTCACCGGAAATGGTCAGCAGCTTTCCCAAATCGCTGCTCCCGGAATTTGATTTTGAAAGCCTGCTGTTTTTCGTCCGTTTCCAGGGCATGCTGGACGCGCTGAAAAATTCGGTTTTGGTGGCCGGGCTGACTATGGTTCTGTCGATAAGCATCGGTGCCCCGGCCGGCTATGCGCTGTCTCGTTTTGATTTTGCTGGTAAAGAGCTGTTCCGGATTATGATCCTGCTGACCCGGGCTTTTCCGTTGCCTTTGCTGGCGCTGCCTCTGGCGGTGTTTTTCATTCGCACTGGCCTTGATGACAGCGTGTTTGGCCTGTCGTTAATCCATACAACACTGGCGCTGCCGTTTGCTGTTCTGATCACCTTCTCGCTATTTTCTGGAATTCCAACAGAGCTGGAAGAAGCCGCCTGGACCCTGGGGTGCACACGCCTGCAGGCCTTTCGGCATGTGGTTCTGCCGCTGATCATCCCTGGCATCACCGCCTCTGCCATCTTTGCCTTTGTGATATCCTGGAATGAGGTGTTTGCTGCGGCGGTACTGACCATTGAAAATAGGACGCTGACCGCGTTTTTGTTGCAGAATCTGGATACCTCGCCGCTGCATCTGAAATTTGCGGGCGGGTTTATTCTTGTTGTCCCTGCGCTGATTTTTATTTTCGCCGTGCGGAAATATCTGTTTGCGATGTGGGGCATCGCCAATCGTTAGCCGAGAAAAAGGGGCTCAAGGCCAATGGCTGAGATCAGAATTAAGAATGTGGCAAAATCCTTTGGCAGCTTTCAGGCCCTGTCATCGATTGACCTGACCATATCTGATCAGGAATTTATGGTGTTGCTGGGCGCTTCGGGATGCGGCAAGACAACCTTGCTGCGCATCATCGCCGGTTTGGAAGTGATGGATTCAGGAGAAGTGTGGATTGGCGACCGGCGGGTGGACCATCTGCCCCCGCGTGAGCGCGGTATCGCCATGGTATTCCAGAATTATGCAATTTTTCCGCATCTGACCGTGTTCAACAATATCGGCTTCGGCTTGAAAATGCACAGGCTGCCAGATGCCGAGATCAAGCAGCGGGTCGAAAAGAACGCAGAGCTGATGCATATCGAACATCTTCTGGGCCGCTATTCAGGAGAGCTGTCCGGGGGTCAGCGTCAGCGTGTGGCGGTAGCCAGAGCCCTGGCCATGGAACCAGAAGTGATTTTGATGGATGAGCCGTTATCCAATCTGGATGCGCTGTTGCGGCTGGAGATGCGGGCAGAGCTGAAAGGCGTGCTGGCAGCCAGCAAAACCACCGCGATTTATGTCACCCATGATCAAGTTGAAGCGATGAGCCTGGCAGACAGGATCAGCGTGATGGATAAAGGCCATATTGTGCAGGCCGCCAACCCGACCGAAATTTACCGCAACCCGCAGACACAGTTTGTGGCCGGCTTTATCGGCAATCCGCCAATGAATTTTCTGCCTGCCACACAAACCACAGCTGGCAAATGGCAGGTCGCCGGCCAGACCTTTGACGGGCCGAAAACAGCTGAAAATGATCTGGTGTTTGCCATCCGTCCAGAAGATATGAAACCGGGGCGAAATGGACTGGCGGCGAACGTGAAAATAGTCGAACCACTTGGCCCGCACCTGCTGGTCACTTGTGATGTCGATGGGCAACTGTTCCGCGCCATACTGGACACAGATTCCACCGTTCAGCCCCAGGACACCCTGAACCTTGACCCGTTACCGGACCGTATGCGCTGGTTTCATCCCGAAACAAATATGACTGTCAGTTAGAGGAAATAAAAAAATGGCCCAGCTGCTTCTTGACCAAGCCGCCCAGATTCTGAAAGACAATGATCTGGGCAGTTACACCGTGCCTACACATGGGCTGTATCCGTTTCAGTGGAATTGGGATAGCTGCCTGACCGCCCTTGGGCTGGCGCATATTGATGAAGACCGCGCCTGGCGGGAAGTGGAAACCCTGTTTGACCATCAGTGGGAAGATGGCATGGTTCCGCACATCATCTTTCATGCCCATGATGACGGTTATTTTCCCGGCCCTGAGGTGTGGTCAACAGGCCAGGATATACCCACCTCTGGCATTACCCAGCCTGCTGTTGCCGGCTTTGCGGTAAACCGCCTGTTTGAACGGGCCAAAGACAAGCAGATGGCCGTCCGGCGCGCCACCGCCTTGTTGCCAAAGATCGCCCGCTGGCATGACTGGTTCTATAAAAACCGTGATCCCGAAGGCAACGGGCTGGTGGCGATCATTCACCCTTGGGAATCAGGGCGTGATAATTCTGTGGACTGGGATATCGCGTTTGAACGGGTACCCACCGAAGGGGTGATGCCGTTTGTGCGCCGTGACACCCAGCATGCCGACCCCGATCATCGGCCCACGCAAGCCCAGTATGAGCGTTATATCTGGCTGGTGCAGCTGTTCCGGTCGCTGAACTGGGATAACGCGCGCCTGCATGATGCCTCCCCGTTTAAAATCGTTGACCCGGGTTTCAATGCGATCTTGATCCGATCCTGTGCGGACCTGGCTGCCCTTGCGTCTCAGTTAGGCGCAGACGAGCTGGCCGCAACATCAGCCGCACAGGCCGAAAAAGGCCTGGACGCTCTGGAACAGCTATGGAGCGCGCCGCATGGTCAGTATTTATGTCTGGACCGGGTAACAGGCACTTTGATAGACAGCCTATCTGTCGGCGGGCTGCTGCCTGCCTTCGCGCCCTTGCCTGAGGACAAAATAACCGCGTTGGCGGCGCGGCTGGATGCGATTGGCGAGCAGGCCGGCTATCTGGTGCCCAGCCATGACCTGAATGATGTTAAATTTGACCATCTTCGTTATTGGCGCGGGCCAGCCTGGCTGATTGTGAACTACATGATAGCTGACGGGATGAAAAAAGCAGGACAAACCGCTATCGTCAAGCGGGTGGTGGCAGACAGTCTGCAGCTGATAGAGCAGAGCGGATTTGCTGAATATTACAGCCCTGTTGACGGGACCGCCTGCGGCGGCAACAGCTTTTCATGGACCGCGGCGATGGTGATGGAATTCCTGAACAATCAGGACTAGCCCCGTTTTATGTTAAGCTCAGCTGGCTCAGCCCTGCTGTTCTTCCAGCCTGTCGGTTGCTGGTGGCGGGGTCGGGGCCAGTTGGCAGAGGGCCTGATAGACCGCGTCATCCATTTGCAGATCTGCAGCCAGCAGAGACGGGGCCAATTGGTCCCGGTTGCGTGCGCTGATAATCGGCGCGGTGATGGCCTTGTGCCGGGCAACCCAGGCCACCGCCAGGCTGAGCGGGTTAAGACCGGCTTCAGACGCAATCGCCTTCAGCTTGCCAGCCGCCTCATGCATCCAGGCCTGACCATAGCGTGCTGCATATTTATCATCCCAACTGAGCCGGCCGTCAGATGGTGTGTCGCCCGCACTGTATTTTCCGGTGAGAAGGCCGCCCCCAAGCGGGCTGTAGCTGATGACGCCAATATCCTCAGCCAAGGCCATCGGCAGTAATTCCACCTCTGCCTGACGTTTGACCAGATTATACATCGGCTGCAAAAGCTCTATGAGCGGAAACCCATGCTGGCGAGCCAGCCCCTGAGCCTTCATCACCTGCCAGGCTGAAAAATTAGATACGCCCAGATGAAAAAACTTACCCTCCTGCTTCAGCCGGTGCAGCTCACCAAAGGTATCTTCCAAAGGAGTGTCATCATCAAACCGGTGTAGGAAGAAAATATCAGTATAGTCCTGATTGAGCCGTGCCAAGCTGGTTTCAAGCTGGGTGCGGATGGTCTGTGCTGATGAGCCGCCGACCGCCCCTGCCTTAGTCACCAGAATAATCTGGTCTCTTTCTTTCGCGATAAGACGGCCCAGAATCTGTTCTGATTTACCGTCTGTATAGACATAGGCAGTGTCGAAAAAATTCACCCCCGCCGCGCGACAGTCCTGATACATTTCTGCACTGTCTGTCTCGCTGGCCCCGGCACCGAATTGCATGGTCCCGAAACATAAGCGGGAGGGGAGAAGACTGTGCGGGCCATAACGGCGTGAAGATGTCATATTCAGTTTCCTTTTTGAAAATCAGGTGAGCCGGAGTGGGCATCTGTCTCCATCTGCGCCCTGAGCTGCCACAACACAGACTGGTCAGGCGGCACCACCATGTCTGTTGTGATCAACATGCCCTGTTTTACATCAACAGCCAGCTGGTTACCGGCGGCCATATAATAAGGCAGCGGGCCATTAGAGCCAGACAGGGCGGCCGGATTAAGTTCAGCCCACAGCCCGTCTATTTCATGATGGTGATGGTCGGTAATGGCCAGATATTCACCAGCTGACCAGTCCCTGCTGGCCCTAGCGTGAAGGTCAACATGATGCCGAATGTCCTGGCTGCCAGTCGGTTTATCAAGCCAAACCGTAGACATCACTGATATTGCCGCTTCAAGACCCAACAGGTGCGACGGGTTATATAACAGCGCCCGCTTGCCGTCCTGGCTGACGCTGATCCCCTTTTCCCGCAGAACCTCCCAGCTGTCATCGCCTTCAGTATCCACAATCACGAACACACCGCCGCCAAAGCTTTGTTCATCTGTGCGGCGCATACAGTTAAACACGTCAATAAACGGGGTCTGGCCCAGAATACCCCTATCCTCATGCAGGGCAAAAATATCACATAATTCGGTCACCCTGGCATGCGGGGCATGAAACACAGCCCGGTCAGGCAGCAGGCCGGTATGATTGCAGACAATGCCCATCTCGCATAAATCAGGAACCGTGCGTTTCGGAAAGGCAGACAGCCCTGCCTCACGTCTGGCCAGACCCTCATCAACAGCCCCGCCTAACGCCCAAAGCTCTTTCAGATTGGTCACAGTTTCGGTTTTGCCGCGCCAGCTGACCTGATTGTTTTCAAGGTCAAAAACAAAATCATATTCGCTCGATTTACCAGCCCCCAGAACCGTCATGCCGAGAGTTTCAGCCCAGGATATAAGCGCGATCAGCAAGCTGGGCTGATCGCCGTGTACCGGGGTTACATGCACACCAGATCGCCGAGCCATTTGATGTAAATACGGACCGATAACAATATCAGCTTCCTTTGTGACCATGGCCAGATGAAAGCCAGACGAAAGGGCTGTATGCGCCACTTCAGCCGCCGCCGCCGGGTTCCCGGTCGCCTCTACCACGCAGTCCAGTTGAAGCCCGCCTAGCAGGCCAAAATCTGAGGTAATTACCATTTGACCCGCTTCAAGAGCACGGGCCGCCTGTTCTGTGGTATCAGCTTCAGAGATTTGTGCCGCCTTATAACCCGCCGCCAAGACCGCTGCACGGGCCCGGTCACGGTCAAGATCGCAAACCAGCTTTATTTGCAGGCCGGGAATACGCGTGCCCTGACGGATAAAGGTCGCACCGAACTGGCCAGCCCCGACCAGCGCAACAGCAACAGGCTGGTCCTGAAAAGAAGAAAATAATTGGTTATAATTCATCTTGGTTTGCTCATCTGATTTGTGGGTATGGCGGCTTACAGCTTATGAAGCGCAGCGATAGCCTCCATCCGCTTTTCCTGCAGCTCATCAAGGCTGCGATCTGGTTGCTGGCCGGTAATGCGGGCTTTCAGCGGATCTGCGGCGGTTACAGCAGAGCCGGAAAGCTCTTCAAGAACAGCATGCCCACAAAACGGAACGTGAACTTCTGAATAGCCGCCCTCATGTGCCATCACCAGACGATTGCCGGTTATTTGCATCAACGCTCTGGTCAGTTCCTGGAAGGTGTCAGACCCGCATAACATCCGCGATAATGGATCAACCCCAGACGCATCAAAACCGCAGGCCACAATCACAACATCGGGTTTGAACGCCTGAAGTTTCGGCAGCACAAGACGCCGCATTGCATAAAGATAGGTGTCGTGCCCTCCGCCCGGCAGCAACGGTATATTCAGATTTGACAGCGCCGCCCCCGCGCCGCCGGTATCAACAGCATCACCGGTATCCAGAGGGTAGTTACGTTCCTGATGCACAGATATGGTCAAAACGTCGCTGTCGTCATAAAAGATATGTTCTGTGCCGTTGCCGTGATGAACATCCCAGTCGACAATCGCCACACGTTCAGCCTTACCTGCATGCCGGGCCGCCTGCACCGCCACCGCGATATTGTTTAACAGACAAAACCCGTTTGGAAAATCAGGCAGACAGTGATGACCGGGCGGGCGAGACAGCGCATAGGCATTATCAAGCTGACCATCCAGGACCGCAAACAAAGCCTGCCTGACCATGCCCGCAGACAGCCGCGCAATATCATACCCACCAGGACCGAACGGCGTCCGCAAACCCAGCTCGCCGCCATCTGCCTCTGATAAATGTCTGAACTCATCAATATAGGCTTTGGTGTGAACCGCCAGAAGCTCATCTTCGGTTGCCGGTATAATGGCGTTTGTGCACATAAGATCACCCGCAAGACCAGACACATCGATAAGGGTCTTCAGTCGCCGTTTTGTTTCAGGGGCTTCCGGTAAACGTGAGGTCCCGGACGGTTCAACCAAGCCGCCTACCGGCGTAAGGAAGGCGAAATTGCCTGCCCCATGCCAGAAACATCTCTCATGCCAGAAAAACCCTGTCCGCCTCATCTCACCTTGCCCTGCCGGAGCGTCTTGCCATTCCATTTTAACGGTAATCTGTCCACCACGGATGATCAAACACCAAAACGTTGATGTGCAAGAAACCTTCAGCCAGCAGAAT
>CBFHLG010000021.1:15735-19387 GCA_965656625.1 Puniceispirillaceae bacterium (SeqCode)
CATTTTAACGGTAATCTGTCCACCACGGATGATCAAACACCAAAACGTTGATGTGCAAGAAACCTTCAGCCAGCAGAATAAGGTGTGTTGAAAGGCTTAATCAGGGCGGCCAACCGAAACATAGCTCAGCCCCACCGCTTTCATCTGAAGAGGCTCATAGATATTGCGCAAATCAACCAACACCTTGCCTGCCATCAGCGATGTGAACAAGTTCGGGGTCAGCGCGCGGAACTCATTCCATTCTGTAACCACCACTGCGCCATCTGCCCCGTCAAGACAAGCCTGGGCAGAATCAGAAAAACTGACCGCATCAGGCAGAAGATGTTGTGCTTCTTCCATCGCGGCGGGATCGTAAGCGATTATCTCTGCCCCAGCTTCGATAAGCTTGCTGACAATCTCAATCGCCGGGCTTTCGCGCATGTCATCTGTTTCCGGCTTGAAGGCCAAACCCAGAATCGCGATCCGGCGGCCCTTAACCTCACCTGAAAACGCATCTTTGACGCGGTCGGCCATGGCAAATTTGCGGGCCTGATTATAGGCCACCACTTCTGAGACAATGGAAACCGGACTGTCATAGCTTTCCGCCGTCTTCACCAGCGCCAGCGTGTCTTTGGGAAAACAAGAGCCGCCATAGCCCGGCCCTGGATGCAGAAATTTAGCACCGATCCGGTTATCCAGCCCCATGCCCTTGGCCACATCATGCACATTCGCACCGACTTTCTCGCACAAATCAGCCATCTGGTTGATATAAGAAATTTTCACAGCAAGGAAGGCGTTAGCCGCATATTTTATCAGCTCAGCGGTTTCCAGTTCAGTGAACAGAACCGGCTTTTCGATCAAGTAAAGCGGACGGTAAAGCTGGCGCATCACATCCTTAGCCCGGTCCGTGCGAACGCCCACCACAACCCGGTCAGGCCGCATGAAATCACCAATCGCAGAGCCTTCGCGCAGGAATTCAGGATTTGAAGCAATATCAAAATCAGCAGACGGGTTAGCGGTGCGGATAACCTGTTCAACCTGTTTGCCGGTGCCCACAGGAACGGTTGATTTGGTGACCACCACGGTATAGCCATTCAAATGGCCAGCCACCTCTTCTGCTGCGGCAAACACAAAGCTGAGGTCAGCATGACCATCGCCGCGACGCGTTGGCGTACCAACAGCAATAAACACAGCGTCCGCGGCCTGAACCGCCGGCCCCAGATCAGTGGTGAAGCTTAACCGGCCAGCGCTGTAATTCCGTTTCACCAAATCCTCCAGACCTGGCTCATAAATCGGGATGACGCCTTCTTCAAGCGCGGCGATTTTCGCACCATCCTTATCCACACACGTAACGGTAAATCCAAATTCGGAAAAACACGCCCCGGAAACAAGACCGACATAACCGGTACCGATGACAACGATGTTCATTACTGCCTCTTTAGTCTTAACGTCTTTTTTGCCAGCTTAGCCTCAGGCCTGCTCAGCCACCACCTGTTCAATGCGGGCGGTAATCGCATGCCCCAGCGCGATATGACATTCCTGAATATGCATGGTGATTGTGCTGGGCACAGCAATAAGCAGGTCAGCCAGCTCAGCCATCTGGCCGCCGCCCTCTCCGGTCATCGCGATGAAGCTGATCTGCTTGTCTTTAGCGGCTTTGGCAGCGGCAACAACATTTTTTGAATTGCCACTTGTTGAAATGCCGATCAGAACATCACCTGGCTGGCCCAATGCCTGAACCTGGCGGGCAAAAATGCCTTCAAAGCCGAAATCATTTGAATAGGCAGTCAGAAAGGAGGTGTCTGTAGTCAACGCCAAGGCGGGCAGGCCCGGGCGCGGTTTGGTGTGGTCAAGTGTGGCTACAAATTCAGCCGCCAGATGCTGGGAATCACCGGCCGAACCGCCATTACCGCAGAACATCAGCTTGCCGCCATTGCGCATAGAGGCCGCTATCATCTGGGCTGCGTCTTCAGCCGGTTCAGCACAGACCGCTATCATCTGCTGTTTAACCTCAGCTGACCGGTTCAGAATTTCAGAAATGAGACTGTCTGACATTTAATCCCCTCGGACCCTTTTAACGGGCATTGGCTTCCTTGACCCGATCTTTATGTACCCTTATGGTTTTTAGCGCAAGGTTTGTGACAGAGTGATGAAAGAAGCGTAAAAGCATGACAATCAAAAAGGCTATTTTTCCTGTAGGCGGGTTGGGAACACGGTTTCTGCCAGCAACAAAAGCCATGCCAAAGGAAATGCTGCCTGTGGTGGATAAGCCGCTTATTCAATATGCCGTTGAAGAAGCCGCCGCCGCGGGTGTTGAAGAGTTCATTTTCGTTACTGGACGCAACAAATCAGCAATTGAGGATCATTTCGATCACTCCACTGAACTGGAACATGTGCTGCAAGCCAAGGGCAAAACAGATGCCCTGAAAACAGTCCAGCAGATGATGCGCGAACCAGGCTCTGTTTCTTATGTGCGTCAGCAGGAACCCGCCGGTCTGGGCCATGCGGTATGGTGTGCCCGAAACCAGATCGGGGATGAGCCTGTGGCGGTTCTTCTGGCAGATGATTTGATCCTAGGCAAGCCGGCGCTGGCCGAAATGGTGGCCGCCTATCAGGGCGGAAACATGGTCGCGGTGATGTCGGTCGGTCGCAAGGAAACCGGCTCTTACGGCATTATCACCCCGGGCGTGGATAACGGTAATCATATTGAAGTGAAGGGTCTGGTTGAAAAGCCCGCCCCTGAGGCGGCCCCGTCAACACTGGCGGTGGTCGGGCGATATATTATTGAGCCGGGCGTATTTAACACCCTGTCTGAAGGCAACAAAGGGGCCGGCGGTGAAATTCAACTGACAGACGCGCTCGCCTCGCGCATCGGCCACGCCCCGTTTACTGGCCTGAAATTCTCTGGCCAGAGGTTTGATTGCGGCTCCAAGCTGGGATTCATCAAAGCTAATATGGCTTTTGCGCTGGAGCGTGATGAGCTGGGCGATGAGCTGAAACGCTGGCTAACAGAGCAGGTTCTGTAATGAAACATAAGTTCCATCCAACAATTTTAAGAAGCTATGATATCCGCGGCCAGGTCGGTGTAACCCTCTCCCCGGACGATGCCTTTGCCATTGGCGTTGGATTTGGCCAGCAGCTCAAAACCTCATCCAGGGGCCGCGTTGCGGTCGGGCGGGATGGCCGGCTGTCCTCACCACAACTGGCCGCCGCGCTGATAGATGGTCTGCGTCAGGCTGGTTGTCATGTTTATGATATCGGTGTCGGGCCAACGCCGATGCTGTATTTCGCGGATCGGCATTTGAGCTGTGATGGGGCCATTCAGGTAACCGGTAGCCATAACCCGCCTGATTATAACGGCTTTAAGATGGTACGGGGCCATCAGAGCTATTTCGGTGATGATATTCAAACCCTGGGCGCGGCTTGTGCGGCAGGCATATCTCTTGGGGCGGGCGGTTCAGTTGAAGAGCTGTCTGTTTTTGACAGCTATATTGACAGGTTACGGCAGAATATCGATTTCGGCGCGTTCACGGTGGTTTGGGATGCCGGAAACGGTGCAGCGGGGCCAGCTGTCGATGCGCTGGTTGCGCCAATTTCAGGCACCCACAAAACTCTGTTTACAGATATTGACGGCCGGTTTCCAAACCATCACCCCAACCCGGTTGACCCTTCG
>CBFHLG010000021.1:19480-20848 GCA_965656625.1 Puniceispirillaceae bacterium (SeqCode)
ACAGGGCACAGCCATATGAAACAGCGCCTGAAAGAGCTGGGCGCGCCGTTGGCTGGCGAAATGTCAGGCCATATTTTCATCGCTGATGATTTTTACGGCTTTGATGATGCGCTTTATGTGGCCTGCCGGTTCCTGTCGCGGCTGTCCTACATGGCCCAGAACACTAAAGAAAGCTTAAGTGATTTTCTTGACCAGCTGCCGCCAAGCTTCACCACCCCTGAATGCCATATCCGCTGTGCTGATGAGGAAAAGTTCGGCGTTGTTGAAAAACTGTCCCAGCAGATCAGTGCGGTTATGCCGGCTGAGCAAATCAACCTTATTGACGGGGTGCGCCTGACCACCCCATCTGGCTGGTGCCTTATCCGGGCATCAAACACAGAACCTGCCCTTGTTGCCCGCGCAGAAGGCGCAGACGAGGGCGCACTGGAGGAGATGGTTACCTTCCTGCGCTCACATTTAAGTGAGGCCGGTGTCTCTTGGGACGGTCCATAATTATCCCCTACCGGCCGGTAGCCAATCTGCAAATTTAAAACATCGTTTCATGATCTGAAAAGACTGATTATACTGAAGCGTGAAATGGCGTATCCAACGAGGGATAATTCAGTATCCTGTCGGCTTTTTCAGTTAGGCTGGCGTGGTCTGTTATCTCATATTTGCCAGCTAACCAAGGGATATCCCTTTTTTTCGGAGATAAATCATAATGGGCTATATCGTACACGGAAACCTGTCTGTTGACGCTGCTCTTCTCACCTTTATTAATGATACATTGCTGCCGTCAGCCGGGGTTGAGGCTGACAGCTTCTGGGCGGGCTTTGATGAGGCGGTGCACCAGCTGGCCCCGCGCAATGCTGAGCTGCTTGAGGTGCGGGATCAGGTGCAGAGCAAAATTGACGCCTGGTTTACCGAACACCGCGACACCGCCTTTGATGAGACAGCCTATACCGCCTTCCTGCGCGAAATTGGTTATGTGGTTGATGAGGGTGATGATTTTGTCATTGGCACAGAAAATGTAGATGCCGAAATCGCAACCATTGCCGGCCCGCAACTGGTTGTGCCAGTGATGAATGCCCGCTATGCCCTGAACGCTGCCAATGCCAGATGGGGCAGCCTGTATGACGCGCTCTATGGCACAGATGTTATCGCTGAAGAGAACGGCCTGGAAAAAGGCAAGGCCTACAACCCGTCCCGCGGGGCAGAGGTAATCGCCAAAGCCAGAGCCCTTTTAGATGAGCGGGCACCGCTTGTGAACGGATCATGGGCAGAGATAACCGGCCTTTCGGTTCAGGGCAGCGCGCTGGTGGTAGACCTGCCATCAGGACAGACCCAATTGGACACGCCTGATCAGTTCGCCGGCTATACAGGGTCTGA
>CBFHLG010000021.1:20946-31534 GCA_965656625.1 Puniceispirillaceae bacterium (SeqCode)
GCGCGCTGGTGGTAGACCTGCCATCAGGACAGACCCAATTGGACACGCCTGATCAGTTCGCCGGCTATACAGGGTCTGAAGACAACCCGGCGTCTGTGTTACTGAAGAAGAACGGCCTGCATATTGACATCATTATTAATGCGGACGGCCAGATAGGCAGCACCGACAATGCCGGAATTAATGACATTGTTCTGGAATCAGCTATCTCAACAATTATGGATTGTGAGGATTCGGTTGCGGCTGTCGATGGTGAGGATAAGGTGTTGGCCTATGGCAACTGGCTGGGGCTGATGTCTGGCACGCTGTCTGTGGAGATGAGCAAGGGCGGTAAGAGCTTCACCCGGTCTTTGAATGCAGATCGCACCTATACTGCCCCTGATGGGTCTACGCTTTGCCTGCATGGGCGTTCATTGATGCTGGTGCGGAATGTCGGCCATCTGATGACCAACCCGGCGATATTGCTGAAAGACGGGTCTGAAATTCCAGAAGGGATTATGGATGCCTTCATGACGGTTCTGGGGGCAATGCCAGATAGGCAGCGGCAGGGTAATTCCCGTACCGGATCAGTTTATATCGTTAAGCCAAAGATGCATGGCCCTGATGAAGTTGCGTTTGCCTGTGATATTTTTACTGCCGTTGAAGAGCTTTTGGGCTTGGCCCCGAACACCATTAAGATCGGCATCATGGATGAAGAGCGGCGCACCACAGTGAATTTGAAAGAATGTATCCGCGCCGCCGCCAATCGCGTTGTGTTCATCAATACCGGTTTCCTTGACCGGACCGGTGATGAGATTCACACCTCGATGGAAGCCGGCCCGATGATCCGTAAAGCCGATATGAAACAGGCCACCTGGATTGCCGCCTATGAGAAGTGGAATGTGGATATCGGTCTGAGATGTGGGTTTTCCGGTGTTGCTCAAATCGGCAAGGGAATGTGGGCGATGCCAGATATGATGGCGGATATGATGACCCAGAAAATCGGCCATCCGCAGTCTGGGGCGAATTGTGCCTGGGTACCATCACCAACGGCCGCGACTCTGCACGCGCTGCATTATCATCAGGTTGATGTGTTTTCCCGTCAGGCTGAACTGGCCGGAGCGAGCCGGGCAGAACTTACCGATATCCTGACCATTCCGGTTGCGCAGCGGCCGAACTGGTCGGAAGCGGATATTACCGCTGAGCTGGAGAATAACGCGCAAGGGATTCTGGGCTATGTCGTGCGCTGGGTGGACCAGGGCGTGGGTTGTTCCAAAGTGCCCGATATCAATGATGTGGGCCTGATGGAAGACAGAGCCACCTTGCGGATATCTTCCCAGCATATCGCCAACTGGCTGCATCACGGTATCTGTTCTGAAGGGCAGGTCATGGACGTGATGAAAAAAATGGCCGCAAAAGTTGACGCGCAAAACGAAAATGATGCTGAGTATGAACCAATGGCTGCTGACTTTGAGGCATCTGTCGCGTTCAAAGCTGCTTGCGATCTGGTGTTTGAGGGCCGTGTCCAGCCGTCTGGATATACCGAACCTGTATTGCATCAAAAGCGGCTGGAAAAGAAAGCCGCTATGAGGGGCTAATGACATCTTCCTTCTCGCTTGATCCGCATATTTCCAAAACCCCCGGCTTTCCCAAAGAGGGGATAACGTTCTATGACATCAGCCCGGCGTTGGAAGATGCCGCGGTCTTGCGAAGATTAATGGCCGCCATGGCGCAGAAGACCGCCGCCTTCCAGCCGGAGATTATTGCCGGCATTGATGCCAGAGGGTTTTTGTTTGCCCTGCCTTTGTCGCTTGAGTTGAACTGCGGTACGGTGATGGTGCGCAAATCAGGCAAGCTGCCAGGCAAGGTGTTAGAAGAATCCTACGCGCTGGAATATGGTACAGCCCGCCTGTCGGTTCAGGCCTCACGCGCGCTGGCAGGCAAGCGGGTGGTGTTATGTGATGACCTGCTGGCCACCGGTGGCACCCTGTCCGCATCGGCAAACCTGATCAGCCGGGCGGGCGGGATTCTGGCCGGGGCGGTCTGTGTGATAGAGTTGACCGGCCTGAAGGGGCGCGAAAAGCTGCCTTGTGATGTGGTCGCCTTGCAAACTTATGAGTTCTGATGGCTGAGCGGGGCCGCGCATCATCACGAGCGGCCCGGCTAAGCTGGATTTTATATGACTGGGCCTCTTCGCCAGTACCAACCCTGCACGCCACATTCGTTTTTTCGGTTTATTTCACCACCGTTATCGCGCCGGAAGGTGGCAGTGTTTATTGGGCACAGATGACCGCGCTGTCGGCTTTTCTTCTGGCCGTTGCCGCCCCGGTAATGGGCCGGTTTGCCGATACAAAAGGGATATTGAAACAAGGTCTGGTGGTGACCACAATTGCCGCAGCCCTCGCCATCGCCGCGCTGTGGTTTATAAAACCTGCACCGGCCTTTATTCTGCCCGCTTTAGTGTTATCTGGTGTGGCTGTTTTCCTGAGTGAGGCGGCGTTTTTATTCTATAACAGCCTGCTGCCCTTCGTGGCGGAAAAGCGCGACTATGGCCGTTTGTCGGGGCTTGGCTGGGGAACCGGCTATTTCGGGGCAATCGCCGCACTGGTTATTGTGCTGGTTCTGTTCATTCTGCCCGATACGCCGATGATTGCCGGCGCAGGCGGGCCGGTTCAGCTAACCATGCTGTTTGCCGGGGCCTGGATGGTGTTGTTTTCCCTGCCGTTATTTATCTATGCGCCCACACCGCCCGCCCGCCCGCTTGACGGCAGCCTGTGGACCCAACTGCTGAGCAGCCTGAAACAGGCCGCCGCAATTCCTGGAATGAGGCGGTTTCTGCTCGCCCGGATGGCCTTTACAGATGGGCTTGTGACCTTGTTTGCCTTTGGCGGTATTTATGCGGCAAAAGTATTTGCCTTCACCCAGACAGAGATTTTAGTCTTTGCGATCGCGCTGAATATCACCGCCGGTCTGGGCGCGGTTCTGTCTGGCCGCCTGACCGACAGGCTGGGCCCGTCCATGGTTCTGCGGTTATCGTTATTATGTCTGACGGGCCTCGGCATAGTTGCCGTGATGGCACCGGACAAGCCCATATTCTGGGCCGCGGGTCTGGCGCTGGGCATATTTATCGGGCCATGCCAGTCTGCTGCACGAGTTTGGATGGCCAGACGTGTGCCGCCCCAGCATAGTGCTAGCCTGTTTGGCCTGTTTGCCTTTTCAGGCAAAGTGACCAGCTTTATCGGCCCGCTTTGTTATGGCTGGCTGATACTGGCCACAGGACATGAGCGCAGCGGTATGCTGATCGTCATCGTGCTGTTGGTTTTGGGCTATGTATTGCTGCCGCCGCGAGGTACAACGGCAAGCTGATTAGTCTTGCTGCATGGATTTGCGGTATTCGGTGCGCAAATCGTCGATAGATACATCCTTGCCATCACGCGTGACATGCCAATATTGCCAGCCATTACAAGAAGGCTGATTCTGTAGCGCTGCACCCAGACCATGGATAGAGCCTTTCTGGGCTGTATCGGTCACCAGTGAGCCATCCGCACAAACACGGGCCCGAACTGATTTGGTCTTGTTAAACAGCGTATCGCCAGCGGCCAGCCAGCCGCCCTCAACCAGCGCACCAAACGGCACCCTTGGTTGGGCGCGTTTTTCAGACGTGCTGAGGATCATATCATCCACGATAGGCTCGACAGAGGCGATCCGCTCAGCCGCCAGCTTGGCATAGTCCTCGTTTTGCTCAATACCGATATAATGACGGCCCAGACGCCGCGCCACCGCCCCGGTTGTCCCCGTGCCAAAGAACGGGTCCAAAACGGTATCACCACGCTTGGTAGAGGACAGGATCACGCGCGCCAACAGGTTTTCCGGTTTTTGGGTGGGATGGGCCTTTTGACCAGCCCCGTCTTTGAGGCGTTCTGCGCCGGTGCAAATCGGCATATACCAGTCAGACCGCATCTGCACACCTTCATTCAACGCCTTCATTGCATCATAATTAAAGGTATATTTTGAGGTTTCGCTCTTCGCGGCCCAGATAAGGGTTTCATGTGCATTGGTGAAGCGGCGACCCCTAAAATTCGGCATCGGGTTTGATTTGCGCCAGACCACATCATTCAAAATCCAGTACCCCAGATCCTGTAACAGGCGCCCCAGCCGGAAAATGTTGTGATAGCTGCCGATAACCCAGAGCGCGCCGTCATCCTTTAACACGCGGCGGCATTCTTTCAGCCAAGCTTCACTGAGCTGGTCATAGGCCGCAAAACTGTCAAACTTGTCCCAGTCATCATCAACCGCATCAACAAGCGACTGATCCGGCCGTGTAAGATGACCAGATAATTGCAAATTATAAGGCGGATCAGCGAACACCAGATCAACGCTCTTGTCAGGCAAATCGGCAAGCCGATCCACGCAATTTCCGCATATGATCACATCTTTTTTCATCTGTCCGTTCCGGTTGTCTGTCCTTCTGACTCTTCAACAGGTGACAGCAGAATCCAACAAAGTCAACATTTTATAAGATATAGCTAAAGTGATGTCTATATATTGTGGGCGCCCGTTGGCAGAAGAACGAAATCTGGTAAGGCGCAGAAATGAGGACCGGCCGCCTGGCCAGTCTGTGTCGGGGTGTGTCGCTGGCCGATAGCGCGGGCATCGGGGTATGTTCAGAGCAGCGCTTTAACCGGCGCAAAGCTTTTACGGTGATGCGGGGTTACCCCGCACCGTTGCAGCGCTTCTTGATGGATTTTGGTGCCATATCCGGCATTTGTCTGCCAGCCATAATCGGGATACTGGTCGGCAAGCGCTGTCATCACCTCATCACGGGCCTGTTTGGCCAGAATAGACGCCGCTGCGATTGATAATGACCGGCTGTCACCGCGAACCACAGCCTGGCAAGGGGCGGTGAGCGGCGGCACAAGATTACCATCCACCAGAACCAGAGAGATCGCTAGATTGTGGGTGTTGTGCAGATGATCTGCCAGTTCAACCACCGCTGCGGCCATTGCGGCAAAGGTTGCGGGAAGAATGCCGCTGCTGTCAATCTGGTCAACCGAAGAATGCTGGACCGCCCAGAGATGGCCGCCCTCTGGTGAACAGAGGGCTTGTCTTATCTCCTCGCGCTTGCGGGCGGAGAGTTTTTTGGAATCGGTCAGACTGGCTGGCAGCCCGTCCTTAGTCGCCGGGTTAATCCAGAAGGCGGCGGCAGTGACCGGCCCGGCCCATGGCCCGCGGCCCGCCTCATCAACACCGATTACCGCCCCGCCCTTAGCAGCTGCCTGTTCCAGCGTATAATCCGGTCGGCCAGGGGCGGTGGCAAAGCTGAATGCGGATTGACGGCTCATAGGACGGCCTGTCCAAACTCAACGCCCATCTTATTTACCCGATGAACGACCCGCCACACCGGTTTCGCGCAGGCGCGGCATAATCTCAACAAAATTACATGGTCTGTGGCGATAATCCAGCTGATGGGCAAGCAGGTCATCCCAAGCATCACGGCAGGCAGACGGCGAACCAGGCAAAGCGAACAGATAGGTCCCGCCCGCCACACCGGCAACAGCCCGGCTCTGCAGTGTGGAGGTTCCGATTTTCTGGAATGACAGAAATCTGAACATCTCACCAAAGCCTTCAATTTCTTTTTCAAACACGGCCCTGAAGGCTTCTGGAGTTACATCACGGCCGGTCACGCCGGTTCCGCCGGTTGAGATCACGCAGTCAATTTCCGCATCATCAATACACCTGTTCAGCTGGGCGGTGATGTTATCCACATCATCTGTACAGATAGCCCGGGCCGCCAGAGTATGACCGGCTTCAGTTAGGCGGCTGACCAGAAGATCTCCTGATTTATCATCATCAAGGCTGCGGGTGTCTGAGACCGTCAGAACAGCAATTCTAACCGCGATAAAAGGTCTGGTTTCATCGATTTTTGACATGGGCTTTCCTTAATAAAAGGGCTGTCTGGTCAGCGCGAGGAGGCCAGCCGCCGGTCCTGTTCCTGGCCAGAAACCAGATTCAACAAGGACGGCATCGGCTGACCCAGCTGGTTCCGGTAAATAAACAGATAGCTGATCACGCCTTTTACATAGTTTCTGGTTTCACGCGCCGGAATAGATTCGATCAACAAAAACGGGTCATCTTTGTGGTCAAGCTTGCGCAGCCATTTATTCAGATTGCCCGGACCGCCATTATAGGCCGCCAACATGCGCACAAGATCGCCGTTGATATGAGGTTCGCCCATTAAATGGCCGATATATTTCTGTCCCAAGGCCAAATTCAGAACCGGGTTATGCAGTTTGTGTCTGTGGCTGCGCCGGTAGCGTCTATCCTGCGCAATAAAGGCCGCTGTGGCCGGCATTAGCTGCATCAAGCCGGCAGCACGAGCCCGGCTGCGGGCCAGCGGGTAGAAACCGGATTCCTTGCGGATAATGGCCAGAACCAGAGCTTCATCAACAACAAAGTCTGTGCTGTCTGAGAGCAGTGGATAGAGCGCGGCATAAATCCGCTCTCCGGTATCCTTCTGGTGCAAATCAGCGAGCCTGAAAGCAAGCCCGGGCATATGATGTCGGGTGGCAAAAGAGATCAGATCGCGCTTATAGGCAGGCGGCATTTCTTCAACCAGATAACGCAGCTCGCGCGCTGCACGTGTCCAGTTCCCAGCCTGCAACAGACCCAATGCACGCTGCCCGCCTTTTTGGGCCGTCAGCCAGGACATGAAATCTGCGCGAACCGGCGGCAAGGTGAAGTCAATCTCATAACGTTGGCCTGACGCCTTGATCGCCATCACCCCATAGAAGGTTTCCGGATATTGCGCGGTGATGCTGAGATAGCGTGTTGCTTCAGCCGGATTGCCAACCAGCATGGCGGCACGATGCGCCCAAAATCCGGCCCCGGCCCGCAATACATCAGGGGCTGTGGTCATCTCTGCCAACTCTTTGAAAAAACTGC
The DNA here is from genome assembly GCA_965656625.1 of Puniceispirillaceae bacterium (SeqCode). Classification (GTDB taxonomy): domain Bacteria; phylum Pseudomonadota; class Alphaproteobacteria; order Puniceispirillales; family Puniceispirillaceae; genus JADHLI01. The sequence goes on from CBFHLG010000021.1 coordinate 27,865, forward strand.
CGGCCAGGTCAAACCGTTCAGCTCGCCAGGCAGCCAGACCACCGGCCCAATAGCCCATGAACGCTTCACTTGCATCCTTGGCTATGGCCTGCCTTGCGGTACGAACAGCTTTATCATCAACACCAAAAATAAAATAAGCATGCGCGATTTCCCCGCGCAGATGGGCTTCTTCAGTTGCGGTCAGATAACGCAGATTGGCCTTATTGTTGATCATCTCCAGCGCGCCTGAGGGGTGACCCCGGCGGATGGCCCGCCTGATTTCCCGGGCGATTCTGGCGGTGCGCCGCGGGGCAGACCGGCCCTTCCAGGATTCAGGTATGGTGGCGCGGTAGCTTTGCGGCCTTGAAATGCCGACCCCGTTCAGATAACCCGGCTTCGGGGCTTTGGCAGCTTTGGCATTTTTGGGTTTCCGTTTATTGGACAACCATTTGATGCGGCTGGCCGCGGGGTGATCATTATAAAGGGCCAGCCAGTCTCTGAGCTCTTTGAAACTTGACCGCCAGGCCGTCGGGTGCAGATATTTCTGCGACAGCACGTGGCCCATCAACAAATTGCTGTCCAATGTCTTAATAAGTTTTGCGGCGGCTTTGATATCGCCATCTTCCTGCAACGCAAAAATCTGACGATAGGTGTCTGCGTCTCTGTCAGAAAGCGGCGTGGGCAGAGTTTCAGCCGCAAACGCAGGTGTGGTCAGCACAAACAGGCTGAACAGCGTTGCTATCACAAGAGCAAGTCTGTTTCGCATGATTTATCCTCTGCTCATGGTTTTGAGGGTCAACAGGTCAGCAAACGCCTGGCGTTTCATCGCCGGGGCGCGCAACAGATAGGCCGGATGCAAGCTGGGCAGGACCGGGATCATCAGCGGCTTACCCTCTTCACCGAAATCTATTTCCTGAACCTGGCCTCTTAATTTCAGGATACCGGTTGTTGTGTCTAAAAGAAGCTTAGCTGAACTGCCGCCAAGAGCCAGGATAATCTGCGGCGCCTTCAATTGTATATGCCGGCGCAAGAACGGCCACAGCATGGCCACTTCTTCAGGGGATGGCGTTCTGTTCCCGGGCGGCCGCCAAGGCAGAATATTCGTAATATAGACATGTTGGCGATCAAGTCCGATAGAGGCCAGCATTTTATCCAGAAGCTGGCCGGCCGCCCCGACAAAGGGCAGGCCCATCCGGTCTTCATCACCGCCAGGAGCTTCACCGATAATCATTACCGGCGCCTCTGGGTTACCATCAGCAAAAACAAGATTGCTGGCGGTTTTTTTCAGCGCGCACCCGTCAAACGCGGCCAAAGCCTGTTTTAAATCAGGCAGACTGTTCACAGCAGATAAATCAGGCGTGCGCGACTGGGCATCTGGCTGGTGAGGCGGCATAGGACGGGCGGACACACTGGCTTTATCTGCAAAAGCGGGCTTCAGGACGGGCTCAGGCACCTTTATCTGGCTGGGCGGGGCAACAGACGGCGTATCAACAAGGGCGGTATCAACCCCCATATCCAGCTGCCACCGCAGAGCCGAAGCCAGCTCAAAATCTGTCACATAAGACGCTGTCATTGTATTTTCTGTCCAGACCGGATGAATTTGGAACAGGATATAGTGACATACCGGATTGAACAAGTATGCTGATATGTGCTGTTATTCTGCAGGTCAGGAAACCGGAGTGAAGCTGGTAGACAGTCTGACCGGAAAACACATATGACTGAAGGCATATGACTAAATAATAAGGCTGAGCGCGTTAAAGAGGTAGGACGATGGAACGGGAATCAATGGAATTTGATGTGCTGATTGTTGGTGGCGGCCCGTCAGGCTTGTCAGCCGCAATTAAGCTGAAACAGCTTGCAGAGGAAAAAGGCCAGGATTTATCTGTCTGTCTGATCGAGAAGGGCAGCGAGGTTGGCGCTCATATTCTGTCCGGCGCGGTTCTGGAACCCCGGTCCCTGAATGAGCTGATCCCGGATTGGCAGGATAAGGGCGCGCCGCTGGATACCGCGGTCACCGCTGATAAGTTCATGTTTTTGACCGAAACCGGGTCCATGCGCCTGCCGACCCCGCCACAGATGAATAATCACGGTAATTACATTATCTCGCTTGGCAATTTTTGCCGCTGGCTGGGGGAACAGGCTGAAGCCATGGGAGTTGAGGTTTATCCCGGTTTTGCCGCGGCCGAGGTTCTGTTCAATGATGAGGGCAGCGTCAAAGGTGTGGCCATCGGCGATATGGGTATCGGCAAAGATGGCGAGCCAACAGACGCGTTCATGCCGGGTATGGATCTGTTGGCCAAACAGACTATTTTTGCCGAAGGCTGTCGTGGGCACCTCACCAAGGGCCTGTTTGAGACCTTCAATTTGCGGGAAGGCAAAGACCCGCAGACCTTTGCGATTGGCATTAAAGAGCTGTGGGATATTGAGCCAGAGAAGTCAAAGCCGGGCACTGTCTGGCATTCGGTGGGCTGGCCGCTGGCAACAGATACCTATGGCGGCTCATTCCTGTATCACCTGAACGGCAACCAGGTTGCGGTGGGCTATGTTGTGGGGCTGGATTACAGCAACCCGCATTTGTCGCCTTTTGAAGAATTTCAGCGTTTCAAGACACATCCGGCGGTCCGCGCTGTCTTTGAGGGCGGGCGCCGTGTATCTTATGGCGCACGCGCGCTGAACGAAGGCGGATTCCAGTCTATTCCCAAGCTGACTTTCCCGGGCGGCTGTCTTGTGGGGTGTACCGCAGGGTTCCTGAACGTGCCGAAGATCAAGGGCACACATACCGCAATGAAATCCGGCATGTTGGCCGCAGAAGCGGTGTTTGACCTTCTTCATGATGAGCAGACCAGCACAACAGAACCCGTCAGCTATGCGGAAAAAATCGAAGCATCATGGCTGTGGGCTGAATTATACAAGGTGCGCAATATTCGGCCGGCCTTTGCCAAAGGCCTGTGGGCCGGGATGGGCTACGCGGCTCTGGACACCTATCTTTTGCGTGGCAAGGCCCCTTGGACCTTCCATCATCATGCTGACCACACCAGTCTTAAACCGGCGGCTGAGGCGCCAAAAATTGACTATCCGAAACCCGACAATGAGATCAGTTTCGACCGCAATTCATCGGTTTATCTGTCTGGCACGAACCATGAGGAAAACCAGCCTGTTCACCTCACACTGAAAGATGCTGCTGTGCCGGTTGACCACAATCTGGCGATTTATGACAGCCCAGAGCAACGCTACTGTCCGGCCGGGGTTTACGAGATTGTGCGCAATGAAGATGGCAGCGACCCGCGCTTGCAGATTAACGCGCAAAATTGTGTTCACTGCAAAACCTGTGATATCAAAGACCCGACCCAGAATATCAGATGGGTTACCCCAGAAGGGGGTGGCGGCCCGAACTACCCCAATATGTAACAAGGGGGGTGACCCGCACCGGCCGGCGCGCCCAGCACACGGTCAGTCAGAACAGGAAGAGATGCAGAAATACAACATAGTGTCTGTGGCCCAGGTCTCTGTGGGGATGGTTATCGCCGCAAGCCTGCTGGCCGCCTGCACCCATCAGGCTGAACCGCGGCTCGGGGCGGGCCCGGCCAGCCCTGCGGAAGGCCTTGTTGTTAGCGATGCCGCACCATCACAATCTGGCCAGTTTCTGGCCGCCCGCCAGGCCTTGTATAATCAGGACATTGCCTCTGCAGGG
>CBFHLG010000021.1:31633-38030 GCA_965656625.1 Puniceispirillaceae bacterium (SeqCode)
CTGTTTTTCGACCGCATAATGCCAGAAGAAACCGGCAATATCATGCTGCTTGAGCAAAGCTTTCTAAGCCATTATCAAAGCGGCAATCTGGACCGGGCAGCCAGCGTCGCGGTCAAGCTGGAACAAATGGGCAGCCAGCTTGGCCTGGCCGCAGAACCGGCCATAGGGGCCGCTGTTCGGGCAGAAGACTGGCAGGCGGTAATTGCCCTGTCCGAGAAAATAGCACAAGCAGATAATGGCTTTATTTTTTCTGCCGGTTTGCGCAGTCTGGCCTATGTCGGCCTGAACGAGCCTGAAACAGCGCTTCAGGAACAACAGCGTCTGGAAGAGTTTATTCAAAATTCACAAGTTGATGTGCCAGCTGACATCCTGTTGCTCCAGAAAGCCTATCTGGCAGAGCTTATCGGCCAGACTGCCGATGCCATTTCCTTGTACCGGCGAACAGGACAACAAGATGACCTCTCCAGCTATGTCACACTGGCGGTGGTCTCCGGTCTGTGGCGGCTGGGAGAGGCAGATGAAGCCGCCGCCCTGCTCGCGGGCTATGAGGCAAAAGATATCAATACCGGCCGGCTGGCACATCTGCTCAGAACAGCACAGAGCGCATCAGTGCAGCCGCCTAGCCTGAAGCAGGTCATCGCCCGCTTTATTTTTGAATTTAGCTGGTTTGCGCGTCTGCCCGGCAACCGGGCATTGGTGTTGCCGCGGCTTCATCTGGCGCTGTCGATATCACCAGATATTGAACTGGGGCATCTGGTTCTGGCCCAGACCTTCGCGGACGGCCCTGATTATGACAGGGCCCGCAATCATCTGGCCAAAATCGATCAGACCAGCCCCTATTTTATGCAGGCGGTTATGCTGAGGATGCAAATCGCCCAACAGACGCAGCAGGCTGAGGCCGCATTTGCACAAATGGACACAGCCCTGGACCAGCTTGCGGCCAACACGCCTGAACCCCTTTTGGACCGCGACCGGGCTGTGCTGTATCGCTATGCTGGCAGTCTGGCCAGACGGGCAGAGCAGTATCAGAAGGCTATCTCTTATTTCGAAGAGGCTTTGCGCTTTGGCGAAGAGACCGATTTCATCTACCGCAATTTAGGCATAGCTTATGAGCGGCTTAAACAGACGCAAAAAGCAGAACAGGCCTTTTTAAAAGCCCTGGCCCTGAACCCTGACGATGCCACGACGCTGAATTATGTGGGTTATTGGTGGGCGGATGAAAACCGACGCCTTGATGAAGCCCTGTCCTTTATCAAGCGGGCTGTAGAATTGCGGCCTTCATCCGGCTATTTTGCAGATTCTCTTGGCTGGGTTTATTTTCGGTTAGGCAGATATGATGAGGCTGTGGACTGGCTGGAAAAAGCCATTCAACTGGCCCCGACCGACCCGCTTATTTCTGATCATTTAGGTGATGCCTACTGGAAGGTCGGACGCCGCCTCGAAGCGCAGTATAAATGGCGGCATGCCCTTGATAGGGGTATAGAGGCAAAATTTGCAGACCAAATCGAAAAGAAGATGACAAATGGACTGGACTAGCCCTGCACCGGCAAAGCTGAATTTGTGTCTGACCATCACTGGCCAACGGCCAGATGGCTATCATGATCTGGTCTCGCTGGCCGCCTTTACCGAATTTGGCGACAGTTTAAGCGTATCAGATGATAAGCCCGCCGGCCTGACCATCACCGGCCCGTTTGCGGCTACCCTGCAGAATAATCTGGCAGATAATCTTCTGGTTAAGACAAAACAGGCGGTACTTGGTGCCGGGTTTCAGCCCGGTGAGCATCATATCCACCTCGATAAACAAATTCCGGTCAGCAGCGGGCTGGGCGGCGGCTCAACCGATGTGGCGGCCTATCTTCGCTGTCTGGCTGAAATGATGGCATTGGATGAGCCAGAACAGGCCAGATTGTTTGCGCTGGCCAGACAAATCGGGGCGGATGTGCCAGTCTGCCTTCGACCGGGCTACCAGCTTATGCGCGGCACCGGCACAGATGTTGAACCCGTAGCGGTTGAAGCGGCGGGCCAGGTTTATTGTGTGCTGGCCAATCCCGGTGTACCGGTATCAACTCAAGCTGTATTTAGGGCACTGAGCAGCACAGCCAAAATGTCGCCAGAGCCGCAGATAACCTCAGCTGAACCGGCCGGGCTGGGCGCGATCATGGCCCACGGCAATGATTTAACAGCCCCCGCGATTCAGGCCTGTCCTGAGATCGGCACATTGCTGGACCAAATGCGATATCTGGCAGAGCCTGAGCAAGTCTTCGGTCCGGCAATGTCAGGAAGCGGGGCAAGCTGTTTTGCGCTGACCTTGAACCAACAGGCGGCGGCTATGCTAACACAGCGCCTAGAAGCGGCCGGGTACTGGGCTGTATCAACTCAGCTTATCAGCTGATAACTCGTCTCTGGGGCGTATATAAGAACAGACTGTTATAACCTGTCTGCAGCGCCGATTTTTTCGTTGATCAGTGCAGACTTACTGGGTATAGTCTCGCGATTATTCACCTGCTTGTGTCTTTCACAAGCTGACATCCCGGTTAAATCATCTGGCAGAGCCAAAAGCGGTTTAAACGGATTGTCCTGGTGGGGCGTAGCCAAGTGGTAAGGCATCGGTTTTTGGTATCGTGTATCGTAGGTTCGAATCCTACCGCCCCAGCCATCTTTTTCAGAACAGCGCGATAGTCTCAGCCATGACCTGGAGGAGAGCCCTTTGCCTTTGGCATGAGGCAAGGCCCGTGAGCTTTTATCTTCAAGATTTGACAGGTGCGACATTCTGGCACAGTATAAGCGATGGGCTGGTCCACATAACACCAAGCAATTTTTGGGGAAAGGAGTGCGTTATGAAGCCTTTCATTTCCAAAATTTTGGCGCGAGACTGTATTACCGTTCAGCAAAACCTAACCCTACGCAAGGTGGCCAAAATCCTGACCAATAACAGGATAGGTGCGGTTCCGGTTCTGGACGCCTCAGGCGCGCTGGCCGGTATTTTATCTGAGCGGGACCTGGTGAAATCCTTAAATAACGATATCGATCTGGATAGGAATACGGCCTCAGATTTGATGACAACAGACCTTATCGTGACATCGGCTGAGGTAAGTTCATCAGATCTGATGAAACTGATGACAGATCATAAAATCAGGCACGTCCCTATCGTCAGTGAAGACAGGCTTATCGGCATTGTGTCGATTGGCGATGTTGTTAAACGACTGCTGGAGAAATTCGAGATGGAAACAGAGCAGTTGAGGATGTTTATTAATTCCTGAGCCGCGCCTTGTTCAGCTTTGTGTCTCTGGCTTGACCAGCCGGTAACCCTCTTGTGTGGTCTCAACAACCGGAAAATCAGTCAGCCGGCCAATTTTCTGACGCAGTCGGTATATATGTGTCTCCAGCGTATGTGTGGCCACCATGTTCTGATAGCCCCAAACCTCAGACAAAAGCATCTCTTTGGAAATCGCTTCAGGCCAGATGCGGAACAATTTTTTCAAAATCATGGTTTCTTTTTCGGTGAGCACAACAACACGCTGGCTGTCCAGAGAGGTCAGCGTTTTACTGGCCGGCTGAAATTCAACATCTTGGGTGGTGAATCTGACATCATCTGATGATTTATATTGGCGCAACTGGACCCGAATGCGCGCCAACAGCTCACCAAAGCGCATCGGCTTGGCGATATAGTCATTTGCCCCGGTATCCAGACCTTTGATAATATCGGTTTCATCTTGCTGGCCTGTCAGCATAATAATCGGCTTTTCAAACCCGCGGGCGCGCAGCTTCGTGCAGATATCAAACCCATTCCCGTCCGGAAGCTGAATATCAAGCAGGATCAAATCGGGCTTGAAGCTTTCGACCTTGTCAAAGGCCTCGCTGGCCTTTGCCGCCTGATCAAGCTCGACAACCCCCTCATATGTCAGCTGGTTGATGAGAACTGTGCGCAGATAATCATCGTCATCAACGATAAGCACCCGAGATGAGATCAGCAGATTTTCAGCATCCATATCATCAACTCCACATACAGCTTCCAGTTTAGATTTAGTCGCACCAGCTTGTGAACAGAAATTTGCATCATAACAGAAAACTCAGTAAAGAGTATGCTTGTCACGCAAGCTTTTCTGGCGTTAAGGGCCCCGTAATTATGAAAGTGTCAACAGCACAGTTTGATCTGAAATTTGATCGGATTTCGATGACCTTGCGGCGCGGCGGCGTGGTTATGATCCGAGATGCCAAAGGCCAAGCGGCCTTAGTTCGGGCGGCTGAATTTTCAGATATGCTGCCTGAAGGGCTGGATGAGCTGGCCCTGGGCACAGAAATATTATGCCTGACCCGGCGGCATATGACCTCATTCGGCCGCACGGTTCGCGACCACATTCCCTGTTTCAGCCTGCCGGCGATGAGCTTTGATGATGGTCACATCACTTCGCTTATTCTGGGGGACGGCTCGCTGTTGCCTGCTGATGCCAATATTTTGGGCGAACGAGCAGACAGCCTGCCGGATATAGCCTGCCGGCTGTTGCGGGCGGTGAAGCTGATTCCCGCCGCCCTGCTCAGCCGCCTGGCGGTGAAAAACCAGCAGCAGCAGGTCAACCTCGCCGAAACTTATCAGATCCCGGTGCTTGATTTGCATGAGATCACAAATCTGACGGCAGACAGAGAGCCTGAGATGAGCATCAGCATCACCGCCAAATTGCCGTTATCGGCGGCGCCTGATGCGAAAATCGTGATGTTCAGACAGGCGGCCAGCCGGGAAGAGCATTTTGCCATTGTGGTGGGCCAGATAACAGCACTACCACCCCTGGTGCGGTTGCATTCGCAATGTGTGACTGGTGATATTCTGGGCTCGCTGAAATGTGACTGCGGGCCTCAACTGCACGCCGCACTTGCCCAGATGCAGGAGGAAAGCAGCGGTATTCTGCTGTATCTGGCCCAGGAAGGCCGCGATATCGGCCTGTTAAACAAAATCAGGGCCTATGCGTTGCAGGATGCCGGCTTCGATACTGTTGATGCCAATCATAGGCTGGGGTTTGAGACAGATGAGCGGGTGTTCAGCCCGGCCGCGGCGATGCTGAAGGCCCTTGGCGTGTCAGAGATCAGGCTGATGACCAACAATCCGGACAAGGTGAACCAATTGGGTGCTTACGGCATTAAGGTGAGCGCGCGTATCGGGCTCAGCCTGCCAACCAACCCGCATAATCATGATTACATGGAAACCAAGAAGGCGCGTACCGGCCACCTGATCGACCCGGCCTGAGGGGCACAGTCAGGCCCTTATCCGGATCAGGCCCGCGCCCCAAACACGGCAGAGCCCACCCGCACATGCGTTGCCCCGAACCCTATGGCTTCTTCATAATCGCCGCTCATCCCCATGGACAGGCCGGCAAGCTCATGGCGTTCTGCCAGCGTTTTCAGTAACGCAAAATGCATCGCCGCCTCTTCATCAACAGGCGGGATACACATCAGGCCAACGACAGACAGGCTGGCCTCAGCCCGGCAAAACGTTACAAAATCAGCTAATTCAGGGGGCGAGATACCTGACTTTTGCGGCTCATCCCCTGTATTGACCTGAATGAAACAGCTGATGTCCTTTTGCTGTTTGGCCGCTTCTGTGGCAATCGCGGTGGCTATTTTCGGCCTGTCAACGGTGTGGATCACATCGAACAGACGCACAGCGTCCGCTGTTTTATTGGATTGCAGCGGGCCTATAAGATGAAGACACAGATCGGGGTAGTGAGATTTGCGATCTGTCCAGCGTTGTTGTGCCTCCTGAACCCGGTTTTCGCCAAAAATACGCTGGCCGGCGGCCAGGCTTGCGTCTATGCGCTCATCCTGTTGCTGTTTTGACACAGCAATAAGGGATATGTCTTCAGCCTTGCGCCCGGCGGCCAGCGCAGCCTTGTCCAGTTTTGCCTGCACAGCGGCAAGAGCATCTGCAATATCTGAAAACCCCATAGCCTTGCGCCTCTGCCTGTATTGAAAGTGGTCCCTTTAGATACTTAAAGGGGCGGGCCAGGTGAAATCAAGTTTTTAGATCGTTTCAGATGACAGGCCTGGAAATCTGCCTGTTTCGGCCTGTTGCAAAAATGACACAGTTTCACATCAATTAATTAATTTAATCTTAATAATAAATTGCTGAATTAATTTTCTCTAATATTTTAGGGAGGTCATCAATTGTGATGATGTTTAACCTTTTGGGAGAAAAGATTATGCGTAAGGTACTTCTCGCATCTACAGCTCTCGTTGCTCTGGGTTCAGCCTCAGCAATGGCAGCAGACGTAACAATTTCAGGTTCTGCTGAATGGCAGTACGAGTCATATTCAACAAACACTGGCTTCACCGGTGGTGAGAACGGTTCATCAACTGATTTTGATCAGGACGTGAACATCAAGTTCTCTACAGTAACTGACTCAGG
>CBFHLG010000022.1:0-24516 GCA_965656625.1 Puniceispirillaceae bacterium (SeqCode)
CTCAATCACTATTCCAGCATTACGCAGGGCGGCTTGATGGAAGGTCTTGGCCTTACTCATACCCTTTAGCTGGAGATATTGCTGCGTAGCCTCTGACAGGGTAGGGGCAGCTACAGCCCTCACATCATTTGCTATCACATTGCCTAATCCCATTGCATCCAGCCTCATGGGAAGCCAACGCTCATCAAGCCTCTGACATATTACTTGAGCATATTTTAGAGCCTTTGCACGGCTTCTGGTATTTAACGCAAGCACGATGCGATGCTTGGCATGACAGTGATGCAATTCTTTGGGAACACGTCTTGAGAAGTAATAGAAGCCACGCTTCTGATAAATGTACTCATTAAAATGGTCTACCATATGGTCTACCCACACTCCAATTGAAACACGCAATATGCTTCAATTACAATGTGTTAACACATGATATGTAGGGAAAAATGGTGCTGGTGGAGAGACTCGAACTCCCAACCGCCCGATTACAAATCGGGTGCTCTACCAATTGAGCCACACCAGCACGTGACCGATGATTTAGATCAGCAGTTTGCCCGTGTCAAGCAGATTTCACCCCCGAAACCGCGTTGCATAAAGCGCAATTGCCGCGGCGACAGACACATTCAGGCTCTCGGATGTGTCGGCCATCTCAATAGAGGCCATTACATCACAAGCTTCACGGGTGAGGCGGCGCAGCCCGCTGCCTTCTGAGCCCATCACAAGACCCAGATGGGCGGTGTCACTGAGCGCCCCTATATCTGTATCTGCACCTGCTTCAAGGCCAGCAAGAGTGACAAAATTGTCCTTCAGGCTGTCCAGCGCGCGGGCCAGATTGTTGACCCGAACAAGCGGCACGTCTTCTAGGGCGCCGGCCGCTGCCCTGGCCAGCGCTCCGGTTTCATCAGGGGCATGCCGACTGGTCAGGATAAGCGCGTCTGTGCCAAATGCCCGGGCTGACCGCAAAATCGCCCCGATATTGCGGGGGTCGGTGACCTGATCCAGAATCAAAAAACGCCGCGCCGCCGGGCCCTGGTCAAGCTGGTTGATAATATCGGTTAAATCGGGCTGGTCCAATGGCCGGGCCTGCAGGATAAGCCCCTGATGCGGGCTGGCGGCCCCGTCTGCCTGTTTTGTGGTCAGCATCTGGTCAAGCTGTGGGCGGGTCATAATGGTGACCGGCGGCAATGCCCCAGAAGAGAGCGGCGACAGCTTGTCTGCGGCCTCTTCAGTGGCAAACAGGTGCAGGCAGTCTCGTCTCGGGTTTGCCAGTGCCGCGGTGACCGGATGATAGCCATATAACAGCAAACCAGAACGCGCTTTCATCGCGGCCTCCGGCACGGCGGTTCGGTGCTGTTTATCTGGCCGCGGGGGCTTGTCAGGCCTATTCGTGGGCGAATAAGACTGATTTTTCATTTTTTTCGGTTTTTTTGGGCGCATTTGGTGTTTCACTGTTGACAATTTGGCTGACCTTTCTTAATTCGCAGAACCGCCTTTTTTTCGCAAGCCTTACGGCCCGTGAAAATCTGGATGACTTAAGTTTCGGTGGGGTGGCCGAGTGGTTAAAGGCAGCAGACTGTAAATCTGCCCGCATAGCGTACGTAGGTTCGAATCCTACCCCCACCACCATATCAACCCGGCCTGTGTTCACAGGGTGTCTGGCCGATACCTGCTGAATGGACAGGCAGTTTGTGCGACAAAGGACAAAAAATATGTCTAAGGAGAAGTTTGATCGTTCGAAGCCCCATTGTAACATTGGGACGATTGGCCATGTTGACCATGGCAAGACGACCCTGACCGCGGCGATTACGAAGGTTATGGCTGAGGCTGGTGGGGCTGAGTTCAAGGCGTATGATGAGATTGATGGTGCGCCAGAAGAGCGTGCGCGGGGGATTACAATATCGACAGCGCATGTTGAGTATGAGACAGAGAACCGTCACTACGCGCATGTTGATTGTCCTGGTCACGCTGACTATGTGAAGAACATGATCACCGGTGCGGCGCAGATGGATGGCGCTATTCTGGTTGTTTCAGCAGCGGATGGTCCGATGCCACAGACCCGGGAGCACATTTTGCTTGCGCGTCAGGTTGGTGTACCGGCTTTGGCAGTGTTCATGAACAAGGTTGACCAGGTTGATGATGAAGAGTTGCTTGAGCTTGTTGAGATGGAAATCCGTGAGCTGTTGTCTTCTTATGATTTTCCTGGAGATGACATTCCGATTGTGAAGGGGTCAGCCCTTGCGGCGCTGGAAGACAGCGACAGCACAATCGGCAGTGATGCGATTAAAGAGCTGATGAGCCAGGTTGATGCGTATATTCCGCAGCCAGACCGTCCGAAGGACCAGCCGTTCCTGATGCCGATTGAAGATGTGTTTTCAATTTCAGGCCGGGGTACAGTTGTTACAGGCCGGATTGAGAGCGGTGTTGTCAATGTTGGTGAAGAGATCGAGATTATTGGTCTGAAAGAGACCACCAAGACAACCTGTACAGGTGTTGAGATGTTCCGCAAGCTTCTGGATCAGGGTGAAGCTGGTGATAACGTGGGTATTTTGCTGCGGGGCACCAAGCGTGAGGATGTTGAGCGTGGTCAGGTTCTGGCCAAGCCCGGGTCAATTACGCCGCACACCAAGTTCAAGTGTGAAGCTTATGTTCTGACCAAAGAAGAAGGTGGTCGTCATACCCCGTTCTTCTCGAACTATCGCCCGCAGTTCTACTTCCGGACCACAGATGTGACCGGTTCGGTTGAGCTGCCTGAGGGTACCGAGATGGTTATGCCAGGCGATAACATCGCGATGACAGTGACCCTGATTGCACCGATTGCGATGGATGAAGGTCTGCGCTTTGCTATCCGTGAGGGTGGCCGTACCGTAGGCGCCGGCGTCGTCGCCTCTATCGTTGAATAAAGATAACTGATTATGAGGAGAGGCCCTGCGCCTCTCCTTTTGCTGATTGAAAAAGGAATAGAGTCATGGAAAACCAGAATATTCGTATTCGGTTGAAGGCATTCGATCACCGCATTCTCGACCAGTCTACAAACGAGATTGTGAATACAGCTAAGCGTACGGGGGCAAATGTCCGTGGCCCGATTCCTCTGCCTACAAATATCAGCAGATTTACTGTATTGCGGTCTCCTCACATTGATAAGAAGAGCCGTGAGCAGTTTGAAATGCGGACTCACAAGCGGTTGCTGGACATTATTGACCCAACACCGCAAACCGTTGACGCGCTGATGAAGCTTGATTTGGCTGCCGGCGTTGATGTGGAAATTAAACTGTAGACCAGATTTGTTAAAAGTGAAGGAACAGCGTTATGCGTAGCGGTGTGATTGCAAGAAAAGTCGGGATGACGCGTGTGTTTAATGACGCAGGCGAACATATTCCGGTAACAGTCCTGAAGCTGGACGATGTGCAGGTTGTCTCTCAAAAGACAGCTGAGCGGGATGGGTACACAGCCTTACAGCTGGGTGCCGGTACAGCCAAGGTCAAAAATGTATCCAAGGCCCTGCGCGGCCATTTTGCTAAGGCTTCGGTTCTGCCAAAGCGTAAGCTGGCTGAATTTCGGGTCAGCGATGATGCGCTGGTGGATGTGGGCGCGACCTTTGGTGTGTCACACTTCGTTGCCGGTCAGAAGGTTGATGCTGTTGGCATCTCTCAGGGTAAGGGGTTTGCCGGGGCGATGAAGCGTCACAACTTTGGCGGTTTGCGGGCCTCACACGGTGTGTCTATCTCACACCGCTCACATGGCTCTACTGGCCAGTGTCAGGACCCGGGCAAGGTGTTCAAGGGGAAGAAGATGGCCGGTCACATGGGGGCTGTGCGGGTCACCACACAAAACCTTGAGGTTGTCTCCACTGACGAAGAGAACGGTCTTATCTTAATTCAGGGCGCGGTTCCTGGTGCGAAGAATGGCTGGATTTTGTTGTCAGACGCTGTGAAGAAAGCCCGTCCTGAAGACGCGCCTTTCCCAGCTGGTCTGGTCACTGAAGCTACAGCAGAAGAGGCGGCACCGGTTGCTGAAGCACAGGCTGATGAGGCTGTTGCAACAGAAGCGCCAGCAGATGCCGCTGAGGCCACTGCAAAGCAAGATGAAAAGGGGTCGACAGATGAAGGTTGATGTAAAGACCATCGATAATCGCAAGAAGGGCGATATTGAGCTGGCAGATTCCGTTTTTGGTATTGAGCCACGCGCAGATATCGTTGCCCGGGTTGTGAAATGGCAGCTGGCTAAGCGCCGCGCCGGTACACATAAAGTCAAGGGCCGCAGTGAGGTCTCAAAGACAGGGGCAAAGATGTTCCGCCAGAAAGGAACCGGCCGGGCCCGTGCGGGTAACGGTTCAGTGTCACAGTTCCGTGGCGGCGGCGTGGTGTTCGGCCCGGTTGTGCGCGGCTATGAGCACAGCCTGCCGAAGAAGATTCGTAAATTGGGCATGCGTTCGGTTTTGTCTGCAAAGATGGCTGCCGGCCAGCTGATCATCCTGGATGATATGATGGCTGAGGCAAAGACATCCGCGCTGAAGGGCAAGCTGGAAAAGCTGGGGGCAACAAACGCGCTTATCCTTGGCGGTGAGAATGTTGATGACGGGTTCAGTCGTGCGGCATCGAACCTGCCATTTGTTGATGTTCTGCCACAGCAGGGCGCAAACGTTTATGACATGGTTCGCCGTGATGTGCTGGTGCTGTCACGTGACGCAGCCGCTTATCTTGAGGAGCGCCTAAAATGAGCATTCGCCCACGCAAGCGCGTTGAAACAAAGCTGAGCCAGGTACAGGCCTATGATACAATCATCCGGCCGCTGGTGACCGAAAAGTCGACCATGGGCGGCGAGCACGGCCAGGTCTCATTCGTTGTTGCGATGACAGCAACCAAGCCGGAAATTAAAGCGGCTGTTGAGATGCTGTTCAACGTTAAGGTTACGGCTGTCAACACATCTGTGCTGAAAGGCAAGACCAAGATGTTCAGAGGCCGCAAAGGTCGCCGGAACGACATAAAGAAGGCAATCGTCACTCTGGCCGATGGTCAGGCGATTGACATGATGGGAGCTTAAGACAGATGCCGTTGAAGACGTTTAATCCCACAACACCCAGCCAGCGTAATCTGGTTCTGGTGGACAAGTCGGCCCTGCATAAGGGGGGCCCGGTTAAGAAGCTGACCGAAGGTCTGACCAAGTCAGGTGGCCGGAACAATTCAGGTCACATCACGTCATGGCAGCGCGGCGGCGGTCATAAGCGCCGCTACCGTCTGATCGATTTCAAGCGCACCAAGCAGGGTATCCCGGCTGTTGTTGAGCGCATTGAATATGATCCGAACCGGACCGCTTTCATCGCGTTGATCACATATGAAGATGGCGAACAGTCATACATCATCGCCCCACAGCGTCTGGCTGTTGGTGATAAGGTTGAAGCTGGCCCATCTGCTGATATCAAGCCGGGCAACGCCCTGCCCTTGAACAGCATTCCGGTCGGCACACTGATCCACAATGTTGAACTGAAGCCAGGTAAGGGCGGCCAGTTGGCCCGGTCTGCGGGCACTTATGTTCAGCTGGTTGGCCGTGACCGTGGTCATGCCATCCTGCGTCTCGCGTCTGGCGAGGTACGGCTGGTGCGCTCAGAGTGCATGGCATCAATCGGTGCGGTCTCTAATTCAGACCAGCAGAATATCAAGATCGGTAAGGCTGGCCGTAACCGCTGGCTGGGTAAGCGCCCGCATGTTCGCGGTGTGGTTATGAACCCGATCGATCACCCGCATGGTGGTGGTGAAGGACGCACCTCAGGCGGTCGTCATCCGGTCACCCCTTGGGGTAAGCCAACCAAAGGCAAGCGCACACGCAATAACAAGAAGACTGATCGTCTGATTGTGCGCCGTCGCAAGCCTTAAAAGGAGTAGAGTAAGACTATGGCTCGTTCAGTTTGGAAAGGCCCGTTTGTAGACGGTTATCTGCTGAAAAAAGCAGAAAAGGCTGCTGCATCAGGGCGTAATGATGTCATCAAGATCTGGTCACGCCGGTCTACGATCCTGCCACAATTCGTGGGGCTGACCTTTGGTGTGTATAATGGCCGCAAACATGTGCCGGTTGCCGTGTCTGAAGATATGGTTGGTCACAAGTTTGGTGAATTTGCGCCGACCCGTACCTATTACGGTCACGCCGCAGATAAGAAATCAAAGCGATAGGTAGGGTAAGATGGGTAAACAATCTTCACCACGCAGGGTTGCCGATAACGAAGCACAGGCCGTGCTCCGGAATTTGCGTGTCAGCCCGCAGAAACTGAACCTTGTTGCGGCAATGATCCGCGGCATGGACGCCAATAAGGCCATCGCCGCCTTGTCTTTCTCTCGTCGCCGTATTGCCGGTGATGTGAAAAAAGTTCTGCAGTCAGCCATTGCGAATGCAGAAAACAATCATTCATTGGATGTTGATCGTCTGGTGGTGAAAGAGGCCCATGTCGGTAAGGGGCTTGTTATGAAACGGTTTAAGGCACGGGCCCGCGGTCGTGGTGCACGTATCCTGAAGCCGTTTTCACATCTTACCATTGTTGTTGCCGAAAAAGAGGAGCAGGCATAGATGGGTCAGAAAGTTAAACCAATCGGCCTGCGGGTCGGGATCAACAGAACCTGGGATTCGCGCTGGTATGCGGACCGCAATTATGGCGATCTGCTGCACAAAGATATTGAACTGCGCAATCACCTGATGGAACGGCTGAAGCAGGCTGGTATCAGCCGTGTGGTCATCGAACGTCCTGCTGGCCGTGCCCGTGTGACCATTTATGCTGGTCGCCCTGGTCTGATTATCGGCAAAAAGGGTCAGGATATCGAAAAGCTGCGCGCTGATTTGACCAAGCGTGTAGGCACAGAAGTTAGCCTGAACATTGTTGAGGTTCGCAAGCCTGAGATTGATGCCAAGCTAATCGGCGAAAACATCGCCCAGCAGCTGGAGCGCCGGGTGGGTTTCCGCCGCGCCATGAAACGGGCGGTTCAGTCTGCCATGCGTCTGGGTGCACAAGGTGTGCGGATTAATTGTGCTGGCCGTCTGGGCGGTGCAGAGATTGCACGGACCGAGTGGTATCGTGAGGGGCGTGTGCCGCTTCACACGCTGCGTGCTGAAGTTGATTACGGTGAAGCCACCGCACAGACCACTTACGGTGCTATCGGCATCAAGGTGTGGGTCTTTAAAGGTGAGGTTATCGGCCATGATCCAATGGCTCAGGATAAGCGCCTTGCTGAACAGCAGTCTGGCCCGTCAATGCGGCAGAACGGCTAAGCGAAAGAGGATAAGTTACGATGCTATCGCCAAAACGTACCAAATTCCGCAAAGCGCATAAGGGCCGTATCCACGGTATGGCCAAGGGGGGCACAAGCCTCAACTTCGGCGCTTACGGTTTGAAAGCCACGTCTCCTGAGCGGATTACTGCTCGTCAGATTGAGGCCGCCCGTCGGGCCATTACCCGTCACCTGCGTCGTGCAGGCCGGCTTTGGATCCGGGTGTTTCCTGATGTGCCTGTATCCTCAAAGCCCGCTGAAGTGAGAATGGGTAAAGGTAAGGGTTCACCAGAATATTGGGTAGCCAGAGTGGCCCCTGGCCGGATTATGTTTGAGCTGGACGGGGTGTCATGGGAATTGGCCCAGGAAGCGTTCAAGCTGGCCGCGGCAAAGCTGCCAATTGAAACCAAGATTGTTCGCCGCCTTGGCGAAGGCGAATAGGCTGATAAGGAGTATTTCGAGCGATGTCGATTGTGAAAGCAGAAACATTCCGCAGCCAGTCAGCCGATGAGTTGAAGGCCAAGCTGGTAGAATTGAAAAAAGAACAGTTCAATCTGCGGTTCAAAGTTGCATCCGGCGAGATGGAAAACCCATCTCGGATGCGTATTGTACGCCGTGAGATTGCGCGGATTAAGACGGTGCTTGGCGAGATGTCAGCCGCAAACAGCGAAGCTTAAGAGGTAGAAGTTATGCCAAAGCGTATTATGCAGGGCACTGTGGTCAGCGATAAGGCGGATAAAACCGTTATCGTGCGTGTTGAACGCCGGATCATGCATCCCGTCTATAAGAAGTTCATCAACACGTCTAAAAAGTTCGCTGCACATGATGCAGAAAACAAGGCGAAAACAGGGGATACCGTGAATATTCGCGAATGCGCCCCAATTTCGAAGAACAAATCATTTGAGGTCGTCTATGACGACGCCGCGAAATAACCGGCGTAGAGGAGGACTGTTATGATTCAAATGCAGACAAACCTTGAGGTAGCTGATAACTCTGGTGCGCGCCGCGTACAGTGTATCAAAGTCCTTGGGGGTACAGGCCGTAAAATTGCTGGTGTGGGTGACATCATTGTCGTTTCTGTCAAAGAAGCTATTCCCCGCGGTAAGGTGAAAAAAGGTGATGTCTACCGCGCTGTTATCGTGCGGACCGCCAAGGAAATCAGACGCAATGACGGGACCGCTATCCGGTTCGATAAAAATGCGGCTGTTTTGCTGAACAAACAGAATGAGCCTATCGGCACACGTATTTTCGGCCCTGTGACCCGTGAATTGCGGTCTCGCAACTTCATGAAGATCGTGTCTCTGGCTCCGGAGGTGCTGTAATATGGCAAAGCTGAAGATTAAAAAAGGGGATCAGGTCATCGTGCGGACCGGTAAGGATAAGGGTCGCACAGGTGAAGTGATTGAGGTTCGTCCAGCCGACAGCCGTGTAAAGGTTCAGGGGATTAACATGGTGACACGTCACCGTCGGGCAACCCAGACCAACGCCGGTGGTATTGAGCAGATGGAAGCACCTATCCATGTCTCAAATATCGCGCTGATTGACCCGGACTCAAATAAAGCCACCAAAGTCGGTTACGACATGAAAGATGGCAAAAAGGTTCGCGTTGCCCGCAAGTCGGGTAAGGCGATTGATTAAACGAGAAGGAAGCTGAGATGAAGACGCGTCTTGAAGAACATTATCTGACGGCTGTTCGCCCGGCTCTTATTGAAAAGTTCGGATATGGCAACATGTTCGAAGTCCCGCGCCTGCAAAAGGTTGTGATCAATATGGGTGTCGGCAGTGCCGTTCGTGATTCGAAGAAGATCGAGCATGCTGTGAGTGACATGACGGCCATTTCTGGCCAGAAGCCTGTCGTAACACGTGCAAAGAAGGCCAACGCAGCCTTCAAGCTGCGGGCGGGCATGGCTATCGGTTGTAAGGTAACATTGCGGTCAGACAGAATGTATGAATTTCTGGATCGTCTGGTGACGATTGCCTTGCCTCGTGTTCGTGACTTCCGCGGTTTGAACGGCAAGAGCTTTGATGGCGAGGGCAATTATGCTCTGGGCATTAAAGAACAGATCGTGTTCCCGGAAATTGAATATGACAAGGTCGATGAAGTCCGCGGCATGGATATCATCGTTGTGACCAGTGCAAAATCGGATGACGAAGCACGCGAACTTCTTCGCGGCTTTCAGTTTCCCTTTGCAAACGCTTAAAACAGCCGACACAGAAAAGGGTATAGAACATGGCCAAGAAAAGTGCTGTTGAAAAAAATAACCGCCGGATGCGCAAGGTTGCTGCCAAAAGCGCACGCCGTGACGCTTTGCGCGCGACCATGCGTGATAAGTCCATCTCAATGGAAGAGCGGTTCGCTGCGTCCTGTAAGCTGGCCCAAGAGCCACGCGACAGCTCACGTATTCGGGTTCGCAACCGGTGCCTGGTGACCGGTCGTCCACGGGGTTATTACCGTAAACTGAAAATGTCTCGTATCGCGCTTCGTGATTTGGCCTCATTCGGCCAGGTTCCGGGTGTTGTGAAGTCAAGCTGGTAAGAAGGAGAGATTGCAATGTCTATGAGTGATCCTCTTGGAGATATGATTACACGGATCAGGAATGGTCAGACAGCCCGTAAGGCTGTCGTGTCCAGCCCGGCTTCACGTCTGCGCGCCAACGTGCTGGAAGTGTTGAAGCGTGAAGGTTACATCCGTGACTATTCTGCTGTCGAAGTCCGTAAGGGCATTTCTGAGCTGAAGATTGAGCTGAAATATCATGAAGGTCTGCCGGTGATCTCTGAGATCAAACGGGTATCTACCCCGGGCCGTCGTGTGTATAGCGGCATCAAAGACCTGACACGTGTGTATAACGGTCTGGGTATCGCGGTTCTGTCTACACCGCAGGGTGTGTTGTCTGACAATGAAGCACGTGTTGCCAATGTTGGCGGCGAAGTGCTCTGTCAGGTATTTTAAGGGAGAGAAGCGATGTCTCGTGTAGGAAATGCGCCGATTAAACTGCCTGATGGTGTCAATGTGACGTCTGAAGGCGCTCGTCTGGTTGCCAAGGGCAGCAAGGGTGAGTTGGCCATGGCTTTACCGTCAAATGTTGATGTGTCCGTCAATGACGGCGTGGTGACGGTCACTCCGCGTGAAAAGAACCTTCAAGGCCGCTCTATCTGGGGTACGGTTCGGGCCAACATTAATAACATGGTTGTTGGTGTCTCCACTGGCTTTACCCGCAATCTGGAAATCAATGGTGTTGGTTACCGGGCCGCGATGCAGGGCAACAAGCTGCAGCTGAACCTCGGCTACAGCCATCCTGTTGAAATGGAAATTCCGGCTGGTTTGACAGTTAAGGTGGAAAACAACACCAAGATTGAGATTACCGGTGCAGATAAACAACTGCTGGGTCAGTTTGCCTCAGAAGTACGGGCCAAGCGTCCACCTGAGCCGTTCAAGGGCAAGGGTGTGAAATATGCCGAAGAGCATATTGTCCGCAAAGAAGGCAAGAAGAAATAAGGATTAGGTCAGATGTTGAGCTCAAGACAAATGTTTGAACGGCGTCGTGTCCGTAACCGCACAAGCCTGAAGAAGAATGCAAATGGTCAGCCTCGTCTGTCTGTGCACCGGTCATCAAAGCATATTTATGCTCAGGTGATAGATGATGCGACTGGCGCAACACTGGCGTCTGCTTCCTCTCTGGAAGTCGACTTCAAAAAAGCCGGTAAGACGGGCGCCGACATGGCCGCTGCCACAGCTATTGGTAAGGCCATTGGTGAGCGGGCTGTTGGCAAAGGGGTCAAGGCGGTTGTGTTTGACCGTGGTGGTTATATGTATCACGGCCGGGTGAAAGCCCTTGCCGATGCCGCGCGCGAAGCCGGCCTTGAATTTTAAAGGAGCGAGCGATGGCACGCAATAATGACAGAGCAGAACAGGGCAATCTCAGAGAAGAGCCTGAACTGATTGAAAAGCTGGTTGGTATCAACCGCGTGGCAAAGGTGGTCAAAGGTGGCCGTCGTTTCGGGTTTGCCGCTCTGGTGGTTGTCGGTGACGGCAAAGGCCGCGTTGGCTTTGGTACAGGCAAGGCCAAGGAAGTGCCGGAAGCGATTCGTAAGGCAACTGAAAATGCCAAGCGTGATATGGTCCGCATTCCACTTCGTGACGGCCGGACCCTGCATCATGATATTCTGGGCCGTTACGGCGCAGGCCGGGTTCAGCTTCGTTCTGCACCATCTGGTACAGGGATTATTGCCGGTGGCCCGATGCGTGCTGTGTTTGAAGCCCTTGGTGTGCAGGATGTGGTGGCAAAATCAATTGGTACCTCTAACCCGCATAACATGATTAAAGCGACCTTCAACGCGCTGAAGTCTATCCAGGCGCCACGGTCTGTCGCTGCAAAGCGGGGCCGCAAGGTTGCTGAGGTTCTGGGTAAGGCCGCCGACCAAGCTGAAGCCTCCTGATTTCGGCTGAAAGGAAAGTGAACATGGCAAAATCAACAGTAAAAGTTGTTCAGGTCCGCAGCGCAATCGGCCGTGAAGCCTCACAGCGTCAGACGCTTATCGGTTTGGGCTTGAACAAAATCGGGCGTGCGCGTGAGCTGGAAGATACGCCGGCGGTACGCGGCATGATCAATAAGGTTAAACATCTGGTGCGCGTCGAATCCGCGTCCTGAAGTCATAGAGAACGTCAGGCCAGCGTTGCAGGCGCGGCCGGACAGGCAGGAGTGTCAAGACAATGAAATTGAACACGATAAGAGAACAGGACGGGGCAACCCGCAACCGCAAGCGTGTTGGCCGCGGTATTGGCTCTGGACGGGGCAAGACATCGGGTTCTGGTCACAAGGGTCAGAAGGCCCGCTCAGGTGTATCTATTAACGGCTTTGAAGGCGGTCAGATGCCGATTCACCGCCGTCTGCCAAAACGCGGTTTTAACAACATCTTCCGCAAAAACTATGTCGAGGTGAATCTGGACCGGATCCAGACCGCTCTTGATGCCGGAAGCCTGGACAAGAAAAAGCCTGTAGATGCCGCTGCTCTGGTAGCTGCCGGTGTTATCTCAAAGGCGCGTGACGGTGTCCGCGTTCTTGGTAACGGGGCGCTGAAGGACAAGGTTGAAATTCATGCTGCTGGCGCCTCAAAGACCGCTGTAGCCGCGATTGAAAAAGCCGGCGGCAAGATTGTTATCGCCGCGGCCCAACCCACAGCTGAGCAGGAATAAGGTAAGTCACGACGATGGCGCAGTCGACACAGGCAAATCCAGGCTTCGGCCTCGGGGCATTGGCAAAGGCAGACGATCTGAAAAAGCGTCTGCTGTTCACTGTTGGTGCCCTGATTGTCTATCGTCTGGGCACATTCATTCCGCTGCCGGGTATTGATCCGGTTGCATTGTCTGACGTGTTTGGTCAACAGACCACCGGTATTCTGGGCATGTTTGACATGTTCTCCGGTGGGGCGCTTGGCCGGATGACCATCTTTGCGCTGAATATCATGCCGTATATTACGGCCTCCATTATTATGCAGCTGATGACGGCTGTTGTGCCAACCCTCGAAACCTTGAAAAAGGATGGTGAGGCGGGCCGTAAGCAGATTAACCAGTATACCCGTTATCTAACTGTCTTGCTGGCAACAGTTCAGGGCTATGGCATTGCGGTTGCGCTTGAAGCGGCCGGTACCGTGGTTACCGACCCTGGTACGTTCTTCCGCCTGACAACAGTTGTCACACTGGTGGGCGGGACGTTGTTCCTGATGTGGCTGGGCGAGCAGATTACAGCGCGCGGTGTGGGTAATGGTATTTCGCTGATTATCTTCTCTGGCATTATTGCTGAGGTTCCTGGCGCGCTGGTGGGCACGCTGGAGCTTGGCCGGACCGGTGCATTGTCAGCGTTCCTGATTGTAGCTGTGTTTTTCATGGCGGTAGCAGTGATCGCCTTTATCGTGTTCATTGAACGCTCTTTACGCAAAATTCTGGTGCAGTATCCAAAGCGTCAGCATGGCAATAAAGTGTTTGGCGGTGAAGCCCAGCATCTGCCACTGAAGATCAATGTTCCTGGCGTTATCCCGCCGATTTTTGCTTCATCGCTGTTGCTGATGCCGGTATCAATTATCAATCTGACCGGTGGGCAGTCCGGCGGGGCGGATTGGCTGGTGGCATTGAACGCTATGCTTGGTCGGGGCCAGCCTTTGTATCTGGCGATGTATATCGGTCTGATTGTGTTCTTCGCGTTTTTCTATACAGCGATTGTGTTCAATCCTGAAGATACAGCTGAAAACCTGCGCCGGAATGGCGGCTATATCCCGGGCATCCGCCCTGGCCAGCCGACAGCAGATTATCTGGATTATATCCTGACCCGTCTGACGGTTCTGGGCGCGGCCTATCTCTCCGCGGTCTGTATTCTGCCGGAGATCCTGATCAGCAGCTATGCTATCCCGTTCTACTTTGGGGGAACATCCCTGCTGATTGTGGTGACGGTGACGTTGGATACGGTATCACAGATTCAATCTCATCTTCTGGCACATCAATATGAAGGCCTGATCAAAAAGACACGGCTGAAGGGGCGGAGCAGATGAATATCATTCTTTTTGGTCCCCCAGGCGCTGGTAAAGGCACACAAGCTGAAGTTCTGGTGCGTGAGCGCGGCATGGTCCAGCTGTCAACAGGCGATATGCTACGTTCTGCCATTGCAGCGGGCACAGAGCTGGGCCTGAAGGCCAAAGAAATCATGGATGCGGGGCAGCTGGTATCTGATGATATCATGATCGGCATGATCCGCGAGCGGATGGGCCAGGATGATTGTGCAGGCGGCGTTATTCTGGATGGGTTTCCGCGCACAGTTGCCCAGGCAGAGGCTCTTGATGCGATGCTTGACGAACAGGGCATCAGCCTTGATCAGGTGATCGAAATCCAGGTTGATGAAGACGCGCTGTTTGCCCGTATTGAAAAGCGGGCAGCAGAAACCGGCGGCGCCAGAAGCGATGATAATGCTGAAGTACTGGCACAACGGCTGAAGGTCTATCATGACAATACAGCCCCTGTACTGCCGTATTATAAGACCAAAGGTCAGCTTGTGACCGTAGATGGGATGCAGGCTGTTGATGAGGTAAGCGAGGCTATCAGAAGCTGTCTGGATGGCTGACAGAGGATAACAAAGACGAGCCAGGGTGGGTGGTGATATAAGCCTGCTATTAACGGTAACAAACCGAAGATTTGGGATTTAGCTGCGGTAAGCGACCGCAAAACGACGAAGGAGAGGCCAGTGGCACGAATAGCTGGTATTAACATACCGACCAAAAAACGTGTGGAGATCGCGCTGACATATATCCATGGCATCGGCACAACCAGTGCAAAAGCCATTTGTGATAAGGCAGGCATCGCTCAGGAACGCCGGATTAATGATCTGACCGAAGATGAGCTGACCAAGCTGCGGGATATCATTGACGCCGATCATCTGGTGGAAGGGGATCTGCGCCGGAAGACGTCAATGGACATCAAACGTTATCTGGATTTGGGTTGCCTGCGGGGCCTGCGTCATCGCCGCAATCTGCCGGTACGTGGTCAGCGCACACATACCAACGCCCGGACACGTAAAGGTCCGGCTAAGGCAATCGCCGGTAAAAAGAAATAAGCAACGGTAAAGAGCAAGAGATATGGCAAAGCAACCAACACAAGCACGAGTCCGTCGCCGCGAGCGCAAAAATATCACCAATGGTATTGCGCATGTGAATTCGACATTCAACAACACCATGATCACCATCTCAGATGTGCAGGGCAACACTATTGCCTGGTCATCTGCGGGGGCACTTGGGTTCAAGGGTTCACGTAAATCAACACCTTTTGCCGCACAGATGGCGGCTGAAGATGCGGGCAAGAAAGCAGCAGAACACGGCATGAAGAGCATTGATGTTGAAGTGCGCGGCCCAGGCTCAGGCCGGGAATCAGCGCTGCGTGCGCTCCAGGCTGTTGGCTTTTCAGTGACCTCTATCCGTGATGTCACGCCGATCCCGCATAACGGATGCCGCCCAAGAAAACGCCGCAGAGTGTAATCCCGCTCTCGTTTCGCGGGGGAACACCTACCGGAGCGGACCTGATAAAGGCCCGCCTCATGCTCGGGAATAAAAAGGAAATCTGTCTATGATCGAAAAGAATTGGCAAGAGCTGCAAAAGCCGGACAAAGTTATTGTCAGCCCGTCAGAATATAACCCCCGCCAGGCTGTGGTCTCACTCGGCCCACTTGAGCGCGGATTTGGGACTACATTGGGCAATGCCCTGCGCCGCATTCTGCTGTCATCACTGCAGGGCGCCGCGGTCACCGCTATTCAGGTTCAGGGCGTGGTTCATGAATTTTCTTCAGTTGCCGGTGTGCGTGAAGATGTGACAGACTTGGTCCTTAACGTTAAAGGCGTTGCTGTGGCGATGTCTGTTGAAGGCGAAAAGCGGCTGCGGCTGCAGGCTGACGGTCCGGCTGTTGTGACTGCCGGTATGATCTCTGAAGCTGCTGGCGTTGAAATTATGAACCCAGACCACGTGCTGTGTCACGTTGATAAGGGCGGCTCACTCTCTATGGAACTGACCGTGGCATCTGGTAAAGGCTATGTGCCAGCAAACCAGAACCGTTCAGAAGACGCGCCGATTGGCCTTATTCCTGTTGATTCAATCTTCAGCCCTATTCGCCAGGTTGCTTATAAGGTTGAAAACGAACGTGTTGGCCAGATCACAGATTATGACCGTCTGTTGCTGACCATCGAAACTGACGGCTCTATCACACCTGAAGATGCAGTTGCTTATGCGGCCCGCATCCTGCAGGACCAGCTTCAGCCCTTCATCAATTTTGATGAGCCGAAGGTGGATACAGCGGACCCGGCGGTTGATCCGTTCCCGTTCAACCGCAATCTGCTGCGCAAGGTTGATGAGCTTGAATTGTCAGTTCGTTCAGCAAACTGCCTGAAGAATGACAACATCGTTTATATCGGTGATCTGGTGCAGAAAACTGAATCAGAAATGTTGCGCACACCGAATTTCGGGCGTAAATCACTGAACGAGATTAAAGAAGTCCTCAAGATTATGAATCTTGAACTGGGCATGGATATTGAAAGCTGGCCACCTGAAAACATCGAAGAGCTGGTCAAGCGTCTGGACGAACCATTTTAAGGATAACCGGGTTTCTGGCCTGGCTTGAAAATTAAGAACAGCCTTTGCGGCAGTCGCAAGGGCAAATGGAGACAAAAATGCGGCATCGTACTTCTGGCAGAAAACTGAACCGGACGTCACAGCACCGGAACATGCTGTTCCGGAACATGGCACAGGCTCTGATCAAGCATGAGCAGATTGTTACAACTCTGCCAAAAGCCAAAGAGCTGAGAGGCGTGGTTGACCGGCTGATCACATTGGCTAAGCGGGGGGACCTTCACGCCCGTCGCCAGGCCCATGCCCGGCTGCGTGATGATGCAATGACAGCCAAGCTGTTTGATGTGCTGGGTGCACGCTATGCTGACCGGAATGGTGGTTATACCCGTGTTCTGAAAGCTGGCTTCCGGTATGGCGATGCCGCGCCTATGGCGGTGATTGAACTGGTTGACCGTGATGAAGACGCCCGTGGCCAGGATTCAGGTCCGGTGATGTCAGATGACACTCCTGTTGAAGAACAGGCCGCCGCTACAGCGTAAAGCTGGCCGCAGGCGTATGTGAATACAGAAGAAAGGCTGTCCTTACAGGACGGCCTTTTTTTATGCCCTCTCATTGGCGATGCGGTGCATTGGGCTTTGAGTTTACATCTCAAACAGGGCAGAATAGCAGGCGATATGACTGACAGCCTGTTTTCCAAATCTCCGCTTGCCGAAGTGTTGCGCCCGCGCAGCCTGGCTGATGTTGTTGGCCAGCCTGAAGTAACCGCGGCGATGGCGGCCCGTCAGGGTGGTACAGGTTCTGTGGTATTGTGGGGCCCGCCCGGTACCGGCAAGACCACCCTTGCCCGGATTTTGGGTGAGGAGGCAGGACAGAAGTTTGTCGCCCTGTCTGCGGTATTTGACGGGGTGGCGGAATTGCGGCGCGTGTTTGGGGCGGCTGAAAAAGATTTTGAGGCTGGCCTGCAGACCTTGTTATTCATTGACGAGATTCACCGCTTCAACAAGGCCCAGCAGGACGCGCTTCTGCCAGTACTAGAAAAAGGCGTCATCCGTCTGGTTGGGGCGACTACCGAAAACCCGTCTTTCTCGCTCAATGGCGCGCTGTTATCAAGGCTCCAGGTGCTTGTCCTTCACCCGCTGGATACAGGCGCGCTGTTGGCAATCCTCAGCCGCGCTGAAGCCCATCTTGATACACCTCTGCCGCTGACCGATGAAGCGCGACACAGCCTGGCTGTAATGGCCGATGGGGATGGCCGGTATCTGCTTAATCTGGTGGAAACTTTATATGAATTCGATCTGCCCGCTGATCCGCAACTTAGCCCTCAGCAATTGGCGGCTCACTTGGCGCGCCGGCCCCTGAATTATGACCGGGCAGGGGATGAACATTACAACCTTATCTCCGCTTTACATAAATCGCTTCGTGCCTCTGATTGTGATGCGGCTTTGTATTGGCTGGCGCGCATGGTTCTGGCGGGTGAAGACCAGCGCTATATTCTGCGGCGGCTGACCCGTTTTGCTTCTGAAGATATTGGCCTTGCCGCGCCTGAGGCGGTGGGCAAAGCCATTGCCGCCTGGCAGTCTTTTGAACGTCTGGGCGCCCCGGAAGGGGATCTGGCGCTTGCAGAATTGGTTATCTTCCTTGCCACGGCCCCAAAATCGAACGCCGCCTATGTCGCCTGGAAAGCCGCGCTGAAGGCGGCCAGAACGCACGGCACATTGATGCCGCCAAAACATATCCTGAACGCGCCGACCGCCCTGATGAAGGATTTGGACTATGGCGCGGGCTATAAATATGACCATGATGACCCGGACGGGTTTTCGGCCCAGAACTGTTTTCCCGACAGTCTGGCCCGGCCGTCCTTCTACCAGCCTGCTGAACGCGGTTTTGAACGCGAGATTGGCAAACGCCTTGCCTATTGGGACAGGTTGCGGGCCCAGAAAACATCAGATGTTGCTGGCGAGCCTGACTGATGCGTGCTGAAAAACGCCCTGAATTTGATCTCTTTGTCGGTATTGACTGGTCCGGGGCAAAAGGCCCGCGTCAGGCCGGCCTGTCTGTGTTTGCGGCTTCTGCCGGGTCTGCTGTGCCGGAACGTGTGGTGTCGCCGGATGGCCGCCACTGGTCACGTCAGGGGATTATCGATTATCTTCTGGGGCAGGCGGCGTGCCGGTCTGTTTTGGCCGGAATTGATTTTGCCTTTGCCTATCCGGTTACCGATATAACTGGCCAGACCTGCGGCTATTTTCCGGGCTTTGCCGACAGCCCAGAGGGGGCGCATGATCTGTGGGCTCTGGTTGAGGCGGTGAATGCAGATCGGCCGGATTTATATGGCGGCGGGATTTGGGATCATCCGCATCTGGGGGCCTATTACAACGCCCCTCAAGGACGCAAGGGCGCACGGTTTCAATCGCGCCGCCGGCAAACCGAACAGGCGGCCAGAAACATCAAAAGTCCCAGCCCGACCTTTAATTGTGTGGGGCCTGCCGGTGTTGGTACGGGGTCTCTTGCCGGTATGCGCGCCCTGCACAGCCTGTCTGGCTCTGCCCATATCTGGCCGTTTGATGAAGCGGCGTCCGCATCACGAGCTCTGCATCTGGTAGAGATTTTTCCCAGCTATTATTTTGCTTTGGCGGGCATTAAGGCGGTGAACGGGGCCCATGGCCAGCATCAGAATATCAATCAGGCACTGGCCTATTTCGGGTCTGCACCGGTGCCCGCCTCATTTCGGGCGGGCGGGCCTGATCATGATGAGGCTGATGCGCTGGTGTCTGCGGCGGCCTTGCGCTGGTTTGCTGCGCAGCCCGATATCTGGTCTGTTCCGCCTGCCGCACGGGCAGAAGGCTGGATATTTGGCGTGAAATCGGCTACACCCTGAGCTATGGGATGGATGCTTTTATCAGTCGGTCTTGGCGGGGCGCTTGGCGCTGTCAGCCGCTATTTGCTGAGCCTGTGGGTGACCGGCATCGCTGGCCAGTCAGGCTGGCTGGCTATTTTATCTGTCAATGTGGCGGGCAGCGTGATGATGGGCATGATGGCGGCCGCTCTCGCGGTCTCATCTGCTATCACTGAGCCGGTGCGCGGCTTTGTGATGATAGGCTTTCTTGGGGCGCTTACCACCTTTTCCAGCTTTGCCCTTGATGCCCATAGTTTTTTCCAGCGTGGCGAGATGGTTGCCGGCGGGGCCTATCTGCTGGGTTCTGTATGCCTTTCGGTGGCCGGTTTTTATGCAGGCTTTATGGCGGTTCGCCTGGTTGCGGGGCAGGGCTGATGACACAAAAAATGATGCACGTCAGCGTTTCTGCAGAAGCCGAAGGTATGCGGCTTGACCGGTTTGTGCGCAAGACTGTCGGCTCGGTTGGTCAGGGGCTTCTTGAACGTCAGCTTCGCCAGGGGCGGATCCGGCTTGACGGGGCCAAGGCCAAGGCCAATACCCGTCTGCAAGAAGGCCAGGTTCTGTCTTTTCCCGGTCATCTGATTGATGCGGCGGCTGATGGTTTGCCTGCGCCGACAGCCCCGAAAATTGACCAGCACGCCGCCTTTGGTGAACTGGCCGCGATGATTATCGCCGAACATGATGACTGGCTGGCATTGAACAAACCGGCCGGTCTTGCGGTTCAGGGCGGCTCTCGCACCACGCGGCATATTGATGGTCTGTTGCGGGCGGCCTATCCCGGCAAGCCGCCGAAACTGGTTCACCGGCTGGACAAGGATACCTCTGGTCTGTTGTTGTTGGCCCGCCATGACAGGGCTGCGCGCGCGCTCACCGCGGGCTTTGCCGACAAATCCATCACTAAGGCTTATCTGGCGCTTGTTATCGGCGATCCAGGTCCGGATGGGCGGATTGACGCGCCGCTTCGCAAGGCGGGCGGCAAGGGGTCTGAAAAGATGGTTGTCGACCATGATACCGGCCAGACAGCGATAACAGATTTTGTCCGGCTGGATAAGGCCGGTCCGGTTAGTCTGGTGGCTTTGCGGCCAGTAACCGGGCGCACACACCAGCTTCGTGTGCATATGGCCGCGGCAGGAACGCCTATTCTGGGTGATGGTAAATATGCTGGTGCGGCGGCTCATATGGGCGGATTTGCGCGCCAGCTTCATTTGCATGCCCGTTTTCTCAGCCTTGCTGACGGCACTGTATTGTCGGCCCCGCTGGCCCAGCATCTGCAGGCCGGAACGGACCTTGCGGGCTTGGCAGGCAGCCTGCCAGATGCTATGCCGTTCTTCGGTTTTAATGCTTGAATGCAGCGGTTTGTTATAAGGAAATGAAGTCTGATGTCTGATACGCCTCTGCGCCTGGTTCTGTTTGATTTTGACGGCACGTTATGTGACAGCGCCGCAACTATCATCAGGCTGATGAAACAGGCCTGTGCGGCCTGCAACCTGCCGGTTCCTGAAGACAGCTTTATCCGCGGCAATATCGGCCATGGCGTCTCGCATGCGGCGCTGGCTTATGCCAATGGCGACCCGGAAAAGGCGGGTCAGTTGGCGGATACCTACCGGACCATTGCCCGTAATGAATATCTGGGCGGCCAGCCGCCTCTGGACCCGTTATTTGCCGGTGCGACTGAGGTTTTGACCAAGCTGCAGGCTGATGGCTATCTGACCGGCATCATCACCAACAAAAGCCGCACCGGACTGGACAGTCTGCTCACCCGTCATGGTCTGGATAAACTTGTTGATGTGACTATCTCTGCAGATGACTGCATGGTGAAGCCGGCTCCTGATATGGCCTTGTTGGCGATGCGGCAAACCGGTGTAGAGGCGGCCAATACGGTTCTGGTCGGGGATACCGAAATTGACGCCGGCTGTGCAGCGAATGCAGGCATAACCTTCATAGGTGTCTCCTGGGGCTATCATGACCAGGACCGGCTGATCGGTATGGGCGCTATCCATATCTTGGCCTCTTATGATGATCTTCCCGGCATTGTCGCTGACCAGCTTGGGGCATGATAAAGGGGCGCGGGGCATGAAGCGTTTTTATAAGGACGTTAGCGTTGAAGAAGGCGAGGGCGGCTATCAGATATGCCTTGATGGCCGTCCTGTCCGAAGCCCGGCAAAGGCAGCTCTGACGGTGCCCAGCCGCGCGCTGGCTGAGGCTGTTCAGGCTGAATGGCAGGCTGTTGAAGACGATATTCAGCCAGAGCTGATGCCAATGCACGGCATGGCGGTTACCGTGATTGACCGGGTAATGCCCCAGCGTGAGGCGTTGGCGGATGAATTGGCGGTGTATCTTCAGGATGATCTGCTGCGTTATCGCAGCGGTGATGATCTGGACCTGGCCGCCCGTCAGACAGAGGTCTGGGACCCGTGGCTGACTTGGGCAGATCAGAATTGCGGTCTTGTCTTGCCGGCGACCAACGGTCTGATGCCTGTGGTTGCGGATGCGGCTGTTGGCGCGGTGCTGAAAGACAGGCTGGCGCCGCTGTCTGATGCGCCGTTCGGGTGTCTCTACCGGGCCGCCACCCTGACCGGCTCTGTGGTATTGGGGCTGGCGTTTCAAGCTGGTCAACTGGCTGCAGATGGCTTGTTTGAAACAGCCTTTCTGGATGAGCTGTACCAGAACAGCCTGTGGGGTACAGATGAAGACGCTGCAGACCGTCAGGCTGCGATCCGGTCTGAATTAAAGGATGTTGAAAGATTTATGACTATGCTATGACAGCCCAGTTGTCATAAGCTGTAAGCGCGAATAGCTGTTCGGTATAGTGAGGGGGCAGACAATGAAGCCGATTTTGGATGAGCTGGAAGCAAAGCGTGAACAGGCCCGGGCCGGCGGCGGCGCGGCGCGTGTTGACCGTCAGCACGAAAAACACAAGCTGACCGCAAGAGAACGTTTGCATGTGCTGCTTGATGAAGGCTCATTTGAAGAATGGGACATGTTCGTTGAACATCGCTGTACCGATTTTGGCATGGAAAACAGCAAAGTCCCTGGTGATGGTGTGGTCACCGGCTTTGGCCGGATTTCTGGACGGCCTGTGTTTGTCTACTCTCAGGATTTCACGGTTCTGGGTGGCTCTCTGTCTGAAACTCATGCTGCAAAAATCTGCAAAATTATGGATCAGGCCCTCAAAGTAGGTGTGCCGGTCGTGGGGCTGAATGATTCAGGTGGGGCCCGTATTCAGGAAGGCGTAGCCTCTCTTGGTGGTTATGCTGAGGTGTTCCAGCGTAATGTGCTGGCTTCTGGTGTGATCCCGCAAATCTCGCTGGTGATGGGGCCATGCGCGGGCGGGGCTGTATATTCGCCGGCGATTACTGATTTCATCTTCATGGTTGAAGGCTCATCCTATATGTTTGTCACCGGCCCTGATGTGGTCAAGACGGTGACCCATGAAGACCTGACTGCCGAAGAGCTGGGCGGGGCAGGCCAGCATACCAAAACTTCTGGTGTGGCCCACGGCGCGTTTGCCAATGATCTGGATATGCTGATGCAGACCCGTCGCCTGATGAGCTTTCTGCCTCTGTCGAACCGCGAGGAAGCCCCTGTTTTGCGGACTAATGACCCGGTTGACCGGCCATCTGCTGTTCTGGACGGGATTATCCCGGACAATCCCAACATGCCTTATGATATGAAAAAGGTGGTGCGTGAGATTGTAGACGATGGCGATATTTTCGAAATTCATGAAAATTTCGCAGGTAATATCATCTGCTGCTTTGGCCGGATTGATGGCCAGAGCGTTGGCATTATCGCAAACCAGCCTCTGGTGCTGGCAGGCTGTCTTGATATTAACGCGTCTCGTAAGGCCGCCCGTTTCGTGCGGTTCTGTGATGCGTTCAATATTCCGCTGGTCACCTTAGTGGATGTGCCAGGCTTTATGCCGGGCAAGGCCCAGGAAGAAGGCGCGATTATCAATCATGGGGCCAAGCTGTTATTTGCCTATGCAGAAGCTACGGTTCCGAAAATCACCCTGATTACGCGCAAAGCCTATGGCGGGGCATATGATGTGATGGCCTCAAAACACCTGCGCGGGGATGTGAATTATGCCTGGCCGACAGCCGAAATTGCGGTGATGGGCCCAGAAGGCGCTGCCCGCATTATTTTCCGTGATGCCGCCAAAGACCCGGACAAGCTGGCAGAGGCCACTGCAGAATATCGCGAGAAATTCGCCAACCCGTTTGTGGCCGCCAGCCGTGGTTATCTGGATGACATTATCATGCCGCGCAACAGCCGCCGCCGCATTGCCCGCGCGCTGACGATGCTGAAGGATAAGGATTTGTCCAATCCGCCGCGCAAACATGACAATCTGCCCCTTTAAAGCAGGCCCTTGTTTTCGTTAACGTGTTGTCCTGTTGTTTGTTGAAGAAGAGTTAGGAAAAATGACTAAGCCGCTATTTACCAAACTTCTGATTGCCAACCGGGGGGAAATTGCCTGCCGGGTCATGCGCACTGCAAAGGCGCTGGGGATTGCCACTGTTGCGGTTTATTCTGATGCAGATGCCGCCGCCCCGCATGTGCTGATGGCCGACGAGGCGGTGCATATCGGCCCGCCACCGTCACGCGACAGCTATCTTCAGGCTGAGCGTATTATTCAGGCGGCTAAGGATACCGGGGCACAGGCCATTCATCCTGGCTATGGGTTTTTGTCTGAGAATGCCGGTTTTGTTGAAGCGGTACAGGCGGCCGGGCTGACCTTTGTCGGCCCTGATGTGCACGCGATACAGGTGATGGGCGATAAGATCGAATCCAAAGCCTTGGCAAAATCAGCCGGCGTATCTTGTGTGCCCGGAACAGATGGGGCGGTCAGCGATATAGATGAGGCGATGGCCGCCGCACAAGCTATCGGCTATCCGGTGATGGTCAAGGCGTCTGCCGGCGGCGGCGGCAAAGGTATGCGGGTTATTGACGGTCCGGCCGATATGGCGGACGGCATGCGCGCGGCGATGAATGAGGCGCGTAACGCCTTTGGTGACGACCGCGTCTTCATTGAAAAATTTGTGGTCAAGCCGCGCCATATTGAAATTCAGGTTCTGGCCGATACCCATGGAAACGCGGTGTATTTGGGTGAGCGCGAATGTTCGGTTCAGCGCCGCCATCAAAAGGTTATCGAAGAAGCCCCGTCCAGCTTTATATCAGACCAGACCCGCCGCGAGATGGGCGAACAGGCGGTGGCCCTGGCCAAGGCGGTCAGCTACCGGTCAGCCGGAACGGTTGAATTTATTGTCGGGGCGGATCAGGATTTCTAT
>CBFHLG010000022.1:24615-28700 GCA_965656625.1 Puniceispirillaceae bacterium (SeqCode)
TTTCTGGAGATGAACACCCGCCTGCAGGTTGAACACCCGGTCACAGAAGAGGTTTACGGCCTTGATCTGGTGGAGATGATGCTGCGTGTGGCGGCGGGTGAG
Organism: Puniceispirillaceae bacterium (SeqCode); assembly: GCA_965656625.1. Classification (GTDB taxonomy): domain Bacteria; phylum Pseudomonadota; class Alphaproteobacteria; order Puniceispirillales; family Puniceispirillaceae; genus JADHLI01. Next base: position 24,718 of record CBFHLG010000022.1, read on the forward strand.
ACATTGCCGTTGAAACAAAGCGATATCACCCCGTCTGGCTGGTCGATAGAGGCGCGCCTGTATGCCGAGGATTCAGCCAGAGGATTTTTGCCGTCAACCGGCCAGTTGCTGCGTTATCGTGCGCCGCAAGGGGAGGGTGTGCGCACCGATTCAGGGGTGGCAGAAGGCGGCATGATCTCGATGTTTTATGACCCGATGATCGCCAAGCTGATCGCCACTGCCCCAACCCGTCCCGAAGCGATAGACAAGCTGCGGCTGGCCCTTGACCATTATCAGGTTGCCGGTGTGGCAACCAACCGCCAGTTCCTGTCGTCTATCCTGTCTGACGAAGATTTCCGTAAAGGAGAGATCACCACCGGCTTTATTGCCGAAAAATACGGCGAGGCGTTTGTGGCCGCCGCCCCTGAAGCCACCGTGTCAGAAAATCTGGCCGCGCTGGCGGCCTGCTTGTATGGCCGGGCACAGGCCCGCCTGCAATATGACAATAACGAACAGACCGCCTATGTTGCGGTTCTGAACGGGGCGGACAGGCCTGTGCATTTGGGCTGGGCGCGTGTGCGCGGGGCTGACCAGGTGACGCTGGGTGATGGCCGTACGGTGCGTATAACCGGCGCGCTGGACCAGCCCTTATCCAAGAGCGGCCTGTTGTTTGACGGGACCATTGATGAAATTCCGCATGCGATACAGATTGAGGTTGATGACCATTATTTCACCCTTCATGCCGGTGCGCACAGCCTGTCTTTGCGGCTGTATCCCGCGCATGCGGCCGGGTATATTGACCATATGCCTGAACCCCGGTCCGGGCTGGCAGACAATGTTGTGGCCGCGCCGATGCCGGGCCTGTTGACCACGGTGATGGTCGGTGTGGGGGACCGCGTGGAACAGGGCCAGGATGTGGCGATTATCGAAGCCATGAAGATGGAAAATGTACTGGCCGCGGGGATGTCCGGCACGGTTGAAGCGATTGAGGCGGCAACCGGGGCAAACCTCAATGTGGATGACATTATCCTGACCATTACCCCGGATGACTAGGCTGGTCGGGCCAGATCAACTGGCGGGGAGGCAGAGATGCCCTCAGACGCGCTGAAACAATTATCGGCTCTAGGCTATGATAAAACCCGTCTTGAGCTTGGCCCGCATGGCGGGCGTCTGCTGCATGAGCTGATTGCGGCGGCAAAGGCCGAGCTATGGGTGAGTGTGATTATACTCTCTGCAACCTTGGTGGATGTGGCGGTAAATGAGGCGGGCCAGTTTTCAGTTTCTTTCGATGACGATGAGGACGGGGACGGGGCGGCCGAGGTGAATAGTCTGTATGGTCTGTCTTATCTGTCAGCCGGGGAGAGGCGGCGGCTGGACGCCCTGCGGGCCCGCCGTAACGCGCTGGTACATTATGAAGGCCCTGTTTCCGGGGTGAGCGGGGCAGGCGATGATACCGCCACCCTGGCCGCCGATGCGGACCAGGCGATGATAGCGGTCCTGCCGGTTCTGGAGAATCTGGAACGCTGGGGGTAGGGGGGTTAGGCAGCCGTCTTTTTGGAAGAGCTTCACAAGAGCTAATTTTGCCCCATCTCGGCCGCAGCGCCGAACCAGTTTTTGAAACAGTCTTTTACCGCCATGTCCAGCTCAGCCTCTGAGACCATCAGGCCGAGGTCGGCCAGGCTGGTCACGCCGCCGCCCTCTTCTGTTTCACGGCTCACGCCGCAGGGGATAATCCCGTCATACTGAGCTAAATCCGGCTCATGGTTCAGGGCAACGCCATGCATCGTTACCCATTTTGATATGCGCACGCCAACCGCCACAATCTTGTCCATACGGTCCGGCTGGCCGATATCACCGCGCCCCACCCAGATACCGGGCAGGCCGTCCCGCCTGACCCCAGCCACCCCGAAACAGGCCAGGCTGTCAATCATCCAGCCTTCAAGCGCGTGAATATAGGCGCGCACATCCCGCCGCCGCCGGTTTAAATCCAGCACAGGCCACAATACCAGCTGGCCCGGCCCGTGCCAGGTCCACTGCCCGCCGCGGCCGGTCTGGTGGGTGGGCACGCCCGCAGGATTGAGTAAATCTTCACTCTTTGCAGAGGTGCCGGCGGTATAGACCGCGGCATGGCTGGTCATAAACACTGCTTCACCCGCGCGGCCCGCCGCAACAGCGGTTGCGTGCGCTTCCATCTCGGCAACGGCGCGGGCATAGTCGGACGGGGCCGGAATAGCCTGCCAGAGGGGCGATGTTTTCTCAGCTATGCTCATGGCCGCCAGCCTAGCACAATTGCCCCTTTCTTGTCTTGCCATCCAGTGCATTTCATGGGATAAGGGCGGCCAGACCTTATGTTCAGATGCGGCTGTGGCGGAATTGGTAGACGCGCAGCGTTGAGGTCGCTGTGGGGCTAATACCCCGTGGAAGTTCGAGTCTTCTCAGCCGCACCATTTCTCTCAAACAAACCCGCAGAGAACCTATAGTTTCCCTATCGTAACGTTAAAGGGTAGGACAAACGGTAGGACATTTTGGCCACATATCTCTTCACAAAGAGAGGCATCTACTATTTCGAGCGCCGCGTTCCCAAGGACATTAGCGCTAAAAAAGCTTTTACGCATTACTTTGCTTAAGCCGCTTGTTGTTGGCAGTTGATATTGACTAACCGTTCAGGTGTAGCGTTCTCTCACCCGCAAAACTCATCGTTTTAGGGGACAAAGTCGCGGTAAAACGCTGGATATTTTCTTCAATCAACCGCTCAATTTTACGCTGAGCCTCAGCATCCGGGAATTGCCACACAACAGTCGAGATGTTGGGAGACTGTTTGTTTCGGTAGGCATCGAAAATTACACCTGGAACAGATTTTATAAGTTCCGGCCATTTTGTTTGTAAAATTGATTCAAAAAGGTCACATTCTTCTGTAGATGGGAACGTACGGATAAAAATTTTGCAATACATATCATGTCCTTTGAGGAAGACGAATTATGGTAAATTTAAGAATTGCATTGCCAATATTTTTTAGCAAGCCTGTAGCTGTCAGGGCAGCAAAAGTTGCAATTATCGTAGGAGTGATATTGGCATTTATAAATCACGGCGGAGTGATATTATCAGGCGATATCACCGCGGAATGTTGGACAAAAATGCTACTCACTTGTCTCGTGCCCTATACCGTATCTTCTGTTACAGCAACCATGAATATAATGGAACAAAAAGTTAGCTGAAGAATGAAACTGTAGCATTCTGAACAAGGCAAAGGTAGCAAGATTTGGACTCATTTGACCAATAAAAAAAACACACTTTTGATAAGAGCCATAGTCTTCATGCTCATTGGCGGAATAGCTATTGCTCTGATGCAAGCCGCAGTGAAACTGCTCAGCTATAACCTGCACCCATTCATCATTACACTGTACCGTGCCGCGCTTGTTTTCATCGTGCTGTTGCCCATCCTACTCTGGCGAGGTTTTGAAACTGTAAAGACATCTTCTGTTAAACTGCAGGTAGCAAGAGGGGCAGTCGGAGGTATAGGTATGCTGTGCGTATTCACAGGCCTCAGCCTTGTCCCGCTTGCTGAGGCTACGGCCTTATTATTCACTGTACCAATTTTTGCCACACTCTTAGCAGTAGGCTTCTTATCAGAAAAAGTCGGCATTCGAAGATGGTCAGCCATTCTAGTTGGATTTGGGGGCATTATAATAATCACAAGACCCGACGCATCGATGAACGTGGGTCATTTATATCTAATATGCGCAGCTATATCTTGGTCAATTTCTATACTCATAGCAAAGAAGTTAACCGAAAAGGATACCATTCTCTCAATCACTTTCTGGCAGGCGATGGGGTGCGTCCCTCTTGCCTTCGCAGCTTCGCTTTTTGTTTGGGAGTTACCCACGTTGGAGCAACTTATGTATTTGCTTGGGATAGCCTGTCTGGGGACTTTAGGGCATGCACTACTTTATGCGTCCCTAAAAGTAGGGAAAGTGTCAGTCATTTTACCCTTGGACTATATTCGC
>CBFHLG010000023.1:0-1883 GCA_965656625.1 Puniceispirillaceae bacterium (SeqCode)
GCAACAGACTCGCCATGTTCAAACCGCATGGAATGATGCCGCCCCTCACGCCAGATATTCAGCTCCAGCCAGCCTGACAGCGCGTTCACAACAGACACACCCACCCCATGCAGCCCGCCAGAGACCTTATAGGCGTTGTTATCGAACTTACCGCCGGCATGAAGCTGGGTCATGATCACCTCAGCTGCTGAAATGCCCTCTTCGGTATGGATTTGGGTCGGAATACCCCGACCGTTATCCGATACGGTGACAGAACCGTCACCGTTCAAAATCACCTGGGTGATATCACAATGACCGGCCAGCGCTTCATCGATCGCATTATCCACCACCTCATAGACCATATGATGCAGCCCAGAGCCGTCATCAGTGTCACCGATATACATGCCAGGGCGTTTGCGAACAGCATCAAGACCGCGCAAGACCTTGATTGAATCTGCTCCGTATTCTTCCTGCGGAAGCGCTTCATCTGTCATGTCTTTTTTCTCCATCCCTGAAACTTAACTGCGGTAGTCGTCTGCTTCTATTGGTTTAACTGGCCATGTGAGACCGCTATGAACTGGGCCTCATCACGCAAGGCTGAAAAGGCGTGCGGGTCAACCCCACTATACCACACCTGACCTGTTAATTCAGAGCACAACGAAAATAACTCTGCCCGGCGCGCTGGGTCCAGATGGGCAGCGACATCATCAAGCAGCAATATCGGCGGGCGAGACAGACGTTTGTCCTGTAGCACGGCATGAGCCAGGACCATTGCGATCATCAGCGCCTTCTGCTCTCCGGTTGAGGCCAGATGCGCGCTTTGCCCCTTATACACAAGAGCCAGATCAGTTTCATGCGGGCCCGGCATAGACGCAAGGCCGGTCTGGCGATTCTGCCGGGCAGCAAGCAGAATTCTGTCTTCAATATCAATCGCTGGCAGCCCGTCCCCAAGCCAATCAGCAGCCTGGCCGGTCAGGCGGGCATTCACCACCGGAAAGCTGGAGGCCAGCAGCCGGGATTCTCGGTTTATATCCTCAATAAGCGCAGAACGAGTAGCGGAGATGGCAATCCCTGTTTCGGCCAGAATTTTTTCAAGCGAGACACACCATTTGTCATCCACCTGCCCTTCACTGAGCAGGCGTGAGCGTTCCCGCCAGGCTTTTTCATAGCGTGACAGCCGCCCGCTATGGGCCGGATCAAACGCAATTGCCAGCCGATCGATAAACCGTCTGCGGCCTGAGGGCGCGCCGATAAACAAGCCGTCCATCTGCGGGGTCAGCCAGGATAAAGTCACCAGCCGGGCAAGGTCAGTCTGGGCACCAGCCATGCCATTGACCTTGACCACACGTCGCGCGGTTTCTGGATGATCAGGCGCACGGCCTGTTCCCACCGCAGCAAAGCCTTCAGGGCCGGTCAGCTCAGCAAACACTGACCAGGCGGCCCCCTGAACATCACCGGCGTCATTGCTGCCAGAATCAGAATAACCAGAATCAAAAGGAGCACCATCAGAAGCACGAGAATCAGGGGCACTGAACTGGTCAGGCGCGTCATGCAGATAACCGATTTCGCCGCGTTGGGCACGCCGCAACCCCCTGCCCGGCGCCAGCATAGACACAGCTTCCAGAAGATTTGTCTTTCCCGCCCCGTTCGGCCCGGTCAGCACAACCGCCTTGCCCTCAAGGTCAAGTTCAGCCGCTTGATAATTCCGGAATGCACGGACTTGAAGGGTGTGCAGGCCTGAGGCCATGGCGATATCACCAGCAGCCCCGATTTCAGACAGCTTTTGGTTTTGTGCCATGCACCGCCCCTAGACCCGCATCGGCATAAGCACAAACAGATTATCTTCATCACCAGGTGTTGAGATAAGGCTGGGCGAGCCGGGATCAGACAAAGCCACCTGGATC
>CBFHLG010000023.1:1982-21587 GCA_965656625.1 Puniceispirillaceae bacterium (SeqCode)
AGCACAAACAGATTATCTTCATCACCAGGTGTTGAGATAAGGCTGGGCGAGCCGGGATCAGACAAAGCCACCTGGATCACCTCACCTTCGATTTGCTGGGCAATTTCCAGAAGATAACGGGCATTAAAGCCGATATCTAAACCCTCTCCTGAATAGCTGACTTCCAGCTCTTCAACCGCGCTGGAGGCTTCAGGTGTGCTGGCGGATAAGGTCAGCAGATTTTCAGACAGGCTGAGCTTTACAGAGCGCGATTTTTCAGACGATATAGTTGATACCCGGTCGACCGCCGCGGAGAACAGGGCGCGATCAACGCTGAGAACCTTGTCATTGCCGCGCGGAATTACCCGGGTATAGTCTGGAAAAGAACCGTCAATCAGCTTTGAGGTCAATCGTACCTGACCAAAAGAAAATTCAGCGCGCGTTTCAGACAGGCGGACACTCACCTCACCATCTTCATCATCAAGCAGCTTGCGCAGCTCGCCAACGGCCTTGCGCGGCAGGATGATATTCGGCAGCTCATCTGCGCCTTGCGGCATGCTCATCTGAGCAAGGGCCAGCCTATGCCCGTCTGTGGCCACCGCCGCCAGCGCGCCTGAATCGCTTTTATGAAAATAGATGCCGTTCAGATAATAACGGGTTTCCTCAGTCGAAATGGCAAACCGAGTGGTGTCAATCTGATGCCGCATATCAGCGGTGGTAATCGAAAACTGCACCGGCAATTCGCTGGAGTTAAAAGCGGGAAAATCTTCAACAGGCAAGGTGGGCAAAGTGAAGTTTGACCGGCCGGCCTGAACAGAGGCTGTGCCATCTGCAACAGTTATAGTTACCTCTGCCCCGTCTGGCAGTTTTTTAACAATATCGTTCAGCAAATGCGCCGGTACCGTACAGGCCCCGTCCTGGGCCACCGAACAGCTTACCTGCTCAGCGATATCCATCTCCATATCTGTTGCGGTCAGGGTCAACTGGCCTGCCTCAGCCCGGATAACAATATTAGCCAGAATGGGAATGGTGTTTCGCCGTTCAACCACGGAACTGACATGCCCGAGAGGGCGCAGCAAACTCAGCCTATCAATTGCGAATTTCATCGTATTATCTCTGAATTTTTGATGATCAAGTTCAAGTACCCTATTTTGACACACAAAATATAGCAGTACAAACGAAAATGATCATACAAGATATGCCCGAATCACATGATTTAGCGTGATCACGAACGGGACCCTGAAAACAGGCCAAAACGCTGGTTTTAATGGTCTGAGAGAACCGATTTCAACAGGTTCACGTCATCTGCCAGTTCGGTTTCACTGAGCATCAGTTCCTCAATTTTGCGCACGGCATGCATGATGGTTGTATGATCACGGTTACCAAAGCGTCTGCCAATCTCAGGATAGGACAGAGAGGTCAGGTTTTTAGCCAGATACATGGCGATCTGGCGCGGCCGGGCGATCTGGCGTGAGCGTCTGGCCGAAAACATGTCCGCCACACGAATATGAAAATGGCTGGCGACCTGTTTCTGAATCTCATCAACGGTAATGCGGCGGCTGCTGGCCCGGAGCAGATCGGCCAGTACCTCGCGTGAGGTTTCCACCGTAATCTCGCGCCCGACCAGAGTCGCGTGCGCCACAATCCGGTTAAATGCGCCTTCGATCTCACGGATATTGGAGGTTATCTTGCGGGCCAGGAAATCCAGCACCTTATCAGATACATCAACACCTGATTTATCGCGGCGGGCCTGCAGAATACCTAAACGCAGCTCATAATCAGCGGGGTGAATATCGGCAACCATACCCCAGCCTAAGCGCGAGCGCAGACGCTCTTCCATGCCAGATAAGTCGGTTGGTGATTTGTCGGCGGACAGCACAACTTGGCGACCATCTTCAACCAGCGCGTTAAAGGTGTGGAAGAATTCTTCTTGGGTGGAATCCTTGCCGGAAATGAACTGCACATCATCGATCATCAGCACATCGACAGACCGGAACTGCTCTTTGAACGACATCATATCACGATACCGCAACGCCCGGATAAACCGGTACATGAACTTTTCAGCAGACAAATACATCACCTTCCGGTGCGGTTGTCTGTAATTGATTTCCCAGGCGATCGCATGCATCAGATGGGTTTTGCCCAAACCAACACCGCCATACAAAAACAAGGGGTTGTAAGTGGCTTCAGCGCTCTCAGCAACTCGCTTGGCGATGGCATAGGCCAGCTGATTCGGCGCCCCGACAACAAAATTGTCAAAGGTGAGACGGCTATCCAGCCCTTCAACATTACCGGCTAACACCGGGCTGTTGTCTGATTCGCTCGAAGCAGAGGTGATCCGCGGCGGAAAGTCTGTTGCAGAGGCGGCCTGATGGGCAGGCTGCGGTGCGCCTTCTGGTCTGTTGAGGACCACATCAACAGCCTGGACATAGGCAAATTCAGTGATTGCCAGCAGCCGAAGCTTTTCCGCATAGTTGGATAACACCCGGTCCCGCAGAAACGCCGAATCAGCCCGGATGATCAGTAAGCCGTCTTCAATCGCTTCACATACAAGCGGCTTGATCCAGGCTTTCCATTTTGCCTCCCCCAGATCAGCTTTCAATTTGTGCGAAATCCGCTGCCAAGACATCTGCAGGCTGGCTTTATCGCCTTTATCCTCAGCTGCAAGAGGGCTCACCCCGCCTTCAGGAGATGATGACTGCCGCCGCGCTGTGCCTTTCATGGCCATGTCTTGGTTCTTCGCGTCGAAGTCGGTCATTGTTTGTTATTATCCCGAGTGGCCGCAGCAGACAGGCTGGGTCTTTGTTATTCTTATTATCGTGCTGGAGAAGAAGACAAAAGCCGTGGGTGAACCCCTCAACCTGACAAGATGCCCGTCCGCAACCCGTAACCGTGAAAGTAACCTCAATCATAGCTGAGAAGCAAGAGACGGAGAGGCCAATTCATGCAAATATATTTGCAAATTTGACAGTTTTTTAGCTTGACAAAAACAGGTCCAAAATTGGGAGTAGAACCGGCGTGAAATTCATTTTGTCATTAAAAAAAAGAGCTTAACCAATGCGAATCAAAGTGGGCCGTAAAGAACACTGTCTAATTCAAAATTTGTCTGGACGGCCTCTCTGACCTGCCTATCTGGCCCGGTTCGCGCGGATCAAAGGCCCGGGAGCGAGGCATAAAAAAAGGCGCACATCCGGCGCGCCTCTTGAAAATTAATGATGCTGCTGTAAAGCGTGGAGATGAGGTTTTAAGCCCCGACCGCTTTCACCCGTGCAGACAGACGGGACATTTTGCGTGAAGCGGTGTTCTTATGCAGAACGCCTTTGGACACGCCGCGCATCAATTCAGGCTGGGCCTCTTTCAATGCGGTTTGGGCTGTATCCTTGTCACCTGAAGCGATAGCTGATTCAACGCGCTTAACGAAGGTGCGGATGCGGCTGATGCGGCTTTTGTTGATTTCAGCGCGATTCGCGTTGCGGCGGATCCGCTTTTTAGCTGATTTATGGTTTGCCATAAAATGCTCTTTTCTACGTTAATTAATCTACAGACCCGGGCTTATACGCTGAAACCGGGCGTCTCGTCAAGCTTGTTTCCTTGTTTTCAGCGAATCTCAAGCTGATTCGCTGTGGCTGGCAAAAGTGTCAGCCGCCAAAACATCTCATTCTGGACTTCGATTTTCTCTAAACGAAGCTGTTCGCCCTGTTTGGTGAACCGCTCTGCCTCTTCCTGCCAGCCAATTGAGGCGAGGGTTTCACCGTAGCGCGCAAAAAATTCGCCGTCACCAGTGTCTGTCTGAAGAAACAGCACCAGAATCCGTCCCGAGGGCGAATCAAAGGCAAAGCTGAGCTGGGCGTTCACCTTTGTTTCGGCAAGCACCGGAATATCGCTGAACCAGCCGGTTTTCTCAGCAGCTGGCAGCCCTGTGCCCGCCAGCATCACCGTCACCGCGAGGAGCCCCGCCAGGAAATAGCGGCGAGCGCGAACAACGATAGTGTGAAACAGGCGTAGTATAGACATGGTCATGAGTATGCTCAACGCTGACAAGAAGGGCAATAGAAACTGGAACGTCCAGACTGGACAATCTGTCTTATCGCCTGTGCGCAGCGAACACAAGGCTTGCCTGTCTGCCCATAGACCCGCAGATTCTGCACAAAATAACCTATCTCGCCGCCAGGCTGGACATGATCGCGCAAGCTGGTACCGCCGGCTTCTATGGCTTCTGCCAACACCTCTTTTATTGCTGTGGTCAGCTTTTCAGCCCGATTGCCGGCAATAGTCCCGGCTTTGCGGCGGGGCGATATACCGGCCCGGAACAGGGCCTCACCGACATAGATATTGCCCAGACCCGCGATCAGTCTTTGATCAAGAAGGGCGGCTTTGATGGTTGTCTTGCGGCCGCTCATCAGCGCGCTCAAGACTGGGGCCGAAAACCCAGCAGATAACGGTTCTATCCCCAGACCAGAGAGCAGCGGGTGTGTACGCTCCTGCGCGTTTGCAAATAAATCCAGATGCCCGAACCGGCGCGGGTCAGAAAACACAAACCAGTCCCCTGTCTCCAGTTCCACCGAGAAATGATCATGTTTGGCAAAATTGGGTTTGTGTTTATACAAGCGGATGGCCCCGGACATGCCCAAATGTATCAGCAGGGTTTCGCCCTTATCCAGCGGCAAAAGAATATATTTGCTGCGCCGATGCGGGATCGCACAAACCCGGCCGGTTAGCCGCTGGTCCAGCCCTTCTGGCAACGGCCAGCGCAAATCCCCTCTGGTCAGCCTGACTGATTTTATCCGCTGTCCTGACACCACCGGTTCAAGGGCGGTGCGGACGGTTTCGACTTCTGGTAATTCCGGCACGCTTCAGATTTCCCTTTTGCCGCGGCTGTATTATATAAAGAGTAACATTGTGGGCAAAATGGCCAAAATCAAGATGGCGACCCGGCCTGCCCACTGGCTGAACTGATAAACCGCAGAGACTGGTCATGACAAGCACACCTGAACCCGAATGGACAGATTTTGGTTTTGAAACCGTACCGGTTGCCGAAAAGCAGTCCCGGGTTGCCGATGTGTTTTCCTCTGTCGCCCCCTCTTATGACATTATGAATGACTTGATGAGCGGCGGTGTCCACAGAATATGGAAAGATGCGCTGATGGATTGGATGGCCCCGGCCGCCGGGCAGAAGCTGGTTGATCTGGCGGGCGGCACAGGTGATATCGCGCTTCGGTTTCTGAAGCGCGGCGGCAGTCATGTTCATGTGGTGGACATTAATGCAGACATGATAAGCGCTGGCCAGAAGCGGCGCGATCTGAACGCCTTTTCAGACCGGCTTAATTGGACCGTTGCCAGCGCAGAGGAGATTCCGCTGGAGGCAGGCTGTGCTGACCGGGTCACGATTTCCTTTGGCCTGCGCAATGTCACCAACCGTGACAGAGCCCTCAGCGAGGCGTTCAGGATCCTCAAACCCGGCGGACGGTTCTGTTGTCTTGAATTTTCAGCTGTTCAGAATCAAGCCCTGGCCAAGCTGTATGATTTGTGGTCGTTCAAGGCGCTGCCGCAACTCGGGCGGGTGGTGGCCCGTGATGAGGCCGCCTACCGGTATCTGGCCGAATCAATCAGACGCTTTCCGGTACAGCATGAGCTGGCCCAGATGATGTCTGATGCCGGGTTTGCCCAGGTCCGTTACCGGAATTTGTCCGGCGGCATAGCAGCTATTCATTCAGGCTGGAAACTTGATTGATGGCGATGTTTCTGGTGCTCTGGCGGCTCCCGCGGATGGGATTTATTCTGGGCAGAGCCGGGGTTCTGGGTCATCTCTCAAAACTTGATCTATTGCCGTCCTGGCTGGCCCATACCTTCCGGTTACTGAATTTTCTGATTGTCTCCCGCAGCGCCCGCACGGATGCTGGTCAAGCCTTATGTGAAGCCCTTCAGGCTTTGGGCCCGGGCTTTATCAAATTTGGCCAGGCTCTGGCCACACGGGCTGATCTGATCGGCCCCGACCTGGCTGGGGGATTGGTGCAACTGCAGGATAAACTGCCTGCTTTTGATGGTCGCCTGGCGCGCAAAATCATTGAAGACAGCTCAGGCAAAACTGTTGATGAGCTGTTCAGCGATTTTGAGGATACCCCGGTTGCCGCCGCCTCTATTGCCCAGGTCCACAAAGCCAGACTGCCGGACGGGCGTCTGGTAGCGGTGAAAATACTGCGCCCGAATATCCACAAACGCATGCAGCGGGATATCCTGTTTTTCAAAACTATGGCCCGTCTGGTTGACAACCTTGCCCCGGCCTTGCGGCGACTGCGTTTGGTCACCGCGGTGGACCAGTTTGAATCGATTTCCAAGATCGAACTTGATCTGCGCATGGAAGCAGCAGCAGGGGGCAAGCTGGCCGAAAATTTGGCTGATGATGCCGGCATCCGTATCCCCTTTATCGATCTTGAGCGCACCAGCAGTTCTGTTCTGGTCACCGAATGGATAGACGGGGTGCGTATTGATGATGTCGCCGCGCTTGAAAAAGCCGGCCATGATATCGCGCGGATAACCGAAATTGCCGCCACCAGCTTTTTCAATCAGGTGTTTCGGGATGGCTATTTTCATGCCGATATGCATCCCGGCAATATTTTCATTACCGCAGATGGCACGCTTGTACCGATAGATTTCGGCATCATGGGCCAGCTGGATTTTTCAGACAGGCTGTTTTTGGCGAGGCTGTTAATGGCGATTCTGGAAAAGGATTACGATCAGGTCGCCCGCCTTCATCATGACGCCGGCATGCTGTCTGAAAATGTGCCGCTGCCCTTGTTTGCGCAAAGCCTGCGCAGTGTGGTTGACCCGGTTATGGGCAAGGCGCTGGCCGATATCTCGCTAGGGACAGTTCTGGGCCAAATCCTGCAGATATCCTCGCATTTTGATATTTCTGTTCAGCCGCAATTCAATTTGCTGCAGAAGACAATGATGATGGCCGAAGGGGTGGCCCGCACCTTGAACCCGCAAGCCGATATGTGGCATCTGGCCCGCCCCTTAGCTGAAAACTGGATGACATCTGAGGTCACCTTCACAAGTCAGGCCAAACAGCTGGTCCGCGATTTGACCAGACTCTATCATGCGCTGCCAGCCCTGCTGGACAGGCTGGAACGCCCTGAAGAGCCGCCGCGCCCGCCATCGAAGCTGCCCTGGGTGCTTGTCGCCGGACTGATTGCCATTGCCTTTTATGGCCATTTTGGGCTATTCTGATGCTGCTTTTGTGAATTATTCACAAAATTGTGAAAAAGCATGAGGGATTATGTCTGATTTTGCACAGGTCTTTGCGCAGATACTGCACAAGCTGGGGGGGCGCGATGAGGTGCAAGCCTTGCTGGGGGTGGGGCCAAGTGCCTTGTCCAACTATCTGCGGCGAGAGGATATCCCGCGCGATAAATCAGAGCTGATAAGCGCTGCCCTGCAGGAAAAAGGCTGGCTGTTTGATCAAGACAAGCTGCAGCTTATCCCGACCCGCACAGAAACAAAGAAAAGGGTGCTTTTAATCATCACTGGCGGTATTGCCGCTTATAAGGGGCTTGAGCTGGCCCGACGGTTGATGGACAGAGGCTTTGCGGTGCGCGGGGTGATGACAGAGTCCGCACAGCAGTTTATCACCCCTCTCAGCCTGTCCGCGCTGACCGGCGAGAAAGTTTACACAGAGCTGTTTTCGCTGACCGATGAGGCGGAGATGGGCCATATCAGGCTGGCCCGTGACACAGATCTGGTTCTGATCGCCCCGGCGACAGCCAATTTTATTGCTAAGCTCAGCCACGGCCTGGCTGACTGTCTGGCCTCAACCCTATGCCTTGCCACCGGCGCGCCGGTGATGCTGGCCCCGGCCATGAACCCGAATATGTGGCATCATCCCGCCACACAGGCCAATATGAACACGCTTAATGCGCGCGGGGTAAAGATTATTGCCCCGGTCAGCGGTGATACCGCCTGCGGTGAGGTCGGCGAGGGGCGGCTGGCTGAACCGGTGGATATCGCTGAACAGGTGGAGAGATTTGTCCAGAACGACAGAGGCTGTCTTGCTGGCCAGCATGTTCTCATCACCTCTGGGCCCACGCATGAGCCGATTGACCCGGTCCGCTATATTGCCAACAGGTCATCTGGAAAACAGGGTCATGCCCTTGCCGCAGCCTGCGCCGCAAACGGGGCCCGTGTCACCCTTGTCAGCGGCCCGGTCAGCCTGCCTGATCCGCCAGGTGTAACGGTTGTGCGGGTCAATACAGCCCGGCAAATGCATGCCGCCTGTCAGGACAGCCTGCCAGCGGATATCGCGATTTGTGCGGCCGCGGTGGCAGATTGGCATGTTGATAATGAGACAACCAGCAAACAGAAAAAAAACAACGCTGGCCCACCTGACATCCAGCTGGCTGAAAACCCTGATATTCTGGCCAGTCTTAGCACAGCAGACAACCGGCCTTCTCTGGTCATCGGCTTTGCCGCCGAAACAGATGAGCTTATCGCCAATGCCCAGAAAAAACGGGTGCGCAAGGGCTGTGACTGGATCATTGCCAACCATATATCTGGTCTGCCCGGCCAGTCTGTGTTCGGGTCTGATCAGAACAAGGCCAGCCTGATTAAAGAGGCTGAGATTATCGACTGGCCAGACCAGTCAAAACAAGCTCTGGCCGACCGGCTGATAGCAGAAATAGAGAACTGGATGACGACAGATGAAAATTTACCTGAAACAGGGTGAGGCCGCCTCATCTTTGCCGTTGCCGGCCTATCAGACTGATTTATCGGCTGGTGTTGATCTGCAGGCAGCACTGCCTGACGGGCCGCTGACGCTGGCACCGTTGCAGCGGGCAGCAGTGCCGACCGGGCTGTTTATGGCGATGCCGCCAGGTGTGGAGGCACAGGTCCGGCCGCGTTCTGGGCTGGCGCTGAAACAGGGGCTGACTGTGGCCAACGCCCCGGGCACAATCGATGCAGATTATCGTGGTGAGATTAAGGTGTTGCTGATCAATCTGGGGACAGAAGCCTTCACCATCGAGCATGGTATGCGCATTGCGCAGATGATTTTCAGCCCGGTACTGAAAGCCTCTTTCGAGCTTGCCGATGCGCTGGAGGACACAACACGCGGGGCGGGCGGGTTTGGTTCAACCGGCGTCTATGATACCCGTGCAGGAGAGCCGTCATGATACTGACCGATCATGAGGTAGAACGCTACGCCCGTCAGGTGGTGATGCCGGAAATCGGTGAGGCGGGTCAGAAAAAACTACTGCGGGCCAAGGTGCTGGTCTTGGGGGCAGGCGGCCTTGGCGCGCCTGTTATTGCCGGTCTTGCCGGGGCAGGAATCGGCCATCTGACCCTGATTGATGATGATGCGGTGGAACTGACCAATCTGAACCGGCAAATCATCCATTCGATGGACCGGCTGGGCCAGAACAAGGCCGAAAGCGCGGCAGTGTTTGCCCGGGCCCTGAACCCGGATATCACCTTGCGAGTAGACGCTGAGAGATTTGTCCCGCAGAACGCAAGTGAACTGGTTAATGGCCATGATCTGGTTGTGGACTGCACCGACAATGCCGAAACGCGGTATCTGGCGAACCAGGTATGCCAGACGTCTGGCACGCCGCTGGTTTTTGCCGGGGCAGTGCGCACAGATGGCCAGATTACCTGTTTTGTGCCGACAGTGGCAGACAGCCCGTGCCTGCGCTGTATTTTCCCGCAGACAGACCTTGATTATGATCAGGCCCCGTCGTGTTCAACCGCTGGCGTGTTAGGCCCGACAACCCTTGTCATGGGTGCCTTGCAGACAGCCGAAGTCATCAAGCTGTTAACCGGAATTGGCACGCCGCTTATCGGCAGGCTGTTATTATATGATGGTCTGTCGGCCAGCCTCACCGAAATTGAAGTGGCCGCCGATAAAGACTGTCCTGTTTGTGGTCAGGGCTGATAAGCGGTAATAATAGCCCGGCTTAAGACACCATCGCGGCAACCACCCGGTCAGGCGGTGTATGCCCGTCCAGGAAGGTCTGGATATTGATAATCACCTTGTCTCCCATGGCGTGACGGCCTTCAATTGTGGCAGAGCCGATATGCGGCAGCAACACAACATTATCCAGCCCGCGCAGGGCATCCGGTATCTGTGGCTCGTTCTGGTAGACATCCAGCCCGGCCCCGGCAATGCCGCCAGCTTTCAGAATATCCGCCAGCGCCGCCTCATCAACAATCTCGCCTCTGGCGGTATTGACCAGATAGGCCTGGCTTGGCATCAGCGCGAGACGCTCAGCAGATAACAGGCCTTCGGTGGCCCCGGTTGACGGGCAGTTAACAGAGACAATATCCATCCGCCGCAGCATCTCATCAAGGTCTGCCCAATAGGTGGCTTCCAGCTCTTCTTCAATGGCCGGATGCACAGCTTTGCGGTTGTGGTAATGAATGGACATGCCAAAGCCGCGAGCGCGGCGCGCAATCGCCTGGCCGATTTGCCCCATGCCGATAATCCCCAGCCGCTTGCCATTAATCCGGTGCCCCAGCATGCCAGTTGGTGACCAGCCGGTCCAATCGCCGGAACGGGCCCGCCTGTCCCCTTCGGCAATCCGGCGAGGCACCGCCAGGATCAAGGCCATCGCCACATCAGCTGTGTCTTCGGTCAGCACGCCCGGCGTGTTGGTGACAGTAATGCCTTTGGCCTTTGCCGCATCCAGATCGATATGGTCGACACCGGTGCCAAAAGAAGCGATCAGTTTCAGCTGCGGGCCAGCCTTTTCCAGCATATCGGCATCTATCTTGTCTGTGACGGTAGGGACCAGAACATCTGCGCGCTGCATCAGTTGGATAAGCGCCTCAGAAGACAGCTGGACGTCATCTGCGCTCAATTCAGCATCAAACAGCTCGCGCATGCGGGTTTCAATGCTGTCCGGCAGTTTCCGGGTTAAGATGACCTTTGGTTTCATTACTGCCAACTCTCCTGAAGATGACACATCCGGTTGGTGGATTTGCGGTATTCTTTTGACCACAAAAAAGCTAAACTGTCGATGACATTCATCATCTTCACAAAGCTTAACAGAAAATAGTCATCTTCTCAAAATATTGGTACCTGTCAGGCCGCGCAAAAATACAGTACAACATCATGGATATGCCCTCAGTTTTTACCGCCTTCACAGACATGTCTTATCGCAAAATCAGCTGCCGCGCTCTGGTCGCTGGGTTTTGTCTTGGCGCCTGTGTCATGCTGGCCAGCCCTTTTACCGGCACGGCCGCCTGGGCGCTGGACAAGGTGAATGCTGAAGTTCCGGAGGCCAGAACCGTAATCAGAGGTTCAGGCCTGCCTGTACCGCGGTTTGTGTCCTTGAAATCAAATGTCGTGAACATGCGGGTTGGCCCGGGTCATGAATACCCCTTGCAATGGGTTTATGTGCGCAAAAACCTGCCCTTGAAGGTGATTTCTGAATTTGATGTCTGGCGCAAGGTGGTTGACCATGAAGGGGTAACCGGCTGGGTCCATGGCCAGCTGGTATCCTTGAAACGATATGGCGTGATCACCAGCTCCAATGCTAAATTAAGGGCAGAGCCAAGCCCAGAAGCAGACGTAACCGCGGTGGCTGAAGCCGGGGTGTTGATGGAAGTTCAGTATTGTGAAGGACAATGGTGCCGACTGGGCTCGGATATCGCCAGAGGCTGGCTGGAACGGTCACGTTTCTGGGGCGTATTGCCTGGAGAAGCGCTGAACTAACAGCACATCACCACGCGCTGTGGTTTTTTCTGCCGATATGGTCTAAAACTTTTCTCAGCAAACAAAATATAGGTTTACAACATGTCTTTAACCCACAAAAACGCCTTTTCTTATGATGAGCTTATCTCTTGTGCGAAGGGTGAGCTGTTCGGCCCGGGAAACCCGCAACTGCCGCTGCCGCCAATGCTGATGACAGATCGGATCACCAGCATCACCGAAACCGGTGGTAATTTTGACAAAGGCTTTATTGAAGCTGAGCTGGATATAAATCCTGACCTGTGGTTCTTCCCGTGTCATTTTGAAGGCGATCCGGTGATGCCGGGCTGTCTGGGCATGGATGGATTATGGCAGCTGGTCGGGTTTCATCTCGGTTGGCTGGGCGGCCAGGGCAGAGGCCGGGCCTTATCTGTAGGTGAGGTAAAATTCACCGGCCAGATTCTGCCAACGGCCAAGCTGGTGACCTTCCAGTTGCATATCAAGCGCGTTCTGATGCGCCGGCTGGTGATGGGTATCGCTGATGGCTGTGTGCTGTGTGACGGCGAAACCGTATTTGAAGCAAATGATATCCGGGTGGGCCTGTTTGGCGCAGAAGGGGGCGAATAATGAGACGCGTTGTTATCACAGGTCTGGGCATTGTCTCGTCAATTGGCACAGACGCAGACGCGGTTACCACATCGCTTCGTGAAGGCCGCTCTGGCATTGTTGCCGCACCTGATTATACCGAACTGGGCTTCCGGTCTCAGGTCAAAGGGGCTGTCGATATTGATTTGTCCGAACATATCGACCGCAAACAGATGCGCTTCATGGGTGAGGGCGCGGCCTATGCGGTTGTTGCCATGCAGCAGGCGGTTGCCGATTCCGGCCTGTCGCCAGCTGATGTATCCAATCCCCGAACAGGCCTGATTGCCGGTTCCGGCGGCCCGTCAACAGCCAATATGCTGACCGCGTTTGACACCACACGCGAAAAAGGCCCGAAACGGGTCGGCCCCTATATGGTTCCGCGCTGTATGTCATCAACCGTGTCCGCATGTATCGCGACATTTTTTGAAATTAAGGGCGTGAATTATTCTATCTCATCAGCCTGTTCAACCTCAGCCCATTGTATTACCGCCGGGACAGATGCCATTCGTTATGGCATGCAGGATATAGTCTTTGCCGGTGGTGGTGAAGAATTGCACTGGACCTTGTCCGTGCTGTTTGACGCGATGGGGGCGATGTCATCCAAATATAATGACACCCCAGAGCTGGCCTCGCGGGCTTATGATGCCGACAGAGACGGGTTTGTGATCGCAGGCGGCGGCGGCATGGTGGTGCTGGAAGATTACGAACATGCACGTGCCCGCGGCGCGAAAATCTATGCGGAAGTGGTCGGTTACGGGGCCAATTCAGATGGTCATGACATGGTTGCCCCGTCCGGGGAAGGTGCACAAAGATGCATGAAACTGGCCCTTGATGGGTTCAATGGCGTGCCGCTGGAACAGCCGGTTGATTATATCAACGCCCATGGCACGTCCACGCCTGTCGGGGATGTAAAAGAACTGGAAGCGGTGCAGGCTGTGTTTGGCCCGCGCGGCTATCTGCCTGTGGTCACCTCAACCAAATCACTGACCGGCCATTCTCTTGGCGCGACCGGTGTGCAGGAAGCCATCTATACACTGTTGATGATGCAGAATAATTTCATCGGCGCCTCTGCCAACATCATCACCCCTGATCCGGCGATAGGGGATATCCCTGTACCGCAGACCCGGCTGGATAACAAAACCATTAATCTGGCGCTGTCAAACAGCTTCGGGTTCGGCGGCACGAACGCCACGCTGGCTTTGGCCAGGGTTGCAGACTAAAGCTGGCTCAAGAGACAGGCTCAAAAGGGAGGCAGTAATGGGTATTCTGGCGGGTAAGCGCGGGCTCATCATGGGAGTCGCCAATGAAAAATCAGCAGCCTGGGGCATTGCCGCCGCTGCCGCTGCGCATGGGGCTGAACTGGCCTTCACCTACCAGATGGACGGCTTTAAAAAACGGCTTGAGCCCTTGGCGCAGTCTGTTGGGTCTGATTTTCTGATCCCCTGTGATGTGGCAGAAGACAGCGCCGCAGCCGATACCTTTAAAGCCATCCGCACAAGATGGGACAGCCTTGATTTTGTGGTACATGCCATCGGCTTTTCAGACAAGAGTGAGCTGAAGGGCCCTTACTTCAATACCAGCCGGCAGAATTTTGAGCAGACCATGCTGATCTCTGCCTTTTCCTTTACCGAGATTGCCGCAGAAGCCCGCAAAATGATGCCAAATGGCGGGTCTTTGCTGACCATGTCCTATCTAGGCGGGGCGCGGACCGCGCCGAACTACAATGTAATGGGCGTTGCCAAGGCTGCGTTGGAAGCCTCCACCCGTTATCTGGCTGTTGATCTGGGCGGCGAGAATATCCGGGTGAATACGCTGTCTGCCGGCCCGATGCGTACCCTGGCCGGGGCCGCGATTACAGGCGCGCGCCATATCTTCAGACATTCAGAACAACAAGCCCCTCTGGGCCGGAATCCGGATGTTGACGAGGTTGGCCGGGCGGCGGTTTACCTGTTATCTGATTTAGCTTCAGGCGTCACCGGGGAGACCCACTACGTTGATGGCGGGTATCACCATATCGGCGTGCCGCATGAGACGGTGTAAGCGGGGATAATCCGCTCCCCTGAGCTCTGAATATCACACAAAAAAAAGGCACCTGCGAGACTCCGCAGATGCCTTTTTTCATATCTAGCGTCAGAGATGACGTCAGACGATCTACTCGTCTGCGCTGTCTGCGTCTGCGGCTTCCAGATCAGCACCTGTCTCTTGGTCAACACGCTTCATGGACAGCTTGACCTTGCCGCGGTCATCAAACCCGATAACCTTGACCTTGACCATATCGCCTTCTTTACAGACATCAGTGGTCTGGGCAACACGTTCATTCTTCATCTCAGAGATGTGAACAAGGCCGTCACGGGCGCCGAGGAAATTGACAAACGCGCCGAAATCAACGGTCTTCACAACCTTGCCGGTGTAAATCTCACCCAGCTCAGGTTCAGCAACGATCTCACGAATACGGGCAAGAGCCGCATCACTTGAAGTCTGACTTACAGCCGCAACAGACACACTGCCATCATCCTCAATATCAATCTTGGCACCGGTTTCTTCGACAATCTCGCGGATCATCTTACCGCCTGGGCCAATCACCTCACGAATTTTGTCTACCGGAATTTTCAGGGTTGTGATCTTCGGTGCGGATTCGGCCAGACCGTCACGGGCCGCGGTCAACGCCTTGGCCATTTCGCCCAGAATATGAATCCGGCCATCACGGGCCTGTGCCAACGCGATCTGCATAATTTCAGGAGTGATGGATGTGATCTTGATATCCATCTGCAACGCGGTAATCCCGGCATCGGTACCCGCTACCTTGAAATCCATATCGCCCAGGTGATCTTCATCCCCCAGAATGTCGGACAGTACGGCGAAATCATCACCGTCCTTGATCAGACCCATGGCGATACCGGCAACCGGCCGTGCCAACGGCACACCAGCATCCATCAGCGCAAGTGATGTGCCGCAAACTGTTGCCATTGATGAAGAGCCGTTTGATTCGGTGATTTCAGACACCACACGAATTGTGTACGGAAACTCTTCTTTTGTCGGCAACAGAGGATTGATTGACCGCCAGGCCAGCTTGCCATGACCAATTTCACGCCGGCCAGGAGAGCCAACACGGCCAGCCTCACCTACAGAATAGGGCGGGAAGTTGTAATGCAGCATAAACCGGGCCCGGCTTTCGCCTGTCAGCGCATCGATAATCTGCTCATCCTGACCTGTACCCAATGTTGAAACGACCAGAGCCTGGGTCTCCCCACGGGTAAACAGAGATGAGCCATGCGTGCGCGGCAGCATACCAACCTCAGCCACAATCGGCCGGACTGTCTTGGTATCCCGCCCGTCAATGCGCATGCCTGTCTTCAAAATAGACGAGCGCACCACATCGGCTTCCATATCCTTCATCAGACCGCCGACAAGAACTTCATCAGCTTCTGCGCCGGCCACCTCAAGGGCTTCTGCTTTTACCTCAGCAACAGCGGCCTGCCGCTCAGCTTTGTCCGCATGGCCGTAAGCAGCTTCGATTTTTGCTTTCAACGCGCCGAGACGGTCACGCAGGTCAGCCGCTTCAGGGGCTTCTTCTGGAAGATCGCGTGGTTCTTTTGCCGCCACCTCGGCCAGATCCACAATCGCGTCAATAACGCTCTGCATCTGCTGATGACCAAATGTCACTGCGCCCAGCATCACCTCTTCAGACAATTCAGAAGCTTCTGATTCAACCATCAGAACACCTTCTTTTGTGCCAGCAACCACCAGATCAAGGTTTGAGCCGTCCATTTCGGAGAGGGTTGGGTTCAGCACATAATCGCCATCCACATAGCCAACACGGGCCGCGGCAATCGGACCAAAGAACGGCACACCAGACAAGGTCAGCGCGGCAGACGCCCCGACCATAGCAACGATATCCGGGTTATTTTCCATGTCATGTGACAGCACGGTACAAATCACCTGCGTTTCACATTTGAACTCTTTTGGAAACAGAGGCCGGATAGGTCTGTCGATCAGACGGCTGACCAGAGTTTCGTTTTCAGAAGGCCGGCCTTCACGTTTAAAAAAGCCGCCAGGAATTTTACCGGCAGCAAATGCCTTTTCCTGGTAATTAACGGTAAGCGGAAAGAAATCCTGACCTGGACGGGCTTTCTTGGCAGCAACAGCCGTACATAAAACAGTTGTCTCGCCCATGGTGGCCAAAACACAACCATCAGCCTGACGGGCAATCTTGCCAGTCTCAAGCGAAATTGTCTTTCCGCCCCAGTCGATATCTTTACGAAAAATGTTGAACATCTATTTTTTTTCCTATCATCGGTACATACAGTGAACCGGACAAGGCCAAGAAGAGCTGGGATGTATAGAGGGGGAAAAAACCCGATGACATATTCGCCGGTCATAACCTGCTGGGGTGTGTCAGATATCTATCTGTTTTCTAACCCCATAAGCGGCAAGCCCGTTCAGGCTTACCCATCTGAATGCCGGTTCTTGTTATCGGAAATCTGAGGACGATAGATGCAGGTGACACTCTGTCTGGTCATCTGCCTGCCATTCTGGCGCCCGCAATGCTTCCCTCTTGCGGTTCAGTTTTCTTCTCTTTGCTTGTTCAATTCGCGCTACCTATGACATGCCTGCCGGTGAATTGCAACAACCAATGCGGTTTGGCCGGCAAAAAGCCGGCCAGTGTGCCGCCACCAGCCCTTGAGAGCAGAGCTGGTGTGATAAGATAAAGCTATATAGGGGGGGCGCAGACATAAATGCTGCGCTGCGCGAGGCTGTTAGCGCCGCAGACCCAGCTTGGCAATCAGATCCTTATAGGCCTGCTCATCACCCTTGCGGATGTAATCCAGCAGATGCCGTCTTTGGCCAACCATTTTCAACAGACCCCGGCGAGACGCGAAATCCTTCTTATGGGTTTTCATATGCTCGGTCAGGTACAGAATACGATCTGTAAGGATCGCCACCTGAACAGCAGCGCTACCTGAATCGGTTGTCGATTTGCCAAACTCAGAAATCAGCTCAGCCTTCCGCTCTTTTGTAATCGACATCAGCATCTCCTTTTTATCGCCCTGATCCGAAGAACAGCGCGTTTCAGTTACATGTTTAAAACCCGCACAGGAGACAAAATCTGCTGCGTCAGCCTTACCATGGCGACCGGTTCATTGTTACAAGCCGCAACCCCTGTTACCGGGTCCTGCTGCTCATCACCACCTGTCGCCCCGAAAGCCTCAGCGCGTATCTGGTCAAGCTTTACAGTCTGACCAAACCGCAGTTTTTCTGCTTCCTGTTCTGTTATGGCCAGTGCCGGGATGTCGTCCAGCGCGGTCATAACAGGAATGACATAGTCATGCGAGCGCGGATTATACACCATGTTACCAAACAAATCCAGAGAAATTGCTTGCTCGATAGCAAACCGGCCCACAGACCGGCGTTCCAGAAACACCACATGCGCCGCAGAGCCCAGCGCGCGGCCGATATCACGGGCAAGAGATCGTATATAAGTGCCTTTCCCGCACCGAACAGAGAAGGTTGCCTCTTCTTGAGTATGCGCCGTCATCTCAAGCTCATGGATCATCACCTGGCGTGCAGGCAGATCGATAGCGCTGGTTGCCGCCCCGCTCTGTTGTTCTTGCCTTGCCAGCGCATAGGCGCGTTTACCCTTTATCTTTACCGCAGAAAATATCGGCGGGACCTGGTCAATTAGACCTGTAAAACGCGGCAGAATCGCGGTTATCTCTTCAACAGATGGTCGCTTGTCTGAGGTTGTGGTGACCTCACCTTCGGTATCATCCGTCTGTGTTTCCGCCCCCCACCGCACCGTGAACCGGTAGGATTTTTCGGCTGTCATGACATAGGAAATGGTTTTTGTGGCTTCCCCAACCGCGATCGGAAGCACCCCGCATGCCAATGGGTCAAGCGTGCCCGCATGGCCGGTTTTTGCCCCGCCCAGAAACCGTCTGACCATAGCAACCGCCTTAGCAGAGGACACGCCAACCGGCTTGTTGAGAACAATCCAGCCATGTACAGATGGGGGTGATGAGGCCATAATAGTGGCTGGCCTGTCAGTTATCCGTCTGAATTGATGAGAACAGGCGCGCCATCCGATCAGCGGTCTCATAGCTCTCATCAGCAACAAACTTCAAGGTTGGCAGGCGACGCAGATGAACCCGGCTGGCCAGCTCATGCCTTAGCACCGGGGCGACCTGATTCAGGACAGGCAGAACCTTTTCAATATCCACCCCGCCCAGGGTCATCACATATACCCGCGCGTTAGACAGATCAGGGCTGACCGACACTTCAGAGACCGTAATCGGCACCCTGTCCAGCTCTGGAATATGGGTTTCCTGGCGCATCAGCACAGCGGACAGGTGATGACGCAGATCTTCCCCCACCCTGAGCTGACGCTGGCTTGGCCCGGCTGTTGCTGATTTTGATTTACGCGGCATCAATTTGTCTCAAAGGCAACTGAAGTAGCCAAGAAGGGCTGCGTCAGGGCTGTTAATCCAACGTCCGGGCGACTTCCTTGATCTCAAAACATTCGATCATATCGCCTTCCTGAATATCGGAATAATTTTCAAAGGCCATCCCGCATTCCATCGATTCACGGACTTCCTTTACCTCATCTTTAAACCGGCGGAGCGTCTTCAAAGACCCTTCATGAATCACCACGTTATCGCGCAGCAGCCTGACTTTACAGCCACGCTTGATGATACCTTCTGTAACCATACAACCGGCAACCTTGCCAGATTTGGAAACCGAGAAGACCTGACGGATTTCGGCATAACCGATGAAGTTTTCCTGGCTGTCCGGGCTGAGCAGACCGCCCATCGCCGCTTTGACCTCATCTATGAGCTCATAAATTATCGAATGATACCGGATTTCAACATTATCCCGTTTGGCCAAGTCGCGGGCCTGCGGAATAGCGCGGACATTAAAGCCGATAACCATCGCATTAGAAGCCGCCGCAAGCGAGATATCTGATTCAGACAGCGCGCCAACACCGCCGGTCAAAATCCGGGCCTTAACCTGTTCTGTGCCCAGCTTTTCAAGCGCGTTGCGAATCGCTTCTAGTGAGCCATGCACGTCTGTTTTAATCACAATCGGCAGTTCTTCAGCTTCACCAGCAGCAATCGCGGTCAGCATCTGTTCAACTGAGCCGCGCGCTGACACAGCCGCTTCTTTATCGCGCATTCGGCGCTTGCGGTATTCAGCAATTTCACGGGCCCGTGATTCGCTTTCCACAACAGAGAACAAATCACCAGCCATAGGCGTACCGTTCAGGCCGAGAACCTCAACCGGCTGGCCAGGCAGGGCCTGTTCCA
>CBFHLG010000024.1:0-1414 GCA_965656625.1 Puniceispirillaceae bacterium (SeqCode)
ACCTGCTGCAGATTATCCTGCACCGCCTTATCCAGCCTGACCCCGTCGAGCAGATGAGACGCGATAATGTGGGCCACTTGGGTTGCGTTAACAGAGCCTTCTTCGGGCAGCAGGCGATCACCGTTCAGCGCCCGCTTGCCCATTATCGCCGGGGCGCCGTCGCGGCCATAAAGACAGTCTTTTATCTGTGGTTCAATCAACCCGCGCTTTTCTTCAACGACCAGCATTTTTTCAAGCGGGGCGGCAAATTCAGCTATGCCAGCCGGGTCAAGCGGCCAGGACATGCCGACCTTGTAAACAGTCAAGCCCAGCCGGGCCGCCATAGCGTTATCGATCCCCAGATCGCCAAGCGCCTGGAGAACATCCATATAGGCCTTGCCGGTACTGACAATGCCAAAGCGCGGGGCCGGGCCGCCGGCAATTGTGGTTCGGTCAAGCCGGTTGGCGCGCGCATAGGCCTTGGCCGCGGTCATCTTCTGGGCATGCAGACGCGCTTCCTGGGCAAAGCGGTCATCGTTGCGGCGAATGTTCAGCCCGTCTTCAGGAAGGCTGAAATCGTTCGGCAGATGGCTGTGGAAATCATCAGCTGTCAGGCGTACAGAGGCGGTGGATTCGATATTGTCCTTCACGCATTTAATACCGACCCACAGACCGGCATAACGTGACAGCGCCCAGCCATGCAGACCATAATCAACCATCTCTGCCAGATTGGCCGGGTTCAGGACCGGTATCATCGCGTCCATCATCGCATATTCAGACTGATGGCAAACCGTTGAGCTTTCGCCGGCATGGTCATCCCCCATCAGTACCAGCACACCGCCATGCCGGTCGCTGCCGGCCAGATTGCCATGCCGAAACACATCGCCGGTCCGGTCAACACCCGGGCCCTTGCCATACCAGATCGAAAACACGCCGTCCTTATCGCCTTCGCCATGCAGATTTATCTGTTGTGTTCCCCAGACCGCGGTTGCCGCCAGATCTTCGTTCAAGGCTGGATGAAAGGTGATGCCAGCGGCGGTCAGGGCCGGTTCAGCCTGGCTGAACTGCAGATCAATCCCGCCCAAGGGCGAGCCGCGATACCCGGTGACATACCCGGCTGTGTTCAGACCAGCAGCGCGGTCCTTTTGCGCCTGCAACAGACATAAGCGGACCAGGGCCTGTGTGCCGCTGACAAAAACCGTGGATTTGTTGAGGTCATACTTGTCCTGCAAAGCCACCTGGCGCAGCTCTGCTGAATAAAATGCCGCTGATGTGATATCCTGTCCGTCCATACTCTTAAGATAGGGCTAAAGTGAGCTGTTCGGCAACCTTATGGTTTGCATAATACAAAATCAGCGCGCGGGTGTTTTGTTTGTGTTTTATTCAGCCTTTGCCCGGTGTTTGAGCAGGCGGGTCAGCCAGTCCGGGTCCATAT
>CBFHLG010000024.1:1514-16937 GCA_965656625.1 Puniceispirillaceae bacterium (SeqCode)
CGCGGGTGTTTTGTTTGTGTTTTATTCAGCCTTTGCCCGGTGTTTGAGCAGGCGGGTCAGCCAGTCCGGGTCCATATCCGGGACAGAGGAGAGCAGAAGGTCAGTATAATCAGGGTGCGGCGGCGAGAAAATCTCGTGCTTCGGGCCCTGTTCGACCACCTTGCCCATAAACATCACCACAATTTCATCAGCAATGGCCTTCACCGTGGCAATATCATGGGTGATGAACAGATAAGACAGGCCAAGGCGTTCCTGAAGGGTGAGCAGCAGCTTCAAAATGCCTTCCTGCACAATCTGATCAAGCGCGGAGGTCACCTCATCACAGATAATCACCTCTGGTTCGGCCGCCAGCGCGCGGGCAATGCTGATGCGCTGTTTCTGGCCACCTGATAATTCTTCGGGCAGACGGTCAGCAAAGCTTTCATCCAGCTCGATCATACCCAGCAATTCAGCAATGCGCTGGTCACGGGCTTTGCCGGTCAAACCAAGGTAGAATTCAAGCGGCCTGCCAATAATCTCGCGCACCTTCTGGCGCGGGTTAAGGGCGGTATCGGCCATCTGGTAAATCATCTGAATCTGTTGCAATTCAGCCCGGCTGCGCTGGTTTAAGGCTGGCGGCAACGGCTGGCCCTTAAACAGAACCTCACCTTTTTCCTGGGGCAGCAGGCCGGTGATCACGCGGGCGGCGGTTGATTTGCCAGACCCTGATTCCCCGACCACCGCCACAGTGCGGCCGCGCGGCAACTGGATGGTGACATCATCTAAAACCTTATCCCCGCGGCCATAGCGGGCATCAATCCCCTGCATCGTCAGGATAATGTCATCACTGGCCCTGTGTTCACGTTCAATAGAGCGGACCGCCCAGAGCGATTTGGTATAGGGCTGCTGCGGGCTGGTCAGCATCTGGCGGGTTGGGGCATCTTCGATGGTCTTGCCATAACGCAAGACCTTGATCTTGTCCGCCATCTGCGCCACCACCGCCAGGTCATGAGTGATATAAACAGCCGCGGTGTTAAACCGGGACACAATATCCCGGATAGCGGCCAGAACCTCTACCTGGGTAGTGACATCCAGCGCGGTGGTTGGTTCATCAAAAATAATCAGATCCGGACGCGGCGACATCGCCATTGCGGTCATCACCCGTTGCAACTGGCCGCCGGACACCTGGTGGGTAAAACGGTTGCCGATAGTCTCTGGTTCGGGCAATTGCAGCGTGCTGTAAAGCTGGACCGCATCTTCATGGGCCGCTGCCGGGGATGTGTCCGGACGGCGCAGGGTGGCTTCTATGGTCTGGTCCATCAGCTGGTGCGCCGGGTTAAACGAGGCCGCCGCAGATTGAGCCACATAGGCAATACGCCCGCCGCGCAAAGCCCGTCGTTCCGCCTCTGTCAGGCTGAGCAAATCACGGCCGTCAAAGGTGATCTGGCCAGAAGTTATCCGGCAGCCTGGCCGGGCAAACCCCATCGCCGCCAGACCAAGGGTGGATTTTCCCGCCCCTGATTCGCCGATAAGGCCAAGCACCTCACCGCGCTTCAATTCCAACGACACGCCCTTGACGATCTGATGCCATTTATCATCGCTGTACCCTTCGATACAGATATCTGTCATCGCCAGAAGAACATCATCATCTCTGGCCGGTGTTTTTGCCGGAGTTTTGACCGGTGTTTTGGCCGTTTTACGGTCAGGCTTCATCACGAATTCCACTTGTCTTATGCAAGAACCAGTCAACCACGAAATTAACCGCCACCGTCAGCAGCGCAATCGCTGCCGCCGGCAGGAGCGGGGTAATCGCCGCGGTCAGGTCATATTCAGCAAACTGAATAAGGCTGGCGTTTTCGCGCACCATCGTGCCCCAGTCAGCGGTCGGCGGCTGTATCCCCACCCCCAGAAATGACAATGAGGCAATGGTGAGAAACACAAAACAGAACCGCAGACCAAATTCAGCCACCAGAGGCGGCATAATGTTAGGCAGAATTTCGCGGCGCATGATATAGCCAAGCCCTTCACCGCGCAGGCGGGCCACTTCGATATAATCCATCACCACAACATTCAGCGCCACCGCCCGGGTCAGACGAAACACGCGGGTCGCGTCCAGAACCGCAATAATAATGATCAGATTCACAGCAGACGGACCAAAAATAGACAGCAGCATCAGCGCAAAAATAAGCGAGGGGATCGCCATCAGCACATCAACCAGACGGCTGAGGCCCTGATCAAGCCAGGACCGGTTAATCGCGGCGATAAGCCCAAGCGAGCCGCCGAGGAAAAAGCCCAGCGCGGTCGTGGCCACCGCAATGCCAATCGTGTTGCGCGCACCGTAAATCAGCCGGGTGTAAACATCACGGCCCAGCTGGTCAGTCCCAAGCAGAAATTCATCAGACCAGGGCGCAAACGGAACTTCAAAGATTTCGGCCTCGCCGTAAGGCGCGATAAGAGGCGCGAACACCGCCACAATCAGATAACAGAAAATCACCGTCATACCGAACAACGCCGATACCGGCGCGCCGCGCACCGCCCGCCAGATGGTCTGGGCAAGAGAGCGCCGCTGGCGGAGACGGGCCACTTCACCTGAGGCTGAATAATTTTCGTCTGCTGGGGACATAGCTGTTGTTACCTGAGAATAAAAAAGGCCTTCTAGCGCGGGTGAAGCAGGCGCGGGTTGGACACAATGGAAATGATATCGGCCAGAAGATTGAGCACGATATAGGTAATGGCAAAGATAATGGCACAGCCCTGAACCACCGGAATATCCCGCCGGGTGACCGCGTCAACCATCAGCTGGCCAATGCCCGGATAGACAAACACCACCTCTACCACCACCACACCGACCACAAGATAAGCCAGGTTAAACGCAATCACATTGACAATCGGCGCCCAGGCGTTGGGCAGGGCATGGCGCAGAATGATGATATGCGGCGGCAGACCTTTCAGCTGGGCCATTTCAATATAGGGGCTGGCCAGAAGGTTGATAATCGCCGCCCGTGTCATCCGCATCATATGCGCGACAATCACCAGGGTCAGGGTAAAGGCAGGCAGGGCCGATTTATAAATCCTCTCATCAAGGGCCATTTCCGGGGTCACATTGGCCAGTGAGGGAAACACCTTCCACAGCGAGGCAAAGCCCAGAATAAGAAGATAGGCAACAAAAAATTCAGGAAAGGAAATTGTCGTCAACGTGGTGGTGGACACCGTCTTGTCATAAACAGAATTGCGATACAGCGCAGCGGTAATCCCCAAGGTCAGGGCCAGAGGCACCGCGATAATCGCGGTCAGCCCGGCCAGAAACAGCGTGTTGCGCAGGCGCGGCGCGATAAGGTCCACCACTTCGCGCGACCTGTCCACACCCTGGCTGCCGCCACGGCCGGAAAAAGACACCCCGAAATCACCTTGCATAATCCCGCCAATCCATTGGAAATAGCGCTGCACAGGCGGGTCATTCAAGCCCAGCTCTGCCCGAAAAGCAGCAACGGTCTCCGGCAAGGCCGCCTGGCCCAGCACAGCTTGCGCAAAATCACCTGGCAGCAGTTCAATGGCACTGAAGATAATCACAGAGACCACGAACAGGGTCAGCAAACCCAAGCCGAGACGTTGCAGGATAATGCGAATAACAGGATGAATGATATCCCCCTTTTTTTTGGCCCTTTTTGGCCTTCATCACGGCGCGATTATGACAGGGAACGGGCCTTTTCAAGGCGCCCCCCGACACCCTAATCCTCTAAGGCTAACCGCAGAGACGCGGGTCTGTAAAGGGGGCGGTGAACAGCAGCTGATTTCACGGGCGTAAATCCTGTGGTGAGGGGATTTATCTGCCTCAGCCCTTGAAGGGTTTCCTTAATTCTGGTTTACTTTCAGACCAACTGGTGCAGCCAAAAAATAAACAGAAGGCGAAAAATAAGCACCAGATTGAAAAAATTTCAAAAAATATGAACCCTTCCGGGAGGAACCAATGACAAATGATTATCTTTTCAGATTGAGCCGTGATTTAAGCCGCGGACGGATTGACCGTCGCCACTTTATGATGGGGGCTGTGGCCTCTGGCGTGGCGGTATCGACCGCGATGAGCATGGCCGGCAGCGCGCTGGCAGCAACCCCGAAGGCCGGCGGCCATCTGCGTCAGGCGCTGGGGCATGGGTCAACCACTGACTCTTTCGATCCCGCCACTTATGAGAATGGCTGGCAGCAGAATGTCTGTTATTCTATCGGCAACCATCTGGTGGAAGTGGACGCGGCCGGGAATCCGGTCCCAGAACTGGCCGAAAGCTTTGAAGCGTCAGCCGATGCAAAAACCTGGCGCTTTACCCTGCGTAAGGGGGTGACTTTCCATAACGGCAAATCGCTGACCGCAGATGATGTGATCGCAACCTTTAACTACCATCGCAGTGAAGAGTCTAAATCTGCGGCGAAGGGGGTTATTTCCGGGGTGACCGATATCGGCAAAGACGGCAGTCATGTGGTGGTTTTCACCCTGGCTGAAGGGAATGCCGATTTCCCGTTCATTGTGTCTGATTATCACCTGGTGATCTTCCCTGAAAAAGACGGCCAGATGGACTGGCAGTCACAGGTCGGCACGGGGGCGTATGAAATCGAATCCTTTGAACCTGGCGTGCGGGCGTTGATGAAGAAGAACCCGAATTACTTCAAATCAGGCCGCGGTCATTTCGAGTCAGTGGAAACGCTGTCGCTGGTTGATAAGGTGGCCCGCCAGAACGCGGTGATGAACGGCGATGTGGATGTCATTGACCGGGTTGACCCCAAGACAGCCCACCTTCTGGAGCGTGTGCCAAGCCTGAAGATTGTGGAGACCACAGGCTTTTTGCATTACACCTTCCCGATGCGGGTCAATGTCGCCCCGTTCGACAATTATGACTTCCGGATGGCGGTCAAGCTGTCTGTTGACCGTGATGAGATGGTGAAGAAAATTCTGGTCGGCCGCGGCGCGGTGGGCAATGACCATCCGATTTCCCCTGCGGTGCCGCTCTATGCTGAGCTGCCCCAGCGCAGCTATGACCCGGACAAAGCCAAATTCCATCTGGAAAAGGCGGGGATGGTCGGGGCAACCATTGATCTGTCCGCGTCTGATGCGGCCTTCCCGGGCGCGGTTGATGCCGCCCTGCTGATGAAAGCCACAGCCGAGAAAGCCGGGCTGAACATCAATGTTGTGCGTGAGCCAAATGACGGCTACTGGTCCAATGTCTGGAACAACAAGCCGTGGTGTGCATGTTACTGGGGCGGCCGGCCAACACAAGACTGGATGTATTCATCAGCCTATGTGGCCGAAAGCAAATGGAACGATACCGCCTGGACCACAGGTGATGCTGCCGACAAGTTCAACGGGCTGGTCAGAGCCGCCCGGGCCGAGCTGGACACCAAGAAGCGCGCAGAAATGTACGCCGAATGCCAGCGTCTGATCCATGATGATGGCGGCGCGCTGGTGCCGATGTTCGCCAATTATGTTGAGGCTGTATCCACCAAGGTCAGCCATCCGGACCAGATCGCCGGTAACTGGCAGCTGGACGGCAACAAGTCAGCTGAACGCTGGTGGTTTGCTTAAAAAAACTGAGGGTCTGCTTGAGACCATCGGCCAGATAAGCATCTGATAAGCCCTGAAGCCCGCCTGGCTTCAGGGCATTTTTTTGGTCTTTGTCTGCGATATTTTGCAAAGCCCCTGCGCCAGTGTTAGCATGAACACTGATAAGACCAACCAGAGACAGAGCAAAACCATGACAGTCCCTGCCCCCGATAAACAAGACGGGCCGATTCTGGCCGAAGCACAGGAGGGGGCGATCACATATTTGACGCTGAACCGGCCGGCGGCGCGGAACAGCCTGTCACTGGCGATGCTGGACCGGCTGGCGGATGCCTTTGCCACATACAGTGAAGATGCCGACACCAAAGTCATTATTCTAAACGCGGCCGGCCCGGGCTTTTGTGCCGGACATGATTTAAAGGAAATGACCGCCGCGCGCAGCCAGCCCGACAGGGGCCGCGCGTTTTTTGAGACCACCATGCAGAAATGCTCTGAAGTGATGCAGGCCATTGTGCATTGCCCGAAACCGGTTATCGCCTCTGTGCAGGGGATCGCCACCGCGGCCGGATGCCAGCTGGTCGCCAGTTGTGATCTGGCGGTCGCCTCTGAGGCCGCGCGCTTTGCCACGCCAGGGGTCCATATCGGCCTGTTCTGTTCAACCCCGATGGTCGCGCTGTCCCGCAATGTAAGCCGCAAACAGGCGATGGAAATGCTGCTGACAGGCGAGATGGTTTCTGCTGAACAGGCGCTGTCCTGGGGCCTGGTCAACCGGGTCTGCGCGCCCGAAGAGCTGGCCGCTACAACCGCTGGTCTGGCCCAGCTTATCGCCGACAAGCCCGCCTCTACAGTGAAAATCGGCAAGGATGCGTTTTACCGGCAGGCAGAGATGACGCTGGGCGAGGCGTATCAGTATGCCGCTGAGGTGATGGTGGAAAACATGCTGACACGCGATGCGCAGATAGGTATCGAGGCGTTTATCAACAAACGACCGCCAAACTGGTCAAGCTGAACCGAAAACAGGGGTCCCCGGCAATGTCAGAACCTGATTATGATCTGTTGCTGGATGACGAGACCAAAGCCTTTATTGCGCAAACCCAGAGCTATTATCCGGATCGCGGCCAACCGCCGACAGTTGCAGAGATGCGAGCTGATTATGATGCGATGTGTGCCGGCTTTGCCGCGCCGAGGCCAGACAGGCTGACCATCAAAGACACAAGCATTGCCAATGGCAGCCATCCCCTTCCGGTGCGCTGGTATCAGCCAGCAGGACAGCCAGAAGACGGGCCGGTAATGGTTTATTTTCATGGCGGCGGGTTTGTGGTTGGCGGTCTGGACAGTCATGACAGTATTGTTGCCGACATCGCCGCCGGGGCCGGGCTGGCGGTAATGGCGGTTGATTACGCGCTGGCCCCTGAATACCCGTTTCCGGCCGCGCTGGAGGACGCGCTGAGCGCGGTCAGACATATCCTGAGAACAGGGCCAGACAGACCGGTTCTTCTGGCCGGTGACAGCGCCGGGGCATGGCTGGCGGCAAGTGTTTCGCATCAGGTGGGGCGACCAGAACCACGGCTGGCCGGGCAGGTATTGATCTATCCCACGCTGGGCGGCGATATCACAACAGGCAGCTATAAAACCCATGCCCACGCGCCGTTGCTGACGACCGCGGATATCCTGTGGTATGGTCAGCAGTTTATCGGCCCGGACCAGCCCTTCCGCCGGGTTGGCCCGTTATGTGAGGCAAAATTCACCGATCTGCCGCCAACAGTCATTTTCGCGGCCGCCTGCGACCCGCTCTATGATGATGGCCCGGCCTATGCCAGAAAGCTGGCAGCGGCGGGTGGGCAAGCCTGGTGTCAGACAGAAGACGGCCTGGTCCACGGGTATTTGCGTGGCCGCCGTCAGGTGCAGAAGATTGCGGATAGTTTCGAGCGGATTATTGCGGCCTGTATCGCGCTGAAAGACGGGGTGTGGCCGTATCGCTGACAGCCGGTACCGGTTATCGGTTATCGGTTATTGGCTATCGGTTATCGCGGGCGATAGTGTCATCAAACAGCTTCTCAAACACCGGCTCACCCTCTTCAAAGGCGCGGATATAGCCGGTCAAAAAGAACGCGGTCTTATCGCTGGTCATACTGGCCCCGGTTTCGATATCTATCTTCAGATCATCCCGCTCAAAGCTCTGCTGCCAGGTGATATCGGCGCGCGCGCTCAACGGGTCATCGGGATGTATCGACCAGACCTCGCTTGCGTGGGTGTCGGTTATCAGCCCATGGCGCGGATCACGGGCCCGGCCACTGTCTGAGGTGATGGTCAGGCTGACCAGACCGCTGGCCAGACAGCTGTTGATCTGGCGGTTATAGCTGCCTGTGCGCAGGGTCTCTCCTGGCCATCCGGGCAGAGCTTCCGGCGGCCCGAATGTGGCTTCAGGGGCGTCCGGGCAGCCGCCTTCATGCAGGGGCAGCGATAAACAGCCGCTATGCAAGGTAAGGCAGACTGGTTCAGGTGACGGCCAGACAAACGGGAAGTAAGCCGTCGAAAGAGCCAAACGCAGACGGTGCCCTTCAGGCACTACATAGCTGGTCTGATCAAGCCGAAAGGTGACCTCAAACCGCTGGTCAGGCGTCATCGCTGCTGGCTGTGCGGGGCCCTGCCGGTGCGCCAAATTCAGCATGCCATGAGCAATGCGAGTGGACGCGCCATCGCGATGAACATCGCACAGGCGGGCGAAAATCTGGCCCTGCGGGGTGCTGCTGGAGAGGGTCATGACAAGCTCTGCTGCGCCCAGAAGCGTGAGGGCGCTGTCCAGCACGGGCGTGTCAAAACAAACCGACAGCGCATCATCACCGCGCTGATCGCCCGGCAGTTCAGGCGGCCCGGGGTGGGTATGATCCTGTGTGGCCAGCGCCATCGGAAAAAATTCACCCGCGCTCAACCCGCAGGTCTGCGGGGTGGCGATCAGCATATCCAGATCATTTTCCGGTCTCGCAGCAGATGATCCGGCGGCAGATGATCCGGCAGCAGATAAGCTGCGGGCCGGGGTCAGATGAAACGGCGTGCTGGTGACGCGCGCAGATGGCCAGGCGGCCTCTGCCCGCCAGACCCCGGGCCGGGTGTGATAATGGCGTTGCGGGCGCACAGAGCCCTGTTGCCAATACCGCAAGACCGGGTCGTTATCTGCGCCGGTATCCTGGCCCTTCAGCCAACAATCCCACCAGCGCAGCATTTCGCCAAGAAAGTTAATACGCGGTTCCGGGGCGGCCATATGCGGGTATTGATGCCCCCACGGGCCAATGATGGCGCGCACCTGTGCCCGGCCCTCACGGTTGAGGTTGGCAAGCAGATGCGCCGGCGCGTTCATGTAATTATCGGCCCAGCCCGCAAACACCAGTATCGCGGCCTTTATGGTATCATAGGATTCGCAAACAGACCCCTGCCGCCAATAGGAATCACGGCGTTGATGGGCAAGCCAGTCACAGCTGAGGAAGGGTTCAGCCGTCAGCCGGTCCAGCCACAGACGGCGCCAGTCGTCTGGCCGGATAAGCGGGTCAGGCGGGCGCGCCGAATAGGCCAGCATCACCGCCCCCCAGCGCAGATTATCGCCCAGAAGGCAGCCGCCCTTATAATGAATATCATCAGCAAACCGATCTGTTGTGGTATAGCCGCTGACCACAGCCTTCAGCGCTGGCGGGGCAAGCGCAGCCGTCTGCAGGGCGTTGAACCCGCCCCAGCTTTTGCCCATCATGCCCACCGTGCCTGAACACCACGGCTGGGCCGCAATCCAGGCGATCACCTGGCAGGCGTCATCCAGTTCGGTGGCGGTATATTCATCCATCAGGAGACCGTCACTGTCACCAGAACCGCGCAGGTCAATCCGCAGACAAACATACCCATGCTGGGCAATATAGGGGTGGATTTGTTCATCACGGGCAATGGTCCCGTCACGCTTGCGGTAGGGAATATATTCAATGACCGCGGGAAACGGGGTCCGGGCAGCGTCATCCGGCATCCAGACCCGGGCAGACAACTGCGCGCCGCAGCGGAGCGGCAGCCGCATATCGTCTATGACATGAACAGACAGAGGCCCTGAACAGAGCTTGTTGGTCTTCGGCGTCATAGCGGGCAACGGTCCAGCGCGGCGGCCAGATCCGCAATAAGGTCATCGCTATGTTCAATGCCCACAGACAGCCTGACCACCGCATCACCAACACCAGCGGCCTGTCTCTGTTCAGAGGTTAATTGGCGGTGTGTGGTCGACGCGGGGTGAATGATAAGCGAACGGGCATCCCCGATATTGGCCAGATGCGAGAACAGATTACAGTTTTCAACCACTGTCTGGCCCGCCGCAAAGCCCCCCTTCAAGGTCATGGTGAACACAGAGCCCGCGCCAAAAGACAGGTAGGTTTTGGCCTGCCGGTGATAGGGGCTGTCTTCAAACCCGGCCCAGGACACCGCCGCCACCTTGTCATGAGCACGCAGGAAGCGGGCAATTTTTTCAGCATTGTCATTATGCTGGCGCATACGAAGCGGCAGCGTTTCAAGGCCGGTCAGGGTCAGCAGCGCATTCATCGGGGCCATGGTCGGGCCCAGATCGCGCAATACGCTGGCATGACAATAGGTGATATAGCCAAGCGGGCCGAAGGTTTCCGCAAAGCTGATGCCGTGATAGGCCGGATCAGGCTGGGTCAGGGCCGGATAGTCACGCCCGTCAAACCAGTTGAAGCGGCCGGTATCCACAACCGCCCCACCCATCGCCATGCCGTGACCAGACAAAAATTTAGTGGTGGAATAAACGATAAGATCTGCGCCGAAATCCCCTGGCCGGCACATCACCGGTGTGGCCATGGTGTTATCGATAACCAGCGGGATGCCCGCGTCATGCGCGACGGCGGCCAGCTTGTCCAGTTCGGGAATATTGCCATCAGGATTGGCCAGGCT
This sequence comes from Puniceispirillaceae bacterium (SeqCode), assembly GCA_965656625.1. GTDB lineage: Bacteria > Pseudomonadota > Alphaproteobacteria > Puniceispirillales > Puniceispirillaceae > JADHLI01. Next base: position 11,977 of record CBFHLG010000024.1, read on the forward strand.
TTCGGCAAACAAAACCGCCACATCAGGGCTGGCAACAGCACGGGCGACCGCGTCCAGATCATGAATATCAACCAGCTCAGCAGTCCAGCCAAAACGGGTGAAGGTGGTGGTCAGCTGGGTGATGGTGCCGCCATAAAGCTGGCGGCTGGCGACGACCTTGCGGCCGGGGTGCATCAACGGGTACAGCGCGACCAGCTGGGCGGCATGACCAGAGGCCACACACACCGCCCCCACCCCGCCATCCAGTGCGGCCAGACGTTGTTCCAGCGCAGCCGTGGTTGGGTTCGACAGACGACCATAGATATTGCCGGGTTCCTGGAGGTTATAGAGGCTGGCGGCATGATCGCCGTCATCAAAGGTAAAGGCGGTGGTCTGGTATAAAGGGGTGACCCGCGCCCCGGTGGCCGCATCAGGGCGTGTGCCGGCATGAACCGCCAGCGTTTCGATATTGTCTGATTTGACAAAACCGCCATCACGGGCCGGCGGGGCCGGCGCGCGCACCGCCCCGCGCCGGGCGGACAGAAGACCTGAATAGAACCCGCCCAGACCCAGCAGGCCAGACAGCCGCGAATGTTCGATTTTCGGGCATCTGTTCATAACCACGTTCAGGCCCGCTGTTTCAGCAATTTTCAGGGCGTCATTGCTGATCACCCCGATTTGCAGCCATAATGATTTGGCGCCGATAGCGACCGCCTGGCGGGCGATGTCGGGGGCGTCTTCAGACCGGCGGAACACATCCACCATATCGACCGCAAAGGGGATCTCCTCAAGGCTGGCATAACAGGGCTGACCCAGAATGTCCTGGCCCGCATAGCGCGGATTTACCGGCACAAGTTTATAGCCCTGCTTGATAAGGTATTTCATGACAAAATAGGCGGGCCGGGTCCAGTTGTCAGACGCGCCGACAACCGCGATAACGCTGGTCTTTGCCAGAATATCGGCAATGAAAAAATCTTCGTCTCTGCTTTGGGGGCTGTCTGCCATATCAAACCTGCATGCGCTGAACCATAAACGGAAGGCGGTTAGGCTATCCTAGACCTGATAGCGCGCAGATGCCAAGCCCGTCCCTCTGCACAAGCGGACAGAAGAGAGCCGGGCTAAGCGGTCAGCTTTTCAGCCGGTAGCCGGTTTTGAATATCCAGCTGATCACCGCCACACAAATCAGAGAGAATAAAAAGATCGCGGCAAGGCTGTATTCAACCGCCACATCGGCGGTATCAAAAAAAGACCAGCGAAAGCCGGAGACCAGATACACAATCGGGTTAAACAAGGTCGCGGTCTGCCAGAACGGGGGCAGCATGGAAATGGAATAAAAGCTGCCGCCCAGAAACACCAGCGGCGTGATGATAAGCGAAGGAACCAGATTCAATTGTTCAAAATTGCGGGCCCATATCCCGATAATAAACCCCAGCAGGCTGAAGGACAGGCAGGTCAGCGTCAAAAACCCCAGCATCCAGAACGGGTGCGCAATCTGGACCGGCACAAACAAAAATGACGTCGCCAGAATAATCAGACCGATGATGAAGGATTTCGTGGCCGCCGCGCCAACATAACCGATAACAATCTCAAAATAAGAAACCGGCGCGGATAAGGGCTCATAAATGGTGCCGATGAATTTCGGGAAATAAATCCCAAACGAAGCGTTTGTGACCGACTGCATCAGAACCGTGAGCATGATAAGACCAGGCACAATAAAGGCGCCATAGCTGACCCCTTCTATCGCCACCATGCGCGAGCCAATCGCCGAGCCAAACACGATAAAATAAAGCGCAGTGGAAATAACAGGAGAGATAATGGACTGCAGCAAGGTGCGGAAGGTCCGCGACATTTCAAACAGATAAATCGCCCGGATAGCATAAATATTCATCGCCCTTATTCGTCCTTCACCAGATCAACAAAGATATCTTCGAGCGAGCTTTGCGAGGTCTGCAAGTCGCGCAACCCAAGCCCGGCCGCCGATAAATCATTCAACAAGCCGGTAATGCCGGTCCGGCCCGCCTTGGTATCATAGGAATAGACCAGCTGGCCGCCGTCAGCAGACAGGCGCAGATCATAGCCGTGCAGGCTGGCCGGGATTGAGCTTATTTGATCCTGAAGCTCAACCCGCAGCTCTTTGGTTCCCATCTGGACCATCAGCTTGTCCTTATCTTCAACCAGCAGGATAGCCCCGTCCGCGATCACCCCGACCCGGTCAGCGATGGCCTCTGCTTCTTCAATGTAGTGGGTGGTCAGCACAATGGTCACCCCGTCTTTCTTCAGCCCTTCCACAATCGACCACATATCTTTTCGCAGTTCGACATCCACACCGGCAGTCGGTTCATCCAGAAACAGAATCTGCGGCTGATGGCTGAGCGCTTTGGCAATCAGGACCCGCCGCTTCATACCGCCGGATAATTCTTTTATCGGGGTGTTGCGCTTATCCCATAAGGACAGCTGTTTGAGCAGCCGTTCGATATAGGCCGGGTCAGGCGGATGACCAAACAGACCGCGCGAAAACTTCACCGTATTGATCACTTTTTCAAATGGTTCCAGCGCAACTTCCTGCGGCACCAGCCCGATAAGAGAACGGGCCGCGCGATAGTCAGAAAGGATATCATAACCGCCAACGATAATCTGGCCCGCGGTGAGCGCGGTCAGCCCGCAAATCATGGAAATAAGGGTGGTCTTGCCAGCCCCGTTTGGGCCCAGCAGCGCGAGAATTTCGCCGCGGCGGATATCAAGGTCAACCCCCTTCAGCGCAACCTGGCCAGAGCCATAGGTTTTGTTCAGCCCCGTGACCGAAATGATCGTATCCATTACGCAGTGTCTCCTCTTTTTTGCGAGGCTGGGCGGCCCGCCGCCGTCCTGATGTGCCCTTGAGTGAGCCCCTCGAGTGAGCTGTTAAGTGAAGCGGTTATAGACAACAAGGTCAGTTCGCCGGAACCTGTCGCGGGCCCGCCGGGATTAGTCCCAGTCTATCTCAAAATGGTCTTTCAGATCGGCAATGTGAAGGTCTGTCAGCTGCTTCGGGTTCAGCCCCCGCAGCAACAAAGACAATTTAGCGGTTTCTTCCAGCTCTTCAATGGCAAACACGGCCGCTTCCAGTTCACGCCCCGCAACAACCGGCCCGTGGCTGGCCAGCATCACAGCTGACCGCCGACCAGCAAGAGAGCGCACCGCATCACCCATCGCCGGATCACCTGGCCGGAAATAGGGCAGCAACGAGACCTTGCCCAGCCGCATCACCGAATAGGCCGTCAGAGGCGGCAGAAAACAATCTGCATCATGGCCCTCCAGCATCGACAGCGCAACCGAATGGGTGGAATGCAGATGCACCACCGCGCCAGTGCGGGCCCGCGTTTCATAAAACGCGGCATGAAGCGGCATTTCCTTGGTCGGGGCCTCACCGGACAACAGCCGCCCCCCTGCATCCAGATGAGACAGGCGAGCCGGGTCAAGCCGCCCGAAACAAGCCCCGGTCGGTGTCACCAACAAGCTGCCATCATCAAGCCGGACCGAGATATTGCCACTGGCCCCGGCGGTCAGGCCGCGGTCATACATGGATTTCGCCAGCAGGCAAATCTGTTCTCTTTGATGTGTTTGTGTCATATCGTCTGGGCCTCTGGCGAACGCGCCGAAAGACACCTTGCTGCCTTGGCAAAAAAGTCCGGGGCGCCAAAATTACCGCTTTTCAGCGCGGTGACCAGTTCTGTTCCGGTCTGTGTTCTGGCGCGCAAGGCCGGTACGCCCGGGTCAATTTCAGGGCCGATTTCAAGCTGGTCAAGGGCCAGACCGTCAACCACCGCCCCTGATGTCTCGCCGCCGGCCACAATAAGACGGGTGATGTCCTCGCCGATAAGGGCCTTAGCCAAGCTGGCGAAGAACCTCTCAAACGCCTCAGCAGACGCCTGCTGGCCGTAAGCGGCCTGAATTTTTTTCAAGCTCTCCGGTTCAACCGCGCTGTAAATCAGCGGAATTGCCGAAGCGTCTGTCTGCAAACAAGACAAGGCCCATGCTAAAGCCTCACCCGGGGTGAAGCGGCCGTCTATCACAGCTTCTGCATCCAGGCTGAGGACAGGGTGGGTTTTTTTGTGCAGAGCGATTTGGTCGCGCGTTGCCTTGGCACAGGACCCGCAGACCGCCACACAAGGGCCGGTCTGGCCCTGCCACTGGCTGGCCTGATCCTCAATAAGCTCTATGCCGTCAAAATTGGCAGGCAGACCCATCGCGATACCCGAGCCGCCAGTGAGAAGAGGCAGGCCCGCCACCGCGCGGCCGATCTCTATCAAATCATGATCAGTGATCGCATCCACAACAATCTCGCGCCGCCCTGCCGCCTGTTCAGCCTGAAGACCAGATTTGATCGCCTCTGCACCCGTGAACACCACATCGGCGGCAACATGGCCAACCGGCTGGCCGGTTTGCAGGCTGAGCCAACGGCGCAGGTCAGCATCGCTCATCGGGTTCAAAGGATGGTCTTTCAGCGGGCTGTCGGAAAGCAGCTGATCATTGACAAACAAATGCCCCTGAAACACCGAACGACCGGTGGTTGGAAAGGCCGGGCAGAAAATAACCTGCTCGGCCTGCAACGCATCTGCCAACGCCGTTGCCACCGGGCCGATATTGCCAGCCGGGGTCGAATCGAAAGTCGAACAATATTTAAACAATATCTGCTGGCAGCCCTGCGCCCGCAGCCAGTCCAGCGCCGCCAGTGACTGGGCCACAGCGTCCTGAACCGGAATGGAGCGCGATTTCAAGGCCACAATACCCGCCTGAACAGAGGGCTCTGCCGGGCGGTCCGGCACACCGGAATATTGCACCACCCGCATACCCGCCTTGGCCAGCGTGTTGCCCAGATCGCTAGAGCCGGTGAAATCATCACCAATACAGCCTAAATACATCAGATCTCCTCGTCCGGCTTATCAAGATCAGCAATAAAATTCTGCGCAGAACAGCTGAAGCCGTCTGCCGTACCGCCGTCA
>CBFHLG010000025.1:0-12435 GCA_965656625.1 Puniceispirillaceae bacterium (SeqCode)
TATCACCAATGATATCTATACAAGAGAAGATGCAGATTATCTGGTGCGTGCACAGGCGCTGTCATCTGATCGCATTCGCGGTGTGGAAACAGGAGGCTGTCCGCATACTGCCATCCGTGAAGATGCGTCTGTTAATCTGGCGGCGATGGAAGAGCTGAAACAGCAATTCCCGGACCTTGAACTTATCTTGCTCGAATCAGGTGGTGATAATCTGGCCGCCACCTTTAGCCCGGAATTGGTGGACCTCACCATCTATGTCATTGATGTGTGTATGGGCGCCGATATCCCGCGCAAAAAAGGCCCGGCCCTGATGAAATCAGACATGCTGGTGGTCAATAAGATTGAACTGGCTGAACATGTTGAGGTGGATTTGGAGCAGATGCGTAATGACACCAAAGATAACAGAGGCGATCTGCCGTTTATTTTCGGCTCTATGCGCAAAGGCGTGGGCGTGTCCGAACTGGCCGATTTCCTGAAAACCCAAGGCGGGTTGCATTAACCTAAATTACGACTGATTACCCCTAAAGGAGAAAAAAAGATGAGAGTTTTACTGATGATATTTGCCCTGATGGCCGTGCCATTTTCTGCTCACAGCCATTCAGATGACAACGGCGGCTATAGCTGCCACCAAGCTGCAAATGGCGAAATGCATTGCCATTTATCGGAAGACTAGACACAATGCGCCGCGCAGGTTGACAGGTCGCCGCGCACGGTCCGTGAGGTCAGGCTTCATTAGTTTTTCGGGCAGTTTGGTTTAAATGGATTGTACGGTATACTCATACCACCCCTTTTTTTGTTGAGTAATCCAAAGTCAAAGTTTTGCACCCCTTCTACAAAGCCGCATTTCTGACAATAACAGGTGTCTTTCTGTTCACGTGTGTGGACATATTTATAAAATTATTGTCTCCCGGCCTACCTGTAGGACAAATTCTAATCGTCTTCGGTGCTGGTACGGCGGCGATGTTTTGGCTGATGGCGCTTGGAACAGGGCAGCCGGTATTCGATAGAAGATATCTGCATAGAGCAACTATATTCAGGTGTGTCAGCGAGATGGTTGGCGGCCTTGCCTTAGTGGTTGCCCTTGCCAATTCAGCCTTATCGACGGTCACGGCTATTATGCAAACAGCACCGCTTATCTTAACGATAATGGCTGTCATCTTTCTGAGAGAAGTGATAGGCCTCTCGCGTATAATTGCCATATTTGCCGGCTTTATTGGCGTTTTAATCATCATCCGGCCGAGCGTCTCAGGATTTGATATCTATGCCGTTTCAGCCCTCATAGGTGTGATAGGTCTGGCGGGAAGGGATTTCAGCGCGCGTCTTCTTCCCCACCATATATCAGTTATCGGCCTTTCTTTTTTTGGATCATTATCCGTGATCGCAGCGGGCCTCCTGCTGATGATGGCCTCCGGAGGCTGGGTGGTGCCGAATGCGCAGGAAACTTTATTTTGTATCGGGATGGTGGTTGCTGGCGGCATCGGTTTGTGGTGTATGTCTTCGTCTATCCGCTTGGCTGATGTGTCTGCGGTCAGCCCCTATCGCTACACCCGGATTGTTTTCGGCATGATAACAGGCGTTATCATCTTTAATGAAACAATTGATGTGCTGACCATACTTGGCTCTGTGATCATTATTGGGGCGGGGCTGTATAGCTGGTCACGTGAGCGGCGGGCCTTATAACAACAAAATTCATACCTAAACTATAGACGATACCAGAGATGGCCTGGTTGGCCTCTGCCCTTGTCTTATTTGCCAGACAAGCATCAGCGGGTGATGATGACGCGGCCGCTGGCCGGTTCAACGCGCAGATGGTCACCTGTTTTTATCAGCTGTGTGACATCACCATCGTCAAACCGGTCAACCATAGCCATACTGGCCAGCGCCGCACCCTGGGCCAGAATGGTATTGGCCTGATTAAACAAAATCGCTTTCGGGGCAATCTGGCGTGAGCCCATCTCATACAGCATCCAGGCTGTGGCAACGCCCCCCTTGGCAGTGTTCAATACCAGGATCATATCCCGGTAGCTCTGCCCATATAATTTATGCTGCGGGCGCGAGAACACACCCTTCAGCCTGTCCAGATCATAGCGGGCGGAAAAATTATCATCCGCGACAAGCGCAATTCCTTCAACCGTAGGGCCAATCCCGACATGACATTTCAGTTCTGTTGTCATTGCTCAATCTCCCCTGTTTCAGCTGAGGCGATGCAGGCGGCCATGCTGGCCAGTGCGGGCTGATAGCCATAACCGCCCAGAATGTTCACAATCTTGGCTGAATTGCTGAGCAGCCGCGTCCAGCCATTGGCCTCACCGATCTCACGGGCATATTGCTGGTAAAAACAGGTCCCGACCAGAACCCGTCCGCCAAACGCTTCAATGCTGGCCACATACCCCATAGAGAGGGCATCGCTGTAAACCTGAGCAGAGGTACAGACAATCACATCTGTTGTCTTGGCCCGTTGCCGTCCTGCGCATAACCGGGCCAGCTCGCCCATCTCAACAAGGCTCAACTGCGGGGCGGCAAATACCACCACATCAACAGGCTCGCCTTGGGCGCTGAACGGTTGTTTCAGATGGGCCAGATCATCGGCGGTAATTTCAGTTGTGCTAAGGTTCTCGCCACCTACATCAGCCAGCTTGTGGCATTCAGGGGTGATGCCGACAATATGAAACAAAGGGGTGGAGCCATAACTGGCCATTGCCGCGCCAAAATGTTTCAGCTGGTCTGAGGTCGGCGCCCGTTCAATCCCTTCGATTACCGGTACTTCCCAGTAGCTGCCCGCCATTCGGCCAATGGTCGCGCCCAGAACGCCCCACTCCATCAGATCCTGGGGGCTGTGCCTGACCAGATAACGTTTGCTGGCTTGACGGTGGGCATCTAGATGCAGACCATAGCGCGGCGTGCGGCCAGTCAACCCGGCCGCCAGAGCGGACGGCCCGCCCTCAAAATTTGAACGGGCCCCGCAGACAGAATTGGAATAAATCACTACCCCGGTATCGCCAAACGCCACATGATCGCCAAACACAGGCGGCATGATGGTCTGGTAGTTGATGCAGGTGTTGGTCATCATGATGCCCATCGTCTGGCAGGCGGCAATGAAGCGGCGTTCAAGGCTGGCCATCTGTTCTGTCTGGCCAAGCGGCTCATAACAAGACAGGTCCACACCGCGCGGGTCGGTAATCATCGGGATACATACCTTCGCGCCCTGTGTGGCCAGTTGTTCAGCAAAACCGACACCGGCCTCGCCCAGTGATTCCGGATCAGCCATCATATGGGCCTGGCTGACACTGACCATATCTTCAGCATCAAACATGCGGCCAACCTGAAGCTGGTGTTCAATCGCCCATTTGACTGCCGGTCCGGCCTCACCAGCCATCATGGCTTTTTCTTCATCCCTCAGCTTCATTCCTGTCGGCCTTTTTGATTTACATCTTCGGTTACAAAAATCATGTCGGGCAGGACAGATGCTTGTCAATCCAAACCCGCAGGCCGTCCTCAACCTCGCCAAGGCTTTTATAAGCGTAAAACGCTGGTGTCAGCTTGTCGGCCTGCCCCAGAACAGCCTCTATAAAGCCGGGTTGCTGGCGAAACCGTTTTAACGGGGCAAGACTGGTCCGAATGGTAAATATGACTGCCCCGGTAACAGGTAATTTATAAAAGCACTGCCGTTCAATGCGGATATGGATAATCTCCTCCCACGCCTCTGCTGTGCGGGCGGCGGCGTCAAACGGGGGGCGGGCCGGGGCATGCAGCTTATCTCCTGTCTGTACGGACCAGTTCAGACGCTGCGACAGGCGGCCGGATTGCATGGTGGTAAAAAACCGGTTCACCGGTGCGGCGAGCCTATCGGCAAAGCCGGGTACGGGGCGATGAATGGCGGTAATCGAAAGGCCCATTTTTTCAGCCAGGCACCAATGGCTGGGAAAACACAAACTGGCCGCCACCAGACGCCAGTCCGTTCCGGCCGCGCTCATCTGTGCTGGCGTCAGGATAAGCACATCTTCAGGGATAAGGGCGGTGATCTGGTGCAGGCTGACGGGCTGTTGCGGTGGCGGCTGGTCTGGATGATGGGCGCACAGATGGCCAGCGATGGTGTCCGCAGCATCTTGTGCGGCCGCGCAACCCTCATCAAGACAGGCGAACACATCTGCTGTCTTTTCCGACAATAGACCCTGTTTTTCGGCCAGTTGGCGCGCGCGCATATCCTGATCATTGAATGCATCCGGCCCATCCAACCACTGTTCAGGTGCACACCCCCGCAGACCCATGCTCAAGGCGGGCAGTTCGCCAACAGGCGGAAGCGGGTGGTTGTCTGTCTGGCGCATAAAGGCTCTTTTTTTAAATCTGTCGTGCCTTCAGTCTGCAAACAACCTCTTTATAAGGCAAGCTGCGCGCGTTCAGATCAGGCAAAATAATCCCAGATGCCAACTGCATAAATCAACAGAAACACAAGGTTAATCCATTTCAGCTGCCGCTCGGTATGCAGCCAGGCGCAATATACCCATATCAAACAGAAGGGCAGGCTGATGAACATGGTCCAGGGGTACTAGTCGCGGATAATTGCCACCGCGCTGAGCAGGCCTAGCCCTAGCGCAACCCATTTCAGTTGACCCTCAAAACGGGCCAGTTTCAACAGCCATCTGGTCACAATACGCCTTTATAGACAAACACAAAGCCGACCCCTGAAGATAATACAATTAACCTTACAGAACAAGTCTTTTTGGTGGCGGCTGATCCTCTGTCTGGTCAATCCTTTTAGGGCAATGGACCCGGCTTCATTTATCTGTAAAGTCCGCCGCCAATAACAGCGTCACTCCATTATCAGGGTTAATTAAGGAGATCAGCAGGGCAGGGAATTCATTAAACCAAAATGGAGGCCTGTTATGGCAAACACAAACCAACGAGACAGCATCTTTGCTATCGGAACAGATCGAGATGACAATCTGACCGGAGCAAGGGGAGATGACTATATCGAAGGCGGTGAAGGCAATGACATCATCATCGGAAAGGCAGGCAATGATGCCTTATATGGCGATGAAGGTATTGACCGCATTAAAGGTGAAAACGGTAATGATGAGATTGGCGGCGGCAGCGGTGATGATCATCTGACCGGCGGCGAAGGGGCGGATAAGTTCTTTGTCTGGCAGAATGTCAGCCACAGGCCGTTTGACTTTGAAACCAATATTATCACCGACTTCAATTCAGAAGAAGGCGATCGTCTGGTGTTTGATACAGCTTCTGGTCATGAAACCAGCCTGTCAGCGTTGAATCTGTCAATCAGGGGGCCGTTTGACGATGTCACCTGGGTGACCAACTTGGTCGGCAATAATATCTATGCCTCATTGGAAGGTGTCAATTTCCGCGATGTCACTGATTGGACCTTCGATCAATATTTCGAAGTGATCTAAACAGCGTTAAGGCCCGCCTATCCTCATTTCGGGGTAGGCGGGTTGCCGGGGATAGGCAGGCCGCGCAACGCCCGGTTGGTGCGCATATATTGCGGCGCGTAGGCGGCTTCTGCATCTAAAGCTTCTGCGGCATGCCAGGCCCAGCGCGGGTTATATAACATCCCCCTGGCCAGAGCGATCATATCGGCCTGCCCTGACCGCAAAATCGCTTCTGCTTGTTTCGGCTCAGTGATCTGGCCGACCGCCATTGTGGGGATGCCGGTGTCGCGGCGGATATCACTGGCAAAGCTGGTCTGGTAACCGGGACCAACGTCAATTTTCTGTAACGGGGAATTGCCGCCACTGGATACATCAATGAAATCTACGCCGCGTCGCTTCAGCTCATGCGAAAAGGCAGTCGCCTCCGGCACATCCCAGCTGGAGGTGTTTACCCAGTCTGTTGCGGAAAACCGAACCCCGAGGGCTTTGTGCTTTGGCCAGGCATCGCGAACCGCTTCAAATACTTCCAGGGGGAATTTCATCCGCCCCTCAAGGGCCCCGCCATAGCCATCATTCCGCTGGTTGCTGAGCGGCGATAAAAACTGATGCAAAAGATAGCCGTGTGCCATGTGTATTTCGGCTACATCAAAACCTATTTCATCAGCCCGGCGGGCCGCTTGCACAAAGCTGGCCTTGATCTGGTTCAAGCCATCTTCATCCAGTGCGTCCGGCATTTCAAACGCATCTGAATAGGGGGTGGCTGAGGGCGCGCACGTGCGCCAGCCCCGATCATCAGTTGACGCGATAGGCGCACCACCCAGCCAGGGCAGGTCTGTTGATCCCTTGCGGCCGGCATGGCCAAGCTGGATGCCCATTTTAGCATGACCATAGTCCGCACAGAAATCCACTACCCGCTTCAGTGCGGCCTGATTGTCATCTGACCATAGCCCCAGACAGCCAGGTGAAATACGCCCTTCCGGGGTGACCCCGGTTGCTTCCATGATGATGAGGCCTACACCGGAGACCGCAAATTGGCCAATATGCATCAGATGCCAGTCATTGGCATTGCCATCTGCCGCGCTGTACTGGCACATCGGGGCAACGATCACGCGGTTGCGCAGCTCAACCCCGCCAAGAGTTATTGGGGTAAATAATTTTGCAGAAGACATATCAAACAGACCTTTTCATCTTAAGACACATAATAGGGGGGGAAGGGACTTAGCTCTGCTCAGCCTCTGGCGACAGGGTGGTGATAAAATCGGTGAAGAACTTAGTTGCCAGCTTCTTGGCTGTGCTTTCAATCAGCCGTGAGCCAAGCTGGGCAATTTTGCCTGTTACCGCGGCATCAACCTCATAGTTCAGGCGTGTCCCCGCGCCATCATCTATCGGTTCTAGCTCAACACGTGCTGAACCAGTGGCCCCGCCGGCAACACCGCCTTTGCCTGAACCGGAAATCACATAAGATCGTGGCGGGTTCAGCTCAGACAAGGTGACCTCACCTGTGAATGTTGCTGAGACCGGCCCTATTTTCAGTTTCACCTTTGCGGTTAGCTCGGTATCAGACAGTTTGGTTAATTCCTGACAGCCCGGGATTGCCTTGGCCAGAATTTCATCATTATTCAACGCGGCCCAGACCTCATCAATGGGCAGTGGAATATCTTGTGATTGTTTCAGTTCCATTAGCTGACTGATCTCCTGAATGAGGGATAGCGGGTTCTTCTTTGCGAACACGCCTTAAAGATATAGGCTGAACCCTTGCTGTGTAAATGCTGATTTCTTGTGCATCTGATCAGCGCAGACAAAAACAGGCAGGACGGTCATCCTGCCTGTATTTACCTGTTTTGCAGCTGGGCTTAGCAGGCGGCAACAGCCCGCCTGGTCATCTCCGTGATAAGGTGCGCACGGTAATCAGATGAAGCATGCATATCGCTCATCAAATCGCTGTCATCAACCGCGACCCCATCAACCGCATCAGCGCTGAAGTTACTGTTCAGTGCGGCTTCCAGCCCGTCATGACGGAACACCCCGTCTTGGCCTGCCCCGGTGATAGCAACGGCTACCCCTGAGGCTGTCTTGGCGACAAACACGCCAACCATGGCATAGCGTGAGGCGGGGTTCGGAAACTTCACATAGGCAGCGGCTTCCGGCTTGGGGAAGCTTATCGCTGTGATCACTTCGTCCTCATCCAAAGCAGTTTCAAACATGCCCGTAAAATAATCACCTGCGGCTATGTCTCGCTTGTCGGTATGGACGGTCGCCCCCAGCGCCATGACCGCAGACGGGTAACAGGCAGAGGGGTCATTATTGGCAACGGACCCGCCGATGGTCCCGCAATTGCGGACCTGTCGGTCACCGATCCCGCCCGCCAAAGCCGCCAGAGCCGGAATTGCCGCCTTCACCAGATCAGATGTTTCCACCTCAACATGGCGCGTCATTGCTCCTATCCGGATACTGCCGCCTTCATCACTTATCCCGGCCAGGCCCGCATCCGCCAAGTCGACAAGACAATCAGAAGCCGCCAGACGCTGTTTTAATGTTGGGATCAGGGTCTGGCCCCCGGCCAGCAGCTTGCCTTCATCAGCCTTGTTCAGATGACCGACAGCATCACCAGCATCTTTGGCTTTGACATAGTTGGTTGCATACATGGTTTGGTTCTCCTGTAGCTTTATTATACGGCGATGTGATCGCCAACATACCTTACCTTACCAACGGCTAATAACGGGTGGGGTGGTTCCTTTGGTGCAGAGCCATCACGATTTGCAGGAGTCCACCCACAAATTGGCCCGCCAATTCCGTCAGCGGCTAAATCTTCCCCCGTGTAGATTGCCACTACGCCTTCACAATTTGCTGCTGCGCTGACATCAATACTTTTTATGTTAGCGTGAGCCACATCTGAGCGGATAAAGTAAGCGAAAACCTGCCCGTTTCGGTTGATATCATCTGTGTATCGCCCTTTGCCGGTGACGAACTTCTTATCCTCTTTACGGCGCACGGACGCGCCAATTCCGTTGTTCATTGTACCTTCTGGCATTCTACCCTCCCATTTCTTCTGCAGCAGCCTGCACAGATTTGACGATATTATGATAGCCGGTACACCTACAGATATTCCCTTCCAGACCTTCACGGATCTGCTGTTCTGTCAGCCCCTTGTTCTTTTCAACCAATTCAATGGCGCTCATCACCATGCCCGGGGTGCAATAGCCGCACTGCAGGCCATGATTCTCATGGAAGGCTTTTTGCATGGGATGCAGCTCATCTCCGTTTGCAATACCTTCAATTGTAGTTACCTCCGCCCCGGCGGCTTGTGCCGCCAGCATGGTACAGGCTTTGATAGACTGACCATTTACATGAACCACACAAGCCCCGCACTGGCTGGTATCACAGCCGACATGCGTGCCTGTCAGTCCAAGTGTTTCTCTGATAAATGATACCAGCAGGGTGTTATCTGGCACGTCATGCTCAACGCCTTGACCGTTAACGGTCATCTGTACAACAGCCATCCTGTCCTCCCAAAACGGATTGCAAATTTTTCAAGGTATCGAAAAGGGTGTGATGAAAAACCAGACTTGTAAAGAGGCAGCCGCCAGTTTTTTCTAAAACGAAGACCACTCCAGAACAGTTCTGCCCCGATCCGCACAACAGCCTGTTTGCCCGCTGCTGTCTTGTCAGCCCGTACCTCAGCCCTCATATTAACGTGATGATGTAAGCAATGAGGGCGAGGGGTGTATGTCTCAGTTTCAGTCTGTTGAAGAACTGCAGGACCGGTTGGGCCAGCATGACTACCTGGCACAAGACGGCTTGGTGGTTGCACTGTATCTGGCCCTTGCGCGCAACCGGCCTTTGTTTCTGGAAGGCGAGGCGGGGGTCGGCAAGACCCAGATTGCCAAAACTCTGGCCGCCCTTCTGGATAAGCCGCTTATCCGTCTGCAATGTTACGAAGGTCTTGATATTAGTTCGGCCGCTTATGAATGGAATTATGCCCGCCAGATGGTCGATATTCAGGCTGGTATGGCAGGCAGACCAGAGGCCGGCGGCTCGCTGTTCACAGAAGACTATCTCATCGCCCGGCCTTTGCTGCAGGCGATCCGCCCGGCTTCTGGCACAGCCCCTGTTCTGCTGATTGATGAGCTTGACCGCACAGATGAAGCGTTTGAAGCCTATCTTTTGGAATTGCTGTCTGATTGGCAGATCACCATCCCTGAGCTGGGCCAGATGAAAGCAGATATCCCGCCAGTGGTGATCATCACTTCGAACCGCACGCGTGAGGTTCATGACGCGCTGAAGCGGCGTTGTTTTTATCATTGGGTTGATTATCCCGATTTCAACAGCGAGCTGGATATTCTGAACCGCAAGGCTCCTGAAGCAGGTGAGGCGTTAAAGGCCCAACTTGTCGCGTTTGTGCAAAGGCTGCGCCAGCAGAATCTGTTCAAGGCCCCCGGCGTTGCCGAAACCATTGACTGGGCCCAGGCTCTGGTGGAGCTGAACTGTGTCGCCCTTGACCCTCAGACCGTTGATAAGACTATGGGCGTGCTGTTGAAATATCAGGATGACATTGCCCGCATTCAGGGCAGTGAGGCGGCCCGTATTCTGGCTGAGGTTCAGGCTGAGCTGCTGACTTCCTCTCTTGTGGCCCGCTAGCATGTCTGCCGCTGACCTTCAGCCCGTACCGGCGGTGACCGGCCCGGCGCGTCTGGCTGAAAACATCATGCTGTTTGTGCGGCTGTTACGCGCCTCTGGTCTGAAGCTCGGCCCGTCAGCGATGTTGGATGCAGTACGCTGTGTCCAGCTGGTTGGTCTTGAGACGAAACCCTATCTCTATCACACATTGAGCGCCAGCCTGTTGACCCGGCCAGAGGATAGAGCCCTGTTTGACCAGGCGTTTCATCTGTTCTGGCGCAATCCGAAATTCATGGAACAGATGCGTAATCTGCTCCTGCCGCAGATGAAATCAATGGGTGGTGAGCCGGATGAGGAATTGATGCGGCGGCTTGAAGACGCGCTTGGCCAGTCTGCTCATAGCTCGCCTGAGGCCCCGGAGGTTACTGAACTTCAGATTGATGCCCGCCATACCGCTTCAGAAAGAGAAGCATTTCAGACCAAAGACTTTCAGATGATGTCGTCATCTGAATGGGCAGAAGCTGAACAGGCCATAGCCCGTCTTGTTCTGCATTTGCCGTCTCGGCCGGTGCGCCGCTTCCGCCCGCATCCAACCGGCAGGCTGTTTGATTTCAGGGCCAGCCTGCGCGCCGCCCAGAGGCGTTGTGGTTTGGTTTTGCCGCATTATCGCCGAAGCGAACATACAGTGCGGCCGGTTGTGGTGTTATGCGATATTTCCGGATCGATGGAGAGCTATTCGCGAATGATGCTGCATTTTATGTATGCCCTTACCCGCCAGAGCCCGGCCCGTGTCTCCAGCTTTTTGTTCGGTACACAATTGACCAGCATCACGCGCCTATTGCAGAACCGGGATGTTGACGACAGTGTGGCGGCGGTGGCCAGAGCCGTTCCAGACTGGTCAGGTGGCACCCGCATCAGCACGTCTCTGGCAGAGTTCAATCAAGTCTGGTCACGGCGGGTTCTGGGTCAGGGCGCGCTTGTGTTGTTGATGACAGACGGGCTTGATCGCGATGCCAGCACTGATTTGGGCGCGCAGATGGACCGGTTACATAAAGCCTGCGCCCAGCTTATCTGGCTGAACCCGCTGCTGCGTTATGAGGGATTTGCCCCGAAAAGCGGGTCTGTCCAGACCATGCTGGCCCATGTTGACAGGTTTGTGCCGGTTCATTCGCTTGCCGCCTTGTCGCAGCTGGCAAACCTCTTGTCTGATCAGGATAACCGCCTCTACAATGATGTGTCAGACTGGCAGGCTCAGGCGCGCCAGTTTGCAGCTCAAGGTACCTGAAGCACAAAAGGGATAACAGAACAGCGATGACACAGCCTGAACCCACAAATCCAGATAATGCTGTTTCCCCCTTGCAGGACCATCACCTATTCTGTCTGGCTGCAGACTGGCAGTCAAAAGGCCATCAACTGGCGCTGGCCATTGTGATCAGCACATGGGGGTCCTCCCCGCGTCAGGTGGGCTCAGTGATGCTTGTCCGCCAGGATATGCAAATCGCCGGTTCGGTGTCCGGCGGCTGTATCGAAGGGGCGGTGATCGAGGCCGCGCTGGAAGCAATAGAACAAGGCACTGGCCAGCGGCTCGATTTTGGCATTGCTGATGAAACCGCCTGGGAGGTGGGCCTGTCCTGTGGTGGCCGGATTTCGGTTCTGGTGATACCGGTGGCAGAAGACGGCCTGCCCGCCGCCAAACTGCAGCAGATAGCCAGGCAGGTCACCAGCCGCCAGTTGGTGCAGTTTTCAGCTGATGCACATACAGCCCGTCTTGCTAATCTCACCGCAAAAGAGCAGGGTGAGGCGATGCGGTCCTGGCTTGATGAGGCGGCAGGTCTGTTCCATTTTGTCCAACCGCCGCCACCGCGCCTTATCATCATCGGGGCGGTTCATATCACCCAGCATCTGTCCGCTATGGCGGCCCAGACCGGTTTTCAGGTGGTTGTCATTGATCCACGCTCTGTGTTTGCCAGCCAGCAACGCTTCAGCCCTGACGTTGACCTGCAGCTGACCTGGCCATCTGACTATCTGTCCGTGCATAAGCCGGACAGCTCAACCGCGTTGGTCACGCTTACCCATGATCCGAAAATTGATGATGATGCGCTGGTCACGGCTCTGGATGCGCGGTTGTTCTATCTGGCCTGTCTGGGCAGTCGTCGCACGCAGGATAAGCGGCTTTCCCGCTTGGCCGAGGGCGGGGCAACACAAGACCAGCTTTCAAACATTGCTGGCCCGGCGGGTCTGGCCATCGGGGCGAAAACACCGGCTGAAATCGCGGTCTCTATTCTGGCCCAATTGATAGCGGCCTGGCGTTCAGGCCCCGGCGCGCCGCTGGCCAACGCCGAGGGAAAGGTCAAGGACAGCTGATGCAGTTCACAGCCTTTGATATTGAAGCTTGTGAAGGCCTTATTCTGGCGCACAGCCATAAGCTGGC
>CBFHLG010000026.1:0-6824 GCA_965656625.1 Puniceispirillaceae bacterium (SeqCode)
ATCCAACAGCCAAAATCATTATTCTGGATCCAAAGGCGAAATTCTCTAAGCAAGGTCTGTTTATGGCTGGCTGGGAAAAGCACTATCCAGGCATGATTGAATGGATTGATCCAGATACACATGGTGGCATTAAATCCATCAACGCCGAAACGATGGAATTCGAAACAGATCTGGACGTCTTCAAAGCTGATGCAGCTTGTGTTGTTCCAGGACAGCGTGCAGGCACAATTGCCCACAGCGCAGGCGTTACAGACGGCGATTGGGCACCAATCGTGCCAGCAACAATGGCCTCAAAAGCAGATGCAAACATCTACGTCTTAGGGGATGCGTCTGTGGCGTCTTCAATGCCGAAGTCAGGCTTCTCAGCCAACAGCCAGGCAAAAGTTGCTGCGAATGCTATCCGCGGTGAGCTGACAGGCAGCCGCGTATTTGAACCACGCTTTGCAAATACCTGCTGGTCACTTATCGCTACAAATGACGGCGTTAAGGTTGGCGCAAACTACAAGGCTGGCGCAGAGAAAATCGACGTCGTGGATAAGTTTATCTCTCAGGGCGGCGAAACAGCTGATGTTCGTAAGGCGACTTATGAAGAATCAGAAGGCTGGTACAAGGGCATCACGTCTGACATGTTCTCCTAAGAGCATAACGATCAGACAAAAAAAGGGGCAGCTTAATAGCTGCCCCTTTTTCATTGCGGGGAGGGAAAAAAACAAAACCTTAAGACATGCCCGTGACTTTGACCTGACCAGCACCGGACGGCTGAACAACCTTTTTCCGGGTGATGTAGTCTTCCAGTAAATCATAAATCGCCGGCCCCTCAGTGTCAGGGTTAACAGACGCCCAGCCGCCAACAACATAACGTTTGTCTGGCTCTACAGGCGTGCCGGTGTTTGTCAGGACCATATTCTGAATCCGCTTGCCCATACCTTCTTTCGGCGCGCATTCATAAGACATTCCGCCAACTCTCACCATATCGCCGCCCTGCTGATAATAGGGATCAGGATTGAACAGATTATCGCAAACATCTTCCAGCATGGTCTTAATCTGCTCACCAGTCATCTCCGTCCGGTAGACAGCCGGGTAATTCATAGACGTCTGCGTATACATATCATCTATGGTAATCGGCTGGTCTGGCAGCAAGGTTGTGCCCCATCTGAAGCCTGGGCTGAGGGCTATTTCGACATCCCGTTCCTCGCGGATGGCATCACAGATCACATCATCCCAACTGCCGTTGAAATTACCGCGGCGGTAAAGCAGGCTTCCGGCCGTACCAATAACCCTGTTGCAATCAGCCTCATAAGGGGCACGCAGCTCATTTATCAGACTGACCATCTCCGGGTCAGGCGTAATCACATCAGAAAACACAGGGATCAAGGTTGAGCTGGCATCAACAACCTGCCCGCCCTCTACTTTCAGATCAATCCGGCCCAGATATTTGCCGTGTGAGCCGGAAGACAAAACCAGGGTTTTCCCAATCCGGATAGCCTCTGGAACCGCATCATGTGTGTGACCGGTCAAAATAACATCAATGCCGGAAATGTCCGCAGCCAGTTTTTGGTCAACGTCAAAGCCGTTGTGAGACAACAGCACAACGATTTCCGCCCCGTTTTCGCGCGCCTCGTCAACATTGCTCTGAATTTCATCAGGGCGAATGCCAAACGACCAGCCTTCAACCAGATGACGCGGGTTGGCTATAGGCGTGTAGGGGAAATGCTGGCCAATCACGGCAACCTTAACCCCTCCCCGCTCAAAATAGGCTGTGCTGTCAAAGACACGTTCTTCCCATTCTGTATCAAAACAGTTACTGCCCAGGAACGGGTAGCCCATCTCATCAACCAGCTCTTCTACACGATCTTTACCAAAGGTGAATTCCCAATGCCCGACCATGGCGTCAGGCCTCAGGGCCTTCATCGCGGCGACCATATCTGCGCCTTGCGTCTTTAGCGACGTATAAGACCCCTGCCAGGTATCCCCCCCATCCAGCAGCAGGACTTTATCATCACCGCGCTCTGCCCGAATCGCCTTAATCAGGGTGGCGGTTCTGTCCAGCCCGCCTAACTTGCCATAGGCTTTGGCCAGAGAGACATAATCAACCATGGTATGAGCATAGGCATATGCGGAACCAGCCGGGATACCGAAATGATCCAGAAACTGGGTCCCAACCAGATGCGGGGGAATGCCTTCAAACGCCCCTACACCATAATTTTCTGACGGTGGCCGGAAATAAACAGGCTTCAGCTGGCCATGCAAATCGGTCAGATGAAGCAATGTCACCTGCCCCTTGCTATTGAAATTCAGCAGGTCATCTTGGCCCAGCTGCTGCTGTGCGGCAGCGCGGGCAAAGTTTGGTATAGCGGTAAAATAAGAGGCGCTCACGGCGGCCATCTGAAGAAATTCACGACGTGAGCGCATGGCAGACTCCTTAAGGTGTCTTTTGTTTCGCTCTGAAGGCCGGCCGACCTATTGCAGAGATTCAAAATAAGCGATGATGTTTTGTCTGTCTTTTTCCTTTTTCAGACCCGCAAAAGCCATCTTTGTGCCCTTCAGGTATTTCTTAGGATTAGCCAGATAGCCATCCAGAGTTTCGGCGTTCCAGACAATGCCGCTCCCTTTCATGGCCTTTGAATATTTCTTGAAGCTGTCCACAGAACCTGCCTCACGGCCAAGCAGACCAACCAAATGCGGGCCTGTCTTATTCTTTTCTTTATCGACGACATGACAAGCCTTACATTTTTTAAAGACTTTCTCACCCGCGGCAGGGTCACCAGCATGGGCAGCAGCACTGAAACAAAAGGCCATCGTCAAAATAAGGGCTACACGCTTCATCTTCATATCCTTAGCTCTCATCTTCTGGAGTCACATCAATGTCACGTGCCCTGCCAACAACCTGGGTGGGTACATCACAGTCTTTCATGCAGGCCACACCTGAAATTGGCTGGGCATCAGGACGGGGATCAGGCATCGTAAAGCCATCACGATTCGGCATTTCAATGGTGCCGATATTGTCCTGATTCACCTCAAATTCATCATCAATGATGTCATTCATGTACAGCAAGTAGGCGACAATTTGATAGGTTTCATCATGGGTAAGCGACTGGGCTTCTCCAAACGGCATCGCGCGGTAAATATAGTCATACATGGTTGACGCATAAGGCCAGTAACTGCCTGTGGTCTTCACAGGATCATGACTGTCTAATGTGCCATCACCGCCCACCAGAACAGGCCAGTTATCAACAGCTTCGCCGAAATCACCATGACAAGAGGCACATCTGTCGGCATAAACCTCTTCGCCGTCAAACGCATTACCGGTCCCAACAGGCGCGCCAAGGCCGTCTGGTCGCACATCGATATCCCAACCAGCAACCTGTTCTGCGGTTGCCACCTCGCCCAGATTAAACGGACGCTGTTCTGCACCTGCACCCGAAGCGATGAGCAACGGCGTGAGAACCACACCTGCCATCAGGCCTTTTTTCAGAATCCTAGCCAAGTCTGACATTATCCACACTCCCGTCTTTATTGACCATCCAGGTGGCAATCGAATTATTGTGATAGATAGAGCTTAGACCCCGTTCAGCCTGCAACTGCTGGATAGTTGGCTGCACATAGCCTGTCTCATCTATCGCACGGGACTGGACCAACATTTCCTCACCATTCCATTCAAATGGCAGGGTAAACCTGGTGAGTGACTTATCAAGAACGGGTCCGTGCAACTCAGATGTCTGCCAGTTACGACCCCCGTCAAAAGATACATCCACTCGGGTAATCTTTCCCCGGCCTGACCAGGCTAAACCTTTGAGCAGTTGTGTGCCTTTTTTCATCAGGGCTTTTTCCGGGCATGGTGACGTCACCACGGATTTTGCATCCATAACCCAGGTAAACATCCGGGCTTTCCCATCTTTCATCAGGTCAGTATATTTTGAGGTTTCCTCGCGCGCCATATATGGCATATCGCCAAATTCCAAGCGGCGAAGCCATTTCACCCACATATTTCCTTCCCAGCCGGGAACAACCAAGCGAGCAGGATAGCCTTGTTCAGGGCGAAGAGCCTCACCGTTCATGGCGTAGGCAACCATACAGTCATCAAGGACCTTTTCCATCGGGATAGAGCGGTTCATCCCGGCTGAATCACCGCCTTCGGCCAGCACCCATTTCGCACTTGGCTTGACCCCGACCTCGCGGCAGATATCTGATAAGCGCACGCCGGTATACTGCACATTATGCACCATACCAAAGGTGAACTGGCAGCCATTCAGCTGGGCCCCGCGCCATTCCATACCGCCATTTGCGGCACATTCCAGGAAATAAAACCGGTTAGTTTGTGGGAACCGGCGCAAATCATCGAGGGTGAAAATCAGCTCTCTGTCGACAAGGCCGTTGATCATCAAGCGATAATCAGTGGGGTTCACCTCTGGCACGCCGCCATGATGGCGCTCAAAACAAAGCCCGTTCGGTGTGACAAAGCCATCAAGCTCATGAAGCGGCGTGAAATTAACAGAAGATTCTGTGCTGGCGGTCAGCCATTCAACATTGCGGCGAACAACATGGCCTTCAAATTCGGACGGAACCCCATATGGATTTGCGTCTACACCCGCCCCCAGATAAGGTGTCCATTCAGGAACATTTGGTGGCAGGTTATCTGGATTGGCTTGTGTTGCCCCCGCAGACTTCAACACTGAAGCTGTCCCCAGAGCGGCCGCCCCCCCAAGCAACGAACGCCTTGATAAGGACAAAGGTTGTTTATCCTTTGTGGTCATAATGTACCCCCCCATAAACACTAGTCACGCGTCTTTACATCCGACCAATTCACCGTGACACACACACATTTTCTTACCGCAGGTTGATTCTGCGACACAGGCTGTTAAGCAAGCTTGATTTTTTTCGAGGCGGTATATTCCTGACCGCCATCTTCAACCCAGATGAAATCAAAGGTCCCTGCCTCTGTGACTTTGAACGGAAACACAAGGAAAGGGTTGGAAGACACAGATGGTCTCATATCAACCTTAAAAACTGTTTTGCCGTTAAAATTTGCCGTAAAGCTGTTGATAATTTTCCGCGGCACAACATTGCCGTCACCATCAACGGCACGGCCACTATGCATAGGATGAGATATCAGCGTTTTGATCTCGACAACCTCGCCAACTTCAGCTTTTTTTGGCACTTTTACACGCGCTTTAACTTTTGCCATCTTCTCTCTCCTTAGCCGCCACAGCCGCCAATAGTAACTTTGACTGTGGTGTCTGCTTTTGCAAATGAGCCGTCACTCATCGCGGCAAGCACCGTCACATTCTGTGTTTTTGACAACCGCATACGGGTTGTTGCGCCACAGGCCCCCATAGCTGGGGTGAAATTGAACTGAGCGACATCAGGTTCTGGATTGCCGTCAGCAAATACATAGACAGCCTTGACGTGGTCTGCGTCAGTCATCGGGCTGTCAATCTCAAAGGAAATTTTGACTTGGTTCCCGTTCTCTGCGATTTCCGGCATATCTAAATAAATATCCAAATCGCCAATGGCCGTTCCACCAGTCACCTCAGCAATCCGCCCGGCAACAGCGTCACCTGTGGCTAAGCTGACCCGGGGAAGCAGTGATAACGCTGCCGAAGCCCCCAAAAGCTGAACGGCATGGCGCCGCGAAATTGGTGTCATTTTTTGAGCAATCATAGTTACACCCTGTTCAGTCAAAAAGCAGTCAGAGTTATATGCATGAAACAACATATGTCAGGCAGCAAACAGATAAATCTGTCTTAAACCCCCTGTTTTCCTCTTCCCCAATTCCTAATACTGGACGGATTCTGAGGTATTTTGCAATGAGAACTCTCTACATATATATTTTTTTACATATGTATAGGTTAAGGCCAGCGCGCCTCTACGGTTTGATATATTCAGACAGGGCCCAGAAAAACATTTCACTTGATTGATAGCCCTCAATGCGCCCTATTTCTGTGTCGTTTCCCACAATTAAGAAGGTGGGAGTCCCGAACACATCGGCAGATCCTGTGGGCAGGGCCGAATCAGCATCCGTGAGGTCGACCCGTCTTAGCCGGGCTTTCTGGGCATAGGGTGTGCTGTCATAGATTTGACCGACATCACGTTCCCATGCCTTACAAAAAGGACAATGCTCTGACGTGATAAACACCAGTTCCAGAGGCGTATTCTGTTCTGCTGACAGGCTGGCTGAGCCGACAAACAGGCCGCAAAAAATCAAAACAATTTTCAGGCCATACGCCAGACTGCCGATAAGTCTTTGTGGTCCTGGCAAAGCCAGCAGGAAAACGAGAGGCTGCCTCATGTGACTTGCGCAAATCCGCTTGCCCGGCGCGAACCATGGCCGTCATTTGCCCGTTCTTCGATCTCCGTATTACGAAGGCTGACACGCAAAATGCGCCGGACAGCATCGCTTCGCAAGGAATAGATAACATTTCGGGATACGCGCTCCGTTTCCACAACATCTGAATTGCGCAGGACGGCCAGCTGTTGGGAGACGACATATTGTTTGAGCTCAAGAAGCTCACAGATTTCGGTAACCGAACGCGGGCGTGCCAGCAAATGTTTGCAGATGGTCAGACGCACAGGGTGAGACAACGCATGATAAATGCAAATCATCCGGCTCATCGGCCGGTCGAGCTCAAATTCATTGTCCGAAAATGGCTCTGTCTTGCTTTGCATTTCTTCCCCCTCACCAGATAGCAAAACCCAGTTTTATCACGTAGCCTGCGCCTTCAGGATCCGTTTCAACCACCCTGCAGGCTGCTCGAGCATACGGTCAAGGGGCGTATCAATCGTTTTTTCACCAGGCAGCCAATTTGCCGGCGTCGCGGCTTCTG
>CBFHLG010000026.1:6924-11672 GCA_965656625.1 Puniceispirillaceae bacterium (SeqCode)
CTGCTCGAGCATACGGTCAAGGGGCGTATCAATCGTTTTTTCACCAGGCAGCCAATTTGCCGGCGTCGCGGCTTCTGCCTCAAATGTGGCCATCAGGGCCTGCTGCACGCGCAAAAGCTCATCAACAGACCGGCCGACCTGCATGGGGTAATGAATGACCGCCTGTACAGTCTGGCTTGGATCAATAAAAACGCATGAACGGACAGTTGATGTGTTCACACTTGTCTCATCAATCATGCCATAGACTTGGGCAATCTGCAGTGAGCTGTCTTCGACAACTGGAAAGGTCACTTTCTGCCCAAAATTCTCTTCAATCCAGTCAATCCAGCTTAAATGACTGTAGACACTGTCAACAGACAACCCAATCAGCTCTACCCCCAGCTCGTCAAATCGGTGCTGATGTTTAGCCAAGCTGATGAATTCAGTCGTGCAAACAGGTGTGAAATCAGCCGGGTGGCAAAACAACAAAACCCAGCTGCCTTCATAAGCCGCCAGATCGATCATCCCCTTGGTGGAATGGGCTATAAAGTGCGGAGCAGGACGTCCCACCATCAATGTAGGTTGTGGAATATTTTCGCTCATATAACTCTGCCCTTCGATGCAATGGCTAGGCTGTATATCTTCAGCCTTCTCTATTTTAGCTAATTCAAGCACAAAGAGCGACCCTATTTTATTACCCGTCTGCTCATCTACACTGAAACAAGTTTCCTCTGCCAGGAGGGCCAAAGCCGATCCGCAAACCGCATCGCTGCCCCGGCCAATCAGGTCCGAACCGCCACTCGATACCGATGGTCACGTTGTCTTTTGTCAGCATGAATAACACCCCGCTTATGAGGTGTTATTATACCGCAAAGTACGTGGCGCTTCGAGGCGGGTGGAACTTAGTTACAGAGGGAAGTTCCGTGGTTCGCTATAGGGATCTCGAGAAATGCACGAAAAA
This sequence comes from Puniceispirillaceae bacterium (SeqCode), assembly GCA_965656625.1. Taxonomy (GTDB): domain Bacteria; phylum Pseudomonadota; class Alphaproteobacteria; order Puniceispirillales; family Puniceispirillaceae; genus JADHLI01. Next base: position 7,865 of record CBFHLG010000026.1, read on the forward strand.
TGATTGATGGTTGCGGGGGCGGGCAACCGCCGTTATTTGCATCTAAATTTTTCGAGTTTTTAGGGTCTTCATGGTCGGGGCGGCGCTTGAAACCTTCCCTTTGTAATCTTCAATGCGGGCTTTCAGTCCCGGCCGTGCGGCGGAGCGTACCAGAGCCGCCAGATCATGTTCCGCCTTGTCGGACGCACGGGTCAGCCCCATCATGTTGGACGTAGCATGTGAAGGCAAAGCACGGATGCGGGTAGCGAGAGTTTCGGTAAAAGCGGTCCAATCCTCTCTGTCCACCAGATCCGACGCCAGCCCTAAGTCTAGCGCCTCTTCGGCAGAAATCGATTTAGTGTCAATCAGCATATCTCGCGCCGCATCCTGCCCGATCAGTGCGGCCAACCGTCCTGTGCCAAGTGCCAGTTCGAAATTCCACCCAGGCATTTTTAGTTTCGAACCGGGGTCCACAACGCGGTGCCAGCAGGCAGCCAAAAGATCAGCACCTGCACCAACGATTTGCCCATGCCCAAGGGCCACGACTGGAAAGGGGCTGTGGTAGATTTTCTGCAACAGCAGCTCGATCCGCACAAAGCGCCAGAGCAAATCCCCATCTGATAAATCGGCGATATCTGACAAATCGAACCCGGCGCAGAAATGCTTTCCCTGACCACGAATGACCGCCATGCGCACATCGTCCGGCTGATCCAGCGCGGTGATCAAATCCTCGACTAACGTAGGCGCTAGCGCGTTGGCTTTGGAGCCACGGTTCAAGGTCAAGGTCAGGACATCACCTTCGCGGGTGCAGACCAATTCAGGATCATCTGATGACATCATGCCCCCTTTACGCCTTGGCCGCATCATCGGCGAGGCTGGCCAAAACCGCATCGGTGTGTTCGCCCAGGGCAGGTGGGCCGCTTGGGATGGTTTGGCGTTCACCATTGATTCGCAGAACCGGGCCAAAGGTTTTGGTCTTAATCCCATTGGGCAGGGTAATCGGCTGCACCCAACCCATATGTTCAACCTGCTTATCCTTCAGCGCATCTGCAAAGCTATTGATTGGGCTGCATGGCACGCCTTTCTCCGAGAAGGCATCCAGCCAGTGGGACACGGGCTGGGTAGCAAAAATCCCTTCCAGCAAGTCTTTGAGCGCAACCTGATTGGCCGCGCGCAAGGTTGGCGTAGAATATTCCTCAACATCTTTCAGATCGGCGCGCCCGACCACATCACATACATGGTGCCACAGGCTGTTATTGCCGGCCGCCATGCCAAAGTAATCATCCTGCGCTTTGAACGCCTGATAGGGCGCGTTGCGAGGGTGGGCAGAACCCAGCTTCTTAGGCGCGTTGTCAGTCCCGAAATATTCGCTGGTTTGCAAGGCGGCGACCCCAAGAGTTGCACCCAGCATGGAAACATCCACATGCTGGCCTTGGCCGGTGGTGTTGCGCTGAAACAGGGCGCCAACAACGCCCATCGCCCCGTATTGGCCTGAGACAAAATCACATAAAGGCACGCCGCATTTCACCGGCGCACCGCCCGGTTCGCCCGTCACGCTCATCACGCCTGCCATGGCCTGCATGGTGAGATCAAAGCCCCCTTCGCGGGACCGTGGCCCACTTTGACCAAAGGCGGAGATCGAGCAATATATTATCGCGGGCTTCTGCGCGCTCATACGTTTGTAATCCAGACCATTGCGCTCCATCACGCCAGGGCGAAAGTTTTCGATCACGACATCCGCGCTGAGGATCAGTTTGCGCGCGTTTTCGACACCTTCAGGTGATTTTAGGTCCAGCACAATGGAGCGCTTGCCGCGGTTGATCGAGGCAAAGTTTTCGCTGTAGCCCTCGTTTACCGGGGGCCATGTTCGCATGGCGTCACCTGCGGCGCGTTCAACCTTGATCACGTCCGCACCCATATCGGCAAGCAGCATTCCACAATAGGGACCTGCAGCGATCTCGCAGAATTCGATAACTCTTACGCCGTTGAGCGGTCTCATGTGATGTCCTTTCAGAGAATCGCGGATTGGGACTTTCCGGCGCTGCCGATTCCCGTTTTCAGCTGTGGGTTTTCAAGAAATGAGCGTGGGCAGCCGAGATCTTGCGATATATCGCGGGCGCAATCTGTGACGTTTTTCGCGTAGCGTTCGATTTCCGCGGCATCCAGGCGACTGGCTGGTGCTGAAACACCAATGGCGGCAACAACTTCGCCCGTACTATCCGCGATTGGGGCTGCCAGCCCGACGATATCCAACCGCCATTCACCGCGGTTTACGGCATAGCCACGAGCGCGGCTTTCCGCAGCCTCTTTGCAGAATGTCTCGACATTCGTCACGGTATTGGGAGTAAATCGGTGCACGCTTTCAAAACAGCGGCGGATTTCTGCCTCGGACTGATGGGCCATTTGAATTTTACCTGTTGCGGTGCAATAGGCCGGTGCCCGGCCACCTAATTGGGTATAGGCGCGAACCGGCTCGCGACTTTCGATTTTTTCAACATAGACCACTTCGAACCCGTCTATTTCTGACAAATGAACAGTTTCATTCGTGAGATCAGACAACTGGTTCATGTATGGTTTCGCGATGTCGCGGAACGAAAATTTAGAAAATATTTGATGGCCCATTTCCCACATGCGAAGGGATGCCATATAAGAGGATTTGGGGGTTTGGCGTGCATATTTCAGCGTAATTAGCGTCTGCAACAGCCTGTGAACGTTGCTCTTGCCAAGGTCTAGACGTTCGGACAATTCTGAAACACCAAGTGGGCGGTCGCTTTGTGCAAGCTCTTCGAGCAGAGCAAAGGCTTTGGCAACAGTTTTGTCCAAGGTTTGTTTCCAAGATGCTAAAACACAAGGCTGTTATCCAAATCGATAAGTGGCCTGTCAATCATTTTCTAAATAAATGAAATAAATTCTGAATATCAGAACCTTTTAAATTGCCGATGCATCTACATCTGAAGTCAATGCTGCGGCTAAAACCTGTGTAAGGAACCCCCCAACATACGCCTACCCCTTGACCCAATTCGATGCAGTTCTAGCAACCAGCTTCAGTAACCCCGGTCCGGCGTCCACGAGGGGAGAGCGGTGAAGCTTTAACCGCGAGACTCTGTCCCCGGATCACGGCCCAGGGTTCAGGCAAGGTTGCAGGTAAGGTTTTGACAGTTGACCTGTAGGGGCGGTTTGCTAAGCTGTTGATATAGTTGGATTCAGTCACTGGATGGCGCCACGGATAGGCATCGAACCCTGTCCCGGGGAGCCAACCTCCTTAAAGCAAGGTCCGTGGGCCGTGGCTCAAGTGACTGTTTCCACAGATCACGGTTCTTTAACCTCGGTCGTTAGCTTTTCCATCCATCCATGCATGACAGCAAGGCTGTGCCCCTGGCCATATTGATGTCCGATGCCTTCGGTGGTCCAACCACCAATGGCATCGATGATGTCGGCTGGGCATTCAATGGCACGGAGGCGGTCACGTAAGCTGTGGCGGAAAGAGTGGATGACGCACCCATCCGGCACCCGTGGTTTCAGCCATTTGTTCAGCGCCGCACTGGCAGAGTTCGCATTGCACTTGGCCTCTCCGCAGTATTTTGGGAAGGCGAAGCTGTAACCAGCGCCTACGATCCTTTGCGCTGCCCAGAGTGAGGCTCCCACCAGCGGCACCTGTCTACTGCTGGAAGTGGTCTTCAGCCTCCGCCAGGGATGCTCGATAAGGTTGATGTGAGGCGTGTCGCCAACAAGCTGGATATCAAAAGCCTGCAAGCCGCAGGCTTCTGATAGGCGCATACCCGTGTCGCTGATCAGCGCGATAAGCCAGCGCGGCTCATCATCCAGATCC
>CBFHLG010000027.1:0-11047 GCA_965656625.1 Puniceispirillaceae bacterium (SeqCode)
TGTGTTCATCCTAATTGGCTGCCGGTGACAATCAAACCTGTTTTTTTGCCCGGCTTTATTTATCACTTTGCGGGCGTGTCGCCACATAGACCCCGATGGTGGCGATAAGAAGACCGGTGATATCAATTGCGGTCAGGCGTTCATTGACAAACAGCCAGCCCATCACCGCTGAGACCGGCGGGACAAGGAAAAACAGCGTGGCTGTCTGGCTGGCTGAGCCCGCCTTAATCAGATACATCAAAATCGTAAACGCACCGAAAGACACAGCCAGAATCTGCCAGCCCATCGCCATCATGAAGGACGGGGTGAAGGCCAGGAACGCATCTTCAATGGCCAGCATCACCACAAGGTGAAACAGGCAGGCCGCCATCGCCTGATACATATTGGAGACAGACAAGGGCAGCCGTCCGCTCAGACGTTTCTGCCAGAGCGTGCCTGCGGTAACCGCCAACAGGGAAACAGCGGTGGCGATAAGACCTACCAGCGGCAGCTCACCGCCCACATCCAGTCCCAGAACAAGAGCGGCGCCGCCAAAACCCAGCGCAATCCCCAACCATTGCCGCCAGGTTACCTGCTCGCCCAGAACCGGCCCCGCAAGAGCCCCGGTTAACACCGGTTGAAGCGAAACAATCAAAGCAGACAGACCGGCTGGCATACCTTTGGAAATTGCGAAAAATACGCCGCCAAGATAAAGCCCGTGAAACAAAATACCGGTCCCGGCCGCCTCTAGCATGTCTTTGCGGCTGGCCAGAAGGCTTTCTTTCAGAAAGGCCGCAAAACAGAAAAACCCGGCCGTTACGATGGCGAACCGGAACGCAAGAGACGCAAACGGAGAGGCGTCCTGAACAATGATTTTGCTGGTGATAAAGGCAGACGACCACAAAATAACAAACAGGAACGGGAACGAACGTATCATGAAAGGGGCCCGCCCCCGTTCTGGCCGGCTTCATAAATATCGGCCCCGTTATCATCAGATAATTGTCTCAGCCGACCGATGGCGACCAGATGATTAAGATGAGCGCGCGCCTCACCAGCGGCAAAATACATCTCATGATCACCAAATGACCGGCCGAACAGCACATCCATCGCCGACCATACCGTCAGGGGGTTATCTTTGGCGGCGGCGACAAGCTTATCAAGCCGGTGATGATGATGGTCGATCAGCTGCTGGGCACGCACGCCGCCCTGGCGAAACGGCCAGTCATGCCCGGGAAAAATGCTCATCTCATCCGGCAAATCCCGCATCTCTGACAGATAGGTGAAATAGGCCGACAATAAATCAAAATCAGGATTGCGGATATCAGCTGAAATATTGGGGGAAATGCGCGGCAACAGAAAATCAACGCTTAAGAACAGGTTTCTGGCCGGATCCATCAGGCTGATCTGATCATCTGAATGGCCGGTATCGGTTCTGATGCACCAGCACCCCGCTGTGGTTTTGATCTCCTCGCCTGGCTGAAGAGCCCTAAAGTCAGGCAAGGGGGCTGTGTTACGGCGATAGCGGCTGCCGCCCTGCCGCACCGCCTCTATGGTCTTGGAAGGCAAGCCATAGCGGCTGTAGATTGTCGCCAGAAGCGCGCCAAACTCATCCGGGGCAAGCCTGTAGAGCCAGTCTGCATGGTCGGCTTCTGCTGGGCTGGCAAAGACCGGGGCTGCGGTCAGCTCTGCCAGCGGACCAGCATAACCGATATGGTCAACGTGATGATGGGTAACGATAATCCGCGCCACAGGCTTGCCAGCCAGAGGCCCGGTCAGCAAGCTCTGCCAATGCGCGGCGGTGGCTTGATTGTTCAAGCCGGTGTCAATCAACACCCAACCATCCACGGTATCCAGCATATACAGATTGATGTGGTTCAGGCGGAAAGGCAGGTCAAAACGGGCCCAGAACAGGTCATCTGCAAGCTGGCGAAGCTGGCCTGTCGGGGCGGCGTCCAGACCAAGTGGGATCATGCCGTCTCGCGCGCGGTGAGCGACACAGAAATCTCACCAATCCCTTCAACACCGCCGCTCAGGGTATCCCCTGGTCCAACAGCGGCCACCCCGGCGGGTGTGCCCGTGAAAATCAAATCACCGGCCTGAAGATGAACAGACTGGCTGCAAAAAGCGATGATATCCCCAACAGACCAGATCAATTCAGATAAATCGGCATCCTGGCGTGTCTCCCCATTCACATTCAGCCAAATCCGGCCAGTGGCAAATTCAGCCTGTGCGGCGGGGATATCCGCCAGAGGCACCAGTGGCGACAGTGGGGCTGAATTATCAAACGCCTTTCCCCAGTCCCAGGGACGGCCTTTTTCCCGGTGTGCAATCTGCAGATCACGGCGGGTGAAATCAATGCCGACACCCGCGCCCCAGATATGTGACAGCGCCTGGTCAGCGGCGATGTTGGCCCCGCCCTTACCAACCGCCAGAACCAGTTCAATTTCGTGGTGCAGGTCTTGTGTCAGCGGCGGGTAGGGAATAGCTGATCCGGTTTCAACCAGCGCATCTGCCGGCTTGGTGAAGAAAAACGGCGGTTCTTTATCACTGAATCCCATTTCGCGGGCATGCGCGCCATAATTCCGGCCCACACAGAAAATGCGGCGCACCGGAAAGCGTTGGTCTGAAGAGGCGATGGACGCGCTAGGACGCGGAGAAGGCGGAATAATATAGTCAGTCATAATTGGTCTTTCTTTAACGCTCTTTTAGCTTCATGAGAACAGGCTGACAGGCCGGAACAGCCCTTATATGAGATGTTGGTTATACCGCATATCACGCAGCGCTGGCAACGCTATCCCCAGGCCGTGCCGCCAAGAGAGGAAAACAGCTAATGCCCGCTGGTCTGTCATCGCTGTCTGGTGGCGAGGGTAATGATCAAACCGGAGACCACAATCAGGCCCATGCCGCCCAGGCTGGAGGCGCTGAACTGTGCCTGCCAGAACCAGACCCCAATAAGGCCGGCTGAAATCAGATAGCTGTATTCATAGATCACAGCATAGCTTGTTTCGGCTATCTGATAGGCCCTGGTCAGCATCCAGATGGACAGCACCGTCAGCACCGCCATCACCGTAAGCCAGAACCAGACCGCCGCATCTGCAAACACAAGACCTTTGACAATGAAATCAGCTTCAGGCGGAACCGGTCCGGCAATGAGGGCCGGGGCCAGAACAGCCCATAACAGGCCAACCACCCCCAAAACGGCAAAATAAACCGCCACTAGGGCAAGCGGGCTTTCCCCCGCGCAGAAGCGTTTGGTTACGATAGATGAGAGCGCATAAAACGCCCCGGCCAGAACCGGAAGCAATTGCAGCGGATGAAACCCCAGACTGTCAGGACGAAGCACAAGCCAGACACCGGCAGAGCCTGTCAGAACCGCCAGCACGCGCCGCCAGCCCGGCCGCAACCCGAACAATATTATGGAGAACAACAGCACAAATATAGGCGAGGTGAACAGGCCCGCCCCGGCAATCGCGACAGGCAAAAACGACAGCACAGAAAAATAAAGGCTCATCGAAGCGGCCAGCAACACCGTTCTGATCAATACCGCGGGCCAGTTGACTGGCCGCAGGGTGAGCCCGGTCATCATGGCCAGACCCACAACACAAACCAAAGCGATGGCCGATCGCATGAAATGAAACTGGCCAAGGCCTATTTGCGCAGACACAAAAGGCACAAAATTATCCGACAGTCCCAGAATGGAAATGCCAGTCACCAGCAACACCGCGCTCTGGTGTTCGGCGGACAGGCCGGACCAATGCCGCAAGACAGGGTGTTGTTGTGAAGACATAACGCGGCCCAACCCGTTTAGGTGTGTAACGTTCCTGACTATAAGCCAGAGATGGGCGTGTGTATACTATCAGGAAATAACCGGCACAACGGGGCGCGTCAGCTGGCCCCGCCAGCCCGCGGCGCCGATACAGCGGTGGTCATCCATACTGTTTCAGGCTGGCCGGAAGCGGTTTGGTCTGCGGCCAAATCAGCCAGCCGTAACACCCACAAATAGCCATAGCTGCTGCCATCACGGGCAAGCACAGTCAGCACAAAACGGGCCACACCATTACTAATGCGGCTGTCATTAATCACATAATTCAGATGACCCAGCAGCGGGGCGTAGGCCGGCGCATCAAACAGGGTGGAAAATTTCGCCAGCGGGCCGGTAACGCGCTTGTTATCAGGATGGGCAAAAATCCATACCTGCTCAATACCGGCAGGCCGATCTGTATCGCCGCTCTGCAGGCCAAGCAGTTGAATTTCAACCACATCCCGGGCAGACAGCTCAGCAGATGGGCGGATAAATTCAGCCGCGCGAGCGGCCAGGCTGGCCAGCATTACGGTGAGGATAAAAAACAGTATAGCAGATTTTTTCATACTCCGTTTACGCATCATCGCAACGGGCAGATTAATCAAGTGCCAAACCCGGCTTCAGTCCAGGCCAGATTTCAGGATAGTTTCTGCGCCAAATGTTCGGCCACGAAATCAAGGCCAGAGGCAATAAAATCAGGACTGCGCGGCAAGCGTTCAGTTGGCATACCAGCCCGGTTCGCCCAGATGGTTTTAAACCCAAACAAGCCCGCCGCCGCGGCATCCCAGCCGTTTGAGGACACAAATAAAATCTCCTCTGGGCGGGCCGCATAGCGATCGCATCCCAGCTGATAGACACGCGGGTCAGGCTTGAACACGCCAACATCTTCAACAGATAACAGGCTGTCCAGCCGGTCTGTCAGCGCGGCGGCGGCAAAGGCGCGGTCGATCATCTCCTGATTACCGTTTGACAATACAGCGGCGGGAATGCCGGCCGCGTGCACCGCGTCCAGAGCCGGGCGGGCATCATCATAAGCGTCCAGCTCACGATACAGGTCCAGAAGCGCCTCCCGCATCTCCTGATTATCGAGCTTCAGCGCTTCAAGAGCATAATCCAGCGCATCACAGGTTAGCTGCCAGAACGGGGCATAGCTGTGCGACAGAGAGCGCAGCCAGGTATAATTCAGCTGCCGCGACCGCCAGAGCGCGGCCAGATCCGGCCAAAGCGTCTTCAGTTCGGGAAACCTGTTTGTTGCCGCCAGCCTGGCCGCGGCGGCGTCCACATCCAGCAAGGTTCCATAGGCATCAAAAAGCACAGCTTTATACATATCAGCTCCTTAATTTTACACCGGCCCGGAATTTTACGCCGGCCCGGCGGGTGATATACAGGCTGGCCAGAATCACAAGCAAGGCCAGAAGTTTCGGTAGGGTCACCGCTTCGCCCAGAACCACAAGCCCGATGAGCACAGCAACCAGGGGAATAGTATACCCGACATTTGACATAAATCCCGCCCCAGCCCGATTGATTAAAACATAGCGCAGGGAGAAGGCAAAGGCGGTTGACACCAGCCCCAGCCACATCAGCGCCGCCCAGACATCAGCAGACCAGCTGACCGGGTCCGGCCGTTCCAGCACAACCGCCAGCGGTATCGCAACAACAGACGATAGAATTAAGGAAAACCCTGTCAATTGGACAGGTGTTATGCCGGCCAAGCCCCTCACCATCAGATTGCCGCCAGCATAACAGGAAAAGGCCAGCATCAGAGCAAGCTGGGCAATCAGAGACGGACCGCCCAGTTGGGTAAGCCCGTCATGCATCAGGATGCCGACACCGCCCAAACCAAGCAAAACGCCAAACAGCCGGCCTTTTGTCAGCAGCTCATCACGGGTGATGAAATGAGCCCCCAACACCGTGACCAGAGGGCCGGTCCCGTTCAGCAAACCAGCAACAGAACTGTCGACAAACTGTTCAGCCCAGCTAATCAGAAAGAACGGCAACAAGGTACCCAGAGACGCGATCGCCACCAGTCGGCCCCAGGGCAGCCCGCGCCAGTTCAGTTTCAAACCGCCAGACAGGGCCAGCCACAGCAAAATTCCGACACCGCCAATGGTGGTGCGGGCGGCAACAACGCTGAGCGGGGCAGACCCGTCAACCGCAATTTTAATGGCCCCGAAGGCCGACCCCCAAATGACAGACAGAACAAGCAGGATAAAGAAATCCAGCGGCTGTGGTTTACTGACGTGATGGCTCACCTAGAACGCTCCACAAAAAATTCACCCACAGCTAAAACACCAGAAGGGCTGAGCTGCACACAACAAGACCGGCCCCCAGCCACGCCCCCCAGGCCGGACGGGTCCGGGTTTGATACCATACAAACGGCAGAATCATGACCGGCCCGAAAGACGACAATATCGTCACATCAGCCACCTGGCCAGTTTCAAGAGCGGCCAGAAGAAGATAAACACCAAAGCTCAACCCAAAAAAGCCGTTCGCCACAATACACAACCACAGCTTCTTATCAGCATAAACAGACATATCTGTCTGCGGGCGGATGAACGGCCAGGTCAGCCAGAAAAAGCCTGCCGCCGCAGACACCCTGATAAGACTGGCCATCATCGGGTCACCCCCGGCTTCCATCACCGGCCGCAACAACAGCACACCGACAGCCTGGCCAAGGGCCGCCAGAAAACCGGTCAAAAGCCCTATCCAGAGCGGCTGTGTTATGGTTTCCCATACATGCAGCAAATCCCGGCGTTTGCCGTAAACCACCGCCAGACAGATACCCGAAACGCCAAGGAGGATCGCCGCAATTTTCAGCGCTGTCAGAGGTTCAGATAAAAACAGCCAGCCCAGAAGGGCGGCCAGAGGCGCGTTGGCCGCAAACAAAATGCCCGTGCGGCGCGGGCCAAGCCGGCGCATAGTGACAAACAGAAAATAATCACCAATGACAACGCCTATAACCGCGGAGGAAAGGATAGGCAGCCAAAACGCATCCGGCACAGACCAGCTGCTGCCGGTAACCAGCATCATCACGCCCAACAAACCGGCCGACACCAGCATCCGTATCCGGTTAAAATGAAGCGAGCCGAACGTCATCGCGGGACGATGCCCAAACAGGCTGGCCAAGGTCCAGCTTAACGCGGCCCCCAGCGATAAGATGTGCGCCAGTTCCATTTACCAGACTAACGGCCGGTACAGGCATCAAGAGCCTGCACAAGATCAGCAATGAGGTCATCTGCATGTTCCAGACCCACTGACAGCCTGACATGACCTTCACAAATCTCAAGCGTCTGTCTTTCCTCATCAGACAGGTTCATATGGGTGGTACTGGCCGGATGACAGGCCAGCGACTTTGAATCGCCCAGATTGTTTGAAATATCGATCAGCGACAATGCATTCAAAAAGCTGAACGCGCCGTCTCTGCCGCCTGCAACTTCAAACGCCATTAACGTGCTTGGTCCTGACATCTGGCGACAGGCCAGCTCATATTGCGGATGCGAAGAGTCGCCTGGATAAGACAGCGACAACACCGCCGGATGAGCTTTGATGGCAGTGGCGATAGCCGCCGCGGTTTTTGTCTGCGCGTCTACCCGCAAGGCCAGTGTTTCCAGAGATTTGAGCATCACCCAGGCATTAAACGGGCTCATCGCGGCCCCGGTCTGCCGGTAAAACGGCAAGAATATTTCTTCAATAAACGCGGTCGTGCCCAAAACAGCCCCGCCAAGCAGACGGCCCTGACCGTCAATATGTTTGGTGGTGGAATAGGTCACGATATCCGCGCCCAGCGCCAGCGGCGATTGAAACAGGGGCGTTGCAAAGACATTATCAACAATGACTTTCGCCCCGGCGGCATGAGCCAGCGCACTGACCGCCTGAATATCAACAAGATGCAGAACCGGGTTTGACGGGCTTTCCAGAAACACAAGCTTTGTCGGCTTTGACAAGGCGTTCTCCCAGGCGGGTCTATCGCGCCCGTCTACCAGCTCAACATCAATTCCCCAGCGGGGCAGAATTTTTGTCAAAACAGCATGACAGGCCCCGAACAGCGCCCGGCTGGCCACCACGCGATCACCCGCAGACAGCTGGCAGGCCAGAGACGAGAATATCGCCGCCATACCGGTACCGCACACACGGCAAGCCTCTGCCCCTTCGAGCTTGGCCAGCCGGGCTTCAAGGGCTTTCAGCGTTGGGTTGCCATAACGCGAATAGACAAAATTATCCGCCTCGCCTTTGAAGGCAGCCGCGGCTTGTTCTGCGGTGTCATAAACATAACCAGAGGTCATGAACAGCGCTTCAGATGTTTCCAGATTATCTGTGCGCTTCACCCCTTCCCGGATAAGGTGGGTGTCTCTGTGCCAGCTTGTGTTGGTGCTCATTCTGCCTCCCCCGTGCGGACTTGTGTACCCGCTGGCCGCGTCCCGTCCAGCACAACAGCCTGGCCGACGATACGGCGCTCACCCTCCATCACCATGACCGGGTTGCCATAAAGAACATAACCCTCATCAAGGGCAGTGCTGACCCGCGCACAAAAGTCAGGGGTGTCTTCCCCGGTTAAAAAACGATAGGTTTTGCGAACATCTTCAGCCATCACCGCCCCCGTCCGGCAAAGACCAATAAGGCCCTGCCCAATAGGCATGGTGTTGCCGCCGATGCCTGCTTAGTCCGAACGTTCTATTTACCGGCGCGGGGCATGTTTGGCAAGAATGCGTTGCAGGGTCCGGCGATGCATTTTCAGCCGGCGGGCGGTTTCGGAGACATTGCGTTCACATTGTTCGAACACACGCTGAATATGTTCCCATCTCACCCGGTCCGCGCTCATCGGATCTTCAGGCGGGGCCGGCAGACCGCCTTCGGTTTGCAGCAGAGCTCTGACAATCTCATCAGGGTTTGCCGGCTTTGGCAGATAATCAAGCGCGCCCGCTTTCACCGCGGCCACGGCGGTCGCGATATTGCCAAATCCTGTCAGAATGATAATCCGGCAGGCCGGGTTCACAGACTGAAGATAACGCACAACCTCTAGGCCGTTGCCATCTTCCAGCTTCAAATCCAAGATCGCATAATCGGGAACTTGCTGCTGAATATGGCCAAGCGCCTCTTTCACACCGGCGGCGGCCATTACCGCAAATTCGCGCTGTTCCATCGCCCGTACCAGCATGCGCCGTAACGCATTATCATCATCCAGAATTAACAGCTTCCTGTTCATGTTGTTATCTCTTCAGCCTTCTGAATTTATACCCCGTTACTGGACCGGTACTATGTAAATCACCTGTCAGCTTGTCAATCTTTCGCGCGGAATGGTGATGTGAATTGCGGCCCCGCCAATTTCTTCATTATAAATATCGATCTGGCCGCCCAGACTATTGACCAGAGTCACCGCCAGAAACAGACCCAGACCACGATGGCCACCTCGGCCATCGCGTGAACTGTTCCAGGGCTGGCCAAGGCGCGCCAGAATATTCGAGCCAAATCCCGGGCCATCATCACTGAGGTTGATATCAATATCGGTCGCGGTCCAGCCAATATCAAGTCTAATGGCCGATGCGGCATAGTCATGCGCATTATCAAGCAGAATTTCCAGCGTATATTTCAGGTCAGGCAGCGGTTTGGAGAGCGGCTCTGTGCTGTCATCAAGGGCGCCGGTGGTCAGGTCAAGAAGCCCTTTTAGTTCAGTGAATTTGGCATCCAGCATTGACTGCAACACCTGACTGATGGGCATGGTGACATCATCGGCAAAGCGATCTGTGTTCACATCGCGGTCCAGCTCAGAGAGAATCACACGGCAGCGCTCAGCTTCTTCGATGAGCAGCGATATATCTGCCGTTAATGCTTCTGAACTGGGCTGTTGGTCCAGCCGGCTCTGCAGCTCATGGCTGATGAGGGTGATGGTGTTCAGGGGTGAGCCCAGCTTATGCGCCGCCGCCGCCGCAAGCGCGCCCAGATTGGCGATTTGCTGTTCGCGTTCCAGAACCAGCTGCGTAGCCGCCAGGCTGGCCGAAGTGCGCCGTGATTTATCCGCCAGCCACCAGACATAAAAGCTGATAAATAAGGCAGACACCATCAAGGCCGCCAGCAAGCCGACAAGATATAATGGGGGCAGGGAAAATCTGTCTGCCAGCAGGGGCAACGGCAGATGCAACCGCGAGAGCAGACTGGCACAAACCCCGACCAGGATCACCAGCAGAGCTGTGGATTTAAAATCCAGCAACGCCGCCGACACCACAATAGGGGCCAACAGCAATATCGAAAACGGGTTGGTCAGACCGCCAGTCAGATACAACAGACCGGCCAGTTGAATGACATCAAATGATAACGCCAGAAGCAGTTCTATAGCAGAGGTCTGGGTAAGGTGCCTGGTCCGCCAGGCCTGCCAGATATTCACCGCCACACCTACCAGAATAATGCCCAGCGCGCTCAGAAAAGGTGGCTCAAAATCAAGCAGGAAAAACACAACCACAAGCGCCAAGGACTGACCGGACAGGGCCAGCCATCTGATCAGAACAAGGGCTTTGGGGTCAATCAGTGAGTCGCCATTTATACGGGCCACCGCCTGAAGGTCAGGGCGGGAGGTGGAGAACGGCGGCAACATGGTCTTGATCAAATATCGAGGTTGGAAACTTTCAGGGCATTTTCCTGAATGAAGTTCCGGCGCTCTTCAACAGCCTCACCCATCAAGGTTGAAAAGGCGAGATTGGCCTCTTCTTCCTCTGTAACCCGTACCTGAAGGAAGGTGCGCTGATCTGGATCAAGGGTGGTTTCCCATAATTGATCCGGGTTCATCTCTCCAAGACCCTTATAGCGGGCTATTTGTGCGCCCTTGCGGCCAAGGGCGGTAACCTGTGCTGCCAGTTCACAAGGGCCCTTTACCGCGGTCTGGCCTTGCGGGGTTTCAAACCAGGGGCGCTTTGCAAACACCTGCTGCAGACGGGCTGCCGCCGCATCCAACTGGCGGGCCTCAGCAGTATTGATAAACTTACGATCCAAATAATGTGTTTCTGTAATCCCGCGCAAGGTCCGGCGAAGCACAAGCCGCGGCTGATCGCCGGCCTGTTCACTTTCTGCCTGCCAGCCCTGTTCAAGCGGCTCTGCCATCTGATCAAGCCTCTTGGCGAGATAGCCAGCAGCCTCATCTTTGAACAGATTATCGGCGTTCAGCATGCCAGCGATGGCGGCCTGCTCGATTACATCACGATTACTGACCAGATGAGTAAGCTGGTCTATCGCCCGTGACAGGGTAATGGATTTTTCAACCAGTTCTTTCAGCTCTGC
>CBFHLG010000028.1:0-9679 GCA_965656625.1 Puniceispirillaceae bacterium (SeqCode)
CGCGCGCGTTCAGATGGCCGCCCTGTTCAGGCTGGCTGCCAGAGAAGGCCTGCATGAGGGGATCTCAAACCATTTCAGCTATGCTTTATCAGAAGATGGCCAGCGGTTTTTGATGAACCCTTACGGCATTCATTTCTCGCAAATCAAGGCCAGCGATCTTCTGTTGTTTGATACCAACACGCCGCCTGATCTGTCTGACCCGCGCGTTGATATCACGGCCTGGTCCATTCATGGGGCGATGCATAAGACCAACCCGTCTGCGCGCTGTCTTGTGCATCTGCATCCGCATTACGCCACCGCGCTGGTCAGTCTTGAAGATGCAGACCTGCCACCGATAGATCAGACAACCGCGCGGTTTTTTAACCGGCTGGCCTGGGATGACGGGTTTGACGGTATGGGTATTGGCGATGAAGGGGTGCGGCTGGCGGGCCGGCTTGGCAATCACAATTGTATGATGATGGGCAATCACGGCATTCTGGTGGCGGCTGACGCGCCGTCTCTGGCCTGGGATCTGGCTTATCATCTGGAACGCGCGGCCAAGACCTACATCACTGCTTTGTCTTCTGGCCGGCCGCTGAAAGTGCTTGATGACGCCACTGCAGAGAAAACCGCCCGCCAATGGGAGGAATATGACCAGACCACCAGCCATCAGCATATCCATCTGGACGCGATGATGGCTGTGCTTGACGCAGAAGATGACAGCTACAGACATTGACGCTTCAGACGTTAACGACACCGAAGCGTGTGAGGTGAAGCCAGAATAATGGCCCAAAATTAGGGAAATGGAAGACGATGGAAGAATTTGTGATCAACCCGGCCTCAACAGCCATCATCACCAATCAGGGTCTGGAAAAGGCTATCGCCTTCTTTACTGAGCAGTCCTGTCAGCATCTGTTTGTTCTGGCCGACCCTTATATGGTGGATATTGGGCTGGAAGAGGCGTTACGTACGCTTACCGGGCCGGGGGTGAGCCTCACATTTTTCAGCGACTTTCAGGGTGAGCCGAAACTGGGCCCCACACAAAAAGCGGTGGACGCCGCCCGTGCCGCCGGTGCGGATGCGGTTCTGGGGATTGGCGGCGGCTCGGCCCTGGATATGGCAAAAATCGTGAAAACCTGTCTGAATGGCGGCCAGGATGTCAGCTATTATCTGATGCAGGCGCATGATTTGCCGCAAAACCGGGATGTGTTGTCGGCGGTGATCCCGACCACAGCCGGTACCGGTTCTGAGGCGTCCGGAACCAATATCATCACGCTGGAGAACGGCAACAAAGGCTGGGTCTGGGGGCCGGAAACAAAGCCTGATCTGGTCATCCTTGACCCCAGCCTGACGGTCTCCCTGCCCGCTGACCTGACCGCCTGGACCGGGATGGACGCGATGGTTCATGCGTTTGAAGCGGCAACCAATCAATACACCCATTCCGGGGTTCAGCTTTATGCCCATGAAGCTTTGCGGATTTGTCGCACCTCTCTGCCGCTGGCGGTTCAGGTACCCGAAAGCCTGTCTGTCCGCCGCGATATGCTGCTGGCCAGCTATTATGCGGGCCGGGCCATTGATATGGCCTCCTGTTCGATAGCTCATGCGCTCAGCCATGCGCTGGCCTCGCTGGCCCCTATTCATCATGGTCTGGCCACAGCCCTTGGCTTTGAGGTCAGCCTGCCGTTTGTTATCGCCGCCGGAACAGATGATATGCGCAGCGCAGCCAAGGCGTTCGGGGTGTCTCATCTGAATGATTTGCCGGATATTGTGTCTGCCTTCATGACCGAATTGAATATCAGCCGGGCTCTGCCCCCAGCCTTTGCCGACAAGACAGCAGATGATTTGCTGGCGGTGTTGCTGTCCGAAGAAATGCAGCCGATGCGCCAGGCCTGCCGGGTGTGGGCCGAAGACGCGGCGCTTGCCTCCTTCGCGGCGGCCCTGTTCACTCCGCAGCGCGCCACTGCCTGACCTGTGTGCCCCATCCCCGACGTCTTGTCGAAAACAGGGCCTAAAGAGGCTGAATTGCGCTATTCAGCCCTCTTATCAGGCGCAGTCTTAGGGCTGGAGGGCGTTTTGTGCGTTTACAACTCAACACAGGGTAAACCTGACTGCTAAAAAGGGACAGATACGCAAATGACACGGCGGGGAACACGGCGGGGGGCCTCAAGACGAGAGGCCCGACAGGCACGAAATGATGATAAATCCGGCCAACCGGCAATAGGCCAGCAGCCCTTTTTCTTCACCCGTAGTCCGTTTGCCCCAATGGCCCCGTTGAGTGAGGATCAGCTTGAATCTGTCCATCAGGCGTCAATGAAAATCCTTGAGGAAATAGGCGTTGAGGTGAACAGCGCGCGCGCCCGCGCGTTGTATAAACAGGCCGGGGCTGAGGTGGATGAGGCCAGCCAGATTGTCCGGCTGCCTGAAGCCCTGATAACCAGGTTGCTTGAAACGGCGCCATCCACATTTATGCTGACCCCGACTAATCCGGATCGCGCGCTCACTATTGGCGGCAATCATATCCATTTCGGTATGGTGTCCGGTGCTCCCAATGTGCATTGCGCGGTGAAGGGACGGCGGCCGGGCAATTTTGAAGATTATCAGAATTTCATCAAGCTGGGGCAGGCATTCAATGTGATTCATTTCTTTGGTAACCAGACGCTGGCCCCCAATGATTTGCCTGTGAATACGCGCCATCTGGATACCAGCTTTGTGAATCTGACCTGTGCAGACAAGGTGTTTTTGACCATGTCTATCGGGGCGACACGGGTACGCGATACCACCAATATGTTGGCGATAGCCCGCGGCCTCACACTAGAGGAGATGGCTGCCTCGCCCAGTTGTATTACCAATGTGAACATCAACAGCCCGCGCAAGTTTGATACCGAGATGTCAGATGCGCTTATTACGCTGGCTGAACTGGGCCAGGCGGTTGTGGTCACCCCGTTTACGCTGATGGGGGCGATGGCCCCGGTGACTCTGGCCGGGGCGTTGGCCCAGCAGAATGCAGAAGCTCTTCTGGGCATTTGCCTGACCCAGATTGTGCGTAAAGGCGCGCCAGTGGTTTATGGCGGCTTTACCAGCAATGTGGATATGAAATCAGGGGCGCCCGCCTTTGGCACACCGGAAAACACCCGCGCCAATATGGCTGGTGGCCAGCTGGCCAGACGATATGGCCTGCCCTATCGCACAAGTGCCTGTTCGGCTTCAAACGCGGTGGATGCACAGGCGGTCTGGGAAACACAGATGGCCCTGTGGGGGGCGGTGTCTGGCCATGGTAATCTGATCTATCATGCCGCTGGCTGGGGTGAAGGCGGGCTTGTCGCCTCATATGAAAAGCTGGTGGTTGATTGTGAAATGCTACAGGCGATGTCGTCTTTGCTCCGGCCGGTCACCTTTACAGACGATGATCTGGGGCTGGGGGCCCAGAAAGACGTGGCACCAGGCGGGCATTTTTTCGGGGCAGACCATACCATGTCGCGCTACAAGACAGCGTTTTATCCGCCGTTTCTGTCTGACTGGAGCAACAATCAGGCCTGGGCGGCGGCGGGCGGCCAGCATGCAGAGGACAGGGCCACCGGTATCTGGCAACAGATGCTGGCAGACTACCAGCCGCCTGGTCTGGCTGAAGACAGGGTGGAGGCGCTGGCGGCATATGTGGCCAAACGCAAACAAGAAATCGGCACGTCAGAGCTTTAGGGCAGGCTGAAAAACAACATGACGATAACAGAGAAGATGACGACACAGAACCGGCCGCATTTTGGCCTGCTGATCGTTGAAGGCAATCATGAAGGGCTGGTGGGCAAGACGCAGGCTGGCCAGCCTTATGGCGCGGCAGAGAGGTTTGCTGAGACCTTGAGTGCACTTGCCCCGGGCCTTACGGTACAGATTACCCGCCCGCATTTTGCCGCTGATCCTGCTCCGGCTCCTGACTGGGCGGCGGTTGACGGGGCCGTGTTTACAGGGGCTGGTGTGTCCTGGGCGGCTGATGACGCGGCGGCACAGCCCGCCCGGGCCGTGATGGAGGCGGCCTTTTCACGCGGTCTGCCTGTGTTTGGGTCCTGCTATGGAATGCAGGTGGGCGTCGCTGTTCTGGGCGGGTCGATGTATGCTAATCCGGCAGGTGTGGAGCTGGCTATCGCGCGACGGATTACGGTAACTGAAGCCGGCCGCGAGCATAGGTTATATAAAGGCAAGCCAGCTGTGTTTGATGCGTTATGCATGCACCGTGATGATGTGAAGATGCTGCCGCGGTCTCTGGTGTGTCTGGCCTCTAACCAGCATTGCTCTTACCAGGCGGTCAGCAGCACACAAACCGCCGCAGAGCAGTTTTCCGGCGTACAGTATCATCCTGAATTACGGTTTTCTGATATTGCCGGTTTTCTGCGGCGGGCAGATGTTGAGGGCTTCAGTCAGGCTGTGCAGTTCACGGGTAAAGGCCCGGGCTTTACAGCCGACCTGTCGCAGATGATCTCTGATTTTATGACCCTTGACAGCGCCCCTGAAACCAAGACACTGCTGTCACGCTACCAAATCGGGACAGACATTATTGACCGGCAGGTTCATGAAACAGAACTGGCAAACTGGCTGTCTGCAGTGGCGGCAAAAAAACAAAACTGAATGAGGATAAAAAATATGGCAGCCTATTGGATTGTGAGAGTAAACGTGCTGGATGCAGACAAATTGCAAGCCTATGCCCCTCTGGCGGCGGCGGCGGTAGAGGCACATGGCGGCAGGTACCTGGCCAGAGGCGGCGCGTGCGAGACCACAGAAGGCAAAGAGTATGCCCGCAATGTGGTTGTTTGCTGGCCGGATATGGAAACCGCCCAGAAGGCCTATCACAGCCCTGAATATAAACACGCCAGAGAGATTTTGGGTGACGGGGCAGACCGGCTGTTTGTGATCGTTGACGGCCTGCCAGAATAATGGGCCAAAATAACGGACCAGAATCGGCGGCCTAGCGGGAGGAGCTGATGTTCTGGCGGCGCAGGATAAGCCAGACCAGCGCTGAGCCCAGCCCCATAGATGCAAGGGTAGCAGACCAGGCCACCACATTTGTCTGGCCCCCCGCCATATCAAGGACCAGCCCTGTTGCCGGTGCGCCAAGGGCACTGCCGCAAAACCCCAGCATCGAATGCACCGCCAGGGTTGCGCCTCTGTCTTCGGGGCGGGCATGCGAAACGGTGCCGGCGGTCAGGGAGGCGGAATCAAACATGATGGTGATGTTGTAGAGGGCGGCAAAGATCAGCACGAAGGCGAAATTCATATGGCCGGATAGGCTGAACAGAAGCGCGGTCAGGAAAGACGCCAGACCAAAGCGGGAAATCATCTTCGCTCTTCCATGGGCGAGACACAGCTTGGCCCCGTAAACAGACGCGGCCATCCCCATAAGGGCCATTACAGAGATCAGGCCGGACAGCCATTCAGAAGACAGCTGGATCTGATAATAGCCTGCGGCGAAAATCAGATAGGCAAACAGCCAGCCCCGGAAGGCAAACAGCTCAAAATTATGCGCCCCATAGGAAAGGATATACCGCATTGCGGCGGCGTTGTTGAACGCTGGGCGGAAATCAAGCGGGTGCCGGCCAGGCCCGCTGGTCGGTTTGATAACTGGTGCAGGCCGAACCAGACAGCCGATAAGCACACCAGCACTTAAACTGCCTGCCGCGGCGCTGAAAAAAGCGGTCTGCCAGTCTGCATGAGCGTACAGCCAGCCCATCACGAAGAAGGACAGCCCAGTACCGATGCCGAACGCGGATGTATAATAGGGCAGTAGCCTGAGCCTGTCGGTGTCGTTCAGCCTGGCGTTCAGAATCTGCAGCCCGGGCATATAGGTACCGGCCAGGCCCGCACCAACCAGCCCCCAGCAAAGGGCCGCACTCCAGAAGCCGTCTGCCAGCCCGGCAAAACCTAGCGCGCCCACAGCCGCCACAAGGGTGGAAAACAGATAAATATTTTTCGCATCAAACCGGTCTGTAAGCCCAACCAGAACAGGTGTCGCACACACATAACCAATGAAATAGGCACCGCTGACCCAGCCGGTCGAAAAATTGGACAACCCCCATAGAGGCTGCAGCTTGACCAGAAATAACGGCCAGGCGGCAAAGCTCAGCATGCTGACTGTTTCTGCCAGACACACCACAGCCAATAAGGCGTAAGGCTTGTCTGTAAGCTGATAGAACTGGACAGGGAACAAGGGATGACGGCTCATTGTGACAACACTATAGGAATTTGGGTGAACCCTGTATAGGCTAAAGCTGTCAGCCTGGCTCTCGGCTGTGTGGTAGTGAACTGTTTTTGGATAAGTTTTTCTTTGTCTGCTCTGGGTTCTGTGAAGGTCATCCTGGCTCTTATCTGTTGGGCCATGTCGCTGCCTCTGCTCTTGTCGGGCAAGGTCGCCACCGGCTTTACAGACGCCGCCTTGCTGATCTTTCTGGCCATTCTTGTGGTGTCGGCAGCTCGTCTGCGGCGGCAATCGCTTATCATTCTGGCTGCCCTGATGATGATAGGCTGGCTGATTTTACCGCAACTGCCCTCAGCTGATCAATTGCGCCAGGCGGGGGCCTTTGTGCTCATCTTTGCCTGTCTGCTGCCGACCTTGACGCTGGTCAGGGCAACCGCGCTGACGATGCCCTCGGTGCAGGAGACACAAACCCGCCTTGGCCAGCTGCCGCCACAGAATTCTGCCTCAGGTCTGCAACTGGCCAGCCATGTTCTGGGCGGGGTGATGAATATCGGGGCGTTTGCCCTTATTGCGTCCTCACTGCCGCAGAGCGCCGGGCCTGAACGCCGGCGTGTTGCCGCAGAAGCCTCTTTGCGAGGGATGAACGGGGCGGTGGTCTGGTCTCCGTTTTTCATCAGCTTTGCGGTGGCGGGTATATATCTGCCGCCCGGCTTTGCCTTCGGGGCTATTGTGCTGGGGGTAATTACCGCTGTGCTGTTCTTTATTATCACCTCTGCCTTGGCCGCACCGGAAGGGGCACGGTTTGCGGTGATTGACGCGCTGGCGCCGTTACAGCCTATCCTGCCGCGCCTTGTGATCGCCATCACCGCGGTGATTGTTTTATCTGTGGTAACCGGCCTGACCGCGCTGTTTGCGGTTGTGACGGCCATGCCTATCTTGTGCCTGGTGCAAATGTGCCGGCGGCCGGAAACCGCCGCATTGATTGTGAAAAAATTCTGGTTGCTACAGAAAAACAGTGGTGATGAGCTGGTCATCATTTCTGCGTCCATGCTGATCGCCTCACTGGCCGCGGAAACTTCATCACTGTCGGTGATGCTGGATGGTTTGTTTGGTCAGGCACCTGCGGTCTGGCTGATGATATGGGGGCTGCCTGTGCTGGTCTGGCTGGTGTCTCTGCTGGGGGTTCATCCGGTGATTTCGGCGGCCCCGCTACTGGCCTATTTCGCCCCGTCACTGACTGTGTTTGATGCCGTATTTGTGATGCAGGCCCATATGATCGGCTGGGCTGCCGGTACAATGACGTCCTTCTCATCACTGTCTGTTGTGCTGGTGGCAGAATTGTTCAGGGTGCCGACAGCGACCTTGTCTGCGGGCCGGAACCTGGTGGCCTCTGGCGGTCTGGCAGTGCTTGGCGGCGGCTTATGGGCCGGGGTGCACAGCCTGATGGGCGGGCTTTAGTTCTTAAAAAAAGGCAGGTGGTTGACCACCTGCCTTTATCCTTAAGTGATATCGAAAAACCGGCTTTGAGCGCGTTATCCGCCCAGGAACAGACGGCCCACATCCGGGTTCTGCAGCAGGTCATCGCCGTTATCAGCTATCGCTGTTTCACCAGAGACAAGCACATAACCAAGGTCAGCAAACGACAGACCTTTTTTCGCGTTCTGTTCAACCATCACGATGGTCTTGCCGTCGCCATGCTGAAGGTCGTCCAGAATTTCAAACACCATATCGATGAAGCGGGGCTCAAGACCAATTGACGGCTCATCAACCAGCAGCACTTCAGGGTTCATCACCAACGCACGGGAGATTTCCAGCAGGCGGCGTTCACCACCTGACAGAACCCCAGCGGGCTTGTCCCGCCGTTCTGCTAGTCGGCTGTATTTATCGAACACCATCTCTGCAGCGGCTTTGGCTTCTGCAGGTCTGTTCTTGAGGAACCCGCCCATCATCAGATTTTCTTCGACTGTCATCTGCGGGAACACTGACTTGTCCTGCAGAATATAGGCGATACCCGCCTCAGCGAGCTTCTCAGACGGTGTCAGGCGGGTCACATCCTTGCCATTGATCGATATTGTACCAGAGAAAATATTGGTAAAGCCGAAGATGGAGTGCAAGACCGTTGACTTGCCAGCCCCGTTCGGCCCGATCAGACATAAAGACTGGCCTTTGGCCACATCAAGAGAGAAATCATGCAGAATTTCCATCTTGCCATAACCGGCGCGCAGGTTCTCGATCCGCAAGAACGGCTCATTCTTGGCGAGGCCGGCGAGCTCTTCACGGGTCGGGGCGTTGGCTGCGATTGAGGCGGCCTCTTTGGCCACCTGATCGACAGACATCACCACATCAACTGAACCGGTGCCATAACCGGACACGTTCTTCTTGCTGGCTGTCTTTTTCACCGCTTTTTTAGCAGCTGATTTTTTAGCCGTTGTTGCTTTCGCTGGGGCTGCCTTTGCCTTTTTAACCTTAACTTCAGTTTCAGCAGCTACCTTTGCTGTCTTCTTCTTAGCCGTGGTTTTCTTGGCGCCGGCTTTCTTTGCTGGTGCTTTGGCCATTAATGTCCTCCAAGATATGCATCAATGACACGCTGGTCATTTTGAAGTGTTTCAGGCTTGCCATCGGCCAGCATGTGGCCGTTTGACAGACAATAGATATGTTCAGCCAAATTCATGATCACCCGCATGTTATGTTCGATTACACACAAAGTGATGCCCAGCTCTTCATTTGCTTTGCGCAGCCGGTCAATGAGGCCGTTGATCAAGGTTGGGTTAATTCCGGCTGTTGGCTCATCCAACAACAGAACTTGCGGCTCATTCATCAGGGCCATGGCAAATTCAAGAAGCTTTTGCTGGCCAAAGGAAAGGTCGCCTGAAATCAAATTACGCTTTGAATAAAGCCCAACGAATTCCAGCAGATGTTCTGCACGTTCTTTGATCTCTCCCTTGCGGCTTGCGAATATGCTGCTTTTCGAATCTTTCCGATGAGAGACAGAAATCTGCATATTATCAACGCAATTCATTTTCGAATAAATCCGCGTCTGCTGGAAGGTTCTCAGCATTCCCAATCTGGCAATATCACCCACCATAAGGTGTGAGATTTCCTGACCGTTGAATTCAATGCTGCCGTTATCAATCGGGTGATAGCCGACAATTGAATTAAACAGGGTGGTTTTCCCACAGCCATTTGGGCCAATGATGCCGGTGATGGAGCCTTTTTTCACAGACATGGAAATATCCACGTTGGCTTTTACGCCGCCATAGGATTTGGAGACATTTGTTACTTTAATAATATCTGACATTTATGCCTCCGACTTCGAAGATGTGTTGCTTTTATCCACAACAATCCCAAACATTTCCGGATATTTGGTCTGCAACCAGCCCATCAAACCCTGCTGGAAATAAACAATGTTGATGATGAGGATAAGGCCAAGGGCAATCCACTGCAGATTAAGCAGATACGTCCATGTGGCTTCTTTAACGACATGGAAAATGATCGCGCCTACAACCGGACCCCATAAGG
>CBFHLG010000029.1:0-7421 GCA_965656625.1 Puniceispirillaceae bacterium (SeqCode)
GTGACGCCGGCCTCATGCAACCGTGCCGCCAGCAAATCGCCGCTATTATCTGTTGAGATCGGCGAAAGATAACCTGTTTCCAGGCCCTGCCGACCGGCCGCTATAGCCAGATTAAACGGCGAGCCGCCCGGAACCGCCTGATATAAGGGCAGACCGTCCGCCTCATCTGTCTGCACCAGATCAATCAGATTTTCGCCGCCAACAAGAAGCATGACCAGCCCCCTTTTCTCTCACCCTTACCGCCGCTATGGATGCCGCGGCCAGCTCTCTAAATATATATCCGGGTGAAGCATTCCTCCAAATTTCTGCTGCTGTCAATCCTGTGGACCGCTCTTTGGCGGCATCTGGTGGTATAGGTTTGTGTTGATTTTAGCCTCCGGCACGTTAGGCTCAGATAACCATTATCTTTTGCGTTGATAGTATCGCCATGACCCACGTCCAGCTGACCAATATTGAAAAATCCTTCAACAAGCAGAAGGTGATCTATGGCGTTGATCTGTCCATTGACAGCGGTGAATTCATCGTTTTTGTCGGCCCGTCAGGCTGCGGGAAATCGACCTTGCTGCGGATGATCGCCGGGCTGGAGGATATCAGTAGCGGCACGCTGACAATCGGCGGCGATATCGTAAATGATGTTGTGCCAGCTGAACGCGGCGTAGCGATGGTGTTTCAGTCCTATGCGCTGTATCCGCATATGACCGTGTTTGAAAATATGGCATTCGGCCTGCGCCAGGCGCGCACCCCAAAGCCGGAAATTGACCGGTTGGTGAGGGCGGCGGCGGACACCCTGCAGATTGCCGATTATCTGGACCGGCTACCCAAACATCTGTCCGGCGGGCAGCGCCAGAGGGTAGCCATCGGCCGAGCCATTGTCAGGGACCCGAAGGTATTTTTGTTTGACGAGCCGCTATCGAACCTGGATGCCGCGCTGCGTGTACAGACCCGCATAGAAATCGCCGATTTGCATAAGCGGCTGTCCGCGACCATGATTTATGTAACCCATGATCAGGTTGAAGCGATGACCTTGGCTGATCGGATTGTGGTGCTGAACAAAGGCCAGATAGAACAGGTCGGCACCCCGCTAGAGCTGTATAACAGGCCTGCGAACCAGTTTGTGGCTGAGTTTATCGGCAGCCCAAAGATGAATATTCTGCCGGTTCAGGTAACCGGCAGACAGCTTTGCCTGTCGTCAGGTGATGTTCTGCTGGCAAGCTGGTCCGGTCCGGCTGAGGTTGGCGCGGTCGGCATCAGACCAGAACATCTGGTGCCTGCAGATAAAGCAGACGCCCCGTTTTCAGGTCCGGTCACACATATCGAACATTTGGGCGAATATTCACTTGCCTATGTCCAGCTGGCAGACGATCTGGACCTAACCGTGAAGCTGAGCGAGGAAGAGGCTGGCCAACTGGATGATGTTCTGTATCTAAACGCGCTGCCCGATAAGCTGTATATGTTTGACAAAGCGGGCATGGCCCTGTCCGCCCGCTAAGACAGATGAGCATGCATACCCCCCACCTTGGCGTCTGTTATTACCCTGAACATTGGCCCGAAGACCAGTGGGCAGATGATGCCAGACGAATGGTCAGAGTCGGTATTCGCCAAGTCAGGCTGGCTGAATTCAGCTGGTCAAAGACAGAACCTGAACGCGGCCAGTTCGCGTGGGCCTGGCTGGATAAAGCAGTGGATGTGCTGGCAGAAGCGGGCCTGTCCCTCACCCTGTGCACCCCGACAGCCACGCCGCCAAAATGGCTGGTTGAGGAGATGCCGGACATGCTGGCTTATGATGAGAACGGCCAGCCGCGCCAGTTTGGCTCAAGACGGCATTACAGCTTTTCCCATCAGGGCTACCGGGCAGAAAGCCGGCGCATAACAACCGCCTTTGCCGAACGCTATGGACAGCATCCGGCAGTTACCGCCTGGCAGACAGATAATGAATATGGCTGTCATGATACAGCTTTGAGCTGGTGTGCATCTGCCCGCCAGGCGTTCAGAGTGTGGCTGGCGGAAAAGTATCAGACCGTCGATCGCCTGAACGCGGCCTGGGGCGCTGTATTCTGGTCCATGTCCTATTCTTCATTTGATCAAATAGACCTGCCCAACCTGACTGTTACCGAAGCGAACCCGTCCCATAATCTGGATTTCTACAGGTTTTCAACAGAGATGGTCAGACAGTTCAATGCTGAACAGGTCGCCATTCTGCGCCAGCACAGCCCCGGCCGGCCTATAGCCCATAATTACATGGGCATGTTTGACCAGTTCGACCACCGCCCTGTTGCCGCCGATATGGATATTGCTTCCTGGGACAGCTATCCGCTGGGCATGCTGCAGAATATGAAGGCGGCCGCCCCCCATGACCCGGAGATGCAGACGAAATGCCTGCGCACTGGCGATCCGGATTTTCAGGCCTTTCATCATGATCTGTATCGCGGTATGGGCCGCCTGTGGGTGATGGAACAACAGCCCGGGCCGGTTAACTGGGCCAGCACAAATGCCGTGCCCGCCCCGGGCGCGGTGCGGTTATGGAGCTTTGAGGCCGCCGCACATGGAGCAGAGCTGATCAGCTATTTCAGGTGGCGTCAGGTGCCGTTTGCCCAGGAACAGATGCATGCGGGCCTGTGCCTGCCTGACGGGCGCGATGCCCCGGCGATGGCCGAGATACAGCAGTTCCAGGCAGAGATAAACCCGCTGCCGTGGGCTGCCACAGAACAGGCCCCTATCGCCCTGGTGTATGAATATGAGGCCAGTTGGATGGCCACGCTTGACGGGCAAAGCTGTGATTTTCATCACCTGCGCCTGGTACTGGATATCTACAAGGCGCTTCGCCAGAATGGCGGGTCTGTGGATATTGTCAGCGGTGAAGATGATCTGTCCGGCTATCAGCTGGTGGTGGTGCCCGCGGTAATGGCGCTTTCAGATCGGTTGTGCGCACAGCTTCACAACAGCCCGGCGCAAATTTTTATCGGCCCGCGTACCGGCGCAAAGACAGCTGATTTTCAAATTCCCGCTGGCCTGCCGCCTGGCCCTTTACAGCAGCTTACCGGATTTTGTGTAGAGCAGATTGACGCGCTCCCTGCAGGTGAGCCTGTGACCTGCACCTGGCGGAATTACAATGGGCAGATCAAAATCTGGCATGAGCGGGGCAAGGTGACCGGCACGGCTGAAGGCCAGAGCGAAACCGGGCATCCGGTGATGATCAGAAACGAAAATGTAAGCTATCTGACCGGCTGGGCTGATGAGGGGCTGTTAAAGCTGATCTGCGCTGACCAGATGAGACAGGCGGGCCTGGCCGTTTTTGACCTGCCCGACTATCTGCGGCTACGGCAACGCGGCGATATGCTGGTGTTCACAAATTACGGACCTCACCCAGCCCCCATCCCGCAAGGGTTTACCGGCAAATTATTGTTGGGCGACAGGATGGTTCCGCCAACAGGCGTTACCATTTTATCTGCGCAAAACTAGCCTCTCTTGCGCTCAGGATAAAGCGGGCAGCCAGCCTTCATGAGCGTCAAGCAATTCGTCCACCATGCGCCAAATCTGGTCCAGAGTCAGCTCAGCAGAGGTGTGCGGGTCAAGCATGGCAGCATGATAGACCGACTCACGCCGGCCAGAGACTATCGCCTCAACGGTGAGCTGTTGAACAGTGATATTGGTCTGGATTAACCCGGCCAGATGAGACGGCAAGTCAGCAACCTGGCGCGGCTGAAGGCCGGATTTAGTGACATCACACGGCACTTCAACACAGGCGTTTTCAGGCAAGTTACCGATCAGTTTATTGTTCAGCACATTGCCGTAAATCACATCAGGTGTCCCGGTGGTGATAGAGGAGATAATGCGCGCAGCATATTCAACCGATTTTTCACAGACCGGCTTGGTATCGGCCAGCAGATCAGCTTCCAGCGCGTCCCATTCCGCCAGTTGTTTTTCGCAGCGCCGGATATATTCATTTACCGGAATATCAAATTTCTGGATTAAATCCGGCTGACTGTTCTTGATAAACCAGGGCGTGTATTCAGCAAAATGTTCAGACGATTCGGTTACAAAATACCCCAGCCGTTTCAATACCTCATAACGCACATGATTGGTACAGCCATCCCAGTTCGGCCCATAGGCGCGGCTGTCGACCAGCTGCTGAAGCCGAGGGTACAGATCTTCGCTTGCGCCGTCAGCAAGCCGCTTTTCAAAACGGGTGTAGAACGCGACATGGTTAATGCCGGCACAGTCATAATCAATGTCGGTTATCTCTTCACCCAGGTCGCGGGCCAGATCAGCGGCTGTTCCCTGCACAGAATGGCACAGGCCAACATAGTTAAGGTCCGGCAGCAGATGCGACAGCGCCAGACAGTTGATCGCCATCGGATTCACATATTGCAGCATCCAGGCATCCGGGCAGAGCTCTTGCATATCGCGGCCGATATCCGCCAGCACAGGGGCGGTGCGCAGACCGCGCATAATGCCGCCGATCCCCAGCGTATCGGCAATAGTCTGTTTCAGGCCATATTTTGCAGGAATTTCAAAATCAATGACGGTAGAGGGCTTATAGCCGCCGACCTGTATCATCACGATAACAAAATCAGCCCCCCTCAGCGCCTCGCGCCTGTCCTCGGTCGCGGTGATAATGGGCGAGACCGGCAAAACCTCTGCCACCCTTTCGGCAACCAGTTTTGATGTGGCCAGACGTTTGGGGTCAATATCCTGCAGCGCGAACTCACAGCTGGCGAACGGTTCTTCAAGCAGAATATCGGTCAGAATATTTTTCATGAACACGGTGGAGCCCGCGCCAATCATCGCAATCTTTGTCATTGTTAATCCCTCAGCTTACCTTGTCCACCTAACCTTTATTCGCACCGAGGGTCAGGCCGGCGATGAAATGCCGTTGCATGACAAAGAACATCAGCACAGGCGGTACCGCCGCCACAATCGAACCTGCCGATATCAGATGATAGGCCGCAATCCACTGGCCGTTCAGCGATTTCAGACCAGCTGTCACTGGCATCGCATGCTGGCCTTGAATCAGCACCGTGGCCCAGAAATAATCATTCCAAATAAAGGTGAAAATCAGCACACAAAGCGCGGCGATGGCCGGGCGCGTCAAGGGCAGAACAATCTTCCAGAAAATGGTCAATTCAGAGGCGCCGTCAATCCGCGCCGCTTCAAATAATTCATGCGGCAGAGCGCGGATAAAATTCCGCATAAACAGCGTACAAAAACCCGTCTGAAACGCCACATGAAACATCACCAGGCCAGTCACCGTATCATACAGGCCTATCTGGAAAGTGAGGTCACGAACAGGGATCATCAAAATCTGAAACGGGATAAAATTTCCGGCAACAAAGATGAAGAATAACAGCAGATTGCCGCGGAACTGGTAAGCGGCCAGCGCGAAACCGGTCATGCAGCTCAAGGCGACCGCGCCGATCATCGTCGGGATCGTAATCTTGAAACTATTGATGATGAAATCAAACATCGGCGTATTGCCAAACACATCCCGCATGTTGGCAAAAAACATCCATTCTGAGGGCAGGCCCCACAGGTTGCCGGCGGTGATATCGCCCGGCCCCCGCATCGCGGTTAACATCACCCCCAGCAACGGGATAAGCCAAATGAACAACAATAGGGGCAGGGCCACCCGGTAGGCAGACCGCATCACACCAGAGGTTTTTTCAATAGGGGTAGGAAACATCGCCTACAGCCCCCTCTTTTCATCCCGGTACATTCTGAAAATGAAATACAGAATGTAAACCAGCATAATCAAAAATAAGATGGTGGCGATGGCTGAGCCGTAACCCATCCGGTAACCATATTCGCTTAAGGCCTGTTCAAACATAAAGTAAGCCAGCACATTTGATGAGCCCCATGGCCCGCCTTGCGTCATGATGGCGATCATATCAAAGCTCCGCAACGCCCCGATAACCGTTACCACAATGGCAATGAAGGTGGCCGGACGAAGCTGCGGCAGAATAATATTCCAGAACAAACCCCAGCCCTTTGCCCCGTCAAGGCGGCCGGCCTCTATCTGATCAGCGCTGATATTGTTCAGGCCGGTTAAATACAGGATCATGCAATAGGCAATCTGAGGATAAAGGCCGGCAAAAATAATGCCGTAGGTAGCGTAATCTTCATCCGCCAGAATCGCCCAGCCGTCCCATCCCAGAGCAGAGAGAACCGGCGCAATCACCCCGTAATTCGGCTCATAGAACCAGGTGAAAATAAGACCGATGACAACCTGCGATATCACGAACGGAAAGAAGAACAGTGATTTTATCAGCCTGATCCCAAACACCGTCTGATTCAAAAACAAGGCCAGCGCAAGCCCGACAGGCACCGCCGCCATAAAACAAATCAGCCAACGGACATTGTTCCATAAAGAGACATAGAATTGTTCATCATCAAGAAGTTCAATATAGTTGGCCGCGCCCACATAAGTCGCCGGAGACAGCCCGTCCCATTCATAAAACGAGATCGAGATGGACTGAAAAATCGGGGCAATAACATAAACAGTAAAAAACAGGCCACCAGGCGCCAAAAACAGCCATGGCGTTATTCTGGCCTGATGGCGTTTCCACCAGCTGGACCGGTACGGGTGTGTGTGTTTATCAGAAATATGTGCTGTCATGATCCATCGTCCCGCCAGACCGCGTCTTTATGCGAAACAATAAAGAATAAGGCGTCCGGAGCGGTGTTATCGCCACTCCGGACCAGAGTTGTGGTTACTTGTAAACGCGCTGGCGAACTTTCTCCAGACGCTGCAGAATCTTCTCCCGGCGCTCAGGCTTAACCATATATTCCTGGAAACCTTTCATGCCTTCAGAGGCCATTTCCGCAGGCGCGTCACGGTCATAGAACTGAGCCATCGCATAAGCGTTGTTCAGCATCTCGTTACCGGCCTTCAAGAACTTGTCATCTGCCACAGCAGAGCCGCTGTTAATTGGCAGCTGGCCAAGAATTTTGTTCACGTCTTCTTGAACATCCGCACGGGCCATGAAGATCAGGAACCGCTTGGCATCTGTCTTGTTCTTGGCTTTGGACGGAATGTGAACAGTGTCTGTCGGGGCTTCTTCAGCCATTGGCAGACCAGGAGTGATCTCTGGGAACTGGAAGAACCCAAGTTGATCATCTGTCAGGCCAGCTTCGCGCAGAGGCGCAACCGCAAAGTTACCCATCACATACATAGCCGCTTCACCCTTTACCATTGGGGTCAGCGCTTCCTGCCAGCTGTAGGCGGCATGGTTTTCAATGAAATAACCTGGCTTCACCAGACGATCCCAGGCATCAAACACAGCGTTTACACGCGGGTCTGTGTACGGGATTTTACCGTTGGTCAGGTCCATGTGGAATTCATAACCGTTCACGCGCAGGTCAAGATAGTCAAACACGCCCGCTGTGGTCCACAGATACTTTGAGCCAATGGTAATCGGGGTAAC
>CBFHLG010000029.1:7521-9457 GCA_965656625.1 Puniceispirillaceae bacterium (SeqCode)
TTCACGCGCAGGTCAAGATAGTCAAACACGCCCGCTGTGGTCCACAGATACTTTGAGCCAATGGTAATCGGGGTAACACCATTTTCTTTCAGCTTGGCACAGGCGGCAACAAACTCATCAAACGTCTGTGGTACAGCAATACCCAGCTTTTCGAAAATGTCCTTACGGTAATAAACGCCCCACTGGTAGTAGGTGTAAGGCACACCCCACTGGCGACCGCCAATGGTCATTGATTTCTGCGCATGCGCCATGCTGGATGACAACTCGCCATCATTCCAGCCGCCACCCTGTGCCCAGATATCTGACACATCTTCAAACAGACCGGCCTTAACGAACGGACGCATACGGTTACCCGCATACCAGTTCGCCACATCAGGCGGATTGGTGTTCAGAAAGTTTCTGATGGACTGCTTGTACCCTTCATGGTCAAACAGGTTCCATTCAACGGTCACATCTGGATTTTCAGCCTCAAATTTTTTGATAATCATCTCAAAGGCTTTTTTCGGTGCAGGGTCTGAAGTATCAGTGTTAATCACTAATGTTCCTGCAAAAGACGATGCTGACAGGCAGATGCCCGCCACAGTCGCCCAGGCTGTCAGTAATTTTTTCATGTCCATCCTCCCATGGAAGTGCGGCCACCTGTTCTGGACAGACAACAAATCACCAGATCAGATCACCAAACCGGAATGTCAGTAAAAGTGAAATACATTCCCCTAAACATTAAGAGGGCCAAACTTTTTGCCGGAACGCTTCCGTCAAACTGCATTAATTTTCCGGAATCCTCATTTTTTATCTTTTTTCTTTATGAAAAACCGACCATGATACGGGTATGCAGACACCGCAGATTCTGGATATCAAACAGTTTCCCGAAGGGTTTTTCATGCAGCGTCATGAACCTAAGGTGATGCCGGACAATCATGCCCACAGCCATGTTGAAATTCTGCTGCCGGTTGGGTGTGATCTGACCTATCTGACACAAATGGGCCCGGTGACCGCAAAGGACGGGCTGATCAGTGTTCTGTGGGGGCAAATCCCCCATCGGCTGAGCCAGATAGACCGCACCGGCGAGCTGTTCATTGCCAATCTGCCGTTGCCGGAATTGTTATCCTGGTCCATGCCGGACAGGTTCTTGTCTGCCCTGTTCACCGGTCAGATTATCAGCAGCACCACGCTGGCTGAGGCGGATATCCTGCATTTCCGGCGCTGGCATGATGATTATCTGTCAATGGATACTGAGCTCATTCAGATCACAAGGCAGGAATTACAGTTAAGATTGCGCCGACAGTCTTTTGACGGCTGGCATCTGGGCGCCGCCACAGAACCGAAAGCAGGGCGGGCGGGCATCAGGCGCTCTCAGCATGTGCATAAGATGATCCGGTTTCTGGCCGAACAATATACCAACCCGATTGCCGTGGCCGATGTCGCGGCGGCGGCAAATATCTCTACAGGCTACGCGATGGGCGCCTTTAAAAATTCACTTGGGCAATCGATAAACGGCTATCTGAACCAGCTGCGTCTGCATCATGCCAAGGTGGCGCTTATCGATGGCAGCGAGAAGGTGATCACCATTGCGCTGGATTCCGGCTTTGGATCGCTGTCCCGATTCTATGAAGTGTTTATCGCCGATACCGGCAGAACCCCGCAACAATTCCGCCGCGAGCATCAAAAATAAGCTAAAGACCAGGCGGGATTCACGCTTTGGTCAATCAAGACGCAGGCGGGTTTTTGTGATCGCCTCAGACCAGCCCGCTTTCAGAGCGCGCCTGTCCGCCTCAGACAGGGCAGGGGCAAACTGGCGGTCCAGCTGCCAGCTCTTCGCCATATCATCCAAGCTGGCATAGGCCCCATCGGCCAGCCCGGCAAACATCGCCGCACCAAGAGCGGTTGTCTCAAGGGTCCGTGGCCGGTCTACAGGCATGTCCAGAATATCTGATAA
>CBFHLG010000030.1:0-9326 GCA_965656625.1 Puniceispirillaceae bacterium (SeqCode)
CTGACCGCGAAACAAGAAATCAGAATGGCGGATTACCCGAGCTTGAGCGTGGATGTCCGCTATAATGCTGTTGGCATCCCTGATTTTGTTGAAACCATCACTATTCAGACCACCCCAACCACTTATGATCACACCCGTTCAACCTTTACCTCAAACGAGGCTAAGGAAGTGATCATCATCCCCCAGCTGAACCCCTATATCAAAGCCTATGCGGCGGCGGATAATTATCTGGGCGCGTTTGAGGTTGCCCAGTCAAATTTGACCAGCAGTCTGGATTATCATTTCTTTGATATTGATAGCGAAGGCACCATTACCTCATCCTCAGCG
This sequence comes from Puniceispirillaceae bacterium (SeqCode), assembly GCA_965656625.1. GTDB lineage: Bacteria > Pseudomonadota > Alphaproteobacteria > Puniceispirillales > Puniceispirillaceae > JADHLI01. The sequence goes on from CBFHLG010000030.1 coordinate 328, forward strand.
ATAGATTATGAAGGCGGGCGAACCGAATTTGAGGTCAAAATCCTTTATCATCATTCCAGCGGGACAAAACGCTTTACCGATTTCATGCGCCTCGACATCACCAATGATACCCGTGATGATTATAATCTGGCGCTTGAGGATATAGATATCTCAACCGTCAACGGCGCGCGCGATGCTAATCTTGTGCTGGAAGAAGCGATTAAGCGTATCTCGCAGAATGAGGCACGTCTGGGGGCAATTGAAAACAGATTCACCCATAATCTTGAAAATCTGAATATGGCGGTATTGATGACAGAGCGGGCCAGCGGCCGGATTATGGATGCTGACTACGCTGAAGAAACCGCCCAGCTTGTGAAATCGCAACTGCTTAGTGATGCTGCAAACACAATGCTGGTCAATGCCAAGACAGCGAAAGATAATCTTCTGCTGTTGATCAACACACCATAAATTTCAGCGGGTGAGGGCATCTGATGGCAGGGGACAAGGCTTTGCCTTATCTGGCCCCTTGACCACAGACAGGGTGTTATCCATGATGAGGCACCATGACTGAGACCAGCTCGTTTATTTTTTCTGAGACCTTCTGCAACAGGCTTGCCCGCGGCCCGATTTACTGTCTTGGCCGGGCGGGTATGGATTTATATCCTGAACCTGCCGGCGTGATAACCGAACAGGCCACTCACTTTATCGCTGATATGGGCGGGTCAGCCGGCAATATTGCGGTTGCGCTGTCCCGGCAAGGCGTTAACTCTGCTTTGCTCACCGTTTTTTCAGATGATCAGGTCGGCCGCTTTGTTGTCCGCAAATGTGCAGATTATGGCGTGGATACAAGCTGCTGCCGGACCCAGCCTGGCCTGTGTCGCAATTCACTGGCGATTGCCGAGACCCGGCCAACAGATGCCGCGGTGGTGATTTACCGGAACCAGGCGGCAGATTTGGAACTGACAGAAGAGGATGTTCTGGCAGTTGATTACAGCGTGGCAGGCGGGCTGGTGGTGACCGGCACAGCCCTATCAGGAGAACCGTCTGCCACCGCGGTCAGTGCCGCCATTTCAGCGGCTAAACAGGCTGGCTGTCCGGTTATTGTTGATATTGATTACCGGGCCAATGCCTGGCCGAAAGCTGAGGCCGCAGCCCGCAGGATGGCCCCGGAGGTGGCGCGGGCAGATATTCTGGTCGGTAATGATGATGAATTTGCGGTGCTGTGCGGCGGGGATAAGAATAGAGGCCTTGCCGCCGCCCGCGCGTTTGCTGATGCTGGCCAGTTGGTGTTTTATAAGATGGGAGAGCGGGGCTGCCGCTCGTTCTATCAGGGCCGGGAGCGTGAAACAGGTATTTTCCCGGTTGACCTTGCCAAGCCGTTTGGGGCAGGAGATGCGTTTTTGGGAAATGTCCTGGCCAGGCTGAGCCGACAGGCTGATATCAGGGCGGCTGTTCTGCAAGGCAGTGCCGCGGCTGCCTTTGTTGTCGCCAGACCTGGATGTGCGTCTGCTATGCCAGATCAGCAGCAGCTCAGCCAGTTTATGGCCTCACATGAAGTGACCGCATTTGATAACGAGACCTGAAGATAACCGCGCAGAAGGATAACCGAAATGCATATACCGCCCTTTGATAATCAGAATAAGCCGATTATCGATATCAATGATGAACATGTTCCGCTGACCTACTTCAATATTGTGAAGCTGAAAAAGGGCGAGCGGTTTTCCTATCAGACACCGGGGTATGAGACCTGTATTGTGCCGGCCACAGGCTGTGTTGATATTGATGCTGACACCACCGCGTTCGGGGCTGTCGGCAACAGGGGCACAGATGTATGGGATGGTGAGCCAGAAGGGGTGTATGTGCCCACAGATATGCCAGCACAACTGGTCTGTACCAGTGAGACAGCAGAAGTGTTTGTTGCCGGCGCGCGGTTTGCAGACAGGCTGGCCCCGTTTGCTGTGCGCAGCGATGACATCGACCTTGTTCAGTACGGTTCTGATGACACTAAAACACACCGTAAGATTAAACATATTCTGGGCCAGAAACAGGCTGATAAGGTCGGCCGCCTGCTGGTCTCAGAATTGTTTACCGTAGGGGCAGGCGGCTGGTCAGGGTTTCCGCCGCACAAACATGATACAGATCGGCTGCCAGATGAAACCCGCCATGATGAGGTGTATAATTTCCGCTTCAAGCCTGAGGGCGGGTTTGGCATGCAGCTTTTGGAACCTGATGAGGACAGGCTGGGCGAGGCGTTTCACCTTGTTGACGGCTCCAGCTTTGCGATCAAATCAGGCTATCACCCTTGTGTCGTCGCGCCGGGATATGAGATGTATTATTTTACTATTCTTGGCGGTCTGAGCCAGCGCTCTCTGGTGCAGTATTTCCAGCCCGAACATGCCTGGCAGGTTGAAACTATCCCCGGCATCAAAGATATGATCGCCAAATTTAAATGACGCTATTCACATGACGATATTTATATGACAGTGGCCAGTCTGACAGATGTGCTGATACCGGCGCGCGAGCAGGGCTACGGCGTGGCAGGCCTTGTGGTGCTGGGCTGGGAGGATGCCTGCGCCTTTGTTGAGGCGGCTGAAGAGCTGTCGGTGCCGGTCATCCTGCAGGCGGGCCCGGGGTGCCGCGCGCATACACCTGTATCTGTGCTGGGGCCGATGTTCCGGTCGCTGGCTGAACAGGCCCGTGTGCCGGTTGTCTGTCACATTGATCATGCGACAACGGTTGAGGAATGTCAGGCGGGTATAGATAGCGGCTTCACGTCGGTGATGATAGATGGCTCCCGCTTGCCTCTGGCGGAAAATATCGCGCTGACTTCTGCGGTGACGCAGATGGCTGGCCGGCACGGTGTGTCGGTTGAGGCTGAAATCGGCTTTGTTGGTTATGATGACGGTGCGGTCTCGCATCCTACCCAGCCTGATGAGGCGGCCGAACTGGTCCGACAGGCCCGGCCTGACGCGCTGGCCGTCTCGGTTGGCAATGTGCATCTGCAAACCTCTGCTGAAACCCTGATTGACCGGCCTGCTCTGGCCGCGATTGAGGCGGTTGTGGATATCCCTCTTGTTTTGCACGGGTCAAGCGGGATCCGGGCAGAGGACAGACGCTGGCTGGCGACCAGTACATCTGTGTGCAAATTCAATGTCGGTACAGAATTGCGGCAGGCATTCGGGGCGGCGCTGCGCGATGTGCTGGCTGAAAACACAGCTATGTTTGACCGTAATCAGATTTTATCCGCGCTAAAACCGGCGCTGGTGAAACAGACAAAGGCCGTATTGAAGACCTTCCAAAATAAGTAGGGTTTTAAGGCCAGCCTGTCTTTTATTTTGGGAGGCGGTCCAGCTGTTCAATAAAGGCGTCAACCACATCATCGCCCACAAAGATAGACTGCTCCGGTCCGGGGAATTCGGCAGCCGCAACCGCTTGTTTAAACGCGGTTAAGGCCCGCACCCGTTCAGCTTCCATTTCCTCACGCAAGGCTCGCAGGCGGCCAAAGGCTCTGGCATGGCGCGGCGGCTGGGCTGTATCGCCGACCATATCTTCCATGAACAGATAATCAACATCGCCGCCCTGCCCCGAACCGAGGCTGACAGTGATGATCGAAGTGCGTTTCGATATCTCGGCCATGATATTTGCGGGAATGACCTCAGCTTCAACCATCACCCCGCCAGCCTCTTCCAGCCGTTTGAACGCCTGATATAAAGACACTGCTTCTTCAGCGGTTTTGCCCACCGCCCGAAGCCCGCCGGTCCAGGTTGATTTGCGCGGCACAAGGCCCAGATGCCCCATCACAGGGATATCTTCTTTAGCCAGGGCGGCAACAACATCCATGCTTCTGGCCGTCATGATGGCATCTGCCCCGGCGCCAAGGGCGCGGAACGCTTCCCGCAGAATATCATCTGTTGTGGCAAAATCGGGCAACGGAATAGAGGCGGTCAGAAAGCGCGTATTATCGCCGGCTCGCACCGCTTCAACATTCTTTGAATTACAGATGATCATATCAAAATCTGCTTGCGCGGCGGCGGCCGCTTCTTCGGCTGTATTGGCGGTCACCTGAACAGATTTAAGCTTACCCTTTTTGGCCTGCAGCTCAGCAATGCTGGTTGACCGAACTGCCGGTTGAGCTGTCCATGTATAAAACGATTTCATCTGCTCTTCTCCATTTGTCAGCACATCACGGCGCTGGTCCTGACTGGCCGGTTTCAGATTACCATTGCGCTGAAAAGGCTTCAATCGCCGGATGAGGCGTGCAGTCGAATACAAAAAGAGGGGGGATGGTGCTGCTAGCGTGATTCGAACACGCGACCTCACCCTTACCAAGGGTGCGCTCTACCGCTGGAGCTATAGCAGCACATGGCCCTGTCATACATCAGCCGCTTTGTTTATGCAAGTTCAAGGCCAGAAGAAATCAACGGGTGTTAACGCTGGTCTGTTTGCCAGCCAGGGTGGCTAAAGGGCTGGTCGTTGGCCGGGGACAGCGGTGTTCTCCCCAGAATATGATCAGCGGCTTTCTCACCGGTCATGATAGAGGGCGCGTTCAGATTGCCGTTGGTGATCCGCGGGAACACAGAGGAGTCGGCGCAGAATAGATTATCTGTGCCGATAACGCGGCAATCCGGGCTGACCACGGCCCTGGCATCATCTGTCCGTCCCATACGGCAGGTCCCGCACGGATGATAGGCGGATTCGGCCTCATTGCGGATAAACTCATCCAGATGTTCATCTGTACTGGCCGCCGTACCAGGCTGGATTTCGTGATCATAAAACGGGGCCATGGCGGGCTGGCCCAGAATCTCGCGGCTCAGGCGCAGGGCTTTGCGGAAGTCTGGCAGGTCGTCAGGGTGAGACAGATAGTTGAATTTGATCTCCGGGGCCTGCTGTGGGTCTGCGGATCGGATGTTCACATAGCCGCGTGACTTTGATCGCATCGGCCCGACATGAAGCTGGAAGCCATGACCAGCAGCAGGGGCAGTGCCATCATACCGGATCGCGACCGGCAGGAAATGATATTGGATATCGGGATAGGCGACAGCCTTGTCGGAGCGGATAAACCCCAGCGTTTCAAACTGGTTGGACGCGCCCAGACCTGATTTGAAGAACAGCCACCTGGCCCCGATGAGGGCCTTGGATACCACGTTGAGATGTTTATACAAGGTGATCGGCTGGCTGCAGGCGATCTGGAAATACACCTCCAGGTGATCCTGAAGATTAGCCCCGACTCCCTTGCGGTCGGCGATAACCTCAATACCGTGGTCGCGCAGCAACGCCGCTTCACCAATTCCGGAGCGTTGCAGAATAGCCGGGCTGGCAATGGCCCCGGCTGACAAAATCACCGCCCTGCTGGCCAGAATCTCCATCTGTTTACCGTTGCGGTGGACACGCACCCCGGTGGCTTTGCTGCCATTAAACAGAATCTTGTCGGCTAATGTGCGGGTAAACAGCCTGACCCGGCCTGTCTTGAGGGCTGGCTTTAAGTAAGCAGTGGCTGTTGACCATCGCCGGCCCTTCCAGACCGTCATATCTGCTGGCCCAAACCCTTCCTGACGATAGCCGTTATAATCCGGGGTAGCGGCATAACCGGCCTGTGTGGCCGCCTCAACAAAGGCGTGGTGCAACGGGTTGTCACGCGGCCCTCTGGTGATATGCAACGGCCCGTCAGTGCCGCGCCAGGGGGCCTCCCCGCCATGAGAGGTTTCCATCCGCCTGAAATAAGGCAATACATCAGCATAGCCCCAGCCGGCCGCGCCCTCATCACGCCAGTGGTCATAGTCAAGCGGATTGCCGCGCACATAAATCATCCCGTTGATAGAGGATGAGCCGCCGATAACCTTGCCGCGCGGACAAACAAGAGATCGGCCATTCAACCCGTCTTCAGGTTCAGCTTTGAAGCCCCAGTCATAGGCAGACATATTCATCGGGTAGGACAGCGCGGCGGGCATCTGGATAAAGGGACCGGCGTCACTGCCGCCGAATTCAATAACAGCGATACGGGCCTGCCCGGCCTGGGCCAGCCTGTAGGCAATCGCAGAACCAGCAGAACCTGAGCCGATGATGACATAATCGAACTGTTCTTCTGCGGGCGCAGAGGTCATAGCTGGCCTGCCTGTCTGGCTGTTGATAACAGCGGTCAGTTTAGCTCTTGTGTTTGGTAAACTTCAAAAGAAATCTGACCAGCCTGCGGGTGCGGGCGCTGAACAGGCTGTCTGTGAAGTAAGCCCCGGCCGCCCGTTTGGACGCTTCAGACCAGCTGGGATAGGGCGCAATTGCCCCGGCCATAGCCGATATATTCATCTTCTTTGTCACCGCCAGAGCCCAGACATGGATCATCTCGCCAGCATGCGGGGCCAGAATGGATGTGCCGACTATGCGGCCCTTCTTTGTGGTGATCACGCGGACCATACCTTCGGTGCGCCGCTCTGCCCGGGCCCGGTCATTTTCGCTCAGCTCCCAATCGACACGGCGCAGACCTGCCTCTGTGTAGCGGCCAACAGCCTCTGCCCAGGTCAGCCCGACATGGGCCAGTTCAGGGTCTGTATAGGTCACCCACGGGATCGCGTCATGGTTCAGCTTGGCGGGCAGGCGGAACAGCATATTCCGGATCACAATGCCGGCATGATAACCAGCGACATGGGTGAACTGTTGCCGGCCAGCAACATCGCCAATAGCAAAGATATGAGGCTGGGAGGTCCGCAGCCGCTCATCTGTGGTGATGCCTTTTTCGGTGTAGGCGATCTGGCCAGCCTCTAGATGAAGGGCGTCCAGGTTCGGGCGCCGTCCAACCGCCACCAGAAGGTGACTGCCCTTCACTGAATGGCCATCTGCCAGATCAATACAGACAGCCCCGGCATTTTGAGAAACGCTGGTAATCTGGCTGCCTTCGATCAGCGTGATTTGCTCATCCTGCAATTGCTTTTTCAGGCGGCTGACCAGTTCTGCATCATCACGGCCCATAATCGAAAAGGCTTCTACCACCGTCACCTCACAGCCCAGACGGCGATGTGCCTGAGCCATTTCGATGCCAATAGGTCCGCCCCCAATAACCAGCAGATGTTCAGGCTTTTCCTGCAGCCCGAAAATGGTTTCATTGGAATAGGACGGCACCTCTGCCAGCCCGTCAATCGGCGGCGCCCAGGGATGAGAGCCGGTAGCAATCACAAAATAGCGGGCAGAGATTTCCAGCGGCCCGTCACTTGTCTCAACGCTCACCTTATGGGCTGAGACAAAGCGAGCTTCAGCCTGAATAACCTTCACCCCCAACGCGGTAAACCGTTCCACTGAATCATGCGGCGCGATGCCCGCAATAACGTCCGCCACATGGGCTTTGACCGCGGCGAAATCAACCACCGGGTCAGCAGCGGCTGTTACCCCCATTGCCGGATTGCCGCCAGCCGCTTTGGCGACTTTGCCCGCGGCCAGCAGGGCCTTTGATGGCACACAGCCTGTGTTCAGGCAATCGCCGCCCATTTCACCGCGTTCCACAAGCACAACATCTGCGCCCATCTGAGCTGCCCCGGCGGCCACTGACAGCCCGCCAGAACCGGCGCCGATTATACAGATATCTGTCTTCAGAATGTCCGTCATTCCTTCCCCTTATCCCCCTCGGCAATCTGTTGCCGGGCTTTCAGCCTCTGCCACAACGCCGGCAGAAGTGACAATGCCCCCAGCGCAAACAAAGGGGCGATGACCGCCGGTTCACGCAACACAGACAAATCAGGGCTCTGTCCACGCGACAGCAGAATATCAAAGCTTCGCGCCACCCAGACATAAATCAATGTGCCAGGCGCGATGCCGATGAAGGTGGCCAGAACATACTGGTTCAGGCGCATTCCCAGCAGGGCCGGTACAATGTTGACAACCCAGAACGGCGCGGCTGGAATTAACCGCAGCGCCAGCAGATAGGAAAAGGCGTTTTTCTGAAATCCGGCCTCCAGCTTGGCCATAAAACCAGAGGTGCGCTGGCGCAGAAATTCATTCAACACGGTGCGAGCCGCGATAAACACGATGGTCGCCCCGATGGTTGCCGAACAGATAATCACCACGGCCGCGCTCCATCCCAGCAGCGCCCCGCCAGCAAGCGTCAAGATAGAGGCGATAGGCAGGGACAGAGCCACGGTGATGATATACGCCGCCCCGAATGCCAGCACAGATAACAGCGGGGCTGTGTCAACAAAGCCCTTCAGTGTGTTGTAATTTTCGGCCAGACCGGAGAAGGATAACAGGTTGTGCGCCCCACTGAGGAAGAACAGCACAAGTCCCGCCAGAAGAATGAGGGGAAGCGCGCGTTTGGCAAAACCAGCTTTGCGCCTGGCCTCGCCAGAGGGGTTCGAGGGGGTCATGACAGGTCCAGCCTCAGCTTTGTTGCACGCTTCACGTCACCGCACAGACAATTGAAATAAGGGCCCTGATTCAGCCATAATGTTTTGGTTTTATACATCGTGATCCCAAAAACTAATTCCTAGTCTGCATGCTGTTTTTGCGATAGGAATAAAACGAACATAGACAGAATTAAGACTTTTCAGCAAGGCGCAGTTTGACAACACAGACTTTGATGAGAGACATAGATTATGGCTGATAAATCTGAGGCAAAACAAACACGCCCCCGCGGGCAGGCTGAACAGGACAGACAACAGCGTCTGAATAAGGCGCTTCGGGAAAATCTTTTGAAACGAAAGCAGCAGAGCCGCTCTCGGCAAAACCGTAAGACACCATCACAAGGACTGGCAGAAGATACCGGCAAGTAAAACCGGTGAATAAAATTGAAAAGAACCAAGGATAAAGGCAGGCAGGGCAACAATGGGACGTCTGGCAGTTAACGGCGGCAATCAGCTGCGCGGGGATATTACCATCAGCGGGGCTAAAAATGCGGCCTTGCCTCTGCTCGCGGCCGGGCTGATGGCTGAGGGCGGCAGTGGTCTGACCTTGACCAATGTTCCTGATCTTGCCGATACCCGGCTGATGTGCCGCTTGTTGGCTCAGCTGGGCATGGATATCGATCAGCAGGCAGATAAGGT
>CBFHLG010000031.1:0-3006 GCA_965656625.1 Puniceispirillaceae bacterium (SeqCode)
GGGCGTGTTATCCGCCTCGGCCCAGGGTCTGCGCCGGCGCGGCTGTCTGCCCAGCTGTCAACAGGTACTGTTCTTCAGGCCGATTATATAGTCAATTGCACTGGCATGGGGCGGGACCGGCTGTTGGCAGATATGATGAACAACAAGCTTGTGCGGCCGGATGCGTTTGGCCGCGGCCCTGGCCTGGCAGATGATTTGCGGCTCTGCACCCCATCTGGGCAGGTCTATCCCTCAGGTTATGCGCTTGGCCCGCTGACCGCTGGCAGTGAAGGTGATGTGGTGGGCGCGACAACCATATCCCGCCAGGCTGTGGCACTGGTGCGGCATATTCAGATGTCCAAATCGTGAGATTAGTGGTCAATTAGCACTGAACAGGTGACTTTCATCTGGACGATTTCGGCATCAGGCTTAACTATAGTACAGGTTGATAATTCAGGGCCCAGAGGAAGATATAAAGATGGCTATTCGATATCTGAAAGAGAGTAAATCGCAGTCTGAGCGCAGAGAAGATGATGCGAAGGTAAAGGCAATTGTTGAAGAGACACTTGCCGATATTGAGGCGCGCGGTGATGCCGCAATTCGTGAGCTCTCAGAAAAGTTTGATAAGTACTCACCGGCCTCCTTCAGGTTGTCTGAAGCGGAAATCGAAGCTCTTATCGCAGAGGTCAGCCCGCGTGATCTTGAAGATATCCGCTTCGCCCAGGATCAGGTGCGCCGTTTTGCTGAGGCCCAGCGCGCGTCAATGACCGATATCGAAGTTGAAACCATGCCAGGCGTTATTCTGGGCCATAAGAATATCCCGGTGCAGTCAGTTGGCTGTTATGTGCCTGCCGGCAAATTTCCAATGGTGGCGTCAGCCCATATGTCAGTTCTGACAGCATCGGTTGCCGGTGTGCCGCGGATTATCGCGGCGACACCACCGTTTCAGGGCAAACCGAATCCGGCTGTTGTGGCGGCGATGCATCTGGGCGGCGCGCATGAAATTTATGTGCTTGGCGGGATGCAGGGCATAGGCGCGATGGCCTTGGGCACGCAAACTATTGATCCGGTTCACATGCTGGTCGGGCCGGGGAACGCCTTTGTGGCTGAGGCCAAACGCCAGCTGTTTGGCCGGGTCGGAATTGACCTGTTTGCCGGTCCGACCGAAACCATGGTGATCGCCGATGAAACCGTTGATGCTGAGTTGTGCGCGACAGACCTTTTGGGGCAGGCTGAGCATGGTTATAACTCGCCAGCTGTTCTGCTGACCAATTCTGAGACATTGGCCCGGCAGACCATGGAGGAGATTGACCGTTTGCTGACCATCCTGCCCACCGCGGATACAGCCGCTGTGTCCTGGGCAGAATATGGCGAGGTGATTGTTTGTGATAGCTATGATGAAATGCTGCAGATGGCTGATGAAATAGCCTCAGAACATGTGCAGGTGATGACAGACAGAGATGACTGGTTCCTGGAGCATATGACCTGTTATGGGGCGTTGTTTTTAGGTCCGCGCACAAATGTGGCAAATGGTGACAAGGTTATTGGCACAAACCATACGCTGCCGACAAAAAAGGCCGGCCGTTACACCGGCGGGCTGTGGGTCGGTAAATTCCTGAAGACCCATTCCTATCAGAAAGTCACCACAGATGAAGCGGCTGCCGAGATCGGGGCCTATTGTTCGCGTTTGTGTATGCTGGAAGGGTTTGTCGGCCATGCTGAACAGGCCAATATACGGGTACGCCGCTATGGCGGCCGCAATGTCGCGTATGGCACAGCAGCTGAATAAAGGATTGTTTGCGATGAAACTGCCAACAACACCAAGTTTTCGTCTGGACGGCAAAAAAGCTCTTGTTACCGGGGCGTCATCCGGTATTGGCCTTGCTTGTGCGGTTGCCCTTGCTGAGGCCGGGGCAGAGGTTACCGCGGCGGCCAGGTCTGCTGATAAGTTGGCTGAACTGGTTGACACAGGCCGCCAGCAGGGCCTGAAGATAACCGCTTGTACGCTGGATGTGTCTGACCTTGACGCTATGATGGCGACGCTGGACACACTTGGCCAGTTTGATGTGCTGGTCAATTCGGCTGGTATGGCCCGGCACGGTCCGGCGGCTGAAACAGACCCGGCTGATTTTGAGGCGGTGATGGCGGTTAATCTGCGCGGGGCGTATTTTCTTTCGCAACAGGTCGCCAACCAGATGATCGCTGCCGGCACAGGCGGGTCGATTATCAATATCTCGTCCCAGATGGCACATGTTGGCGGCATTGAACGGTCGGTCTATTGTGCCTCTAAATCGGCTGTTGAAGGCTTTACCAAAGCGATGGCGATTGAATGGGGCCCGCATCAGGTCAGGATAAATACGATTTGTCCGACCTTTGTGCGCACAGCCCTTACCGAATCAACCTTCCAAAACCCTGAACGCCGCGCCTGGATTGAAGAAAAAATCAAGCTTGGCCGCGTTGGTGAGGTTGAGGATATGATGGGCGGCGTGGTGTTTCTGGCCTCAGACGCCGCCGCGCTTATCACCGGCACAAGCCTGCTGATAGATGGCGGCTGGACAGCCGACTAACCCGCCCTGATAATTTCAGACGGCGTCAGACCACATCAGGGACTCTCACCCCCAGAGCTGCTGAAATGGCTTTCAGCTGTTCTGCGATTGTGCTGTTCAGCTCAACCCCTTGCTGGCGGGCGGCGGCTCGTTTGGCTCGTTCCGGATCCCCTGGGATCAGCACCGCCTCGCCCGGTTGGCGCGGGGCGGTCTGGCGGATGGAAGCAATGAAATCTGACACCTCTGCGGCGATTTGATCATCAGTATTCAGCTTGTGCGGGTCCAGCACAATCGACAGCATACCATTACAGAACGGGCGCTCATGGGCGTTTGTGCCTGCCCCGGTCAGGGCTCCGGCCAGCAGCTCACACGCCAGACCAAGGCCAGACCCTTTATGCTGACCGAATGTCTGGATGGCCCCGTCTCCGGCACGCGGGTCAGGCACATCACCTGTTGCGGTCGGCCCGTAGATAGTTGCCGG
>CBFHLG010000031.1:3106-5815 GCA_965656625.1 Puniceispirillaceae bacterium (SeqCode)
AATGTCTGGATGGCCCCGTCTCCGGCACGCGGGTCAGGCACATCACCTGTTGCGGTCGGCCCGTAGATAGTTGCCGGCAGGTCTGAATCCTGGCCTTGGCCGTCAACCATGGCATCTGCCGGCAGGGCGGAGCCGGTTTTCTGGCTGACCAGAATCTTGCCTTCAGCAACGCGGCTGGTGGCAAAATCAAGAATGAAATGTTCTGCGGTATCATCAGCTGACCTATGCGGCACACCTATCGCCACCGGGGCGGTGGAAATGCGGGCCTGTTTACCGCCAAACGGCGCGACAATGCGCGATCCGGCAACAGTGACAAAATGAACAGAGACAAGCCCTTTATCTGCCAGCAATTCTGCCCAGCCGCCTATCCGCCCCAGATGGCCGGCGTTGCGCAGCGCGATAATCCCCAACCCGGTCTGCTGGCATAATTGTTCGGCCAGCCTGACCACATGATGGCCCAGAACCTGACCAAAGCTGTACTGGCCGTCAAGCAGATGCAGATTACCGGCCTCAACCAGCTGTTCATAGGCACATACCGGGCGCACAGTCCCTTCTTTAAGGTAGTCAATATAACGGGGAACCCGCACGATCCCGTGGCTGGGGTGGCCACTGGCATCTGCGTCAACCAGATGAACCGCGATAAGCTCTGCCTCATCAGCAGGACAGCCGGCTGTTGTGAAAATATCTGTCAGCCAGGATGTGATGACCTCTACGTTTATCAGCATAATTCCCTCATTCTCCTCTGGTTGTCTTATCAGCTGGTCATGACAGCGTCTTTTGCTTTCTGAAACCCGTTATCCAGTCGGTCAAATGCCTCATTTAAAATCTGCTCATCCTGGGCATAACACAGCCTGAGATAGCCTTCGCCTGCGGGCCCGAATGCCAGGCCCGGGGCCAGCCCGACCTTGGTATGCTCTAAAATTGCATGCGCAAAACCCAGACTGTCGGTAAGGCCTGCGACCGAAAAGAAACAATAGAATGCGCCATCAGGTTCGATGAAGGACACCTCACCCAAGGCTTGCAGACGGGCGCGGGTCAGAACAAGCGCCTCTCTCAGCCTGTCTTGCAGGCGGATCACCTCACCCTCGCCCTGCTCGACCATGGCCAGCCCCGCTTCCTGAACAAAGCCGGCCGGACAGGCGATATTGAACTCGGTCAGCTGGGCCAGGGTTTTCTCAAGCGCAGCCGGCGCGGTTATCCAGCCCAGCCGCCAGCCCGTCATCGACCAGGCTTTGGAAAAGCTGTTGATAGAAATAAGCAGATCATCTTCGCTGGCCAGGTGCTGGAAGCTGGGCGCGACGCTGCCATGCTGATACAAACGCGCATAAACATCATCTGCAATTATCCAGATACCCTTCTTGCGGCAATGCTCCAGGATTATTTGCTGGTCTTCTGGTGTGCAGACCCAGCCGGTGGGGTTGTTGGGCGAGTTGATCAACAGGGCTTTGGTGTCATCTGTCAATTTGGCCAGCAACTGGTCCATATCCAGATGCCAGCGGCCCTGCCGGGCGGTCAGCGTCAATGTGTCTATCTGGCCACCGGCAATTCTGAAACTTTCGGCCAGATTAGGCCAAACAGGCTCAATACACACCACCCGGTCGCCCACATCCATCAGTGCCAGCGCGGTCAGGGCCAGGCCCTGCATGCCAGAGGCGGTGACGGTAATGTTCTGGCGGGTTTTCTTCGTACCATACAGCCTGTTCATATAACCGCACAACGCGTCTCTGAACTGTGGTTTGCCGCTGTTTGGCTGGTAGAAGTGATCGGCGTTTTCAAGGGCGTTATGTGCGGCCTTTACAGCGATTTTTGATGTTGGCCACTGCCCCTCACCAAACCAGAGCGGGATGATATCATCCATCAGCATGCCCTTTTCGGCAATTTCCCTTATCAGGCTGGAGCGGAGATGATAGGCGCGGGTGCTGGTCTGGTGCATGATGATGGGCTGGCTTTAAGTAAAAACTAAAAAAAGGATATCTGTTGCCAGTCTGCCGAAAAACAACATGCGATGACAAGCAAAAAGCCCTTCATAGCCGAGCTGTCTTTCGCTGCGCGCAGAGGTGAATTTTGGCCGTGACTTTCTCCTCTGCCGGCCTATATCTTAACAAAGATAGCCCTGTGCCGATCAAAAACCGAAATTTGAGAAATAAGAGGATAATATGGGACGCTTTGTTTGTGCTGAAACCCCCGGAAACGCTGATGTATTGCAAGTAAGAGACCGGCCAACACCTACCCCCGGGCCAGGTGAAGTGGTGCTGGCGCAAACAAAAATCGGGCTGAATTTTCTTGATATTTACCAGACCTCAGGGGTGTATCCGTTTCCCGAAAATGACGTCTTTGTGCCCGGTAATGAGGCGGCCGGCCGCGTTATTGCTGTTGGTGACGGCGTCAGCCATCTCAAAGCGGGGGATAGGGTTGGCTATCCCATGCATGTCGGGGCGTTCGCCGAAGAACGGGTGATACCGGCAGATCGGGTGGTTAAATTGCCTGATGATGTCAGTGACGATATGGCGGCCGCTTCGCTGTTGAAGGGGATGACGGTTGAATATCTTCTGAACCGTTCAGTGCCTCTGCAGGAAGGCGATACGGTTCTGTTCCATGCGGCGGCCGGCGGTGTCGGGCTGTTGGCCGGACAGTGGATGAAGGCGATGGGGGTAAATGCTATCGGCACAGCGGGCTCGGCAGAAAAAGTCGCGCTGGCAAAGGCGGCCG
>CBFHLG010000031.1:5912-9148 GCA_965656625.1 Puniceispirillaceae bacterium (SeqCode)
ACAGTGGATGAAGGCGATGGGGGTAAATGCTATCGGCACAGCGGGCTCGGCAGAAAAAGTCGCGCTGGCAAAGGCGGCGGGCTATGCCCATGTGATCAATTACACCGATACAGATTTTGTGGAAGCGGTGATGGACCTCACCGGCGGCAAAGGCGTTCGCGCTGCCTATGATTCGGTTGGCAAGGATACCTATCCAGGCTCGCTGAAGGTGATTCAAAATTGTGGCCATTTTATCGCTTTTGGTCAGTCAAGCGGGCTGGCAACAGATTTCAAACTTGGCGATTTAGCCGCAAACGGGTCTCTTTATGCCCAGCGGCCGACCCTAGCAACCTATATTGCCACCGCTGATCAGCTGGCGGCGTCAGCGCACAACCTGTTCACGATGCTACAGTCAGGCAAGGTCTCTGTATCTGTAAATCAGCGCTTTGATCTGGCTGAGGCCGCAGACGCGTTCCGGGCTCTGACCGGCCGCAAGACAACCGGCGTTACCCTGCTTGAAACAGGCCTGTAAGGGCAAGAGGGGTGAGGGCTGGCCGGCTAAAGTTCTGACGGAAATGACGTCAGCCGGCCCAAACCATACAGGAGCGGTGTTTGGTCTGTTGCGGCCAAGTGCTGGACCTCGCCGACCATAATTTCATGATCGCCGCCCGCATAGCGGCGCCAAACAGAACATTCCAGATGCGCGGCCGCGCCGGTAATCAGCGGCAAGCCGAACCCTGACAACTGCCAATGAATACCGGTGAACCTGTCGTCTTGTGCGGCGGCAAACTGCCCGCTGATGTCTGCCTGTGCGGCAGACAGAATATTGATCGCAAACTTGTCTGCCTGTCTGAACGTATCAAAGCAGGCCGCTTCCAGACCGATGCTCCACAGGATCAGCGGCGGGTCCATGGACACCGAATTGAACGAGCTGATCGTCATGCCTTTTGGCTGGCCATCACCAGAAACGGTAGTGGCAACAGCAACGCCGGTCGGAAACCGAGACAGGGCTTGCCGGAATGAGGCGTGATCAAACGGTTCTGCGGGCGGGCGATTATGCATATAGTCTCGGCCTTTCGTGTACGAGCCTGATGGGCGGCAGACATCTTCAGTTCTTCTTTACGACTGGCCCGGCTATCCCGTTCACAAATAGACAAACTGGCCGGTGTTTCAAGACTTTATTTTTTTGTTGATACCGATCTGTAATTGTCATTTGATTACGAGGAGGCGGAACGGGATTCCGGTGCTGTCTGCATAAGGTGTGTAGAACAGGATCAGACAGCCCGCATCATATATCATATCTGGGGAGGGGTTATGGCAGACAGAAAAGATAAGGTCGGCATTGTCGGCATGGGGGATATGGGCAGCGGGCTGGCAAAGAACCTGCTCAAGAGCGGCTTTGCTGTCTGCGGTTTTGATTTAAGCCAGACGCGAATGCAACAATTTGCCGATATGGGCGGTACGCCGGCAGCTGGCCTGGCTGAGGTGGCGCAGGACGCGCGGGCTGTATATGTGATGGTAATGACCGGTGCCCAGGCCCAGGCGGTGATTTTTGATGAGGGCGGTCTAGCTGACAACCTGCCGGAAGGCGGCATCATTATCCTGACCGCCACAATAAAACCGGCTGAGGCAGACGATATCCATAACCGGCTGACCGCGCGCGGCCTGTCCTTGATTGACAGTCCGGTCAGCGGCGGTTTTCCAGGGGCGCAGTCCGGCACGCTGACGATGATGGCCGCCGGCAGTGAGGCGGATATGGCCAGATGTGCAGATATCATGCAGGCGGTATCGAAAACCATCCATCATGTGGGCGAGGCGGCCCCCAAAGGCCAGATTGTGAAAGCCTGTCTGCAATCTCTTATCGGGTCCATTTTCTCAGCGACCTTCGAAGCTTCTGTTCTGGCGGCTAAAGCGGGCGTATCCGGTCAGACATTGTTTGATGTGTTTTCCACCTCCGGGGCGGGATGCGGGGTGTCAAACTCGGCTCTTGAAAATATTATCGATCGCCAGTTTGAAGGCACTGGCAGCCATATCGCCACCATGCATAAAGACCTCACTATCTCGCTTGCGTTTGCAGAACAGCTGGGCGTGCCAATGCATACAGCCGCCACCGCGATGCAGCTGTTTCATGCCGGAAAGACTAAATATCCGAACGGCGATAACTGGGTCGTAACACGGGTTCTTGAAGATATTGTGGGTGCTGAGTTGCATCGCAAAGCTGACTAAGGGGAGATAAGCGCAATGAAGCTGGGTGTAATTTGTGATGGGATCAGCCGTGATCTGGCGCATGCGCTGACGGTGATGGACGAATTTGGTCTTGAATACGCAGAGCTGCAGTTTGTCTGGGACAAGGAAGTGGGCGATCATGACGCGACAGAAATTGCCAGAATAAAACAGTTGCTGGCCGCGCATAACAAGCCTGTATCCTGTCTTTCGCGCCATATTTTTGCCGGCCTGACCACCGCGTCCAGAGCCGGTGATGCCGACCATACCCGCCATATGGATTATCTGAAACGGGTTATTGATATGGCGCATCAGCTGAACTGCCCACTGGTCCGGATCATGACCTCAAAGAAGGAACAGATCCTATGGGGCCTGAACGGGGCAGAACAGTGGAACGTGGCAAAGGGAGCGTGGGATACGTTGCCACCTCTGATTGCCCCGGCGGTTGAACTGGCCCGTGCCGAAGGCGTCACCTTAGTGGTGGAAACCGGCAACGGTACAATGGTGAATTCCAACTATACCGCGGTGAAGCTCATCGATGTGCTTGATGCAAAAGATGTGCTGAAGATTTTGTGGGATCCGGCAAATAACTGCTGGTGTCATGAACTGGCCTATCCAGATGGGTTTGAAACCGCAAAAGACGGCTATCTGGGGCATATCCACATCAAGGACGTGAAGGTAGATACGCCGAAAGCCACGCTGGAAGTCCGCCAGATGGGGACTGGCCAACTGGCTGATTTATTTGATCCGATGGCCGCTGGTTTGCGGGATATTGGTTATGACGGGGTGATCTCTTTTGAAAGTGTGTATCATCCGGGTAACGGCAATTTTGAAGATGGGTTCAGATCAAGCATCGATCTGTTCAAACAGCATTTTGCTTAGAGCCAGTTGGTAGGCTGAACAGATGAGGTGGGTAAATGACAAAGGGTCTGACGCGTTATTTTGATTTGACCGGTAAAACCGCGCTTATCACCGGGGCAACCCGCGGCATAGGTTTCGGGCTGGCGGGCGGGCTGGCCCAGGCGGGCGCGCAT
>CBFHLG010000032.1:0-8573 GCA_965656625.1 Puniceispirillaceae bacterium (SeqCode)
GACAAGCTCATCCATCTGATGCTGGGCGAAATAACCAACCTTCAATTTTCGGGCCCGATGTTCCTGCCCTGCCATTAACGCGAGCCGGCCCGCCACCAGTTTTGATAAGGTTGATTTGCCCTCACCATTGGCACCCAGAAGCGCGATCCGGTCATCCCCATCCAGCCGCAAATCCAAACCAGAGAGAATCGGCTTGCCCTGATACCCCAACTGGCCGCTTTCGATCTGCAGAACAGGCGGACTGATCTCCTCTGGCTGCGGGAAGGTAATCGGGGCAACACGCTGCTCAATGACAGCCTGCACAGGTTCAAGGCGTTCCAGCATTTTCAGGCGTGACTGTGCCTGCCGGGCCTTGGTCGCCTTGGCTCTGAACCGGTCAACAAAAGACTGAATATGGGCGCGCTGTGCCTCTTGTTTACGCTGTGCGGACAGGCTGTTGGCCAGTCTGGCTTTTCGTTCGGCATCAAACTGGTCATAACCGCCGGTATGCAGGCTGAGGCGCCCGTCTGACAGATATAAGATACTGTCAACAGACCGGTTTAGAAGCTGTCTGTCATGTGAGATGATAAGCGCGGTGTGGCTGTATCTGGCCAGAAACTGTTCCAGCCAGACAGCCCCTTCTAAGTCCAGATAGTTGGTGGGCTCATCCAGCAGCAGCAAATCAGGCGCGGAAAACAAAATAGCCGCCAGGGCCACCCGCATCCGCCAGCCGCCTGAAAATTTATGACAGGGCTGACCTTGCGCAGCGGTGTCAAACCCTAACCCATGCAGAATGGTCGCCGCCCGCGCTTCTGCTGAATGTGACTGAATATCGGCCAGACGCTGGTGGATATAGGAAATCCGCTCCGGCTCTCGCGCTGTCTCTGCCTCAGCCAAAAGCGCGGCCCGTTCCTCATCAGCGGCCAGAACCGTGTCCAGAAGCGTTGATTCTGTTGCCGGCGCTTCTTGTTCAACACTGCCGATACGGTAATGACCGGGCACCGTAATGCTGCCGCCCTCTGGCTGCCAATCGCCTTTAATCAGCTTGAACAGAGAGGTTTTCCCAGACCCGTTCCGCCCGACAATCCCTATCTTATGGCCAGATGGAATGACCGCGCTGGCCTCTGAAAACAAAGGCTTGCCGTCTATTCTAAAGGAAAGGTCCTGTATGCTCAGCACGGGTTAGCTAGCTTCGCCCGTAAATGTCCTCATAGCGGACAATATCATCTTCACCCAGATAGCTGCCGGTTTGCACCTCTATCAGCACGACCGGGCCGTCAGTGTCATTTTCAAGCCTGTGTTTGGCCTTAAGGGGGATGTGAACATGTTCATTCACGGCGACTTTCAGGACCGCTTCATCCACGGTTACGGTCGCCGTTCCGGTGACAACCACCCAATGTTCGGCGCGGTGCTCATGTGACTGCAACGATAGACGCCCGCCCGGTACAACGGTGATCCGCTTAACCTTATAGCCGTCACTTTCAGCAAGAACTTCATATTTTCCCCACGGCCGTTCCCCAATTTCACCGATCACCTGCGCAGCCCTCCTCAGCTCATTGCCCGCTTCCATCTAAATGTTGGCGACAGCTTACCTGATCCGCCGCTGTCTGTCAGCCTTCAGCTTCTAATCTGCGGAATATGTATTTTTTTCGCTTTATTGTAAAAAATGCATAATTTAACCTAATCATATGGATTTCTATGGCACCGCCCTTTCACAGGCCCTTGGCCTGATACTGTCTGGTGACGCGGCTCTGGCTGAAGTGTTCTGGCTGTCAGTCAGGGTCAGCCTGACGGCTTTGCTGATCGCTTGTGCACTTGGTCTACCGCTTGGCGCGTTGTTGGCGGTACAGCGCTTTCCGGGGCGCGGCGCACTTATCGGCCTCATCAACACATTGATGGGTATGCCGCCGGTGGTGGTTGGGCTGATTGTCTATCTGCACCTGTCGCGTTCCGGGCCGCTTGGGTGGCTGGGGCTTCTCTACACCCCGACCGCGATGATCATTGCCCAGGTGATTCTGATCACGCCCATCATTGCCGCGCTCAGTTGCCAGATACTGGAAGATTTGCATGAAGATTACCGCGATTTGTTCAGCTCACTTGCGGTGCCGCGCCGGGTGGCCGTGTTCAGCTATATTTATGATGCCCGCTTTTCCCTGCTGACGGTTGTGCTGGCCGGGTTTGGCCGCGCTGTCTCTGAGGTCGGGGCGGTAATTGTGGTAGGCGGCAACATTGATCATCTGACCCGGGTAATGACCACCACAATCGCGCTTGAAACCTCTAAAGGTGAGCTTGAGCTGGCCCTGGCCCTCGGCGTCGTGCTGATGGGCAAGGCGTTGCTGATTAACGCCATTGGGGTGCGGCTCAAATCCACCGCACAGGCCAAAGCCTATGTCTGAGACAGCCGCCCCGCCCCTCACCCCTATCAGCGTTCGTGATGTAGGCGTTACAGCACAGAACCGCGCGCTTCTTGACGGGGTAAGCTGTGATATCTCAGCAACAGGAATCAGCGTTATCATGGGGCCAAACGGGGCCGGAAAGAGCCTGTTTCTGCGCTGCCTGCATGGCTTGACGCTGCCCCGATCAGGACAGATTAGGTTTTCTGGCCGCGCTCTGGACGAGGCGCTTTTAAAGCGGCAATCCTTTGTGTTTCAGTCGCCCACCGTTCTGCGCCGGACGGTATGTGAAAATCTGGCCTTTGTTGCCCGCCTGCGGCCCGCCATAAAGATGGCCACTGTGGACCGGTTGCTGACAGAGATGAGGCTTGAGAGCCTGCGTGACCAGCCGGCCCGGCTGCTGTCAGGGGGTGAGAAACAGCGTCTGGCGATGGCGCGGGCCCTGTTGACCAGCCCTGATCTGTTGCTGATGGATGAGGCCACCGCCAATCTTGACCCGGCATCGGTGCAGATTATCGAAACCAGCCTGAAGGCGGCCGCCGCAAACGGCATGAAAATCATCGTGGTGACGCATGATATCGGCCAGGCCCGCCGGCTCGCCCATGATGTCCTGTTTTTCAACCAGGGCCGTCTGACAGAACATACCGCCGCCAAGGCATTCTTTACCGCCCCGCAGTCCCGGTCGGCACAAGCCTATTTGTGCGGCGATATCGCTGGCCTTGACCAGCAGACCTGACCCTATCTGAGATTATCCAGGAGGCATCAAAACAATGACCCTATCCCGCTTTTTTACCACCGCCCTGCTGGCCTTCTTCATAGTCAGTCCGGCCGCCGCCAATACAGAAATCATTGTCCAGTCGACAACCTCAACCAAAAATTCAGGCTTGTATGATCATATTCTGCCGTTGATGCAGCGTGATACCGGCGTGACCGCGCGCGTTGTTGCGGTTGGCACGGGCGCGGCGATAAAAAATGCGATGAATTGTGATGGCGATATTCTTCTGGTCCACAGCCGCACACGCGAAGACAAATTTGTAGCTGACGGGTTTGCGGCGCGTCGCCATGATGTGATGTATAATGATTACGTGATTGTCGGCCCGTCTTCTGATCCCGCCAATATCGCCGGGCTGACAGATGCCGCAGAGGCGTTTTCCCGAATTGCAGCCACGCAATCTGTGTTTGCCTCACGTGGTGATTTGTCAGGCACGCATGGCAAGGAAACCGCCATCTGGTCAGAAGCCGGCATCACCCCGGGCACAGCATCAGGGCAATGGTACCGGGAAACCGGCTCCGGCATGGGGGCGACATTGAATATCGCTGTCGGCATGGCAGGCTATACCCTGAGCGATCGCGCCACCTGGACAAAGTTTGGCAATAAGGCGGATATGACCATTCTGGTTGAAGGCGATAAGCGGCTGTTTAATCCTTATGGTGTGATGCTGGTCAGCCCGGCTAAATGCCCTACGGTGAAGGCTGCAGCCGGCCAGGCCTTTATTGACTGGCTTTTATCCGCGGCGGGCCAGCAGGCCATTTCAGACTATAAGGTCGATGGCAGGCAATTGTTTTTTGCCAATGCCAGGCCGTGAAAGGCCGCGTGAGGGAAAATCCTGTCAGGCATTAAACCTGACAGCACCAAGTTCGGCGATATCATACCCCTCAAAGCTGCGGGACAGGGCGGTAAAAGCGGGTGTCCGGCAAAATGCCAAAAGCGATTGGAAAGCCGGTTCAAACACCCGCTTCCGGTCCACCAGAATATCAACAGATTCGGTGATCAGCGGCAAAAACGCCAGCTTGTACCGGCTCGCCAGATGCTGCAGACCAAAAGCAATATCCGCCTGACCTTCCAATAGCGCCAGCACAGAATCAAGTTCGGTATGACAGGCCTCTGTTTGGTGCAAGTCGCTGTGCGCGATGCCTGCCTCATCAAGCAGACAGTCAAACAGGATTTGCGCCCCTGCCCCGTGCTGGCGGCGGCTCAACCGAAACGGGCGAATATCGCCAAGGCCGGCCACCTTATCAGCGCTTGTGCTATTCATCACCAAGCCACGTGTCCGGCGGGCCCAATGCAAAAGCACCACATCTTTATCTGCACAGGCTGTCTTCACCGCTTCAATGTTCCAGCTGTGATCATCAGGACAGAAAATATGCAGAACCGCCGCAGACGCCCGGCCAGAAGCGACCAGATCAAGACCAGAACTACTGCCGTTCCAGATGGTCGCAATCTCAACCCCTGAGCTGCGCAACACAGCTTCAAGAAGCGGGTCATGGCTGCCGGAAAGGGTCAGCTGGCCTGTTGTGGCGGGCGAGGTGTCTTTGTTAATCCAGGCCAGAACAGCGTCTTTGGGAAACAGCAATTTTCCCGTGGTTTTGCTGAACGGAATATCGGACCGGGCCACAAGATCATAAATCTTGCGCTGTTTTACCCGCATCAGGGCGGCAACTTCCTTGGTGGTCAGATATTCACTCATCGCAAGCTCGCTTCAAAGCCCCTTGTTTGCAGCCGGCAAGGGGTCTGTTTTAAGCCTAGCATCTTATCCGCTGGCAGAACATGACAACGGCAAAAATCTCTGTCAAAGGACAAAATCATCCAGATAGACAGTCTCACCCGTTTCCGCTGCCCGTTTCACCGCTTCAATCAATATAAGTGACGCCAGACCATCCGCCCCGTTCACTAACGGCGCTTCATTCTCAGTGATAACCGCAACAAACTGTTCAATCTGGCGAACCAGCGGATCAGCAGACCCATAGACAGGCTTGACCTGTTTTATAGGCTGCCACCAGCTTGGCTTGTCTTCAGCCGCCCATAAGGACAGGTTGGGGACCGCCAGCGCGCCGGTTGAACCGCCGATCATATAGGCATGTTCTGTTGTGGTCGGATAATCCGCATTTTCAGCTGAGCTAAGCTCCCAGCTCCACGGGCTGACAATGGTGTCAGATAAATTGATGGTACCCAGCGCCCCGTTGACAAATTCAAGCAGGATGACCGCGGTGTCCTCCACCTCAAACCCTCTGGTCGCAGATGACTGCATCGCCATGACCTTTTTAACATCGCCAAGGAAATGGCGGGCCAGATCAAGGTCATGAATGAGGTTGATATAAATCGGGCCAGCGCCCTTTTTGGTCCGCCAGTCGGCTTCATAATATGCCTCAGGTTTCATCAGCCAGCAGGTCATCGACAGTGACACAGGCCGGCCTATCTGGCCGTCATCGATCATCGCCTTTGCTTTTTGAATCAGCGGATTATGACGACGGTGATGGCCGGTCAGCAATGGCACTTTAGCCGCTTCAGCCGCCGCCACCAGTTGGCGCGCGCCAGCCACATCACTGGCCAGTGGCTTTTCGATCAGAACCGGCACACCGTGGTCTATCAGCCGCAGGCCATGTTCAACATGAAACTGGTTCGGGGTGGCCACAATGGCCCCATCAACCATCTCTTCAGCGCACATCTTGTCCACCGACGGATACCAGTGAACAGACAAATCCTCAGCCAGTTTGCGCGCGCCCTCATCGGGATCAACAATGCAGACCAGCCGGCAAATAGGGCTTTGACGAATAAGCGCGATATGTTTTTTGCCAACAAGCCCTGCCCCAATGACGGCCAGTCTGGTCTTCGTGCGCGGTGTGCGTTCAGCATCCTGCATGTTCACCTGCTCCGGTAAAAATCTCTCTTAACTCAAGACCGGCAAACAGTAGACAACTCACCCCCTTAGCACAAGATACCCTGTTGCCAGTTGACGCCAGCATTGTGTGCTGTATTTCAAAAAGAAGGGCAGAGGCCAGCTTCATAAACAAACAACCCTGACGAGACCGGACCTATGGACAAAATCAAACTGATAAAATGGACCAGCACCGCCGCTGTGCTGACAGGGATTGCCCTGACCAATCTCAATATCTATCCTGTGAATATCATGATCCACGGGGCCGGGGCCACAGGCTGGACCATCGCTGGTTATCTGACCAAAGACCGGGCGCTGTTGACGAATTTCTGTCTGCAATTACCGTTATTCATATTCGGTGTTGTAAATTATTTCTTGCAAGGATGAGACAATGACCGCGAATTTCTTTCATATTGATGATTTAACCCAAGGTCTGCGACGTGAGCTAACCAACGGTGTGACAACCCGCATTTTCCCTGGTGAACAGGCAATGCTATCTGTGGTGCGGATTGAGCCGAATGCCCGCGGAACCTTGCACAGCCATCCAGAAGAGCAATGGGGCTACCTTATCGAGGGATCTGCAACACGGATTCAGGACGGCGAGCATATCGAAGTTGAAAAAGGGTCTTTCTGGCGCACCCCGTCCAATGTGGAGCACAGCGTTATCGCCGGGCCAGAGGGATGTGTTATCCTGGATGTGTTTGCCCCGCCCCGCGAAGAATATAAAACAGCCGGCAGCGGCTTTGGCACAGACAACACCTGAACCCGCTAGACGAAAAAGGCAGGCCCAGACAAGATGGATATTGCCAGCAAGACAACCCTCACCTTTGATTGTTACGGCACTCTGATCGACTGGGAGAGCGGTATCTGGGACGGGTTTCAAACCCTGCTTCACGCAAATCAGAGCGCGATCAGGCGTACCGAAGGCCTGATGGCCTTTGCCGAAATTGAGAGCCGCGTTCAGGCGGACCATCCGGCTATGCTGTATCCAGAGGTGTTGTGCCTGACCCACCGTTTATTTGCGGACCGGTTTGGCCTGCAGACCAGCGATCAGCTGGACCGGCGGTTTGGCGACTATGTGCCCTACTGGCCCGCCTTCCCGGACAGCGCAGATACACTGCGCCGCCTGAAACGCCGGTTCAGACTGGTGATTCTCTCGAATGTGGACAGAACCAGCTTTGCCGGCTCTAACCAGCGTCTCGGGGTTGACTTTGATGACATCTTCACCGCAGAGGATGTCGGTTCCTACAAGCCTAACCCGCAGAATTTTGACTATATGCTCAGTCATCTTGATGCCGATAAGACAGGAATTTTGCATGTCGCCCAGTCTCTGTTTCATGATATCCAGCCCGCAACAAGGGCTGGGCTGAACACCATATGGATTGACCGGCAAGGGCTGGCAGAAGGCGGCTCATGGGGCGCGACAGCAAAAATCGACAAGCTCCCCCGTGCTGATCTAAGATTCACCTCACTGCAGGGATTTGCTGATTATGCCTGCGGCGATGATAACGCCTGAGGGGCCTGTTATGCTCACTCTGGTCTGAGCGGAGGATAGTTACATGCTGCTGGATACCCCGATTTGTGATTTTGGCTGGCAGGCCCCTGCCTTTACCCTTGCCGAACCGGACGGCCAGAAACACACACTGGCTGAGCTGATGGGCGAGAATGGCCTGCTTATTGCGTTCATCTGTAACCACTGCCCGTATGTGAAGGCTATCATTGACAGGCTTGTTGAGGATGCCGGAATATTGCGCAAAAGCGGCATTAACACAGCGGCGATCATGCCGAACGATTATCACAGTCACCCTGCTGACAGCCCGGCAAAGATGACCGCGTTTGCCCGCACCCATAATTTCGGCTTTCCCTATCTGGTGGACGAAACACAACAGGTTGCCCGGGCCTATGGGGCTGTATGCACGCCTGACTTCTTCGGGCTGAACGCGGCAGGGCAACTGCATTATCGTGGCCGTCTGGATGATGCCAGAATGGGCGCCGCTGACCATCGTCAGGCAGAGCTTCTGTCCGCGATGCAGAAGATAGCCACAACCGGCGCCGGCCCTGACCAGCAGACCCCCTCGATGGGCTGTTCGATAAAATGGAAATAACAGGCAGCTGTAAAACCGGGCCTATGGGCCTTGCCTGCTCGCCTGATAACGGCGTGTTATGTTAAGACGGCTGCGAGACTGGCATGGTCGCAAGCTGGAAGAACTGCAGAGATCAACCGGTCTGAGCAGCTATCAAATTCTGTGGCTGGCGTTTGCCGAAGGGTTGTTTTTCGGGGTTTTACTGGGATGGTGGTGGTTTAGATGAGACTGTGCAGACGTTTGTTTTTATTGGGGGTGATGGCTGTTGCCGGCATGCCGCCCGCTGTGCTGAGCGCGGCGTCAGCAGATGAGCCTGTTACCCACGCCATCGCCCAGACAAAGGCGAATGTGGTGTTCATGCGCCACGCCCTTGCGCCGGGATATGGCGACCCTGACCAGTTCCGGATTGATGACTGCAGCACGCAACGCAATTTAGACGAGGCCGGCCGCCGGCAGGCTGA
>CBFHLG010000033.1:0-8310 GCA_965656625.1 Puniceispirillaceae bacterium (SeqCode)
CAGCTACTGATCGTTGCCTTGGTAGGCCGTTACCCTACCAACAAGCTAATCAGACGCGGGCTCCTCCTTCTGCGGCGGACCTTTCCCCCGAAGGGCGTATCCGGTATTAGCAGCCGTTTCCAGCTGTTGTCCCAGACAAAAGGGCAGATTCCCACGCGTTACTCACCCGTGCGCCACTCTATCTTGCGATAGCGTTCGACTTGCATGTGTTAAGCATGCCGCCAGCGTTCGTTCTGAGCCAGGATCAAACTCTCAAGTTAGATTGACCTAACTGGCATGCAAAAGCATGACAGTTAAGATAGGTGCCTACCTTAAGATTTTTCATCCATGAGCTAAGATTGAAACAATAAATGTTTCAATATAGTGATTCATTTCAGGTCTTCGTTAAGGCAGACTGTGTTATACACAAGACGATTTCTTCAACAGAATATCGCCGCCCACGAATCCCTTTCATAACATATTTACATTTTCAAACAGCGCATCCGACAACAGGCCTTTCCGTGAAGGAAGTGAACCAGATTTTCGTTATCGGACAATCTCGGCCGCCGGATAGCGGCGAGTTTGGGGGTTATAGGCTATCGTTCAGATAGTGTCAAACCCAAAATCACGAAAAAACGCATTTTTTACATTTTTTTTACGATTTCCCGGCTTCGTGGGGATCGCCGTCCAAATGTGTCAAAACAGGTCTCCTGCCGCCACCTCACCAAAACCGTTTTTGATATATATAAGTCATATATCATAAACGGCCCCGGCCCGGGGCGACCCCGCTGGCCAAACCGGTGGGCAAGCGTGCTCTCAACTTAAGCGAAGAGCGACCCTCATCCTGGCAGGCTCAACAAGGTGATTCTTGTCCTCCCCTCCCGGCCAGTGTTGCCACCTAAAAACCGGGCAGGGTCTAACAGCCTATCAAAATTAAGTCCGCCAGCAAAGCAAAGCCGCGATTCTGGTGCAGATTATGCATGAAAAAATTGTTTGACGCCCGATTCTAACACCAGTAATTAAGGGGGAAGACCATGCGTGTTCTTCAATCTGTGTCTGAAAAAAAACAACAATTGCAATGTGATTCGATAATGACGTTCAGATCAGATCTAAACAGCCCGAAGATGATCAGCCCCCTTTCAGCCGATCTGGCCGGTGGCGGGCGGCCTGACGGTGTATCTGGCGATCTGGCCCTCGCTATAAGCCGAATCACTTCACCATCTTCTGTGATGCGCCCGCTGTTGATGGCCGCGCTTTGTGGTGTGACAGCCTGTGTGCTGGGATTGACCAGCGCGAATGTAGCTGATGCTGCCTCAGCCCGGGTTGAACTTGTGCCCCTGATAAATCAGGAAGTGGCCCAAGACCCAGGCCAAAATATTGCCCAAAACGCCGATCATGAGGTCCAGGACAGCTTTGATGGGGCTGACGGGCGAATCCCGCTGCCGACGGCGCGGCCTGACTATGGCTCTATCTGGGGCGGCCGGATTGTTGGTGTTGCCGGGCCCCTGCGCCGGCCTGACCTGATGGAGATGTTGCCGGTCTCAACCCAGAAGCTGGCAGAGCTGGTCCACCGCGAAACCGGACAGAACGTCTTATCAGAACATACCCTGACCCTGTCTGCCGGCGATACGCTGGCCAAAATTCTGCATAAAGCCAAATTTACCGCTCAGGATGTAGCGTCTGTATCGCAGGCCTTGGCGCGTCATTTAAATCTGCGCCGGTTGCAAATCGGCACCCAGTTTACCGCTGGCCTTGACGGGCAGGATCGGGCTGTGGCGCTGAAAGTCAGCCTGCCCGCCGGCCGCCAGACCAAATCAACAGCTGGCAATTTGTTTGTCGATCATTATGTGCTGCGTGATGACACCACGCCGACAGGTGACAGCTGGCACGCGATAAAAGCGGTCCGTCCGGTTGACCAGATAGCGGTTCATGCCGGCAATGAAATTGATCTGTCTTTATATGAAGCCGCGCGGCAAGTGAATATTCCGCTTGAAGCGTTTGACAAATTTGTGCGGGTGATGAGCTTCTCGGTGGATTTCCAGCGCGATATCCAACCTGGTGACCAGTTTGAGCTGGTTTATGAAAACGCGGTGGACCGGCTGACCGGTGATGTGCTGACATCTGGCAAGCTGTTTTATGCAGGCATCATCCTGTCCGGCAAGCGATTCGGGTTCTACCGCTTCACCTATCCAGATGGCCGGGTGGGCTGGTATGATCGGAACGGCGAATCAGCGGTTCGCACATTGATGAGAACACCTGTGAACGGGGCCCGGCTCAGCTCACGCTATGGCATGAGGCGGCATCCGGTAACCGGCTTTAATGCCATGCATCGCGGGATCGATTTTGCGGTACCGACAGGCACACCGATTCTGGCCGCAGGGACGGGCCATATCGAAATGGCCAGCTGGAACGGCAGCTACGGCAAATATGTGCGAATCAGACATAACTCAACCTACAAGACCGCCTATGCCCACCTGTCGCGCATTGAACCCGGGCTGCGCCGCGGCAAGGTTGTTCAACAAGGTGAGGTGATCGGCTATGTCGGGTCAACCGGCCGGTCAACAGGTCCGCATCTGCATTATGAGATTCTGGTCAATAACCGGCATGTAAACCCGCTGACCGTGCAGCTGCCTGCTGGTGACGGGGTGCCGGCGGAGCTGATGGACAGCTTTACCGCTCAGGTCGCCGCTATTGAGCAGAAGATGAAAGACAGCCTGACCCCTGCCTATGCCGGGGTGACCCTGCAGCAGGCCGCGCTCACCCGTTAGCCAGGCCCTATCAGCCATGGCAGACACACAAAACACCACAGCCCCTTATACCCTGCAGGAGATCTGGCAGTTTCCGGTAAAAGGCTTTCCCGGCCGCCGCTGTGAGTCTGTTGAGGTTGAGGCCAATAAGCTTTTGCCAGCCGATCGGCGGTTTGCGATCAGCAACGGGCATCCGGTAAGCCATCAAAAACTGGATCAGGGCTGGCTCAGTAAACGTCATTTTGTTCAGCTTCTCTCGGAGGCCCGTCTGGCCAGCCTGTCACTTGATACAGATGAAGAGACCGGCAAAATAAGCCTGAAAGACAAGACAGGTGTTCTGGCCGAAGCGCCCCTTAATGACGCTGAACCAGTAATGGCCCGGCTTCAGGCTTTCCTGCCGGAACGGTTCGATGAGACGCCGCGCTTATGCCGGCTAGACACAGGCGGCTACACCGACACAGACGCCCCCTGGATAACGTTGGGCGGCAGCGCGTCACTGGCCGATTTCGGGGCGGTTACGCATACCCCCCCGGATAACAGGCGGTTTCGTCTGAACCTGATTATCAACACCGCAACACCGTTTGAAGAATTTGACTGGGCCGGTAAAACCATCTGTATCGGCACCACCGAATTAGAGGTGATTGAGCCTGTCGGCAGATGTGCTGCGATCAATGTTGACCCCGACACCACACAGCGCGAGGACGATTATCTGCGCGTAATGCGCCAGCTCTATGGTCATACAGATTTGGGTATGTTTGCGAAGATAAAAACCGCCGGCACCTTACAGTGCGGGGCAGAAGTGATTGTGCCTGTCTGACCAGCCGGTACAAGGCTTAACAGTCAGGTCAGGCCACAGCCTCATCGGCGGCAAGTTCAGCCTTACTGTCTTCGCCTTTTTCAGCGCTGTCTTCAGCCTCTTTTTTGGCCGCTGTGCGAGGCCGTCCGCGTTTTGCCGGACGCGGACTGGTTTCAGCAGCAGGCTCAGCAGATGCTGGCGCGCCGTCTGCCTCAGCAGCGGTTTGTTTGCCGGTCTCTTCTGTTGCAACGGCCTCACCGGCGGTGTTCGCCTCTTCTGGTTTGCGGGCCTGCTGGCGGTCTTCATGAGAGCGGCGGTTCTGTTCGGCGGCCTGCACAATAGACTGATGAATGCGGTAGTAATGATCAGCGAACTGGGCCAGAGCTTCAGCAGAAATCCGTTCACCCGCGGCGTTCGCATCATGCGCCAGGGCGGTATATTTTTCGAACAGCTGCAGCGCGTTGCCCCGCAGGCGGCCTTCAGGACCGTTTGAATCGAAGGTTGTGTTTCGGTTGAAATTGGTCTGGCCGTGATTGCTGTTGCGGCGACCGCGCCCACGCGAACGCTTCTGATTCTGGCCCTGATTATGTCTCATGAATAGTCCAATGCTATGAATTCAGTTGGTACTGAAACTAGTGATTATTGTTATCTTTCGGAAACATGGTAGCGGGGCCCTTCATACGGCCACCTGCACACCACACGGTTTTGCCCTGTTCTGAAGGCAAAGGCAAGGAAAATCGTTATTTTTTCTGTAGAATTAAACATCTGTCCCTACCGGCAAGGTCAGTGACAAGGGCGCAGCGGTGAAGGCCAGCGGCCTCAGCCAGAGCGGTGACGGCCTCTGCCTGTTCGGCCCCGATTTCCAGAAACAGGCGGCCGCTGTCTGTGAGCGCGCCGGGGATCTGCCCCAACAATTCTGCATAGGCGGCGAGGCCGTCCGGGCCAGCAAACAAGGCCAGAGCCGGATCATGGTCAGCCACATCACGGGCGAGCGTGTTATCGCGCTCACCAATATAAGGCGGGTTTGCCAGGATGAGATCAAACCGGCCCGCAACCGCCGTCAGCCAGTGACTGCAGATAAATCGGGCTCTGCGGCTGAGGCCAAGATGGGCCGCGTTGGCCCTGGCCTGAGCAACCGCGCCCGGGGCCAGATCCACACCCAGACCGGTCGCGTCTGGCAGGTGATACAACAGGCTGAGCAAAAGACAGCCGGTCCCGGTGCCCAGATCAAGACAGCGAAGCGGCTGGCCAGCAGGTGCAGACGACCGCGCATAGGCAATCGCCTCATCAACCAGACATTCACTGTCCGGGCGCGGATCAAGGGTAGCCGCATTCAGATAGAAGGTGAGCGCGTAAAATTCGCGTTTGCCCCGCATCCGGCTGACAGGATAGCCGCCCTTACGCTGGTCAATCAGCTGGTCCAGCAGAGCGTGCTGTGCGGTGGTCAGCAGAACCGTTTCATGACCGAACACCGGCCCGTCACGGCCAAGGGCGAGCCCCAGCAGCCAGCGTGCATCTAAATGACTGCCGCCGTCCAGCCGGGCTTTGATGACCCGCAGCTGATCGCGCGCCGAGCCGGTCATAACCGTTTCATCCTCATAAAAGCGCTCTGCTCATTTACGCTTGTGCCCTTTTAAGTGCCATTCTGGCCTTCAGCCAGACGGGCGGCCTGATCTTCGGCGGCCAGCGCATCCACCATTTCTTCTAACGCTTCACCAGCCAGGATTTTATCCAGCTTATAAAGCGTCAGGTTAATCCGGTGATCGGTTACCCGGCCTTGCGGAAAATTATAGGTTCTGATGCGCTCTGAGCGATCCCCTGAGCCGACCTGGCCCTTGCGCGAGGCCGCCCGTTCAGCCTGCTGGCGGGCCCGTTCCGCATCATACAGCCGGGCGCGCAAAATCTTCATCGCCTTGGCACGGTTCTTATGCTGTGATTTTTCATCCTGCTGGCTGACAATGATGCCGGTCGGCAGGTGGGTGATGCGGACGGCCGAATCAGTGGTATTGACCGACTGGCCGCCCGGACCTGACGCGCGAAACACATCCACCCTCAGATCGCTTTCGTTGATGTTGATATCGACATCCTGGGCTTCGGGCAGAACAGCAACCGTTGCCGCCGAGGTATGGATACGCCCGCCAGTCTCTGTTTCGGGGACGCGCTGGACCCGGTGCACACCAGACTCGAACTTCAGCCGCGCAAACACATCCTGTCCGGAAATATTCGCCGTGGCTTCTTTATAGCCGCCGATGCCGGTCTCAGAGACTTCCATCACCTCAAACCGCCAGCCATATTTGGCAGCAAATCGCTGATACATGCCAAACAGATCAGACGCAAACAGCGCGGCTTCCTCACCGCCGGTTCCGGCCCGTACTTCCAGAATAGCGTTCCGGGCATCATCAGTATCTTTGGGCAGCAACAACAGCTTGAGCGCCTGTTCTTCTTCGGCGAGCTTCTGGCTCAACTCCTCAGTTTCGGCCTGCGCCATTTCCACCAGTTCGCTGTCGGTTTCTTCTTCGGCCATCTGGCGGGCATCCTGCAGACCGGCGGCCAGTTGGCGCACAAGTTCCACCTGCTCGGCAACCGGCCTGACCTCAGCAAGTTCACGCGATAGCTGGGTCAGCTGATCTGCCGACAGCGCGCCCGATTCTGCCAGCTTGCCTTCAATTTCCTGACGCCGGGCCAGAACCCTGTCCATGTTGGTCTCAAGGCTCATCTTCAGGACCCTTTCCGGGCCGCATCGCCCTTGGTTTCAGCCAGCTGATCATGCAGCCAGGCGACCAGCTCATCATGCTGTATTTCGGTCTGCTCACCGTCAGCCATCCGGCGCACGCTGACCGCCCCGCGGCCCAGCTCATCAGATCCGGCAATCACCACGAACGCACATGCCAGCTTATTCGCCGCCTTCATTTTCTTGCCCATATTGCCGCTTAACAGCATCACACAAGACAGACCAGCAGAGCGCAGGGACGATGCCAACGCAAAGGCCTGGGCCTCTGCCTCAGGGTCTGCCGCCAGCAGGGCCAGATCAGGTGCAGGGGCGGGCTGGTCGTCCACCAGCAGGGCCAGCCGTTCAACACCAGCGGCAAACCCGACCGCCGGCAAAGGCGGGCCGCCCAGCGTTTCAGACAGACCATCATACCGCCCGCCGCCCAGAACCGTGCCTTGGGCCCCCAGCGCGTCAGTGATAAATTCAAACGCGGTATGGGCATAATAATCAAGGCCCCTGACCAGAAGCGGGTCCTGTATAAAGCTGATCCCGGCCTTATCAAGACAGGCCGCAACGCTGTCGAAATGGGCCTTGGCCGCATCGCTGAGATAGGCAGGCAGGCGCGGGGCATCGCTGAGGATGGCGCGGTCCGCCTCAGATTTCGAATCCAGAATCCGCAACGGATTGGTCTCCAGGCGGCGCTGACTGTCTTCAGAGAGCTGGTCCTTATAAAGGTTCAGATAATCGATAAGGGCCTGGCGATAAGCAAGGCGGCTGGGCTGATCACCAAGCGAGTTCAGATGCAATTTGGTCTGCGACAGCACGCCCAATTCATCAAGTATCTGTGCGCCCAGCGCGATAATTTCAGCATCCCCAAGCGGGCTGGCGGGGCCGATAAGTTCACACCCGAACTGATGGAACTGGCGCATACGGCCTTTTTGCGGGCGTTCATACCGGAACATCGGGCCAGCATAAAACCAGCGCAAAGGCAGCGACTGGGTCAGCCCGTTCGCGATCACGGCCCGCATGGCAGAGGCGGTCCCTTCGGGGCGCAGGGTCAGCCCGGCCCCGCCGCGATCTTCAAAGCTGTAGGTTTCTTTTGAGACCACATCTGAAGCCGCGCCCAGGGGGCGTGCAAACACCTCGGTAAATTCAAATATCGGTGTGGCCATATCCTGAAAGCCAGACCGGGCCGCCACCGCCAAGGCTGTTGCGATGACGTGATTATGCCGGGCTTTATCCGCGGGAAGTAAATCTGCAGTGCCCCTGACAGGCTGAATCAAATCCATTTTTCGTCTTCCTTATTCGTGGTCTGGCTGGCCACAGGCCACCCACCTGCCACCTGTGCAAGCAGGCCTTAGAGATAAAGATAAGGGCTAGTTTTCAGCAGATTTGTCCATCTGCTCAACATGGGTTTCCACCAGGCTGACAACATGTTCAACAATATCATCATTGGTCAGCCGGTGATGGGCCAGACCAGAGATATAGACCTGATGGTTGTCCTTGCCGCCGCCGGTCAGCCCGATATCTGTCTCTCTCGCCTCACCCGGCCCGTTCACCACACAGCCGATAATAGATACCGTCAACGGCTTGTTGACATGGGCCAGCCGATCTTCAATTTCCTGTACTGTTTTGATCACATCAAACTGCTGACGGGCACAGGACGGACAAGAGATAACGGTAACGCCGCGCCGCCGCAAGCCAAGGGATTTCAGCATCTCATAGGCAACCCTGACCTCTTCTGCCGGATCCGCCGACAACGACACCCTGATGGTATCACCAATACCCGCCCAGAGCAGATTGCCAAGACCGATAGAAGATTTCACCGTACCGGCACGCAGCCCACCAGCTTCGGTAATGCCAATATGAAGCGGGCAGTCAATCGCTTCAGAAAGCTGCTGGTAAGCGGCAACCGCCAAAAACACATCTGAAGCCTTTACCGAAATCTTGAACTCATGAAAATCAAGCTCCTGCAGGTGGCGGGCATGTTCAAGCGCGGACTCAACCAAAGCTTCCGGGCAGGGTTCAGCGTATTTTTCCAGCAGATGTTTTTCCAATGACCCGCCATTAACACCGAT
>CBFHLG010000034.1:0-1100 GCA_965656625.1 Puniceispirillaceae bacterium (SeqCode)
AGCGGTGATTTGCACAACCCATCATAGCCAACCCAGCCTATTGCCAGCACGCCGAGCGAGATCGCGATAGCGGCCCAGATCGGCATCTCAGCCTTATCCAGATCAACCAGATAGAAATCGGCACCCAGATAATAAACCACCACCATGAGGGCAAAGCCGGACAGCCAGGTTGCATAGGATTCCCACTTGAACCAGGTCAGATGTTCGGGCAGGGCAGCCGGGGCGACCAGATATTTCTGGATATGATAAAAGCCGCCGCCATGTACCTGCCATTCCTCGCCATGTACCCCGTCTGGAAGGGGTTTGTCTTTGCGCAGGCCAAGGTCAAGCGCGATGAAATAAAAAGATGACCCAATCCAGGCAATGGCGGTGATGACATGCAACCAGCGCAAGGCAAATTCTGCCCAGTCAAGCGCGACAAGATAAATCAGCTCTGCCTCCATAACCGCTCCTCTTGTCTAGCTGCCGCGATAGGTGGAATAGCCGAACGGGGACAACAGTAACGGCACATGATAGTGTGAGGTGGCATCAGCCATGGCAAAATCGATTGGAATATCAGACAGGAATTTCGGTTCTGGCAGGTCTGTGAAATGACGATCCAGATACGCCCCGGCATGAAACACCAGCCTGTACTGCCCGGCCTGAAAGTCTGCGGCTGGCAGGATCGGGCTGTCGGTGCGCCCGTCCTCATTGGTGGCGGCTGTACTGATCAGCACGAAGCCCCCCTCTTCTGCCTTGAACAGGCTTATCGCCAGGCCAGAAGCCGGCACACCCCGTGCTGTATCCAAAACATGGGTTGTCAGGAAACCTGATGACATGGCTGATATCCTTGGCTGCCGCGTTAGTCTGTTTTTCATTAAACTGCTTTTCAGAATTGGTTTCTATCTTTTTCTTGATTGACGGGCCACGGTCTGTCTCAATGTGTTGTGGTGACATCATTACCCCCGACCAAGAGGGATAACAGACAATAAACATGACGTATTATCCGCGAAATATGACAGGTTATGGCCGCGTTGTTCCTGCCCCGCCCTGGCCTGATGAGGCAAAACTGGCGGTTCAGTTCGTGGTGAATTATGAAGAAGGTGGCGAGCGCTGCCTGT
>CBFHLG010000034.1:1198-4141 GCA_965656625.1 Puniceispirillaceae bacterium (SeqCode)
GCCCCGCCCTGGCCTGATGAG
The DNA here is from genome assembly GCA_965656625.1 of Puniceispirillaceae bacterium (SeqCode). GTDB lineage: Bacteria > Pseudomonadota > Alphaproteobacteria > Puniceispirillales > Puniceispirillaceae > JADHLI01. The sequence goes on from CBFHLG010000034.1 coordinate 1,220, forward strand.
GCAAAACTGGCGGTTCAGTTCGTGGTGAATTATGAAGAAGGTGGCGAGCGCTGCCTGTTGCATGGCGATGCTGAATCAGAAGCGTTTCTGTCTGAAATTGTCGGCGCGGCGGCCTGGCCTGGCCAGCGGCATTGGAACATGGAATCGATCTATGAATATGGTGCCCGTAGCGGCTTCTGGCGTTTGCATGATCTGTTTACCTCGCGCGCGATACCGGTCACTGTGTTTGGCGTGGCCACAGCCCTGGCCCGGGCCCCGGAACAGGTCGCGGCGATGCAGCAGGCGGGCTGGGAAATTGCCTCGCATGGACTGAAATGGATTGATTATAAAGATCATACCGCCGATGAAGAACGGGCCGAAATCAAAGAGGCGATCCGGCTGCATGAGGCGGTGGTTGGCGAGAAACCGAAGGGCTGGTACACCGGTCGCTGTTCACAGGCCACTGTTGATCTGGTGGCTGAACAGGGGATTTGCACCTATCAGGCGGACAGCTATGCAGATGATCTGCCCTATTATCAAGATACCCCTTCCGGCCCGCAATTAATGGTCCCCTACACGCTGGATGCAAATGACATGCGGTTTGCCACGCCGCAGGGCTTTAATTCAGGCCAGCAGTTTTATGACTATCTGAAAGACACGTTTGACGGACTTTATGAAGAAGGCTGTTCGGGTAAGGCCCGGATGATGTCCATCGGCTTGCATTGTCGTCTGGCGGGCCGACCTGGCCGTCTTCAGGCGTTAAAGGCGTTTGTGGATTACGCGGCAAAGAAAACCGGTGTTTGGTTTGCCACCCGCCTTGATATTGCGACCTGCTGGCAGGCGGCCTATCCCTACCAGCCGGGCTTTCGGCCGTCCCTGCTTGACCGCCGCGAATTTGTCTCTCTTCTGGGGTCTGTTTATGAACATTCGCCCTTCATTGCCGAGCAGGCTTTTGACGGCGAACGCAGCCCGGCGATGGATACGCCGACTGGTCTGCATACAGCGCTCACCGTCGCGTTCCGGTCTGCGTCTCCGGAACAGCGTCTTGGCGTGTTGAACGCGCACCCTGACCTTGCCGGCAAGCTGGCCAAGGCAAAACGGCTGACCGCCGCCTCCACCACGGAACAGGCCTCTGCCGGGCTGGATGCCTTGTCTGAGGCAGAACAAGCCGAATTCACCCAGCTGAATGACGCCTATAAGCAAAAATTTCCCTTTCCCTTCATTCTGGCTGTGAAGGGGCTGTCTGCCCCTGAAATTAAACAGATTTTTGAACAGAGACTGAACAACACACAGGAACAGGAATTCGCTGAGGCTTGCCAACAGGTTGAAAAAATAGCACGATTGAGAGTGGATGATTTATTTGACCAAAACACACATCCAACAGGCAGATAAACCGGACATAAGGCTGAGATGAGTTCACCCCCCTATTATGCCCCGCATGGCGGTCTGCCGCCGCAGTCGCAACTGCTGTCTGACAGAGCTGTCTTCACAACCGCTTATGCCTTTATGCCGAAAGGCACGATGAGCGATATTACCACCAGCTATCTGCCGTTCTGGGTGCAGACCCGTCTGTGGGTTCTGGCGCGCCCGCTGACGGGCTTTGCCGAAACCTTCTCTCATTACATCATGGAGGTGGGCGCGGGCGGCGGTTCAGAACAGCCTGAAACAGATGCCGGGGCCCAGTCCGTTTTATTTATTGTTTCTGGCCAGTTGCACCTGAAGATTGAGGGCAAGGTCCATCAGATGGATGAAGGCGGCTATGCCTATATTCCGGCCGGAACAGCCTGGTCAGCTCTGAACAACACTGCCCAGCCCTGCCGGTTTCACTGGATTCGTAAACGCTATCAGGCGGTTGACGGGCTTGACCGGCCAGAACCCTTTGTGACGTCTGATCAGGACACCGCCCTGACCCCTATGCCCGATACGAACGGGGTCTGGGCCACCAGCCGGTTTGTTGACCCGTCTGATCTGCGTCATGACATGCATGTCAATATTGTGACCTTCCAGCCCGGCGGCGTGATCCCGTTTGCCGAAACCCATGTGATGGAACATGGTTTATATGTGCTGCAGGGCAAGGCGGTCTACCATCTCAATCAGAACTGGGTAGAGGTAGAGGCCGGTGATTATATGTGGCTGCGGGCGTTCTGCCCTCAGGCCTGTTATGCGGGCGGGCCGGAACCGTTTCGCTATCTTTTGTATAAAGATGTGAACCGGCATGCCAGGCTGGATTTGTGAACATGCCGAAACAGATCAAGACACAGCCCTTGACGGCGGCCGGCTTTGCTGCTTTCGGCGATGTGCTTGACTTCTCTGGACAGCCGGACAAGCTGATTAATCAGGGTCTGTGTGGCCGCTATCATGATCGCGCGAAGCTGGTTCACCATGATGGCCGCGCTGGCATCAGCCTGTTTGATGCGGCCCCGCGCCAGCTGCCCTACCGTCTGGAAATGATGGAACGGCATCCGCTCGGATCGCAGGCCTTTCTGCCGATGACGGCGTCGTCGTTTCTGGTCATTGTTGCTGAGGATGATAACGGCCGTCCGGCTGAACCGGCGGCGTTTTTAACTGAACCGAATGTGGGTGTGAATTATCATGCGAATGTCTGGCATGGCGTTCTCACACCCCTAGCCGCGCCCGGCCGGTTTGCTGTCATTGACAGGGTCGGCCCGGGGGCAAATCTCGAGGAATACTGGTTTGATGAGGCTTATGTGATTACAGCGTAACTATGTTTATGTTTGATGGCTTTGGCGCAGACCATATTCCGGTTGGTCAACTTAGTCTAAGGGGGACTATTTCATGTCGACACAAACATCGATAGGAACGCCAGAACAGCTGGCGGATCCGAACTATACACCGCCTATGGTGCATGCGATTCCGCTGGGTCTGCAGCATATCATGGCGATGTTTATCTCTAATGTGACACCAGCGATTATTGTTGCCGGA
>CBFHLG010000034.1:4239-7149 GCA_965656625.1 Puniceispirillaceae bacterium (SeqCode)
AGCCGCCGGGTTCGGGTTCGGCTCAAACTCTCCTGATTTCCCGATGATGATCTATATGATCCAGATGAGCATGGTCTTTGCGGGCATCGCCACCTTGATCCAGACCATCGGCATGGGGCCTGTTGGCGCGCGCCTGCCTGTGGTGCAGGGCACCAGCTTTGCATTTGTGCCGATTATGGTGCCGCTGGTGGCGGGCAAAGGGGTTGACGCTATGGCTGCGGTCATGGGCGGGGTTCTTGTTGGCGGTCTGTTCCATATTTTCCTGGGTACTTTCATCAAGAAAATCCGCTTTGCCCTGCCGCCTCTGGTCACTGGCCTTGTTGTGCTGATGATCGGTCTGTATCTGATCAAGGTGGGCATCCAATATGCCGCTGGCGGGGTGCCGGCCATGGGTAAGCCTGAATTTGGCAGCCTGCAGAACTGGACGGTTGCCGGTGTGGTTATTGTGGTCTCGCTCGGGGTTAAGTTTTTCACCCGTGGGATTGTCTCTGCCGGGGCGGTTCTCATTGGCATGCTGGCCGGTTATCTTGTTGCGCTGTCGATGGGCATGGTCAATTTTGGCAATATCGGCAATGCCCGGGTGTTCCAGCTTCCCATGCCGTTACATTTCGGCATTGAATTTACCGCTGCCGCGATTATCGGTATGTGTGCGATAGCCTTTATTTCGGCTGTGGAAACGGTGGGTGATGTCTCTGGGATCACCAGAGGCGGGGCTGGCCGTGAAGCTACTGATGATGAAATTCAGGGCGCGACCTATGCTGATGGTGTGGGCACTGCGGTGGCCGGCCTGTTTGGCGGTCTGCCAAACACCTCCTTCAGCCAGAATGTGGGCCTGGTCGCAATGACCGGTGTGATGAGCCGGAATGTTGTGTCTATTGGTGCGGTCATCCTGATTATCGCTGGTCTGTTTCCGAAAATTGGTGCCGCAATATCAACCGTGCCGATTGAGGTTCTGGGCGGCGGCGTAATCGTCATGTTCGGGATGGTTGCCGCAGCTGGTGTGTCCATCCTCTCGCAGGTCAAATGGGATCGGCGGGCCTTGATGATTTTTGCAGTATCGCTGTCGGTGGGTCTCGGGCTTCAGCTTGAACCGTCTGCATTGCAGCATCTGTCTGGTACCGCAAAGGTGTTGATGACATCAGGGCTGTTGCCCGCCGCGGTGTTGGCGATTGTGCTGAATCTGGTGCTGCCCCAAATGCCAAAGACCGATTAAGCCGGGCACATCACTTAAAAAAATCTTTTACAGCCTCTGTACCCCCTTTATCGGGTGCAGGGGTTTTTTTTGTGTCTGTTCTCTGTTGGGGTGTTATTCAGGCCGTTCTTGATCCAGCCAGTTGGACAGTTGGGCGGTCACAGACAGGGCAACCTGAAGCGGGGCTTTTCCGGTTACTTCCTGCAGCCCGATGGGACAGACCAGCTGGTCAATCCTGTCCAGGCTTATGCCGCTGTTCTGCAGGCGGCTTTTAAAGCGGGCGGCCTTGGTTGCAGAACCGATCAGCCCGCATTTGGCAAAGTGGCCAGAGCCTAAAAGCACAGCGACAATGTCATAATCAAGCTGGTGAGAATAGCTCATTACCAGATGTATCGCTTCGGCCGGGGCGCGGGCGGCGATGGTCTGCGGGCTGCGGGCAGGCAGCTTTATCACCTCTGGCGGTATGGCCTCAGGATAGCGGTCCTCATCAACATCCACCCAGTAAATCTGACAGCTCAGATGGTGGGCAAGCTCTACAACGGCCCGGCCGACATGTCCGGCCCCATAGATAAACACATCACAAACCCGGTCTGTCAGCGCCAGCAGACACCCCCCTTCACCGACTTTATCTGGCCTCTTATCCAGGGCAGTCGGCAGCGCTTGGCTTGCGGTGTGATGCAGGCTGAAACCATCACTGCGGCTGGCCAGCTCTTTCAACACAGCCGGGCTTTTCGGGCTGTACCATTCAAACATCAGCTTGACATGGCCGCCGCAACATTGCCCTAAGGCCGGGCCCAGCGGATATGAGCGGAGCTGGCGTTCAAACCCGGCTTTCGGTTGGTGAGAGCGGGCGGTTTCCATGGCCTGATATTCCAGCTCACCGCCGCCGATACTGCCTCTGATATAATCGGCGAAAACCACCATCACCGCCCCTGTCTCGCGCGGGGCAGAGCCTTTCACATCTACCACCACAACCAGGCAGACAGGCGCGCCGCCAGACCCGGACAGCACGTCCTGTGCCCAGTTATGCCGACGCGGGCTGATAGTCATGACGCGGCCTTACTGATTTTTTTCTGGTTATCTTTTCTGGTCATTTCAGGTGGGCCTGAATTGCCATCAGCACCCGCTCGGCGGTGGCGGGCGCGTTTATCTCAGGGTAGCTGTTATCGCGCCCCACCCCCTTCAGCGCATCGGCAAGGGCAAGGAACACGGATATCCCCAGCATTAAGGGCGGCTCCCCCACGGCTTTTGATCTATGGATAGTCTCGGACCGGTTGCCATCCCCTTCATAAAGGTCGATGTTGAGCCGATAGGGCCGGTCTGAACAGGCCGGTATCTTGTAGGTGGAGGGCGCATGCGTCAGCAGGGCCCCGTCTTTGTCATAGACCAGCTCTTCTGTGGTCAGCCAGCCGGCCCCCTGAACAAAGCCGCCTTCTATCTGGCCTTTATCCAGAGCCGGGTTAAGTGAATGACCGGCATCATGCAGAATATCAGCACGGATAATCCGGCTTTCGCCTGTCAGCGTATCGACCGCCACCTCACATAGCGCGACCCCGTAAGCAAAATAATAATAAGGCGAACCGGTCAGGCTGACATCATCCCAGTGAATGTCGGGGGTGGCATAAAAGCCTGTCGCTGACAGCGATATACGCCCCTCATAACAGGCCTGTGCCGCCGCCGCGAAAGACAGCGACTGGCCAGACGGCAGGCTGACCTCA
>CBFHLG010000035.1:0-7008 GCA_965656625.1 Puniceispirillaceae bacterium (SeqCode)
AATCCGAAACAGACCGACCTGGCAGAGGCGGTGAATGCGCGCACCAACGACAAAGGCGCAGATGTGGTGTTTGAAGTGTCCGGCACGCAACCAGGGATCGATGCGATGACAGATTGTGCAGCCACCAAGGGCCGCATTGTTATGGTCGCCATTCATGCCCAGAAACCCGAAATTGATATGTTCCGCTTTTTCTGGCGCGAGCTGGAGCTGATCGGTGTCCGGGTGTATGAAAAAGAAGATTATGAAAAGGCCATCTTGATGATCACATCCGGCGGGGTGGATGCCGATACCGTTATTACCGATGTCAGCCCGCTGAGCGATATTCAAGGTGCGTTTGAATCACTTGATGCCAGCCCAACCGCCCTGAAAAGCCTGATTAAAGTGGGAGCCTGAATGCCATGTCAGTCGAAAAACTATTTGATTTAACCGGAAAAACCGCTCTGGTCACAGGGTGCAAACGTGGCATTGGCCGCGGCATGGCAGAAGCCCTGGCGGCGGCAGGTGCAGATATCATCGGGGTCAGCGCGTCGCTGGAAGCTGAAGGCAGCGCGGTTGAACAGGCCGTCACCGCCTATGGCCGCCATTTTACCGGCTATCGTTGTGATTTTTCTGACCGCACCGCCCTGAACAGCTTTATCGAACAAATTCACAGCGCCGGAATTGTGCCCGATATTCTGGTCAATAATGCAGGTACCATCAAGCGCAAACCTGCCGCCGAACACCCGAGTGACTGGTGGGATGAGGTGATAGAGGTCAATCTGTCTGCACAGTTCTTGCTCAGCCGTGAAATGGGCAAAGGCATGATCGCCAGAGGATCTGGCAAAATCATCTTCACAGCCTCATTGCTAACCTTCCAGGGCGGCATCACCGTGCCGGGCTATTCTGCCTCTAAGGGCGGTATCGGCCAGTTGACCAAAGCGCTGGCCAATGAATGGGCGTCCAAGGGCGTGAATGTGAATGCCATCGCGCCTGGCTATATTGCCACCGACAACACCGAAGCCCTGCGCAATGATGAAGCCCGGTATCAGTCTATTCTTGAGCGCATTCCCCAGGGACGCTGGGGCACACCTGAGGATTTTGCAGGGCCCGTGGTGTTTCTGGCCTCTGGCGCATCGGATTACGTCAATGGCGAAATTCTAACCGTGGATGGCGGCTGGATGGGCCGTTAAGCCCCTCCGCGCCGCATAAGGGCATCTCTCCGGCGAAGAGGCCTCAAGCTGACGCCGCCGGCAGATCGTCCTCAAGATAAATGCGGATGATCTGCTCAAAATTCTGCTCACTTTCAAAACCTAAGCCGCGCGCCCGCTGAGGGTCAAAATCGCGGGGCCAGCCAGCAACGATTTTCACAATCCGGTCATCAAGTTCAGGTTTAATAAGCTTGACCACATCATTTCCGGCAACCGATCGCAACGCCTCGATCTGTTCTGCCACAGTACAGGATACACCCGGCATATTCAGCGCGCGCCGACTGCCCAACGGGGCCAGATCAAGACAGGCCGCATGGGTCAAAAACCGGGCCGCAGACCGTGGTGAGGCATGCCAGTGCCGGACCTCATCACTGACCGGCAGAATAGCCTCCACGCCGTTCAAAGGCTCTCGGATAATGCCAGAGAAGAAAGATGAAGCCGCCAGATTTGGCTTGCCGGGACGAACGCAAATGGTCGGCAGGCGGATAGACAAAGCGTCAACAAAGCCTTTGCGGCTGTAATCAGACAGCAGCAGCTCAACAATAGATTTCTGTGCCCCGTATGAGGTTTGCGGCGTGCAGAAAAAATCATCCGCAATTTTTTCAGGAAACGGCGCACCGAACACCGCGATAGATGAAGTGAAGATGATCTTCGGCCGGTAAGCCCCGCCGCTTTCCTCATGATGTCGTCTTAAAGCTTCCAGCAGGCTCCAGGCCCCGGACATATTGATCTGCCAGCCCTTTTCAAATTCAAGCTCAGCTTCCCCGGACACGATAGAGGCCAGATGGAAAATCAGATCAGGTTTCAGGTCGGCCAGCTTCTGGGCCTCTGCCGGGTCAGCCACATTACCGACCAGAACAGTGCAGTTGGGGGCACCTGCCGGCACATGCGCAGAGACAATATCATGCAGATACATCTCAGAAACAGGGGCCATCCCTGATTGTCCGGACAGAATTCGGTTCAGCAATTTCTGGCCAACCATCCCCGCAGCACCCATAATCAATACACGCATTTATCTTCCCTTTTAATTTGCCAAATATACGTTTGCTTAACGAATTACTGTTTTCAATTTACCGCAATCTGTCATTATATTTCAGACGATCGGCGTCATAATAGAAATTTATTCCGCACTGGACAGGATTAGTCAACTTGACTGATAAAAACGCCGAAAAAGAGTGAAGAGGATACAAGATTATGGTCGCATCACCTGCCGGACAACGGCTAAACGGCAAAACAGCATTGGTTACCGCAGCCGGTCAAGGGATCGGGCGGGCGTCTGCCCTGGCTATGGCCAATGAAGGGGCGCGTGTGTTCGCAACCGATATCAACGCTGATACGCTGGCCTCATTGAACAATGTCGGGCATGGCAATATTGAGGTTTTTGAGATGGATGCGACAAATACGGCATCGGTGAAGGAGGGCCTGGCTAAAGCCGGGCCGGATATTCTGTTCAACTGTGCCGGCTTTGTGCATCACGGCACCATTATGGACGCCACTGATGAAGAATGGGACTTTGCGTTTGATCTGAATGTCAGATCGATGTTCCGGACCATCCGCGCGGCCCTGCCCGGTATGCTGGAGAGGGGCACAGGGTCCATCATCAACATGTCGTCTGCTTTGTCCTCTATCATCGGGGCACCGAACAGGTTCATCTATGGGACCAGCAAAGCCGCCGTTCTGGGGCTGACAAAGTCAGTTGCCAATGATTACATCACCACCGGCATCAGATGTAATGCCATCTGCCCGGGCACAGTTGACAGCCCGTCTTTACATGACCGGCTGCGCGCCACAGGTGATTATGAGGCGGCAATGAAAGCCTTTGTTGCCCGCCAGCCGATGGGCCGCATTGCCCAGCCCGAAGAGATCGCCGCACTTGTTGTGTATCTCGCCTCTGATGAAAGCGCCTTTATCACCGGACAGGCGCATGTCATTGACGGCGGTTGGTCAGGCTGATAAGCCAGATGATGCGCTGAATAAAGTAGTGATAATCACCGTTTAGACTTGAATAGGAAGTGTAATGGCAGACCGTAAAATCAAACCTGAAAACCTGCGTTCCCGGCTCTGGTTCAATAACCCGGAAGATGCGGAGATGACAGCGTTATACACAGAACGTTATCTGAATTACGGGCTGACCAGAGATGAGCTTCGGGCCGGCAAGCCAATTATCGGTATTGCCCAGACCGGGTCTGATTTATCGCCCTGTAATCGGCATCACCTGGAGCTGGCAAAGCGGGTACGGGACGGCATTATTGCTGCTGGCGGCGTGCCGATGGAAATTCCGGTTCACCCGATCCAGGAAACAGGCAAGCGGCCGACCGCGATGCTGGACAGAAACCTGGCCTATCTCAGCCTTGTGGAAAGCCTGTATGGCTATCCTATTGATGGCGTGGTTCTGATGATCGGCTGTGATAAGACCACACCAGCCTTGCTGATGGCAGCCGCAACTGTGGATATTCCGGCGATCGCGCTGTCTGTCGGGCCAATGCTGAACGGCTGGCATGACGGCGAGCGGACCGGCTCTGGAACGATTGTCTGGAAAGCCCGGCAGTTGATGGCGGCAGGCGAGATTGATGATGACGGGTTTTTGGACCTGGTCACCTCATCCACCCCGTCAACCGGCTATTGCAACACCATGGGCACAGCAACGACCATGAACTCGCTTGCTGAAGCACTGGGCATGCAACTGCCGGGTTCAGCCGCAATTCCCGCCCCTTACCGTGAGCGCGGCCAGATTTCCTACGAAACCGGGTCCCGTATTGTGGATATGGTCTGGGATGATCTGAAACCGTCAGACATCATGACACGGCAAGCCTTTGAAAACGCGATAGCGGTGAACTCTGCCATCGGCGGGTCAACCAACGCGCCTATCCACCTGAACGCAATCGCACGGCACCTGGGTGTGCCGTTGGACAATGATGATTGGCAGGCTGTTGGTCATCAGATTCCGCTGCTGGTCAATCTTCAGCCCGCTGGTGAATATCTGGGCGAAGATTATCACCGTGCCGGCGGTGTGCCAGCGGTCATCGCCGAGATGATGCGCCATAATTTATTGCCGCATCCAGATGCTGTTACCGCAAACGGTCAGGCTATCGGCCAGAACTGTGCTGAAGCAAAGATTAAAAACACAGATGTGATTTTCTCTGTCGACAAGCCGATGAAACAGGCGGCCGGCTTTATCAATCTGAAAGGCAATCTGTTTGACAGTGCGATTATGAAGACCAGTGTTATCAGCCCGTCTTTTGCAGATCGCTATCTGTCCAATCCAGATGATCTGAACGCGTTTGAAGGCACAGCCTTCGTGTTTGACGGGCCAGAGGATTTCCACAAGCGCATTGATGATGAAAGCCTGAATATGGACGCAAATTCCATCTTGGTGATGCGGGGGGCAGGACCAATCGGTTACCCCGGCGGGGCAGAGGTGGTGAATATGCGCCCACCTGCCTATCTGATTAAGCAAGGCGTTTCTGAACTGCCGTGTATCGGCGATGGCCGGCAGTCCGGGACCTCAGGCTCACCATCCATTTTGAACGCCTCACCAGAGGCGGCAGCAGGCGGCGGCCTGGCCCTGTTGCGATCCGGTGATCGTCTTCGTATTGATATGAATAAATGCACCGCCGATATCCTGATCAGCGATGATGAGCTGGCGGCACGGCGGGATGAGCTGGCCGCACAAGGCGGTTTTGCCTCACCAGACAGCCAGAGCCCATGGCAGCAATATTTCCGTGAAATGGTGACACCGTTCTCAGAAGGCATGGTGCTGCGCGATGCTCCTGACTATAAATCCATTGCCCGCACCAAAGGTGTGCCACGCGATAATCACTAAGGTGTTTCCGGCTACGGTTAACGCCCAGACAAGCACAAGATTGAGGAGAGAAGAGATGAAACTGGTACGGTTTGGTGAGATGGGCCAGGAAAAGCCCGGCATGATCGATGGCAACGGCACTTTGCGTGACTTGTCTGCACATATCAGTGATATTGACGGCGCGGCCCTGTCCAAGGACAGCCTGAAGACGCTAAGCGCGATTGACGCCGGCAGCCTGCCTGAAGTGGGCGGCTCTCCCCGGCTTGGGGCGTGTGTTGGCGGTATTGGTAAGTTTATGTGTATCGGTCTGAATTATTCAGACCATGCCGCTGAAACCGGGGCCGCGATACCTGAACATCCGATTTTGTTCATGAAGGCCACGTCCGCTGTGGTGGGCGCGAATGACGCGGTGATGCTGCCACGCGGGTCAACCCATACCGACTGGGAGGTTGAACTGGGCGTGGTTATCGGCACGCCGTGTAAATATGTTTCAGTTGAAGACGCGCTTGATTATGTCGCCGGTTATTTTGTTTCTAATGATGTCTCCGAGCGTCATTTCCAGACTAAGCTGACCGGCCAGTGGACCAAGGGGAAATCCTGTGACACCTTCGGGCCTATTGGCCCATGGCTGGTGACCGCTGATGAAATTGCAGACCCGCAGAACCTGGATATGTGGCTGGATGTGAATGGCCAGCGGATGCAGACCGGCAACACCTCAACCATGATTTTCACGGTTGCTGAATGTATCTCGCATCTCTCGCAGATGATGACATTGCAGCCGGGGGATGTGATCTCAACCGGCACGCCTCCTGGTGTAGGTATGGGCATGAAGCCTGACCCTGTTTACCTGAAAGCCGGCGATGTGATGGATGTCTGGATTGAAGGCCTCGGCCAGCAGAAACAAGTTGTCGGCCAGGACAAATAAGCCCCGCGTCAGACAGACAGGGCATATTAACCTTTAAGATAGATGGATAGTGAACATGTCTTCATTTGCAAAAATTGCCTTTCTGGGCACTGGCCTGATGGGTGGCCATATGGCGCGGAACCTGTTGAAAGCCGGGTTCCCTGTTGCCGCCTGGAACCGCACTCCGGCTAAGGCGCAGGCCCTTGTGGCTGACGGGGCAGAGGTTTGCGAAACCGCAGCGCAAGCGGTTGCAGAAGCCGATATCGTCATCACCATGTTAAGCGATGGGGCAACCGTCCATGATCTGTTTTTCACAGACGGCCTTGCCGAGGCAATGATGCAGGGCGCCATGCTTATCGATATGAGCTCTATCAAACCGCGCGAGGCGCGCCTGCATGCAAAGATGATGCGGGAGCGCGGGCTTCGCCATCTGGATGCCCCTGTATCCGGCGGCACCAAAGGCGCAGAAGCGGCAAGTCTGGCAATTATGGCCGGCGGTGATGAGGCGGTTTATCAAGACGCTGTACCGGCTTTATCAGCAATGGGCCGGCCGGTTCGGGTTGGGCCAGACGGGGCAGGCCAGCTGTCAAAACTGGCCAATCAGACGATTGTTGCTGTAACCATCGGCGTGGTCGCAGAAGCTATGCTTCTGGCGGAAAAAGGCGGGGCTGACCCAGCCGCCATCCGGGAGGCGCTGAAGGGCGGTTTTGCTGATTCGGTTATCCTGCAGCAGCATGGCGAGCGCATGACCACTGGCAATTTTGAACCTGGCGGCCTGACCAAAATGCAGCTGAAAGATATCAATAATGCGCTGGAAGAATCAGGCCAGCATGAGCTCATCCTGCCGCTGACTGAGCAGATGCAGGAGCGCTATACAACACTGGTCGAAGAGATGGACGGGGCGGATACAGATCATTCCGCCATCTATCTTGAATTGCTGAAACAAAATAATCTGTAAGCTTAAGGCAACCAGATAAACCAAGCAGGAGAGGCGCCGTGAAACCCGGACTGTTGATTATTGGCGAGATTACCCCGCGCATGGCAGATGCCTTTGCGGCCGCATTTACCTGTCACTATCTGGACCAGATTGCCGATACCGCAGCATTTTTGGATAG
>CBFHLG010000036.1:0-6375 GCA_965656625.1 Puniceispirillaceae bacterium (SeqCode)
AACATGCCCCGGACCCATATCCTTTGCCATATGATATGCCCCGGCAACATTAATGGCACTTGATCCGCCCAGATAAAGCCCTTCTTTTTCCATCAGCTCAAACATCATCGGCAGGGCTTCAGCATCGCTGATCTGATAGGCCCTATCCACAGGCGCATCATCAAGATTGGCGGTAATCCGGCCCTGGCCAATACCTTCTGAGACTGAGCCGCCTTCGGCCTTTAAGCTGCCATGCGCATAATGGTGATAGAGGGCCGAGCCCATCGGGTCAGCCAGACCGATCTGGATATCCTTGTGACGCGATTTGAGATACATGCCCGTACCCGCCAGCGTGCCGCCAGAACCAACCGCACAGATAAACCCATTGATGCGGCCATCGGTCTGCGCCCAGAATTCAGGGCCGGTGGTGGCAAAATGGCCGTCACGGTTGGCCACATTATCAAACTGATTGGCCCAGATAACCCCTTCAGGCGTGGTCTCTGCCAGCTCATTCGCCAGCCGTTCGGAATAGCGCACATAATTGTTCGGGTCGCGATAAGGAACCGCCGGAACCAGCCGCAAATCCGCCCCGCAGACACGCAAAACATCCTTTTTTTCCTGGCTCTGGGTTTCCGGCATCACAATCACAGACTTATAGCCTCTGGCGCGGCCAACCAAGGTCAGGCTGATGCCGGTGTTGCCGGCTGTGCCTTCAACAATGGTTCCGCCCGGTTTCAGCTGGCCGGTTTGTTCAGCATGGTCGATAATCGCCTTTGCCGCTCTGTCTTTTACCGAACCGCCAGGGTTCATAAACTCAGCCTTGCCGTAAATTTCACACCCGGTCAGGTCCGATAAGGTGTTCAGGCGGATGAGAGGTGTGTTGCCGATAAGCGCGCTGAAGTCAGAGGCGGGATGCATGGGGAAAACTCATTCTTTTTGAAAGTTGATCGGTGGCGAGCCAGTCTAAGCGGTACTATACGAAGTTTGTGTTCGTCCTCACAAGCCTAAATCAGCAGAGAGCAGATGAACAGGGCTTGCTTTTTTCGTGCTGCACAGCAGAATAGAGCGTTGAGATTTAACTTCATCAACAGAGGTCCGATGCCCCGCCTTATCTTGCTGCGCCATGCTAAATCCGACTGGGATTCAGGCGCGTTATCTGATTTTGACAGACCGGTTTCCGCGCGCGGCAGCCGTGAGCTGCCGGTTGTTGCCGCAGAACTGGCCCCGTATCTTGACGCCGGCAGCCTGGTGCTATGTTCATCAGCAAAGCGGACGCAGCAAACCTATGATTTGGCCCGCCCGCACTGGCCAGACTGTGCGTGGCGCTGTCTTGACAGCTTGTATGAATGCGGTCCTGTTGAGATGGGCCAGGCGGTACGGCAGGTTGACCGTGATGTAACGAGCCTGGTTGTGATTGCCCATAATCCCGGGCTGGTCATGTTCTTGAACTGGTGTCTGGCTGATGATGAGGTAACAGCTGATTGTTTTCATATGCCCACCAGCTGTGCCGCGGTTCTGGACCTGGCCCAGCCCTTTGCCCAGCTTGAGGGGGGGCAGGCCCGTTTGGCCGCGTTTATCCGGGCTAAAGACCTTATTGCGCGGCAGGCGGCGCCAGTGACATGCTGACCCCGTTTTCAGGACAGCCTGCACATCTGGTAAAACGGTTTGCCGAACAGGCCAGACGAACCCCTGATAAGCCGTTATTCTATGAGAAGACAGACGGGGCGTGGCGCGGCTTTAGCTATGCTGAGACAGAAGCCCAGATTACGCGGCTGGCCCGGTATCTGACGGCGTTGGGATTGCGGCCGGGCGATCATGTCGTCTTATGCGGGGAAAACCGGGTAAGCTGGGCGGTGGCTGATCTGGCGATTATGGCGGCAGGCTGTGTGGTGGTGCCAGCCTATACCACGAATACAGCAGATGACCACGCCTATCTCATCAGCCATTCCGAAGCCCGGCTTGTGATTTGTTCCGGCGGTAAGGTGGCCGATACGCTGATAGAGGTGTTGTCTGCACAAGACACGATAAAAGATGCTATTCTTATGGACCCGCCACAGACAGACGGGGTGGTCTTGTCTGGTCTTCGCCTGCACAGCCTGGCCGAGATTATCGCCAGGCCCGGGGAAGATGAGAGGCTGGATGAGGTGCTTCATGACGGTGATGAGAATGAGCCGTGTTGTCTTATCTATACCTCAGGGACCGGCGGGCGGCCAAAGGGCGTTTTGCTGACTCCTAAATCCATTCAAGCCAATATTGATGCAGCCTATACCCTGTTGGCAGAAGGCGGTGTGCAGGATAACGCTGTTTTCCTGAGCCTGTTGCCGCTGTCACATGCTTATGAGCATACCGCGGGCCTGCATCTGCCCGTGCAGATAGCCGCAGAGGTCTGGTATTGTGAGGGGCGGGATAAAATTTCCGCAAATCTGGCAGAGGTCAGGCCGAGCTTGATGACGGCGGTACCCCGTTTATATGAGGTCTTGCATGATCGCATCACAAAAGGGGTAACAGCAAAGGGCGGGCTGTCGGCAAAGCTGTTCTGGCAGGCGGTCCGGCTAGGTCGCAAAAAGCTGACCGGGGAGAGGCTGAGCGCGGGTGAGGCGCTGCTGGATAAGCTGCTGGAGAGGCTGGTGCGCCAGAAGGTGAGGCAAAGATTTGGCGGCAGGCTGGCCTATTTTGTGTCTGGCGGGGCCGCGCTGAACCCAGATATCGGGACTTTCTTTCTCAGCCTGGGGGTGAATATCCTGCAAGGCTATGGCCAGACCGAAGCCTCGCCTCTGATTTCAGCCAACCGGCCAGGCGGCATTCGCATTGAAACGGTTGGCCCGGCTGTGGACGGGGTAGAGGTCAAGCTGGCCGGGGATGGCGAGCTTCTGGCCAGAGGGGCGTGCCTGATGAAAGGGTATTGGCGCAATGAGGCGGCCACAGCAGAGACCATCATTGACGGCTGGCTGCATACCGGCGATCTGGCGGCGATTGATAAGGATGGCTATATCACCATCACCGGCCGCAAGAAGGATATGATTGTCAATTCCGGCGGCGATAATATCGCCCCGACCCGTATTGAAGGGGAGTTGTCGGTCGAGCCGGAAATCGCGCAAGTGATGGTTTATGGCGATAAACGACCCTATCTGGTTGCCGTAATCGTGCCGTCTGATGAGGTGAAAACCTTGCCTGATACAGCCGCCGAAGAACAACTCGCCGCCGCCGTGCGCCGGGCCAATGCTCGGCTAGCCGGGTTTGAGCGGGTTCGTCATTTCCTGATAGCTGATGAAGATTTCACAATAGATAACAGCCAGATGACGCCAACACTTAAAGTCAGGCGCCATGTTGTTGCCGCCGCTTATGATAAGAGGCTGGCGGCACTGTATCGCGGCAAGACCCGCTGATCAGTTCTGCGGCCAGATAATAGGGAACCAGTCTTCACGCAGCTTCTGGCCCGGTTGCATATCATGACCCGGGAAGGGGGGTGAGGTTCGGCCCGGGCGGACGCAATAAACCGCATCATCGCCCACAAAGCGCAAAGACAAGGCCCGTCTGCGCCGTTCAGTGTGATTGCCGCGCGCGCCATGCAAAATACGGAAGTCAAACGCCACCGCATCACCGGGCTGAAGCGGCCATTCGGCAATCGGCATCGCCTCAGCATCGGGATCAGGAACCGGCCTATAAGCATCGGAATCGGGGTAGAACTGATCTTCTTTCAACCATCTGGTCGGCAGCACTGGTTTTGCCCATTTATGAGACCCTTTCACGCAGCGCAAGGTGGCGTTCTCAACCGGTTCAACCGGAATCCAGAAACTGAGTGTCTGCTCGCCTTCAACAAAATAATAGGGGCTGTCCTGATGCCAGGGGGTCGGTTTGGCTGTGCCCGGCTCTTTGACCAGCACATGATCATGAAACAGCTGGGCGCTGTGGGAACGCATCAACGCGGCCGCCACCGGCCCGGCTTCTGAGCTATAGATAACTTGCTTTATTTCCGGTATCCGCTGCCAGTTGCAGTAATCATCAAAAAACCGCCCGGCTTCGCCCGGCTTGAGGTTTTCTGCCGCATAGGGCCCAGGGCTGGCCATATTCTGGTCAATGGCGGCGGCGATAAGGTCAATCTGATCTGTAAACAGGCCGCGCAGGACGACCACACCGTCGCGGCTGTACTGGTCAATTACGTCATCTGTCAGTTTGTAAGCAGGCATGGGGGCGTCTTGTTCATGTTCAACCGCTGTTCAGTCTAGGTCTGTTTGCAAAGCTTGAAAAGTAAAACCGTTCTGATTTTTTTATCCCCTCAAGGCTTGATGACAGAGGCAATATCCGCCCATACTGTCGGCGTGATATGGTTTTATGAAAAAAAGATAATAAGGGGCGGGGCCGGAGATGAATTTACTGCAAAAGCTGGTGATGGGGTCAATCATTATTGTGCTGGTTATCTTTGTCTATTTGGGTATCCAAAGCCTGCCCTAAAGACCTGAGGTCCAGCGTTTGCCGCAACTAAGAGCGGCCGGAGAAAGGCCGCACCAGCTGGCCGATACGCCGGAATGAAAACGGGTGTGAGCCGCCGTCCCGTGCCGCATGTGTGAACCGCATAAACAAGCCACTTTCGCACAAAACCAGGCCAGCGTCTTGTCGCCCGGGGTGTGTGCAGGTAACCGTGAAATGAGGCAGGCCGCCCTTTAGCGACTGGCCGGTAACCCGCCAGATATGCCCGGTGTTGATCTCTTTCAGCTCATCACCATACCTGACTTTTGTCATCACCATTCTTCCCCGCACAGCCACACATAGTGCCGTCCCCGAGCTTCAGTTTTTCATGGTTTTAAAGAAAAACAACCGTGCAGCTACCCGATTTGAGTGCACAAAATGAGTAATCTATCTTTCCAGACACACAGTTTTGCTTCAGGTTTTAGAGGGCTGAGGTGTAATGAGGGGTGAGCAGATGGTGAATGTGCAAGAGATTCTGGATCAGAATTTTTCTGATATATGGCCAGACTGGCTGATGTTAATGATATCGCGAACGCGAAAGCTCAACGAAGTCTTTGGTAATCCAAGTGATGCAATCATTGTTCAGGTTGTATGCTGGCATCATCTGCTGGTCACAACTGTAGAAAAAGATGAACACACCCAGACCTTTCAAAAAGCGTTTGCGTCTTGGCATGATGCGCTGTCAGACAGCCGTTCTTATGAGAAAGACAAAAAGCTGTCCATTACCGCTATTAGCCTGTCCACCGCGCTGCCCTTTGAGACTGTTCGTCGGCGGGTGAAGCGGCTTTGCGAGACCGGGTGGCTGCGTATCGGTGAGGATGGCGGTGTGCATTACGCGCCAACGCCAGACCATAACCAGAAAATTGTCGGCGATATCCATAATGAGGAACGTAAGCTGTTGAGTCCGTTTCTGAGTAAGTTTTCAAAACTGGTGTTATGAGAACCGCAGACGCTGTACAGACAGAAAACCCCTGCAACTGAGCGGGGGGGCACAACTGCAGGGGTTTTTGATACAGATTAACGACGCAACGTTCGGGAGGAAAAAACATCACCAATCTTGAATCTGGTGTGGGGGGTACTCTCCCGGGAGAGATTGCTCCCCACAATCTTAACATAAGATGAGCATCTGCTGTTCTCTACTGCCGAATTTTGCGTGGGCTGGTGCAAATATTGCACTGCCCGGCCAGCATCATGCAGAGCCAAGACCGCTATAGACATAGTTCGTGGTCGAAATATCCCCGCCCCAGACATAAACAGACAGAAACGCCAGACCGCCTGTGCGGGTAGCATGAGCAAGACCAGAGGGGTGGTAGGAGCGTCCCCGCGGGCCTTCCAGGCTGTAGGGCAAATCCCCGCGCTTCCAGAACGCTTCGCCGGCCAGCATAATAAACACCTCTTCTGCGGGGTGGGTGCGCAGCCCATAGTCAGACCCGGGCAACATGCCATAAAGGCCGAGCCGCACCTCATCAGAGTGAACCAGACCACCCGGACCAAGCAGTTCAACATGAACCTTAAAGGTGCTGTGCGCGATATAGGCAGGATCGCTTGAAGTGGTGGGCGGGGCCCAGGCAAAAGGGATCTGGGCAATGTCTGTGCACAGGGGATGGGCGTCTGGCGCCTTCATAACCTCAAGGACCGGGCGCGGCAGGGGCGGGGCAGGACCGGTTACATCTGGCAGGGTAGTTTCACTGGCCGCCATGCGCAGGGCGTGTGCGGCGTGTTGTTCTAAGGCCAAAGGGCCGTCAAACACATCGCCAAGATCGGTGAAGAGCTTGTTCAGTGACATGGGCTTGTTTCCTTAACAGGCGGGCTGAACGCCGCGTTCAAACAGTAAGGCTGTTAAGACTTTCACAACAGGGTTTTGCGCTCCCCCTGTTCATTGAGGCAGTCCATATCTGAAACT
Source organism: Puniceispirillaceae bacterium (SeqCode) (assembly GCA_965656625.1). GTDB lineage: Bacteria > Pseudomonadota > Alphaproteobacteria > Puniceispirillales > Puniceispirillaceae > JADHLI01. The sequence continues at coordinate 6,350 of CBFHLG010000036.1, forward strand.
TAATATAATATGAAGCCAATTGGTAA
>CBFHLG010000037.1:0-6243 GCA_965656625.1 Puniceispirillaceae bacterium (SeqCode)
TCTCCTCGTCCGGCTTATCAAGATCAGCAATAAAATTCTGCGCAGAACAGCTGAAGCCGTCTGCCGTACCGCCGTCAGCCAACTGGCGGGCCATCTGTTTGCCCAGTTCGACCCCCCATTGATCAAAGCTGTTCACCTGCCAGATAAAGCCGGACACCACAGTGATATGTTCATAAAGGGCGAGCAGACGGCCAAGGGCAAACGGCGTGGTTTTATCCCAGCTGATCAGGACAGACGGCCTGTTGCCGGCGAAATGACGGTGCGGCTCATTTATGTTGGCCGCGCCAAGGGCAAGGGCTTCGGCCTGGGCAACCGCGTTAATCGCCAGGGTCTTATGGCTGGCGGCGGCGGCGGTCTGTGCCGTGGCCGTAAACTGGTCAATGCCGTTTGGCCGGCGGGGGATGAGAATATCCACCGGCACAATTTCGGTCCCCTGATGCAGCCACTGGAAAAAACTGTGCTGGCCATTTGTGCCCGGCTCCCCCCAAATCAACGGACCAGAGCCCATCTGCAGGGGCTGGCCATGGCGGTCAACCGATTTACCGTTGCTTTCCATTTCCAATTGCTGGGCCCAGGCCGGCAGCCGGCCAAGACGCTGGTCATAGGGCATCACCCCATAGGCCGCCCGGCCCAGAAAGCTTTTGTGCCAGACCCGCAACAGCCCCATCAAAACCGGAATATTGGCGGCAAATTCAGCTGTCGCAAAATGACGGTCTGCTGAACGGGCCCCGTCCAGAAGCTGGCAGAAATGATCTGTCCCCACCCCCAGCATTACCGCCAGACCAACAGACGACCATAACGAGTACCGCCCGCCGACCCCTTCAGCAAAGGAAAAGATGCGCCCGGCTTCAAGACCCCAGTCCTGTGCCCGTGACGGCGCCGCGGTCACCCCGGCCATATGGTCTTCAGGCCGACAACCCTGCAGCCAGGCTTTGGCCAGCGCGGCATTGGCCATGGTCTCAGCCGTGGTAAAGGTCTTTGAGGTGATCACAAATAAGGTTTTGTCCGGGGTGCAGTCAGCCAGAACATCGTTCAGATCAGACGGGTCAATATTACCGACAAAATGAACCTGCGGGCCGGACTGGTAAGCGCGCAGACCCCGATACACCATCGCCGGGCCCAGATCAGACCCGCCAATGCCGATATTCACAACATGCTTAATCCTGCCCGCAGCACGCACCTCATCAACAAAGGCACATAAGGCTTTAAAGAGGTCTGTCCGGCGATGGGCCGGGCTGCGTAACTGGCAGTGAATTGCCGGCCTGTTTTCGCTCAGGTTAACCGGCTTGCCCGCCATCATATCGTCTATGTTCTGCTGCAGACCAGAGGCTTTGGCCAGTTGAAGCAGGGCGGACAGGCTGTCAGGGGTTAAAGGCTGGCGGGAGAGATCAACGCTGAGGTCATCAAGCTGAACCACCCGGTTCTGGGCCTGTTTTTGGGGCATCAGCTCAGACAGATGCAGACCGCCTTCAGCCTTCGCCAGCTGGTGCAGGGTGTTGATAATCGCAGGTTGTGTATCGGTCATAACAAACGCCGCCTTACAATGAGGACGCCGCCCGGGCGCGCGCCGTAATCTCAGCAAAATCTGCGTCAGCTATCAACCCCTGCGGGGCCACCCAACTGCCGCCAACGCACATAATATTCGATAAAGCCAGCCAGTCCGGGGCAGTTTCAGGTGTGATCCCGCCGGTCGGGCAAAAGCTGATGTCAGGCAGAGGGCTGGCCAGTGATTTAAGAAAGGGCAGCCCGCCAGCCGCGGTGGCCGGAAAGAATTTCAGTTCTGAAAACCCCTGTTCAAAAAGCCGCATCATTTCAGATACCGTGGCCGCGCCAGGCAACAGGGGCAGGCTTGCGTCTGCACAACCGGCCAGAACAGCCGCGGTTGAACCCGGGCTGACCGCAAACTGGCCGCCAGCATTGCTGACCGCCCGGGCCTGTTCTGGTGTGCGGATGGTTCCGGCGCCCACGGTGATATCCGGGCAGTGCGTGGCAATCGCCTCTATCGCGTCAAGCGCGGCCGGGGTCCGCAAGGTCACCTCTGCTGTGCGCACGCCGCCTGCCAACAGAGCTTCGGCAAGCGGGACAGCCTTTGCCGCCTCGTCAATTACAATAACAGGCATCACCGGGCCTAAGTTCAAAATATCTTTCATCATGAGGATACAGCCTCTTGCTGGTAGCTGGCCAGAAGCGGCAGACCCGCACCTTGTTCAGCATCGCTGGCGCTGTCGCGCATCAATGCCGTCAAGGAGCGGCCAAAACCGGTCTGGGGGAGATAATTGGGCACAAAAGGGGGCCGGGCGGTCAGGTCTGCGGCACAGTTTAACGTGCCTTCATGCGCATCAAGGGTGAGGATATCGCCATCTTGAATCTTGCCGATCGCCCCGCCTTTCACCGCCTCTGGACAGAGATGGATAGCCGCCGGTACACTGCCCGATGCGCCCGACATCCGCCCGTCAGTGACCAGCGCGACAGCAAAGCCGCGATCCTGGAGCGTGGCCAGCAAGGGCGTTAAGCTGTGCAGTTCGGGCATGCCACAGGCCTGCGGGCCCTGGCCGCGGACCACCACGATACAATCGCCTTCCAGCTTGCCATCTGCAAAGGCCTGTTTTACCTGTGCTTCGGTTTCAAACACCCGCGCCGGGGCGGAGATTTTATGCCGGTCTTCGGCAACCGCAGATATTTTTATCACCGACCGGCCAAGATTGCCGTCCAGCATTTTCAAGCCGCCGGTTGCGGCATGCGGGGCAGATACACCGCGCACAATGGTTTCGTCCTGAGAACGGTCAGCAGCCGGGGCAAAGACAAGCCGGTCGCCGCCAGCGCTGTCAGTGCTGTCAGCAAATTGTGGTTCAACCGCATAATCAGCAAGGCTTTCGCCCCAGACTGTGGCCGCGCTGCCATCCAGCAGCCCCGCGCCAAGCAATTCGCGCATCACAAACCCCATCCCGCCCGCAGCATGGAACTGGTTCACATCGGCCTGGCCGTTCGGATAGACCCGCGCCAGAAGCGGCACAACTTCAGATAAATCAGCAAAATCCTGCCAGCGCAGATCAATCCCCGCGGCGGCCGCCATCGCCGGCAGATGCAGGGTATGGTTGGTTGACCCGCCCGTCGCATGAAGCCCGACAATGGCATTCACAAAACTGCGTTCATCAAGGCATTTGCCCATCGGCCGCGGCTGGGCAGAACGCAGGCTTATTTCTGCAGCGCGCCTCGTGGCCGCCACGGTCAGCGCATGGCGAAGGTCGGTATGCGGGTGCACAAACGCCGCCCCCGGCAAATGCAGACCCATCACCTCCATCAGCATCTGATTGGAATTTGCCGTGCCATAAAAGGTACAGGTCCCGGGGCCGTGATAGGCCGCGCTTTCCGCTTTGAGAAGGTCCGCGCGGCTGACCTCACCTCTGGCAAAGGCTTTGCGGATCTGGGCCTTTTCAGCATTCGGCAGGCCAGATGACATCGGCCCGGCCGGCACAAAAATCACCGGCAGATGACCAAAGGCCAGCGCGCCCATCACCAGGCCTGGTACAATTTTATCACAGACCCCAAGGCACAAAGCGGCATCATAGACATTATGCGAGAGCGCCACACCTGTTGACATCGCGATGATATCGCGGCTGAACAAGGACAGCTCCATCCCCGGGCGACCCTGGGTCACGCCGTCACACATCGCCGGTACGCCGCCGGCAACCTGGGCAGTGGCCCCGACCTGGCGGGCTGCTGCCTTGATCAGCTGCGGAAACCCTTCATAAGGCTGATGCGCAGAGAGCATGTCATTATAGGCGGTGACGATGGCAATATTGGGTTTCAGCGGGCCAGCCTGAGACAGGATATCACCCTGGTCGTCTCCGGCGGCGGCGGCAACATGGGCCATGTTCGAGCAGGAGACCTGGCGGCGATCACTGTCCTGATGGGCCAGCATCTCCTCTAGCTGATCAAGATAGGCGGCACGGGCATCGCGGCTGCGCTGGCGAATGCGGTCAGTTACCTCAGAAAGGCGGGAATGAAGTTCTGGCATGGCAGGCGCCCCTTTACACCGGTTCGTGATTGTCACCATCGGCTTTGGGATTAACCCAGAAGCCCGGCCCGTTTGAGGAGAGATCATCTACAGGCCCGAATGTACCTGCCTTATACAGATGCGGGGTGTGGCCGGCGGCCTGTTCCAGCACCGGATCAATAAAGGCCCAGGCGGCCAACACCTCATCATGACGCATAAACAAGGTCTGGTTACCGCGCGCGGTATCCATCAGCAGGCGTTCATAGGCATCGGGAAGGCGGCCGCCAAAGGTATCATCAAAAGACAGATTAAGCTCTGACGGGAACAGCCGCATACCGCCTGGCCCCGGCTCTTTGGAGATCAGCTGCAGGCGCACCCCTTCAGCCGGCTGCAGGCGGATAATCAGCTTGTTCGGCAGGGCGTCATCAGATGAGCCAGCCCGCGATTTGGAGAAAATATCATGCGGCTTGCTTTTGAAGGTGATCACAATTTCTGAGGCCCGCATCGCCAGTTTCTTGCCGGTACGGATATAAAACGGAACCCCGGCCCAGCGCCAGTTATCCACCCATAATTTCATCGCCACATACGTTTCGGTATCAGAGGGTTTGCCCAGCTCAGTTTCATAATCCTGATACTGGCCGCGCACCACCTCATCAGCCACAGGGGCCCGCAACGCGCGCAACACCCGCAGCTTTTCATCGCGCACCTGATCCGCATCAAAATAGGATGGCGGTTCCATTGCCACCAGACAGACCAGTTGCAGAATATGGTTCTGGACCATATCCCGGACCGCCCCGCTGGTGTCATAATAGGCCGCGCGCTGGCCCACACCAACAGTTTCCGCCACCGTTATTTGGACATGTTCAATCGCGGTGTTGTTCCATTGCGATTCAAAAATAACATTAGCAAAGCGCAGCGCCATCAGGTTCTGGACGGTTTCTTTGCCCAGATAATGATCGATACGGTAGATCTGTTTTTCATCAAACACAGACTGCAGTTCTGCCCCAATGGCCTCAGCAGAGGCGTAATCATGGCCCAGCGGTTTTTCGACGACCAGGCGGCTCTGCGGCAAGACAAGGCCAGCCGCTTTCAAAAGCTGACAGCTTGGCCCGAACAGGTCCGGGGCCACCGCCAGATAAAAAATACACGGCCGGTCGGGGCTGGCCTGCTGCTGGACAAAGGCGTGCAAATCACCCGCCCCTTCACCAGACAGAATATCCAGCCTGACCAGATGAACCAGCTGCAGGAACGCGTCAAACGCGTCTGCTGGCGTATCAGCATGGCCAAGAGCCTCTGCACAGAACGGCCGCAGCTTTTCGGCAAATTCATCACGGCTTATATCCTGGCGCGCGGCAGCAACCAGCCGGAAGGCATCAGTGACCTGGCCGTCCAGAAACCGCCAGAACAACGCCGGGAAAATTTTACGCAGCGCCAGATCGCCTGTACCGCCAATAATGATATAGTCGCTGTCAGGTACCAGCGCACTTTGGGGCATCATTTCTGCCATGATGTCCGGTCCTCATGAATGCCAGAGTAAAGTTCAGTTTTTTCGAATGGTCGCACACTACCACACAGGAAAAATCATGTCTTTACAAAAACCAACAAAAACTCCCAAAAAACCGGTAAAAACCAGCCCTTAAGACGCTGGTTTCGACAGTTTGACAGGCTGACCATGCGGCGTGGCAAGATAGGCCGCCGCCCAGCGGTCATACATCTGCCCGACCTCTGCTTCATCGGTAAGCTGTTTGCCCGCCAGACAATCCATCAAGGCGGCCAGCCAGGCCAGATAATAGCTGTCTTCGGACTGATCTTGTGCAAGGCGGGCTTCGGGGGGCTGTTGTTCCAACTGGTGGCCCAGCGCAGCAGACCATTGAGGCCAGGTAAACACGCCCCTGTCATACAGATGCACGGTCAGCGCGAACAGCTGCGCATGCCAGATCGCCTTAAAGCTGCGCGCATCATCAAACCCTGGCGCACCGGTCATGACGGCTCTGCCGCAAGCAGATAGGAGTCCCATAAATCGAGACACAGCTCATCTTCGGGGTGATCTGCCCCGGACCAAACCTCTGCAGCGGTAAATTTTACCCCGTAGAGATGTTCAGCAGCTTCGCCCAGACCATGAGCGTTACTGTCGGGCAGAACATGGCTGTGATGATGGCTGATGATAACACCTGTACAGCCCGCGATATAGCCGGGCAGACGGGTATGCCCGCCCGGCTGGCGCGCCACAGCATCCGGGGTGCGGG
>CBFHLG010000038.1:0-6266 GCA_965656625.1 Puniceispirillaceae bacterium (SeqCode)
CGCCCAGATGCTCTGCGGCCTGTCGATGGGTTGCGGCGGCGCCGATAAACACGCCGTCTTCCTGTTCTTCTATCCGGTCCAGCCCGTCAACATCCTGAACTGATAAGAACGCCGACAGCTTTCTGTTCTGTTTTGTGATCCACAGCCCGATATCGGTTGCGCCGGCGATGATTTGCGCGTCTGGCTGGTTAAGATAGGCTTCAGAAAATCTGTCTTTTGTGGCGGGCGCCAGATAATGAACGCCGGCCGCGCTATAGCTCAATTCGGGCAGGGTCGCACACGCCTCAAGATAGGCTGTCTCCTTGCTTAGCCGGTCTTCTTCCCAGTCTGCCAGTGGCTGGCCAGCAAGCGATTGTCCGGCCCGGACAATTGGCCCATAGCCTGTACATCGGCACAGATTACCAGCCAGCAGATCATCAAGTTCGGCCGCCTCAAAGCTGCATCTGTTCAGCCAGCCGCCATATAATGACATCACAAACCCTGGCGTACAAAACCCGCATTGTGAGCCGTGATGGTCAATCATGGCCTGTTGAACCGGGTGAAGCTGGCCATCGTCGCGGGCGACGCCCTCTACTGTGCGGATAACCGACTTGTCGGCCATGGGCAGCAGAAAAATACAGGCATTTATCGGCTGATAGACCAGCTTGCCGCCCCGCAGCCGCCCCAGCATTACCGTACAGGCCCCGCAATCACCTTCTGCACAGCCTTCCTTGCTGCCCACCAGGCCTTGCCGGCGGCGCAATACCTCCAGCAAGGTGGTGTCAGGCCGGATATCGTCTATCTGGCAGGCGGTCCCGTTTATCATCAGGCTTATCGGCCGGGACAGGCCAGACCCAGAAGCAGAAATATTGTCTGATGAGGTTGGCATAGGCCCCCCGTCTTAAAAATGAGCCCTTCTGGAAAGGGTCGATCATCTTAAACGGTAGCAAAACCCGGCGGGTGATCAAGATGTTTCCCGCTCTGCGGTGCAGAAATCCCGAATCGTAAAACAGGCTCTGTTGGCAAAAAAAGGGGTAAAGCCGGTGTGTCCTTGTGTCCCTGAAGGCGTGCCGGGCGGCGGGATCAGCTCTGGCTGGGGAGCGTGACCGCCGCGTCGCGGGCATAAACCTTTGCAACCGCCGCATCATCTTCCCCGCCACAGCCCATCTCTGCAGCAGCGGTGAACTGGGCCAGGGCCGCGCGTGCCAACGGGATGGCCACGCCTTCATCTCTTGCGACATCCTGGACAATGCCCAAATCCTTTAACCAGATATTCACCGCGGAATGCGGCGTGTAATCACCTGCGATGATATGCGGGGCGCGGTTTTCCAGCATCCAGCTTGTGCCAGCACATTGTGAAATTACCTCTAAAAACAATGACGGCTCCAGCCCTTGTTTCACCCCGAAGGTCAGGGCTTCTGCCATCGCGGCAATATGGACGCCGGCAAGAAGCTGGTTAACCGATTTCATCACCGACCCTGCGCCGGCCTTATCGCCCAGCTCAAACAGGTTTTCACAAATCGCGGACAGCACTGGCCGTGCCGCCTCAAAGGCCGGTTTTGTGCCAGCGGCCATGATGCTCAGCGCGCCCTCTGCGGCTTTAACCGAACCGCCGGAGATCGGCGCATCAAGATAATGAACGCCGTAAGCCGCGCACCGGGCTTCCATTTCAGATGCAAATTCCGGGGCAACCGTGGCACAGGAAATCACAACCGCCCCTTGTCTCAGCGAGGCGGCAATACCATCCTCACCAAACAGGATTGCTTCGGTCTGCTTGGCATTCAGAACAACAAGGCAGACAGCATCAAACAGGCCTGGATTGTCTGTCTGCTGCCCGCCTTCTGCGGATAATCTGGCGACTGGTTCCGGCCGGATATCATGGCCGAACACGTTATGACCTGCGCGCAACAAGGACTGCGCCATCCCGAACCCCATCGAGCCAAGACCGTAAACACCCACATTCTTTTGCATCTGAACCCTCATCCAAAGCCGTAAAAACCATCTGGCCGCATTTTTTTAAGGTTAAGGGAGAACAGCTGGGAAAGGTGTTCGTTTTTGAGCAAAGAAAACATGAATTATGATAATTATTTGCAATAATTTTAAAAATAGTGATGATAATTATCATCATGGATCAGTTTGACTATAAAATTTTGGATTGCTTGAAGACAGATGGGCGGATGTCGTATCAGGATATCAGCGCCCGTATTGGGCTGAGCATAAGTTCGGTAGCGCGCCGCGTTCGCAGCCTTGAGGAGGACGGCGTCATTGAGGGCTATACCGTCAAAATCAACGAAGAGAAAATTGGTTTTGGCTTTCCGGTATTTGTCTCGGTGCGGCTGGAAAAGCAACTTGCTTCCAACTTTGCCCTGTTTGAGAAGAAAATCAGCCAGTTTCCGGAAGTGGTTGAATGCTGGCTGATGACCGGAACGCAAGATTATCTGCTAAAGCTGAGCACGGAAGATGTCCGGGCGTTTGAACGCTTTCTTACCGAAGAGCTGACCGCCATTGACAAGGTGGCATCTGTCGACACCTCCATCCCGCTGCGTTGTGTAAAACAGAACGAATACCGCTCACACCGGTGAGAGGGCATCTGCTGCGGGCGGCAGCCTCGGGGCCAGCGTTTCAAAAGCGCGGCGCGCGATGCAGATGTGCATAATAAGGAGAGGAGGTAATGGCGCGCTCGGGAAGATTCGAACTCCCGACCCCCAGATTCGTAGTCTGGTGCTCTATCCAGCTGAGCTACGAGCGCATCATGATAAATGTTGGCGGACGATAATCCACAAACCGGCTGCCTGTCCAGTTTAAAATTCAGCTGGCTGCTTATTTCTTTGACAATTTTTTGGACATCGCCGTTGCTTTGGTTGTACAACTGTCGCATTTACAAAGTGGGGCGATACGACGTAAAGGCAGGTGAGCCGTGACATATGATCAGAACAAAAATTTCCCGGTTTCATGGGAAGAATTGCACCGGACCTCAAAGGCACTTGCCTGGCGTCTGTTGGAACTGGGCCCGTTCAACGGCATAATTGCGGTTACCAGAGGCGGGCTTGTGCCGGCCGCTATCGTCGCACGCGAGCTGGAAATCCGCCTGATCGAAACAGCCTGTCTGGCCTCTTATCATGCCCAGGAACGCGGCGAGGTTGAGGTGATGAAAGCCCCGGAGATGGCTGGTGACGGCGAAGGCTGGCTGATTATCGATGACCTTGTTGATACCGGGGAAACCGGCAAGATGCTGCGCCAAATTCTGCCCAAGGCTCATTTTGCCACAGTCTATGCCAAGCCGCAGGGCCGGCCTGTGGTTGATACCTTCATTACCGAAGTGTCGCAGGATACCTGGATTTTCTTCCCCTGGGATCTGGAGCCCCGCCCCTCACGGCCGATTGCCGACAGTCAGGCCTGAGCCGACAGACAGGCCGCGGGCAGTTGTAATCTGAACTCGCTGCCGTCTTCAGTACTGCGCGACAGCCGCAACCGACCGCCCAAGGCCAGTGCCATATCAAGACAGATCGCCAAGCCCAGACCATATCCGGTCGGCTGGCCAGACGCAAACGCCCGGAACAGAGATTGGCGTAAGTCTTCTGGGATTCCGGGGCCATTGTCTGAGACATCGATAACCGCCAGATGGCCGGCCTGCCAGATATCAATGGTCAGGCCTGTTGCCCCGGCTTGGCGCGCGTTTCTGGCCAGATTAAACAACAATCTGTGAAACATCATCTTATCGATGGTCAGCTTGTCCGGCCCGTGCCAGCTGATCTGAAGATCGGTTGTTTGTCGCAAATCCTCTATCAGTTCGGGCAGATGCATAAGGCGGGGCTCCGGGCGGGGCAGTTCGGTCAGATAATCCAGCATGTTCTGGCATAACAGAGACGCCTGTTCAGTGGCTTTGATCACAACCGGGGCGGCCTCAGAGACACGCGGGTCACTGCTGTTTTCAAGCTGGTCGATAACCAGCATGGCCGAGGCCAGCATATTGCGCAGGTCATGATTTATTTTGGCCACCGCTTCGCCCACATCTGCCAGCCTCTGGCGCTGGCGGATGGTATGGCGCACCGATTTGGACAGGTTCAGGATTTGTGTCCGCAGGCGTTGAATATCCTGATTATGGCTGGCGGCGGGCTCATCTGTGGGCAGAATCAGTTCCGGATCAGCCGCCAGCGCGGCCATCTCCTGCTCTAATTGATGCAACGGCCGCAAAAACAACAGATATAACGCTGTGCTGACGCCAAGGCTCTGGACAAAGCCAAGACCACAAGCCAAGGCAGCAAGCTGCGGCATTTGCAGGCTCAGCCCATCCAGCCCGGCAAAGCGGAAGGCGGCCAGCACAAAAAAACTGGCCAGGGCGCCAAAAATAAAGGTGATCAGACCTGTTTTCAGCAGGCTTTGAGGCCCGATTATGTGCTTTTTCATAGGCGCGGTATGGTTTTTGGCGTGTTTCACCTCATGATTCTAAGCTAATTAAGACATTATTTTAAAGCCTAAAGCTAAAAAATGTCATTACCGTCCGCAGCACCTCGCCGAAACATTCTTGACATTTCGTTCTGTTCGCCGTAAGACACGGTCTCTTTACTCGTCTAATTTAACCACACAGGAAAAGGAGCGGCGAAATGAAACGCACCTATCAGCCAAGTGTTCTTGTGCGTAAGCGTCGTCACGGTTTCAGGTCAAGAATGGCCACTGTTGGTGGTCGCCGTGTGATCCGCGCACGTCGCGCGAAAGGCCGGGCCCGTCTGTCTGCCTAACCAAGGGCACAGATCAGCTGAGCGTCCATTTGTTGATTCCCCGTGCGTTGTTCCGGCAAAACGGGATTATGGCAAACAGCACCCCTGATATGAATAAACCGGTTTCATCTGAGGCCAGACAGCCGCACCGGCTTGGTGCGCTGCGGCAGCGGCGTGAATTTTTGTTTGTCCAGCATAACGGCGTGAGGCAAGTGATGCCGCATTTCATCCTACAGGCGGCGATACCCGCGCCCTCTGTTCCCCCCGGCCAGAGGAGAGCGGGTGTCACCGCATCGAAAAAAGTCGGCAATGCGGTGGCCCGGAACCGGGCCAAACGCCGGATGCGCGCTCTGTTCCGCCAATTGGCCTGTCTTGAGCCGCCCCTTTGTGCTGACTATGTTCTTGTTGCCCGGCACAGCTTGGTGACGGCACCTTTTTCTGAACTGAAGGCCGATTTCATTGCCGCTGCGGGGCGGGTTCACCAGAAGCTCATCAAAACAGCTGAACAGGGGCAGATGTGATGACAACTCCGCGCGTGGCTGATCGCTTCAGAAAACTGTTTGCACGCCTGCTGCTGACACCTATATATATCTACCGATATTTTATCTCGCCGCTATTGGGGGTGAAGTGCCGGTTCGCGCCAAGCTGTTCGGCCTACACAATAGAGGCGATTGAAAAACATGGGGCGTTGCGCGGCGGCTGGTTAGCCGTTAAACGTATTACCAGATGCCATCCGTTTGGCGGGTCTGGTTATGATCCTGTTCCCTGAGCTGAAAGATAGGGCGGGGCTATGCAAGCAGGTCTATGTCTGCTGTTGAGAAAGTGAAGATTGGGAAAAGCGAAAATGGCACCTGAAACACGAAATCTTATCGCTGCTATGTCTCTTTCACTGGCGATTCTTATCGGCTGGCAGCTTTATGTTGTCGAACCAGAGATGCAGGCAGATAGAGCCGCCTATGAAGCCCAGCAATCCCAGACCAGCGAGGCAGGCCAGCGCCCGCAGGCAGATGTAACCGCCGGCCAGACCGCCGGCGAGGCTGTGGCAACAGACACCGGCACCCGTATCCAGATTGAAGCGCCCCAGCTCAGCGGCTCATTTTCAACCATGGGCGGGCGTATCGATGATGTGATTTTGAAAGGTTATTTCGAAACGCAGGATGAGGATGCCGACCTTATCCACCTGTTCAAGCGGTTTGATTCTGAAACCCCTTATTTTGCCGAATTTGGTTGGGTCGCTTCTGGCAGCAATCCGGGCACTCTGCCGGATGAGCAAACCGTCTGGCAGGCCGACCGCCAGACCCTGACCCCGGATACGCCGGTTACGCTCAGCTATGATAATGGCGACGGGCTTGTGTTCACCCGCACCTTTGCCATCAATGAAGATTATCTGATCACGGTGACAGACGCGGTAAGCTCCAGCCGGGACGAGGCGGTCAGTCTGAGCCCGTACAGCCTGCTGCGCCGCACTGACACACCGCAGACACTGGGCTTATATATCCTGCATGAAGGCCCGCTCGGCGTGTTCGATGAAACCTTGAGCGAAAAAGATTATGATGATTTGCGTGATGC
>CBFHLG010000039.1:0-5661 GCA_965656625.1 Puniceispirillaceae bacterium (SeqCode)
TGAAAGTTGCCTCGCTTGAACAGCTTGAAGATATGCTGGCCAAAATCGGCCTCGGGACAAATAACTGATCCTGATTACCGGTTAAGGCTGCGGCTGCGCAACACAAGACCAAGCAGGGTTTGCCCTGTCAGCGTTGAGGGGTCAACCGTGCCCGCTGATTTTATCTGAATTTCGGTGTCTATAAGCCGGTCAATCACGTCAGAAAGCTGTTTTGCGTTCCATTTCGTGAGTTGAGCAGTTACCACAGGTTTGATTTTGAAGTGGAGGGGCGGTCTGATGGCAGACAAAGCCGCCGCCGCTGGATTGCCGGCATCCATCGCCAGACGTGCCGCCAACATGCCCCTGAACAGGGTCAGGGTTTGCCGCAGCAGACTCATCGGCGGCAGGCCATCTTGTTTTGCACGTGTATAGAGCTGTTCAAACTGCTGCACATTGCCGCTGAGAAGGGCAATTGTGATCTGGTCCTGAACCACGGCCCCGCTATCCCCCAGAGCGCGATCTATATCGGTTTGCGTCAGTGTACTGCCAGGCCCGGCAAACAACACCAACTTCTCAATTTCCATGCGCGATATAGCCCTGTCATTGCCCAGACGTGACAGCAGCAAGGCAAAGGCGTCACGGTCTATCTGAATGCTGTCCCGGGCAAATATTTCACGAGCTAAATCGCCAAGTGACCGGCTGTCATCCTGATAACAGCCGATAGAGGCGCAGGCCGGATGCTGGTCGCATAATTTCACCAGCGCATGGCGGGTGTTGACATCCCTTGCCTGTATCACCAGACGTGCCCCGTCATGCAGAGCCTCAACCGCCAGCTTCACCGCATCAGTCATTTCTGTACCGGCACCAGATAGCATCACCAGCCGCAAACCACCAAAGGCGGGCAGGGCGTTCAGACTGTCGGCCAAGATGGTCTTATCGGCGGCAACATCTGCTCCGGACAGATGTGATACCGCGAACGGGTCATCCAGATGTTCAGCAAAATGTGAGGCAATCTTCCGTGCTCGCTCTCTGACCAGCCCTTCATCATGACCGTAAAGAAGGTAGGCGTGATACCGCGTTCCGGGCTTGGCAAGGACAGCAGGGATATCGCGGGGGGCGATTTTCACTTAAGTCTCGGCAGATAGGAAATAAAGTTGCAGTTTTTGGTGCACACGCTCGGCCAGCAGCCTGATTAAGCGTTCTGAGGCAAAGCGCGCGGACACATCCTGACCATAATAAGACGTAATGGTCCCTGAAGTGGCTGTTGCTGAAACAGACCCTTTGGTGAGGGTTTGCCCGGTTTCTGTTTCCATCAACTTATAGCTGACAGACATTTGGGTGTTTTTCAGCGTGGATGAGCTGCCTGAGGCAGACAGTGATGAAGAGGTCGCAGAGGTAATGCTATAGTGCAACTGATAGAGTGTATCTGTATCCAGGCTGCCAATCTGGCTTTCAAGGGCTTGATTCAATATTTGTTCATTGCGCGAATCGGCTTCTGGCAGGCTAATCTTTCTGAGTTGTGTGTCGGTCAGTTGATGCATCTGGCTGACAGTCTGTACAGAACAGGACGCAAGCAAAGCGCCCACCAGCATCAGACAGGCGAGGGTAGAGATGTTCCGAAAGTGATTAGCACACAACATTGACAATCCTGTTTGGTACGACAATGACCCGTTTTGGCGGTACATCGTTCAGATACTTCTTAACCGCTTCATGGTTGAGGGCCTGTTCCTCTGCTATTTCCTTATCACAATCCAGCGGCAATGATAATGTTGCCCGCAGCTTGCCATTTACCTGAACCGCCACATCCACAGTATCAGAAACCAGCCATTTGTCTTCTGCTACCGGCCAGTGAGCCTGACTGACCAGCCCGTCAGCACAGGTTATCTGCCAGATTTCCTCTGCAATATGAGGTGAGAACGGTGCCAGCAAGACAGCCAGATGGCGCATAACATAACTCCGCAGGTTCTGGCCGGTCTCACTCGTGCCTTTATGATCGGACAGCGCATTGACCAGCACATGAAGATGGGCAACACAGCGGTTGAAGGCAAACCGGTCAATATCGGTTTCTATCGCCTTAATCGCCACATGAAGGGCGCGCAGCAGAGTTTCATCTGCGCTGTCTAAATCAGCATTGTCTGGGCTGAAGGCCGTGCCGGAATTATCGGTCTGCTGGGCCAGCTTCCAGATTTTCTGGATGAAGCGGAAAGCGCCCTCAATGCCAGCTTCAGTCCATTCAAGGTCCCGTTCAGGCGGCGAATCAGACAGCATGAACAAGCGGGCCGTATCCGCGCCGTAGGTGGCGATGATATGTTCTGGGTCAACCACATTGCGCTTGGATTTACTCATCTTCTCCACGCGCCCAGCCTGAACCGCCTCGCCTGTTTGCCGCTGATGCCACTTACCGTCTTTTTTCTCCACATCTTCGGGGAACAGCCAGTGCCCGTCTGCAGATTTAAAGCTCTGATGACAGACCATACCTTGTGTCATCATGCCCGCAAACGGCTCATCAACGTCCAAATAGCCTACTTTTGACAAAGCGCGGGTGAAAAACCGTGAATATAACAGGTGCAGAACCGCATGTTCCACCCCGCCAATATACTGATCGACCGGCATCCAGTAGCCTGCCGCCTCTTTTGAGAAGGCCTCATTTGCGTGCGGGTCGGTGTAGCGCAGGAAATACCAGGAACTTTCAAAGAAGGTATCAAAGGTATCGGTCTCGCGCCGCGCGTCTTCCCCGCAGCGCGGGCAGGTGGTGTCCGCCCAGCTGGGATGTCTGTCCAGCGGGTTGCCGGGGGTGTTAAATTCGACATCCTCAGGCAGGGTCACCGGCAACTGGTCCTCTGGTACCGGCACCGGCCCACAAGACGTGCAATGAATAACCGGAATAGGGCAGCCCCAGTAGCGTTGCCGCGATACACCCCAGTCCCGAAGACGATAGGTGATTTTGCGGTCTCCGGCGCCTACCTCTTCCAACGCGGCAATAGCCGCCAACTTGCCATTTTCGATATCAAGGCCTGTCCAAGGGCCTGAATTAATCAGCCGGCCCGGCCCTGAATAGGCAGTGTCTGTTATCACCGGCTCGTCATCTGTATCAGCAGGCTGAACCACTGGCAGTACGGGCAAGCCGTAGGCCCGGGCAAAGTCAAGGTCACGCTGGTCATGGGCAGGACAGCCGAAAATCGCGCCTGTGCCGTAATCCATCAACACAAAATTGGCGATATAGACAGGCAGTTGTTTGCCCTCAATCAGCGGGTGATCGGCATAAAATCCGGTGAAAAAGCCTTTTTTCTCTGCCTTTTCAATCGCCGCTTCAGATGTGCCCAGGCTGGCACATTCAGCAATGAAAGCCTGCAACTCAGGGTTACCTGTCTGCCAGTCTGCGGCGAGGGGGTGCTGGGCAGACAGCGCGATAAAGGACGCGCCATACAAGGTATCCGGCCGGGTGGTGAACACCTCAACTGATTTGCCCTTATCATCCAGTGTGAACTGCACCGTTGCCCCTTCAGAGCGACCAATCCAGTTATGCTGCATTAACCGCACCCGGTCCGGCCATTTATCCAGCTTTTCAATCGCGGCCAACAAGTCTTCAGCATAATCTGAGATTGACAGAAACCATTGGGAAAGCTGGCGGCGTTCGACCGGTGCGCCAGACCGCCACCCTTTGCCATCCACAACCTGCTCATTTGCTAGAACAGTATGTTCAACCGGATCCCAGTTCACCCAGCTTTCCTTGCGGTAGGCAAGGCCAGCCTCAAGAAAATCGAGGAACATTTTCTGCTCATGCTTATAATAATCAGGCGAACAGGTGGTGACCTCGCGGTCCCAGTCATAAGACAGACCCATGGTTTTCAGCTGGGCCCGCATCGCTGCGATATTTTCAATAGTCCATTTTCCAGGATGAACGCCGCGTTCTATTGCTGCGTTTTCGGCCGGCAGGCCAAACGCATCCCAGCCCATCGGGTGCAGAACATTGAACCCTTTTGCCCGTTTAAACCTGGCCACCACATCACCAAGCGCGTAGTTACGGACATGGCCCATATGGATACGGCCTGAAGGGTAGGGAAACATTTCCAAAACGTAATATTTGGGCCGGCTTTTATCGGTTTCGGTTTTGAAACAGGCCTCATTGTCCCAGATGGACTGCCATTTGGATTCAAGCTCAGAGGGCGTAAACTTAGTCATCTCAGGATTACCCGTTACAGGAAAAAGACTGCTGCCAAAAGAAAGTCAGGGTGGTCAGAACAAGGCCTGCTTAGCTGTTTGATTCAACCACGCCTGCGGCCCGGATCTCGCGGGCACGGGTCAGGATAAGCTCTTCAATTTGCTGGCCCATCTCAGCGTCTGTACCGCTGTCCTGCCAGGTATCGCCGGACCGGTTTTGCACATACACAACCACACGGATGCCATCTGAGCGCAATTCGCGGTCAAGTACAAAAATGGCCAGCTTTATCCGCTCGTCAGGCGTCTGGTTTAACTGATACCACTCGGTGACGATGGTGCCGCCGAATGTATCCACATCATCAAGCGGAATAGTGGCGATAATATCCAAAGAGGCGCGCCACAGCAGCGCGTTAATCGGCAGACCCGCGCCGTTGGTCCCGCCACCAATGCCAGTAATATCAGTCAAACTTACACCTTGTTCCGCTTTCCCAGTGATGAATGAGCCTGGTCCCTTTTCAGCTGGAGGCGGCGTTCCACCGCCTGAACAGGCAGAAATCCAGAGAAACACAGCGATTAGGAAAGTGAAGCGCATGATAACAATTCCCATAAAAAAAGAGAGGCTGGAAACCCAGCCCCTCTCTTATACACAACTTCTTTTGAATTAGAAAGAAGCAGAAATTTCCAGAACGGTGTAGTCGTCCTTGTTTTCTGTTGTGCCGTCTGTGGCTGTCTCTTTTGAGTTGGTCACTGTCAGACCAGCTGTCAGACCAGGAGCGATAGAATATGTGATGCTGGCAGCATTCTGCTCATAGCCCCACTGAGTGTTCTTATCGTCTTCTGAGTTCACGTTAGATACCGCGACAGTCATACCGTTACCCAGTGCATAGCTGGCACCAACAGTTGTACCTGACCAGTCGTTTGTGTCATCATTTTCAGACAGTGTGTTTGATGAAGCAGCGAATGTCAGCGCACCCATACCAATCTGAACACCGAATGATGTTGCGTCCTTACCAGAACGTGCACCTGCTGTACCGTTGTCATCCATTGAAGATGAAGCATAGTTAATTGTAACTGTACCACCTTCAAATGCTGTTGAGTAAGTTACGATCGCTTCAGTCACATCTGACTGTACTGCTGTGCCTGCGTCTGCCATTGAGACAGCTGCTGACAGACCGTTAACGGCAGGTGTGTAGTAGGTCACCATTGTGCCTGTTGACAATGATGTGCCGTAGTTTGTCAGATACACTTCCGAAGTACTCTTGACCTTTGTGGTTTCGTCATTGGTCAGGCTAGTTGAAGCAATAACATCGTCGCCAACGCCTTCCTGGGAATTTGAGAGGCGGATTGAACCGAAGTCACCAGCAATTGTCAGCTTCTGGTCGTCTTGTGAGCCACCTTCGTTCAGGCCAACAGCCATTGTGATTGTCAGGCCGCTGTCTGTTGTGTTGGTGAATTTAAAGTCAACGTCTGAATCGTGGTCGATTGATGTGCCGTTAGCTGCACCAGTGAAACCACCGTCCT
>CBFHLG010000040.1:0-5174 GCA_965656625.1 Puniceispirillaceae bacterium (SeqCode)
CGCGGGACCGCTTTTGATCTGTTTGGTTATACCCAAGAACGGCGCGATGAACGGGCCGCGCTGTCCGCTTATGAAAGTGTGCTTGATGATATTGTGTGCCGGCTAACCCCGGCCTGTTATGACGCGGCGGTCACGCTGGCAGGCGTGCCTGAACATATCCGCGGCTATGGTCCGGTGCGCCGGGCTCATCTGGCTGAGGCTGAGGCCCGCTATGCAGACGCAAGGGCTGAATTTGACAGCGCGTCTGCTGCAGATAAATGCACCGCCTGAAACAAAGGCGGGCAAAACAGGTATTTTCTTTTTTGCCACTTCAGGATAGAGAACATCATGACTTACACACCGCCTACAGATGATATGAAATTTGCGCTGCGCTATCTGGCTGACTTCCCCGCCGTGGCAGAGCTGCCGGCGTTCTGTGAAACCGGTCTTGATCTGGCGGAGGCGGTGATCGATGAAGCGGCCAAGCTGGCGGCGGACGTTATTGCCCCTTTGAACCATGCCTCTGATCTGCAAAGCGCTTCCTATTCAGAGGCGGACAGCTCAGTGACCACACCGGCCGGCTTTGCAGACGCCTACCGCGCGATGGGTGAGGGCGGCTGGACCTCCATTGAGGCGGATGAGGCCTTTGGCGGCCAGAATATGCCCATGACCCTGTCGGCGGCGGTGAATGAGATGTGGCAGTCGGCCAGCCTCAGCTTCGCGCTCTGCCATCTGCTGACCCAAGGCCAGATTTACGCGCTGCAGAAATCTGCCTCTGAAGCGCAGAAACAACTCTTTGTGCCGCCGATGGTTGAGGGCCGCTGGACCGGTACCATGAACCTGACCGAACCGCAGGCAGGTACCGACCTTGCGGCTATCAAGACCAAGGCGGTCAAGACCGGCGATCATTATCTGATTACCGGCCAGAAAATCTACATCACCTATGGTGA
Organism: Puniceispirillaceae bacterium (SeqCode); assembly: GCA_965656625.1. Taxonomy (GTDB): domain Bacteria; phylum Pseudomonadota; class Alphaproteobacteria; order Puniceispirillales; family Puniceispirillaceae; genus JADHLI01. Next base: position 930 of record CBFHLG010000040.1, read on the forward strand.
ACATGATATGGCTGAGAACATTATCCATCTGGTTCTGGCCCGTACGCCTGATGCGCCGGAAGGGGTGAAGGGGATCTCGGTCTTTATCGTGCCGAAATTCCTGGTTAATGAAGATGGCTCGCTCGGCCCCCGTAATGATGTGCGCTGCTTGTCTATCGAAAAGAAGCTTGGCATCAAGGCGTCACCGACCGCGGTTATGCAATATGGCGAGGAAGGCGGCGCGGTCGGCTATCTTGTTGGTGCTGAAAACCAGGGTTTGGCGATTATGTTCTCGATGATGAACCATGCCCGGTTTGCGGTCGGCCTGCAGGGGCTGTCCATTGCTGAGCGCGGCTATCAGCAGGCGGTTGACTATGCCCAGAACCGGGTTCAGGGCACCCCTCTTGACCGGGCGCCCGGGACCCCGATTTCCCATCACCCGGATGTGCTGCGGCTGTTATCTGTGATGCGGGCTGAGGTGGAAGCGATGCGCGGGCTGACCCTTATCGGCGGGGCCGCGCTTGATCTGGCCCGGCATGGCCCTGAAGACAGCAAAGCCCGGCTGGATGAACGGGCCTCGCTTCTGATCCCCATCTTAAAGGGCTGGCTTACTGAACGGTCAGTGGCGCTGACCTCTGATGCGCTGCAGGTGCATGGCGGGATGGGCTTTATTGAAGAAACCGGCGCGGCCCAGCATTACCGCGATTCCCGAATTCTGCCGATTTATGAAGGGACCACCGCTATTCAGGCAAATGATCTTGTGTTCCGTAAAACCCTGCGTGATGGCGGCGCGGCGGTGCGCGAACTGCTGGCCGAAATGCAGGCAGATTTAACCGGTCTTGATGCTACGCTGGCCGAACCGATGCAGCGGGCCATCACCACCACCAGGGATACGCTTGATTTTATCTGTGCGCGCGCGAATGATCCGCGCCGCGCGGCGGTCTCCTCGGTTGACTGGCTGATGCTGCTGGGCTGGTTGTGTGGCGGCTGGGTAATGGCAAAATCAGGCCATGTTGCCGGCTCTGGCCAGGCGGACGGGTTCTCGGCCTCGTTCCTGGAGGCCAAACAGGTTACCGCCAGCATCTATCTGCATCAGTGTCTGCCCGAAATTGACGCGCTGGCGAGGGTTATCACCTCTGGCGGCGCGCCGGTTCTGGCGATGGACCCGGACTGGCTGACCCGGCACTAGGCCCTGATTGACCCGAATTGCTGACCTTCTGACCCGAAATGCTGACCTCCTGAAAGGACTGCCCCGAAATGAGCCAGGATTATAATTTTGACACGCTCAGCCTGCATGCCGGCCACACCCCGGATGACCGGCATGGGTCGCGCGCGGTGCCTATCCATCAGACCACCTCTTATCTGTTCAAAGACACCCGCCATGCTGCTGCGCTCTATAATATGGAGGTAGGCGGCCATCTGTATTCGCGGATATCAAACCCGACTGTGGCGGTGTTGGAACAACGGCTTGCCGCGCTTGAAGAGGCGGCTGCCTGTACCGCGACCGCTTCTGGCATGGCAGCGCTGTCATCTGCTTTGCTGACCTTGTGTTCGGCCGGTGATCATATCGTCTCCTCAGCCCAGCTTTACGGGGCCAATGTGAATCTGTTGAAATACACTCTGCCGCGGTTCGGGATAGAGACCAGCTTTGTCTCGGCGACTGACCCGGACGCGATAAAGGCGGCTATCCGGCCGAATACCAAGCTGGTGTTTGGCGAGGTGGTCGGTAATCCGGGTCTGGATATCATGGATATCGAAGCGGTTGGCCGCGTTGCGCATGATGCCGGTGTGCCGCTTATCATTGATGCCACGTTCAACACCCCGTGGCTGCTGAAACCGCTGACGAAGGGCGCGGATATCGTCATTCATTCGCTGACCAAATGGATTGGCGGGCATGGCGTTGCCATTGGCGGGGCGGTTGTGGATGGTGGCCGTTTTGACTGGGGCGCGTCAGATAAATTTCCGACCATCTCGGCCCCGCATTATTCGATGGACGGGATTAATTTTTATGAAGAGTTCGGCCCCGCTGCCTTTACCGCGAAACTGCGCGCCGAAGCGATGTATAATTTCGGGCCGTGCCTGTCGCCGACCAATGCGTTTCATATCATTCAGGGGCTGGAAACCCTGCCTTTGCGGATGCAGCGTCATATGGAAAACACAAATGCGCTGCTGGCCTTTTTATCAGAACATGATGATGTCGCCTGGGTCCGGCATCCCAACCTTGCAGACCATCCCGGTCATGAAATTGCCATGCGCCTGATGCCGCGCGGGGCCGGGTCTATTATTGCCTTTGGCGTCAAGGGCGGGCGTGAGGCGGGCCGTGCCTTTATTGAAGCGGTGCAGCTGTCCTCGCATCTGGCCAATGTCGGTGATGCCAAGACGCTGGTGATTCACCCGGCCTCTACCACCCATTCGCATATTGATGCCGAAGCGATGAAGGCAGGGGGCTTGAGCGATGATATGATCCGCCTGTCTGTCGGGCTGGAAGATAGTGCCGATATTCAGGCTGATTTTGAACTTGGGTTTAAGGCGGCCCGGCGCCTTACCACAGCATGAAAGACTAGATATGAAACTGGATCTTGAAACCGGCTCTTCTCATATCGCCACTGGCGGGCGGGCGCATCTGGACGGCGCGCCATATGTGTTGTTTCTGCATGGCAGTGGCCAGAGCCATCTGACCTGGGTTCTGCAGACCCGTTATTTTGCCTATGAAGGCTATAATATCATTGCTCCTGATCTGCCTGGCCACGGCCTGTCTGGCGGGGCCCCGCTCACCACCATTGACCAGATGGCGGACTGGGCGGCCGGGCTGCTGGACACGCTGAAGGTCGCAAAGGCGGCTGTGGTCGGTCATTCCCAAGGCTGTCTTATCGCGCTGGAACTGGCCAGCCGTCATTCAGGTCTGGTTGACAGGGTCTGTCTTATTGCCGGGGCGGCCGCGATACCGGTCAATGATTATCTGATCAACAGCGCAGCCAGCAAGCCGGACGCCGCTATCGCGATGATGACCGGGTGGGGCCATGGCCAGACGGGCCATTTTCATGATAACACCCAGCCTGGTTTCAGCCACTTAGGTTTTGGTCGCGCGTTGATGGCGGCGAACCAGCAAGACGCGCTGCATGCTGACCTTGTTGCCTGTAATGCTTATGATAAAGGGGCTGAGGCGGCCGCGGCGGTAACCCAGCCCTGCCATCTGATTCTGGCTGGTGCGGACAAGATGACGCCGGTAAAACAGGGCCGCAAGCTGGCCCAGCTGGTAAGCCAGGCAACGGTCACCGAAATTCCGGGCGCGGGCCATATGCTGCCCTCAGAACATCCCGATGAGGTGAACGCCCCCCTGGCGCGTTTTCTAGCGTCTTAAACAAACAACACAGAGACAATCTGACAGCCCTGCGGAGTACGTGTAATGACATCTGGAACAGGTTTTTCGACTATTGCGGTAATCGGTGCGGGGACCATGGGCAGCGGTATCGCCGCCCAGATCGCCAATGCGGGCCTGCCGGTCCTGTTGTTGGATTTACCGGCGCGGGGTCCCGGCCAGCCTCCTGCCGCCGCTGCCGCGATTGACAGGTTGCTGAAATCAGACCCGCCGCAGCTGATGCATAAAAACCGGGCAGAGCTGATCACAACCGGCACAATTGATGATGATTTTGACAAGCTGGCCGCCTGCGACCTTATTATTGAGGCGGTGATAGAACAACTGCCGGTCAAACAGGCATTATACAAACGCCTGCATCAGACTATCTCGGCGGATTGTGTGGTTACCTCGAACACCTCGACCATTCCTATTCGCCTGCTGGTCTCTGACATGCCGGCTGACTTTGCCCGCCGTTTTGCGATTACGCACTACTTCAATCCGGTTCGCTTTATGCGCCTGCTTGAACTTGTCCGCGGCCAGCATACAGATGAAGCGGTTATGGACCGGCTGGCGGATTTCAATGACCGCGTGCTGGGCAAGGGTGTGGTCAGATGCGGCGATACACCGGGCTTCCTGGGTAACCGGGTCGGGGTGTATGCGTTGCAACTGGCCTTGCATGAAGCGTTGTCGGCGGGCGTGCCGATTGAACAGGCAGATGCGCTTATCGGCCGCCCGTTTGGGATTCCAAAGACAGGCGTGTTCGGTTTGTATGATCTCATCGGTATTGATCTGATGTCTGATGTGGCGACCTCTTTGCGCACCATCCTGCCGGACGGGGATGCGTTTCATGCGGTCGGCCATGACCCGGCTCTGGTGACCGCGATGATAAAGGACGGCTATACCGGCAA
>CBFHLG010000041.1:0-4657 GCA_965656625.1 Puniceispirillaceae bacterium (SeqCode)
TCCTGCGGGAAAAGAACCTGCCTGTGCCAGCTTGGCTGGAAGGAGACGCGTAATGCACACCACGATTGTGACCGCAGACTGGTTGTTGGCCCAAGCTGCTGACAGCGTTGTTCTTTTTGATGCGACCTATTTTCTGCCCACGATGGGGCGGGATGGCCGGGCTGAATATGAGAACAGCCATATTCCCGGCGCCCGGTTTTTCGATATTGACGGCATCAAGGACGACACCTCTGATTTGCCGCATATGATCCCGTCGGCTGAGGTGTTTCAGGACGCGATGCGTGCGCTCGGCCTGAATAAGGGCCAACAGGTTGTGGTTTATGACAATTCGCCGTTTCTGTCTTCTGCGCGGGCCTGGTGGATGTTGCGCTATTTCGGCCATCTGCCGGTTGCGGTTCTGGACGGGGGCCTGCGCGCCTGGCAAGCGGCTGGCGGCACAACAACTGGCGATATCCCTCCCCCGGCGACAGGCACATTTACCGCTTCTGCGCCGGCGGATGCGGGCGTCATCACTTTTGCGGAATTGGAAGCGGCGGTCAGGAACGGGTCTTCAGATCAGATTATTGATGCCCGGGCTGCAGATCGGTTTGCCGGCACCGCCCCAGAGCCACGGGCGGGCCTGCGGGCCGGCCATATTCCTGGCTCACTTAATCTGCCTATCGGCGAGATTCTGGACAAGGAGACAGGCCGCTTGAAACCAGCAGACCAGCTGGACAGCCTGTTTGCCACTGCGGGGCTTTCGATGGATAAGCCTGCGGTAACGACATGCGGATCAGGTGTTACCGCGGCCGGGCTCACCCTGGCGTTGGCGATATTGGGAAAAACCGATATCCGGCTCTATGATGGGTCCTGGTCAGAATGGGGTGCTTCTGACGCCCCGATTGAAACCTGAGATCAAGACTGACTGGCGATAGCGGTCAGTGATCCAGAATCTGGCTTAAGAACAGCTTGGTTCTGTCTGACTGCGGGTTATTGAAGAAGGCTTCCGGTTCGTTCTGTTCAACAATCTGGCCTTCATCCATAAAGATAACCCGGTTCGCCACCTTGCGGGCGAAGCCCATCTCGTGGGTCACACAAATCATTGACATGCCGTCTTCAGCCAGCGAGACCATGGTATCCAGAACTTCTTTAATCATTTCCGGGTCAAGGGCGGATGTTGGCTCATCAAACAGCATCAGCTTAGGCTCCATGCACAGGGATCTGGCAATCGCCACACGCTGTTGCTGCCCGCCGGACAGCTGGCCCGGATATTTATGTGCCTGTTCAGGGATTTTCACCCGCTCCAGATATTTCATTGCGATGGCTTCGGCATCTGCTTTTGGCAGTTTGCGCACCCAAATCGGCGCCAGCGTACAATTCTCCAAGATAGTCAGATGCGGGAACAGGTTGAAATGCTGAAACACCATGCCCACATCGCGGCGAATTTCATCAATGTTTTTCAGGTCATTATTCAAGGTGATCCCTTGCACCGTGATCTGGCCATCCTGATGTTCTTCCAGACGGTTCAGGCACCGGATCAGGGTTGATTTACCAGACCCGGACGGCCCGCAAATCACAATCCGCTCACCCTTATGGACGGTCAGATTGATATCGCGCAACACATGAAAGCTGCCATACCATTTATTGACAGCCTGCATTGAGATCATCACCTCATCACTGATGTTCATTTTTGATGCTGCATTGTTTCCAGCCATAATGAGCTCCTGTTTCGCCCCGCCCGTCTTAGTGACGGCGTGATTTACTCAGTTTGTTTTCCATATGAATTGAATAACGTGACATGCCGAAGCAGAACACAAAGAAGATAACCGCTATATACAGATACATTGTTGTTGCCTGTACCGGTGATGACCAGGCCGCGTCGGCAATCGCCGATTGACCGGCACCCAACAGATCAAAAATCCCCACAATAGACACCAGCGTTGTATCTTTGAACAGGCCGATAAAGGTATTCACAATACCCGGGATCACATGGGTCAGCGCCTGCGGCAGAATAATCAGCCGCATTGACTGCCAGTAGGACAGCCCCATTGCCTGCGCACCTTCATACTGGCCTTTGTCAATCGCCTGCAGGCCACCGCGGATGACCTCAGCCATATAGGCAGCAGAGAACAGCATCACCCCGATAAGCGCCCGCAGAAGGTTATCAAAATTGACCCCTTCCGGCAGGAACAGCGGCAACATCACAGAGGCCATGAACAGCACGGTAATTAGCGGCACACCACGCCAAAACTCAATAAAAATGGTGCACAGCAGACGCGCGACAGGCATCTCAGACCGCCGCCCGAGGGCCAGCACAATCCCCAGGGGCAGAGACGCCACAATACCGGTTACCGCCACCACCAGCGTGATTAACAGACCGCCCCAGTCACGTGTGTCAATCGGCTCCAGACCAAAATCCACCGCACCGATACCTCTGACCGCGTTATAAATGACAAACGCCCAGCCGGTCAGGCCGATAAGGGCATGAAATTCACCCAGATTAGCGCCCAAATAGCCTTGCTTGGCCATACGCCCGACTGAGATAACCGCAAGTCCGATAAACAGCCACAGACCAATAGACCCAAACGAGGTGCTAGAGTTCCCTCCGGTCAGAAGAATAAAGGCCAGCAACGGATAGGCGGTGAGCATCAGCGCGCCCACTTCACGCCGCCGCGGCATGTTTTCTATCAGCGCATAGCCCAGCCCGATGAGGCCGATGATAACGCTGAGGTTAACCCGCCATAACTCTTCTGAAGGGTACGGGCCATACATGATGAATTTATGCTTGGCATAGATAAACGGCCAACAGGCCGCGTGCCAGCCAGACGGCAACGTGCCGCCCTGATCAACCGTCCAACAGGCTTCCCGCTTAATCTCGTTCGGATCAGACCAGACCGCAGAGAAAATCGCGAAATCAAGCAGGGTGTAAATCTGGCTGATACCGAAATACAGCAAAAACACAGATAACCCCGCCACACAGAGCGAACGGAAGGTTGCCCCAGCTGAGCTGTAATCGGCCATGCTGGCAAAGATATTATGCCACAACCAGCCGGTTAGACCTGCTTCGGTTGCTGGCGGCGCTAATAACGGAGCATCTGTTGTACGCACAAAGGCGTGTTCAGACTGTTTCTTTGAGGGCTGTTTCTTTGGGGGCTGTTGCTTTTCGGCCATTCTACCGCTCCACCAGTTTTACGCGCGCATTGAACCAGTTCATAAACGCCGCTGTCAGCACTGAGAATGTCAGATAGACAGTCATCATCATTGCAATCATTTCGATTTCTTTACCGACCTGGTTCAACGCGGTTCCGGCAAAGATGGACACCAGCTCTGGATAGGCAATCGCCACTGCAAGAGAGGAGTTTTTCGTCAGATTAAGGAATTGTGAGGTCAGCGGCGGAATAATCACCCGCAACGCCTGCGGGATGACAATCAGGCGCAAGGTAATGCCCGGCCGCAGCCCCAGCGAATAAGAAGCTTCGGTCTGGCCCTTCGCCACCGCCAGAATACCGGCGCGCACAATCTCAGCGATAAACGCCGCTGTATACAAGGACAACGCCAACCAGACGGCGATGAGCTCCGGCACAATCACCATGCCAGTACCGGACTGGAAGCCGCGCCGCAGCGCAGGCCCGGTGTTTTTAAATTCAGGCAGACCCCATTCCAGCGGGCTGCCCAGGGCGAAAAACACCAACAACGGCGCCACAACAATCAGGCCCAATCCGGCCCAGAATGCCGGGAAAGTCTGGCCGGTTTCATATTGCCGTTTGGTCGCCCATTTGGAGATCATCACTGCCCCGACAATGGCCATGATGAAGACCGAAAACACATAGATAAAACCATCACCGGCAAGCGGGGCTGGCAAATACAGACCAGTGATGTTAATCCCGGCCAGACCCGGGATAAGCTCTACCTGATCGCGCCGCCCGGGCAAGGACCGCAACACCGCAAAGTACCAGAAGAACAATTGCAGCAGCAGCGGAATATTGCGCAGCAATTCAATATAGATAGTGGCAAAGCCCTTCAGCACCAGATTATTTGATAATCTCATAATGCCGATGCCAAAACCCAGAAACGTTGCGGCCACAATGCCCAAGGCCGCAACCACAAAGGTGTTGATGATACCGATAAAATAGACATCCAGATAGGTGGATTGCCCAACATTATAATCCATCACCCAGGTGCCGAGTGTTGCACTGATCTGGAAGCCGGCGGTTTGATCAAGAAAGCCGAAACCAAGCGTTTTACCTTGGTCAGATAGGTTTGAAACGGTGTTGTCGACCAGCCACCAGGCGCCGGCCACAAGACCCAGAATCAACGCCGCCTGAAAGACAATCGCCCGTATCCGCGCATCATACAACAATGCCGATGACGTTCTGGAATTACTCATCTTTGGTCCTGTTTAAAATGACTTCGGTATTTTGGAATAAAGAAATAAACAAATGTAAAAAATGCCTGACCTGTCTGTTCCCAGCCAGGTCAGGCACATATATCATTTTCGCTTAGCGGATTGGTGCAGCATACAGAATGCCGCCCTGGCTCCACAATGCGTTTACACCACGGTCAAGCTTCAGTGGTGTGTCTGGACCAACGTTGCGGTCATAGCTTTCGCCGTAGTTACCAACCTGACGGATGATCTGGTAAGCCCAGTCATTTGACAGACCCAGCTCTTCGCCGAACT
>CBFHLG010000042.1:0-3582 GCA_965656625.1 Puniceispirillaceae bacterium (SeqCode)
CATAAAGGTCGACAAAAGCAGCGAAATTATCAGGGCCGCTATACCGGCAACCACAATCCCCAGAAACAGCCCTTGGAAATATTGAGCATCAGTGAATTCTGGTTTGATGGAGCCCATCGCCGAGGTGTATTCGCCGACGCCGCCCTCATAGAACATGGCGATTTGCACAATAGCGGACAAATACATCCCCACACCAAAGAAGGTGATGTTGCCCAGTGAATTATATCCCATTTGCCCGCCAAGGGTATCCCAGGTTGAGGCCATCAGGACCATCATCCAGAGATAGGCTATGGAGAGGGTGTAATCGGGGAATAAAATCGGCCCGAAAATACCGAACAGACCTAAGCCGCCGTACGTTATTAGCGTATTTTTCTTAATCATTATCTCAATACCTGTCTGTTGCGCCGCATGGACATTTGACGCCAAATGAGAACAAGAACCAGCATGCTAACCGGTGCTGCAACTTCATATGCAGTGCCGATAATCACGCCTGTGTATTTTTCCACCAGTCCGATCCCGAAGGCTGCCCCGATCACGCCAGGCAGGTTGCCCAGGCCGGCGGCGGTCACAATTGCAAATGAACGAACTGAATAGGTGATGCCATAGAAGGGCTGAATGACCCAGATGATTGAGACCAGAACACCAGCAGCACCACAAAGAGCCGAATTGAATGCAAAGGTGATTGCATAGATACGGTCGGTATTGATGCCCAGAACACGTGCGGCTCTCGGGTCTTGGGCTGTTGCCCGGATAGCTTGTCCGGTGCGTGATTTCTTCATGAATATCACAACACTCAGCGCAATTACGCCAGCCAGTATCAGCGACAGAATTTTTGATGATGGCACGGTGACCATATTGTCAAAATAATCCCAATTCGGCATATGCAAATCAATAGTCTGCACTTCAGGGCCAAAGATCAGGTTCATCACCTGCTGCATCAGCAAAGACAAACCAAATGTGGCCAGCAGGGATACAAACATATCCTGATTAATAATGCGGCGGATCATCCCAACATAAACTACCCAGCCATATATAAACATGGTGGCGATGACGATAAGCAAAATAAGAGGCAGCGGCACATTCGCCTGTGACAGCGCAAGGGCCATATATCCGCCCATGATAACAAAGTCACCCTGGGCCAGGTTTTTAATATTCATTACACCCCATACCAGCGCAAGACCATAAGCGCTGAGCGCAAAGACGGCACCAACAAAGATGCCTTCCAAGATAATTTGCACATTGATAATGGGAGCCCAGACAAAGAGGAGCTGTAGGTTATCCAACATGGTTGTCTCCGGAGAAAAAAAGGAAAAGGAAGGGCGCGGCGCCCTTCCTTTTTATAAAGTAGAACTTAGTAGGACACGTTCCGCGGATATGTCATGTCGGCAAATGTCTCTACAAGAGAGTATGAGCCGTCTGGGCCGATCTGCCGCATGAACATTGGCTTTGCAATGTTGTTGCCGTTCTCTGAGAACTTGATGTCGCCATAGAATGTTTCCATTTCAACAGCGGCAATCGCATCACGCACAGCATCCTTATCGAAGCTGTTTGCAGCTTCAAAGGCTTCTTTCCATACATAAACAGCGGCTGATGCCTGAGCTGACTGGTAGGGAACAGATGTGTATGAAGGATAGTCTGCCTTAAAGCCTTCATTCCATTCTGAGGCGCTACCGAACATTGGGTCTGCCTTTGACAGGGTCTCAACCCACTGTGTCGGGCACAGAAAGCCAGTTGCCGCATTCGGGAACTTTTCCTGAACCTTTGCCGCTTCACAATGTGTCATCGCGATCATAGGTACGTTCACCTTCATCTCGTCAATTTGACGGGCTGCGGTGGCTGCACCTTTTGAATGGCCAGATACAATAAGAATGTCTGGTCTCAGTGCCTTAACCTTGGTCAAGGTTGTCGACATATCAGACAAGTCAGCTGGCAGCTGGTCGTCAATGATGATTTTCATGCCATACTCATTGATTTTGTCGACCACACCGGCTCTCACATCCATTGAGAACGGGTCACCTTCAAACGCCATGGCAACACGGACTTCTGAGGGGCTTTTGAAGTTCTTCTTTCTTTCCGCCGCGGCCAGATCAACTGCAGACGCTAGATACTGCTCTGAAGTTGACAGCACAGCGAACAGATACTTGTAGCCTTGTGTAAACAGTGAGCGTGATGCACCCTCAGCTTCCACCATTGGCACGCCGAACTTTTCAGACACTGGCGCAATCGCCTTTGTCATCCCAGAGCTGTATGGCCCAAGCATGTATTCCACACCGTCCTGCTGGATCAGGCGTTCAGCAAGCTGCGCCCCACGAGCAGGTGTTGATTCATCATCATAATATTTGATGGCCAGCTTGTAGCTTTTGCCGCCGACTTTCACGCCGCCGGCTTCGTTGATGACCTTTGCGGCGTAGTCATACCCGCGCTGGGTATGCAGGCCGTTGGTCGCATATTTGCCTGTCAAAGAGATTGATGAGCCGAGGACAATTGTATCCCCTTCAACCTTTGCCAGGGCTGTTGTTGCTGGACCCGCAGTCAGAGCGAGTGCCCCTGCTGCCAGCACTAGTGAGCGAATCTTCATTCGTTCCTCCACTTTAACATTTGATTGTTGTCGTTAAGAAAAATTTAGACTAGACGATGAATTTGCCAAAGTAAATTTCTCATTTGAAAATAAATTAGTGCTGTTGTTGCATTAATCCAGCAATCAGTTGGGCAGGGCATAACGGCCGATCAGCTCAGCAGGACCAGAATAATAGACAGAGCCAGCAGCCCGATCGCCAGGAGTTCCACGCGGGACGTTTTTTCCTTGAAGACCAGGATGGAAAAACCCAGCGTTATCAACAATTCCACCTGACCAACCGCCCGCACAGACGCCACATTCTCAAGCGAAAAAGCGGTGAACCAGCAGGCTGTTGTGATCGCCCCGAACAGGCCGACCGGCCAGGCGAGACGCCACTGGGTAAAGGACAGAACAAGCTCGCGCCGCGCCATCAGGGCCATAATGGCGCCCATAAATAGGGTCTGTAATAAGGTGGATGTGGCCGCAGACATGGACGCGCGCAAAACAATATCACCGGTGGCTAGCGAATCAGTCGCTGCCCGGAAGCTGACTGTGGACAGGCCCAGGAACGCACCGGCCGCCAACCCAAGTAAGGACTGTGTTGATCGCAAGGATGAAACCAGCCCGGACAGGCCGAGAGAGGATTTATGAAACGACAGCATCAGTATAGCCAGAACCCCCAGCCCGATCGCCAGACCAACCTGAAGGCTTACAATCTCGCCAATGATAAGGGCTTCAAATAGGGCCGCCTGCAGAACCTCTGTCTTTGAAAAAGCAGTACCAGCGGCAAAGTTGCGATGGCTGAACAGGGTGATGAGCAGGATGGTGAAAATCACCTGCATTAATCCGCCAATGCACACCCACAGCCAGAATGAGCCAGTGGTTTGTGGCAGGCTTTGGCCGGTGAAGTGCATCCATACCCACAGCCACAAGGCGGCAAACGGCAGCGCATAGGAGAAGCGAATATAGCTGGCCCCAAAATCACCCATCACCCCTTTCATCTTTTTTTGGCCAGCAGATCGCAA
>CBFHLG010000043.1:0-3563 GCA_965656625.1 Puniceispirillaceae bacterium (SeqCode)
TCAAAAAGCAGGCCGTCATGGGTGCGCGGGCCAGGCTGGATAAGATGTATGCCTGTCTGTTGGGATATCGGGGTAAGCCCCACCTGTGCCATCAGATGAAGAAGATCAATAAACAAGGCGGTTTCGGTTATCCTCCCCGCTTCAATTTTATGGAATTCGGCATAGCGGATCATGGCGATTTTACGGTTTGGCGGGATGCCCACAAAGGGGTGGTCGAACAACCCCATGAAATGGCCCATTGAAGCCACCCAGACAGAGGCAAACCCGTCAATTTCATTCCTGGCCGCAAAGAAAATATCCTGCCGGCGCTGAAGAGATGAAAACGCCGCCTTAAACGGCTTATAGAACGCTTCAATCACAGAATCAGACCCATATTGTTCGTGAAACGGGTGCATGCCCCGCCAGAGATAGCCCTCTGTCGTGAACGCAGAAAAACAAGCTGGCAGTTGGTCTGGTCCAGCGCTGTCTGTTGATTTCTGCCAGTTTAGAACAAGTGTTTTGGCCTGCTGAATATCATCGCTCATTCTGATTTTCCTCTTTTGTACAGTGACGAGAAAATTAGGCTTGTCAAACGCGCACTTCTCCTCCTACCATTTTTGCATAGGTATGCAAAATGCGTTTTGCAGGGTGGAGACGCAAGAGAAAATGGCATCAATAGAGCTTAAGAATGTTCATAAACAATGGGGCCAGTTCGTCGCTGTAGATGAATTCAATCTAACCATTGCCGATAACGAATTTCTGGTCCTGCTTGGCCCGTCCGGGTGCGGTAAAACCACAACCATGCGGATGATAGCCGGGCTTGAGGATGCCAGCTCAGGGGATATCCTTATAGATGGCAAGCGGGTAAATGATCTGGAACCAAAGGACCGCGATGTGGCCATGGTGTTCCAGTCTTACGGTTTGTATCCGAACATGAATGTGTATGAGAATATCCGCTTTCCCTTGAAAGTCCGGAAAATAGATCAGGCCAGCCATGATGACCGTGTGCGGCGGGCCTCTGGTATGGTGGAGCTGGATGAGTTCCTGCACCGCAAGCCGGCTGAATTGTCAGGTGGTCAGCGCCAAAGGGTGGCGCTGGCACGGGCGATTGTACGCGAACCTAACGTATTTCTGATGGATGAGCCGCTGTCCAATCTGGATGCAAAATTACGGGTGTCCACACGCGCGCAAATTAAACATCTGCAGCATGAGCTGAAAGTCACAACCATTTATGTAACGCACGATCAGATCGAAGCTATGACCCTGGCTGATCGTGTGGTGGTCATGAATAAAGGGCTTATTCAGCAAATCGGTACCCCGACAGAGATTTATGACAGACCGGCCAATTTATTTGTGGCTGGCTTCATCGGAAATCCGGCAATGAATTTGGTTGAAGGCCAGGTTAAGCAAGGCTGTTTTCAAGCTGAAAACATATCTCTTAGCGGTCTGAAGGTAAAAGACGGGCCCGCCACATTGGGCTTCAGGGCAGAAGACGCCACGATAACCGATAAGCCGGCCAAAGCACAGATTAAAGCGCCAACCTATGCCATGGAGCTGCTTGGCGATGCAACAATGGTCACGGTGAAAGCCGGACAATCTCTTGTTGCGGTGAAGGCGCATAAAGAATTCCGCACAGACATCGGCCGCGAGGTCTGCATTTCTGTGCCGGAAGCAAGCTGTCATCTGTTTGACAGCCAGACAGGTGAAAGAATGGGGGGCTAGCGCTTCTGCATGAACTCATCAAAACCGTTCGACCGGAACAACAACCATGACAGACTTATCTGTCCTTGTGAAAAAGGGAGACACACAAATGCACTTAAGAAAATTAGCTTTCGCATCTGCCGTTGCCATTATGGCAAGCACAGCGGCCCAAGCGTGCCAGATATCGGCACGGGTCAGTGTTGTCGGCAATGAATTTCCGGCCATCCAGACCGTTGGTAAGGGGGCACAGGCCTGTAGCGGGGCTGAGGTCTCAACAAACCTGACCGCGGATCACCAGAAAATCAATGTCGCCGGTATGAGCGGCAACCCGGCTGAATACACCTCTGCCATCATCGCCAATTCATCTATTGTTGCGCTGATGAATAATGATGTTATTCGCCCGCTGGACGATTTGGTCGCCAAGCATGGCGGTGATCTGAAGAAAAATCAGCTGATCACCATCAATGGCAAGGTTATGGCTGTTGCCTTTATGGCCAATGCTCAGCATCTGGTGTACCGCGAGGATGTGCTGAAGAAAATCGGCATGGAACCGCCAAAGACATATGAAGACATGCTGAAAGCGGCCGAAAAAATCCGCAGCGCGGGGATCATGCAGAACCCTGTCGGCGGGGCGTATAAGGCCGGCTGGAATCTGGCCCAGGAATTTAACAACATGTTCTTGGGTTATGGCGGCAGCCACTTCAAGGACGGCTCTGCACAGCCTAATGTGAATTCAGCCGCAGGTGTTAATGCGCTGAAGATGATGAAGGCGTTGTCAGAATATATGAACCCTGACTTCCTGACCCATGACAGTAACGCGACGAACGCTGAATTCCGCGCTGGCAACGTTGCCATCATGAATATGTGGGGCAGCCGGGCCGCAACATTGGTTGATGTTGACGGGGTCAGTGATGAGGTGAAGAACGGCATGAATATCGCCGGGCCAATGACTGTTGGCGGCGGTAACACACCTGCTTCTACCCTGTGGTGGGATGGCTGGACAGTCGCCAAGAACGTCAGTGACGCCGAAGCCGAAGCGACCTTCATTGCGATGAAGAACGGTATCGACCCGTCTATTCTGAAAGATGAGGATATCCGCAAACAGGCTGTCTGGCTGATTGACGGGTACACCCCGACAGATGCCGCCCGCGGTGTTTTTGCCGCCGCTCAGGCAAACACAATTCCTTATCCGATGCTGCCATATATGGGGCTGTTGCACACCGCACTTGGCGCAGAGCTGTCTGACTTCATGCAGGGCAAAGAAACTGCTGAACAGGCACTTGCCGATGTGGAAGCTGCTTATATTGCTGCGGCTAAAGAAAAGGGCTTCCTGTAAGAAGCTGAACCCCTTTGGGAAGGGGGGTCTCTCCCCCTTCCCGACCCTTCATTCCAAGATAGCCTGTTATGAAACATTCAACCTTTTTCTGGTTTTTTATGCCAACCGGTCTGGCGATGTTGTTGTTCATCGCGTTTCCGTTGGTGTCGGTTGTTTTGCAATCCGTGCATACGCCGCATGAAGCCGTTTTAGTTACGGTTGAAAATTGCGGGCCGTTTGGCTGTAAACAGGAAACAACAATTGACCAGGACGCGACCAGAGCCCTGCGGGGTGCAGAGCCACTTGGCCGGTTTGTGGGCTTGGATATTTATTTTGACCGTGGTCATTTGGCGATAGCTGAAGTGAAAGAGGCCTGGGCAACCTCTGAGAACTGGTCCGGTTTTTTTAACATAATTGGTAACCTGCCCTTCTACCGGGCTATGGCCTTTACCCTGACTTTCACCTTTACGGTCACGCCTGTATTAATCATTCTGGGCCTGATGATCGCGCTCGGCGTGAACGCCTTGAGCGAAAAGATTAAAGGCCTTGTTATTTTTGTCTCCCTCTT
>CBFHLG010000044.1:0-3467 GCA_965656625.1 Puniceispirillaceae bacterium (SeqCode)
GGCAAGCGTATCGCCAAAGGCAGTGTGCTGACAAAAGAGCTTGTCGCCGCGTTTCAAAAAGGCGGGATAACACAGCTTGTCTGTGCCGCCCCGGAGCCCGGCGATCTTTCTGAAGATCAGGTTGCGGACCGACTTGCCTCTGCCCTGTTGACCGCGGGCGTAAGCCGCAGTGAGGCGGCCACCGGCCGGGTTAATTTCAAGGTTGAGGCAACCGGCATTATCCGTTATGACCGCGTCCTCATCAAAGCGCTGAACAGCGTTGATGAAGCGCTGACCTTCAGCCTGGTCCAGCATAACCAGCTGCTCACCGCAGGCCAGATGGCGGCCACCTTGAAGGTCATTCCCTATTTTGTTTCAGAACAGGCCTGCCGCCGGTTTGAAGAGGTACTTGGCGGCGGCCCGGCTTTTACCTTTTTGCCTCTGCGCGGGCGGCAGGTCAGCTTGATACAAACCACTGATGATGTGCTTGCCGACCGTGTCTACAGCGCAACAGAAGCGGTTACCGAACGGCGACTGACCCAGCTGGGCTGTCAGCTCGTTGAGCGCCGCCGCTGCCCCCATGATCCGGCAAGTGTCTCTGTTGAAATTCGCCATGCGCTGGCAAAGGGGTCTGAACTTGTGCTGTTGTGCGGGTGCAGCGCGGTGGTTGATCGGAACGATATTCTGCCCCTGGCGATCAGACAGGCCGGTGGTCAGATAGATCAGCTTGGTCTGGCGGTTGACCCGGGGAATATGCTGTTGGCGGCGCATATCGGCACAACTCCGGTTATCGGCATGCCCGGTTGTGCCCGCTCACCCAAATTGAACGGGTTTGACTGGGTCTTGCATCTTTTGCTGGCCGGTGTGCCGCTGTCTCGTGATGAGCTGGCGGATATGGCGGCAGGCGGGCTGTTGATGGAAATTGCCTCCCGGCCTCTGCCGCGCGATCTGGCGGCAAAGCCGCCGCCAGTTGCGATGCATCTGGGGGTTGTTCTTTTGGCCGCTGGCCAGTCCCGCCGGATGGGCGATGTCAATAAGCTTACCACTGAAATAGCGGGCAAGCCGGTTATCCGGCATGTCGCCGAAACCATTTTTGCCGCCGGTTTAGATGATGTTGTGGTGGTCCTTGGTCATGATAGTGAGGCTGTGGCCGCGTCTCTGGACGGGTTGCCGGTCCGGTTTGTGCTGAATGAGGACTATGCCTCTGGTCAGGCAGGCTCAGTTGGTGCAGGAGTTGCGGCCCTAACCAATACGGCAACAGATGTGATGGTCGTGCTGGGTGACATGCCGTTGCTAACGCCGCCGTTCTTGCAGAATTTACAGCGTCATCACCTTGCCAACAGCCAGCATGAACAGATGATAAGCCTGCCGATCTGCCCCGTAGATGGCCAGCGCCAGGTGGGGCATCCGGTGATCTGGGGGCGACAGTTTTTTGCTGAACTGCAACAGTTGAGCGGCGATCAGGGCGGGCGTCAGATCTGGGCTGAACATCCGGCTATGATCAGCCATTTTGAGGTTGATGATCCGTTACTGTTTCTGGATACCGACACCAAAGACGCTCTGCAACAGGCAGAAGCTGTGCTGCGGGCACGGCCTGCCGCTCACTCCTGAACGGCAAGGCGTTGGCCGGTTGCCGCGCTTTTATAGACCAGCTCTTCCACGTCCAGCAGGCGGAGATACTCTGCTGCTGTATTGGCCGGCGTCTCTCCGCTCTCAAGACAGCGCAGGATATGCTGGATAAGGGTATAGACACAATCTCCGCCAAAGCCGGGCCAGTCCTGGCGCGCCAGTAACAGCTCATTGTTTGTGGTCCCGTTCCGGCGGCGCCAGACCTCACCAAATCCGTTTAGGGTTAAACTGGCCTCACTGCCTTCCAATACCGCTTCCCCCATCGTCAGGCGGTGATTATCAGCCTCATGATCGGCCAGCCTGTTGCCATCAAAAACGGCCCGCCGCCCATCCTCATACCCGAGCAGAATATGGCCTGCATCTTCACCGGCAATGGCCGGATTGCGCCGTTGTAGATCCGCATAGACGGTAGTCGGCCGGCCAAACAAATAAGTGAACACATCCAGAAAATGGATCGCTGTTTCATGCACCAGGAACCGCTTCATGGTCTGAAAATAGGGCTGGCGTGACAGATAGGCCTGAGGACCGCGGCCATCATTCGGGCGCAGGCTGAAGCGGAACTGGTAAGGGGTGCCGACCTGCCCGCTTTCCAGCTGATCTTTCATTATCTGATACCAGGGCTGAAACCGGAAATTCTCGTGAATGATCAGAACAATACCTGCATCTGCGGCGGCCGCGGCGATCTGTTCTGCTTCGACCAGGTTACGGCAGAACGGTTTCTGGCAGATAATCGCTTTCAGGTCAGACCCGAGCGCGGTTCTGATCGCCTCTGCCTGCTGGTCAGGCGGCAGGATGATATCCAGAATATCGGGCGGGGTCGCGGCCAGCATTTCTGGCAATGAGGTAAAGGGGGCAACACCTGCACGCTCGGCCTTCTTTTTGTCTTGATCGGCAACCGCGACCAGCTCGGCCTGCGGGGCACGCTGCCAGGCATCAAGGTGGAACTGGGCAAAATAACCTGCCCCCAGACAGGCCACACGAAAACGTTTCATCAGCTTCTGTCCTTTGTCAGTGTCCTTATCATTGGCCTTGTTATTGACCTTCGGGCCATATCTTCAGCGGCGCACCCTGTGTCTAGCATAGGCAGGTCGCTATGAATTGGAAATCTCTTTGTCAGCCTGTCATTTCATGTCAGAATTTCAGTCAGACTGGATATGCACAAAGACAGGAGCAGGCGAGATGACAGAACAGCTGTGGGAAGTATACGCGCTGAAATATGCCGAACGGGCAGACAGAACCGCTGCTGATAGCTTTATCTTTGCTGATGATCACACCACCCCTCATCCGATGGATTATTTCATCTGGCTGCTGCGATGTGGGGATGAGGTTATCCTTGTCGATACCGGTTATGAAGCTGATGAAGCGCGGCGGCGCGGCCGGCCGGTGTTGCGCGCCCCTGAACAGGCGTTGCAGGCTCTTGGTCTTCGCGCAGAACAGATCAAAAAGGTTATCGTCACGCATTTGCATTATGATCATGCCGGGTGCCTGGCCAGCTTTCCAAACGCGACCTTTTATCTGCAGGCTGCCGAAATGGCGTACGCAACTGGCCCGTGCATGTGTGAGGATGTGTTGCGGATGCCGTTTACCGGCACCCATATCTGTGAGGCGGTAACCGCGCTGTATTCAGGCCGGGTGATTTTCACAGACGGCAGTGCTGGCATTACAGGCGGTGTCAGCGTTCATAAAATTGGCGGCCATTCGCGCGGGCTGCAGGCGGTGCAGGTTAAAACCGAAGCAGGCTGGCTGTGTCTGGCTTCTGATGCCACCCATTATTATGAAAACTTTCTCTCCCGCCGGCCCTTTCCGATTGTGGTCGATATTGAGGATATGCTGACCGGCTATGATACGCTGCAGCAGCT
>CBFHLG010000045.1:0-3130 GCA_965656625.1 Puniceispirillaceae bacterium (SeqCode)
GTGAACGCCTATATTGCCTGGGCTGCGGATCAGCTCAAAGCCCGACATGATATCACTTTGGTGCATGTGAAGCTGACCGATACCGCCGATGCGGTCGCCCGGATTCTGGCTGAAAAGACAGCTGGCAAGACCACCGGCGGGTCAGTTGATCTGGTCTGGGTCAATGGCGAGAATTTTGCTTCTCTGAAGCGCCAGAACCTGCTTCGTGATGATGCCTGGGCGTTTTCGCTACCCTCATTTGCCTATACAGATGCTGACGCGCTGCCTGCCCTTATCAGCGATTTTGCCACCCCGACAGATGGTCTTGAATCGCCCTGGGGACGGGCCCAGCTGGTCTTTGGTTATGATACCGCTTATGTGCCAGACCCGCCGCGCTCGGCCACCGCGCTTGCGGCCTGGGTTAAACAAGACGGTAATCAGGGCCGCTTTACCTTTCCCGGCCCGCCTGACTTCACCGGGACCAGTTTTTTGAAACAAGTGTTGCTGGAGGTTGCCCCGGACCGATCTGTGTTTTATGCCCCGGCCCCGTCTGATGAGGCGGTGACAGACGCTGCGCTGGCCCCGCTTTGGGCCTGGCTGGATGATGTGCTGCCCTATCTGTGGCGCGAAGGCCGGCATTACCCGTCCAACTATACGGACATGGTGCGTATGCTGGGGGATGGCGAAGTGGCGATCGCGATGGCCTTCAATCCGGCGAAATTTTCAAATGACATCTCTCAGGGCGTTCTGCCGGACACGGTCAGGACTTATATTCATGAGGGCGGTACGCTGGCGAATGTGCATTTTGTGGCGATACCGTTCAACGCCAATGCCGCAGAAGGCGCGCGTGTGGTGGCCAATTTCCTGTTGTCTGCTGAAGCTCAGTTGCGCAAAGCCAATCCCGAGATTTGGGGCGATCCCACAGTTTTGTCGATGCGGCGTCTGACGCCGGCGGATGCGGCCGCTTTTGCCGCCCTGCCGCGCGGTATCGCTACCTTGTCAGATGCGGACCTGTCGGTCAGCCTGGCTGAACCGCACCCGTCCTGGGTCGGGGTTATCGAACGTGGCTGGGCCAAACGCTACGCCGCCAATTAACCCGGCCAGATGCGCATAATCAGCTCAAATTCGGGCCGTATCGCCGGTCTTGTTTGCCGTTTTATCCCGGGCGTTCTTCGGGGTCTGCTCCCGGTTTTTGTCCCGATTTTTGTCCCGGTTTTCGTTTTGGGTCCGGTTCTGGCGGGTCTTATTGGGGCGGTGTTGCCGGCCACAGGCTGGTTTCCGCCGCTTGGCGGGGGGGCGCTCTCACTGGGGCCGGTGCGCGCATTTCTGGCCGAACCGGGGCTGGCCACCTCAACCAGCTTGTCTTTGTTCACGGCGCTGCTGGCCACCTTTGTCTCTTATCTGTTGGCGATGGGGTTGCTGGCGGTTCTGGTCGGCACTGGCGGGGCGGGCCGTCTTATCCGGTTTATCTCGCCGTTACTGTCGGTCCCGCATATCACCATTGCGGTCGGATTTTTATTCCTGCTCCAGCCCAGCGGCTGGCTTATCCGGCTGTTCTCGCCGTGGCTGACCGGCTGGGACAGGCCGCCGAATTTAGGCCTTGTGCCGGATGAAGCCGGGCTGATGCTGGTGGTGGGCATGGTCGCAAAAGAAGTGCCGTTTCTGTTGTTGATGGGGTTGTCTGCGGCCAGCCAGATTGATGCGCGCCGCCTTCTGGATACCGCGCGCACGCTGGGGCGGGGCCCGCTTGCGGCCTGGGTGTTTGTGGTTCAGCCGCAACTGGGCCGCCGTCTTGTTCTGCCGGTGATGATCGTGCTGGTGTTTGCGGTATCGGTGGTGGATATGGCTCTTGTGCTGGCCCCGTCCACGCCGCCGCCTCTGGCGGTGCGGATTCTGACCTGGTTCCGTGATCCTGACCTTGACCGCCAGTTTATCGCCGCGGTTGGCGCGCTGGCCCAGGTGGGTCTGGCGCTGATTTGTTGCGGGGTATGGGCGGCCGGGGCGGCGGTCTGGGCCCGTCTTGTTCGGTTTGTGGGCGCGGGCGGCTGGCGGTTTTGTTTGCCGGCACCGGCGGGTCGTCTGGGGCACAGGCTGGTGCTGGGTGTGGCGGTATTGCCGTGCCTGCTGGCGGCGGCGGGTCTGGCCTCATCGGTGGTCTGGGCATTTGCGGACATCTGGCGGTTTCCTGATGCGCTGCCGGCAAAATGGGGGGTGCGGGCCTGGTTTCACACCGGGGACGGGCTTTTGCGCGCGGCCCTCACCAGCCTCTCTCTGGGCCTGGCGGCGGCGGCGGTGTCTGTTGTCGCGGCGGTGTTATGGCTGGAGGCCACTTCAGGTCCGGCCCCGCAAACAGGCCAGAAAACAGCCCAGAGAACAGGCCAGAGAACAGGGGTACGGCGCACTGAAAGCTTGATTTATCTGCCCTTGCTGGTCCCGCAGATAGCGTTCCTGTTTGGGTTGCAGGTGTTGCTGATATGGTTGCGGGTGGACGGGCTGTTCATCACCTTGTTGTGGGTGCATGTGGTGTTTGTCTACCCTTATGTGATGTTATCGCTGGGGCCGTCCTGGCGCCGTTTTGATACTCGTTTTACAGACCTTGCTGCCACTCTTGGCGCGGGGCCGGTGCGCCGGTTCTGGGCGGTGAAGCTGCCGATTGTGATGATCCCGCTTCTCACCGCTTTTGCGGTTGGGTTTGCGGTTTCACAGGCGTTGTATCTGCCGACCGTGTTTGCGTCTAACGGGCGGGTTGCCACCCTGACAACAGAGGCGGTTATCCTTGCCGCGGGGGCTGGCCGCCAGACGTTGGGCGCGGCTTCTGTGTTGCAGATGGCCCTGCCCTTGATTGTTTTTCTCGGCGCCGATTTTATCGGGCGGATGCGCTTCCACCGCTTCAGCTGGTTCCGGGTTTAGATGGCGTTCATCATGCGGGTTTGGTCGCTTGGTTTGATCAGCAGGTGATATCCACCGCCTGTCTCAGATTTGTAACGGATTTTGCGTGTATCCAAGATCCCTTTATGCCCGTTTTCACTCCTGCCGTTGCGGACAGTGAGCCAGTCAACTTTGCCCGTGTTTTTGTCAAAATGCCGGTTTGATATCAGAAAGTCCCACTGCTCATGCTCAGGCCGGGCAAAACAGATGTAATGAGGTGTTT
>CBFHLG010000046.1:0-3021 GCA_965656625.1 Puniceispirillaceae bacterium (SeqCode)
TCTTGGGCTATCGCCCGAACAGGCTGGCGCGGTCCCTGCTTACAGGCAAATCATATATGGTCGGGCTGGTGGTGGCCTACTTGGATAATTACTTCTACCCCGATGTGCTGGAGAAATTATCCAAGGCCCTGCAACAACAAGGCTATCATGTGTTGATGTTCATGGCTGCACAGACAGCAGATAACATTGATCACGTGGTTGAAGAGATTCTTGAATATCAGGTTGATGCTATTGTCACAGCTTCTGTGGCGCTATCCTCTGAGTTGGCGGACAGATGCCAGTCGGCAGGCATTCCCATTGTTCAGTTCAACCGGGTTCAGGAACATTCGCGCTTTTCATCTGTAACCACAGATAACCTGAGAGGCGGCGGTGAGATTGCCGGTCACCTGATCGACCAGGGCTATCAAAGCTTTGGCTATATTGCTGGCTGGGAAGGGGCTTCAACCCAGCGTGACAGAGAGGCGGGCTTTTGTTCTGCTTTGGCTGAAAACGGATTTGAGTTAAACTTTCGGGCGGTGGGCAATTTCCGCACCGAACAGGCGTATGAAGCCGCGCAGATGCTCCTCGCCGCAAAAGACCGGCCAGAGGCTGTATTTGTTGCGAACGATGCAATGGCTATGGTGGTGATGGATGTTGTGCGGCATGAAGCCGGGCTCAATGTGCCGACAGATATCGCGATTGTCGGCTATGATGATACGCCGCCTGCCTCTTGGTTAAGTTACGATCTGACCTCCTTCAGTCAACCCGCCGATGAGATGGTTGAAAATACGGTTGACCTTCTCATGCATCATCTCAGCGCAGAAGAAACAGAACCGCGTCAGCTTATCGTCTCAGGACAGCTGAAAATCAGAAGTTCCAGCAAAAAAATGAATAGGATGTGCGATGCAAGGGTTTGATCCAAAGTTCAAAACGTTTCCCGATTACATTCTGGGGATAACAAATGAGATATGGGAACAGCGCGGTCTTGCGACGTTGCACCATTATTATACAGAAGACATTCCTGTACGTTCGCCCGGCTCGGTTGTGCGGGGCAACCAGGATGTTATCAGTGCGACCATGGCAACCTTGGCTGAATTCCCAGACCGCAGATTACTTGGTGAGGATGTCATTTGGTCAGGCTCTCCTGAAGAGGGAATGTTATCATCACACCGGATCTATTCAACAGCCACCCATTCAGGTGATGGTGTTTATGGCCGCGCTACAGGCAGGAAACTCGGCTACCGCATTATTGCTGATTGTCATGCGATCAATAACCAGATTAATGATGAATGGCTTATTCGTGACCAAGGCGCGATTGTGCGGCAAATGGGTTGGGAGCCTAAAGACTATGCTGCTGATTTGATCAAACGTGAAGGCGGCCTTAAAACCTGTATCAAACCATTTACCCCTGAAATCGATATTGCAGGGCCGTATAAGGGGCGCGGTAATGACAATGAATGGGGCCTGAAATATGCGGATATTTTGCACCGCATTATGGGCGCTGACCTGGCCGTTATCACAGCAGAATATGATGAGGCATGCGAGCTGGAATTGCCAGGCGGTCTCTCCGCCCATGGCGTAGAGGCGGCTGATAATTTCTGGATGGGACTTCGCGCCAGTTTTCCAAATGCTGAATTTACCATTGAGCATCAAATCGGCCGTGATGATGAGATGATGCCCCCACGTGCCGCTATTCGGTGGGGACTATACGGCAAGCACGAAGGCTGGGGGAGTTTTGGTCCGCCAACCGGCGCACAAATCTATATTATGGGGGCTTGCCACGCCGAATTTGGCCCGCGCGGTTTGCGACGTGAATTCGTGCTGTTTGATGAAACCGCCATCTGGAAGCAAATCCACCTTCACACCGGGAGCTTGTGATGACCCAGCCTGCGCAGATTGTTAAATATGCCGAACTTGTGCCCTGCCGCACCGCCTTTATTGATGCCCATACACCTGGCTCAGACCAAAAGGAAAATTTCACCATCATCGGCGGCGGCGTATCCGAGGCATCTGATCAGCATGTTCATATCAAGGATACACCAGGCTTTAATATTGGCGCGGCGGGTCAGCCGCCGAAATGCCGAAATTCCCTGCATACCCACAGAACAGCTGAGGTGTTCTTTGTTCTGTCCGGACGGTGGCGGTTTTTCTGGGGCCGTTGGGGCGATACAGGAGAGGTCATTCTGGAGCCGGGGGACATATTCAATATCCCTACCGGCATGTTCAGGGGCTTTGAGAATATCGGCTCTGACTACGGCATGATCATGGCGATACTGGGCGGTGATGATGCCGGGGGCGGCGTTATCTGGGCCCCGCAGGTGATTGAGGACGCCGACGCACACGGCCTTATCTTAGGGGAGAACGGCAAGCTTTATGACAGCAAAAAAGGTGAGGTTCTGCCTGATGATATTGCGCCCATGCCGGTGATGACGGATGAGCATCTGTCGTTGCTGGCTGAGCCATCGGTAGCAGAGGTGGTGCCGCGCTGGGTGGCCCGCTATCTGGACCTTCTGGCCCTGTCACGTGATAAGCCGGTTGAGGTTATTGGCGAGACCGGGCTTATTTTTGACCGGCCGGGCTTTGCGGTGGACTTTTTGGGCTCAGGCGCGGCCGGGCCGGCAGCCCCGCAACCGCATTATACGGTTCTGATGCCGGTGAAGGGATACTGGCGGCTGGTCCAGAATGGTCAGGACAGCCATTTAGGCCCGGGTGACACAGCGTTCCTGCAACCTGATACAGGCTATCATCTGGCCCCGGCTATGTCTGGTGAAGCCGCGCTGTACCGCATTCGCAACACAACTGATCCCGCCGGCCCCAGCTGGTGGCAAAGGAGCTAATTTTATGAGTAGAATAAAGACAACCCATGTCGGCTCTCTGCCGCGCTCACAAGAGGTGACCGACCTGTTATTTGCCAAAGAGCACGGCAGGTCGTTTGATCAAAACCGGTTTGATGAGACCATGACCGCGCATGTGGATATGCTGGTCGGCCGCCAGAAAGAAGCCGGAATTGATGTGGTCAGTGATGGCGAAACCTCAAAAATA
>CBFHLG010000047.1:0-2061 GCA_965656625.1 Puniceispirillaceae bacterium (SeqCode)
ACCTGTACAGCCCGCGATATAGCCGGGCAGACGGGTATGCCCGCCCGGCTGGCGCGCCACAGCATCCGGGGTGCGGGCAGTGACCTTCTGGCCCAGAGAAAAGCGCGGCGGCGCGGTATCAGGCCGGCGGGACGGGCCGCCCCGGCGAAGAGCTGTTTCGACTTGTTCAGGTGTTAACGGGGCAGGTGTTAACGGGATATGAGCTGTCTGCCGCCCCCCCTCAAGGGCGTGGCCGCGGCGCAATTCTTCAGCCTGGACCAGTCCCTGTTCCACCAGCAATGTGGCCAGACCCGCCAGCCATTTTTCATAATAGCTGTAGGCGCTGTAGTCGGCCGCGGGCAGGCGTTCGCGGGCATGGCGGGAGGTATCCAGATTCCATTTTCCCAAGCCCCCGGCGGCAATCGTGATGGCCAGCGCGCGGGCATGCCAGTCTTCTGCAAAGACAGGCCCGTCAGCCGCCTTGGACGGCACCGGCCCGCCCGGCTGGCCGCCCATATCATGCACCCGGCTATGCCCTGAAAACGGCCCGGACGGTGTGGTTGGCACGGTCATTTTGCCCCCATGTCCGATGTTATGGTGGCCGGGTTAACAGGCAGGCCTGTGCCGATCATACAGTCGCGTGTGACCCAGCTGGCAAGCTCATCCTCTGGCAGGCCTCTGGCCTCCTCTGGGCAGACCGGCAGCACAAGATAACGGATTTCCGCGGTGGAATCCCACACCCTGACGTTAACGCCCTCAGCCAGTTCAAGACCAAATTCAGCCAGAACCGCGCGCGGTTCACGCACCGCCCGGCGGCGATAATTATCAGACTTGTACCAGCCTGGCGGAATCCCCAAAAGCGGCCAGGGATAACAGCTGCATAAGGTGCAGACGACCAGATTGTGAACCGCAGCCGTGTTTTCGAGAACCACCACATGTTCGCCCTGACGCCCGCTGAGATCAAGTTCACCCAGAACCGTGTCAGTATCGGCCAGAAGCCGGGCTTTGAACGCGTCATCAGCCCAGGCCCGGGCAACCAGACGCGCGCCTATCTGCGGGCCGATTTTATTCTGGTAGGTGTCAATGATGAGCTGCAGGGAGGCCGGGTCAACCAGACCCTTTTCAGTAAGGATGGTTTCCAGAGCCTGGACCCGTAATTGCGGGTCCGGCGGCAACAGGCTGTGAGGATGGTCGTGATGATCATGTGGCATAAGCTGAACAGTGGCATAAAGTTGCGGCCGCGTCCAGAACCTGACATTCTGGGCATAACTAAAGAATCTGGACATAACAAACAAAAAGAAGGCGCCAAGTGAGAAGAGGTGTGCGGCGATGACACAAGCAGATGAGATGAGCAAACAGGCGATGTGCGAGGCCCTGCGGGCGGCCGGTGTATCAGAGGCGCAGATTACGCTGGCGCTGGAGACAAGTGGCGCGCTCATGGACCAGCTGGCAGGTTACCCGTTAGACGACAGGCCCAACCGGTCTGTGCGGGAGATTTTTGACCGGCTGGCCCCGAAAGGCGCTTGAGCAGATGAGCCTTTATTACTCGGTTGATGACTATCTGGCCGCCCAGCGCGATAACCCCGCTGGCCTGCCTGAGCGGATTCAGGACGTGTTGGACAGGCTGAACGGGCTGGGCCGCCGGTTAGATGCGGTGCGGTTTACAGATGAGGCCTTTGCCCATCACCAGGCCGAAGCGGTGCAGACCACAACAGATAAGACAAACCACAAAAACGGGGCCGCAAGCGGTAAGGAGCAGCCCCTGGCCGGGGTGCCGCTGGCGCATAAAGAGCTGTATGGGCGAGCCTTTGCGGGGCAGCCGTTTAACGGGCAGACAGGCTGGCCGGATGAAGGCGGGTCACTGTCCTGTGAAGGGCAAATCGCCAGCCAGACCGCGCGCGTGATCGAGGCGCTGGATGCGGCCGGAGCAGTGGATTGCGGACGGCTGGTTTCGGTTGAATATGCGCTGGGCGTCACCGGCCATAACGCCTATGCCGGCACCCCAAAAAACCCCTGGAACCCTGCTTACATCTGTGGCGGCAGCTCATCAGGGTCAGGCGCGGTTGTGGCCGCCGGAATTGT
>CBFHLG010000048.1:0-1973 GCA_965656625.1 Puniceispirillaceae bacterium (SeqCode)
CCCAAAATCCCGTCCTTGACCACCTGCCCGTAAGGGGTGGATTGATGCTGGCCGGTGCGGTAGTCAGGATAATAATTGGTCTGTCTTATCTCAACCGGGTCCCGGTTCAGACGGGCGGCTATCTGGTCAATAATCTGTTCCATGCCGACCATCCCCTGCGGCCCGCCAAAGCCGCGAAAGGCTGTGTTGGAGGGGGTGTGTGTCCGGCACAGTGTGGCGGTTATGCGGGCATGGGGAATATGATAGGCGTTGTCCGCATGTGTCATCGCCCGTATCGCAATCGCTTTGGACAGATCATAAGACATCCCGCAGCGCAGATACTGGTCGATGATCAGCGCGCTGATACGCCCGGCCTTGTCAAACCCGACCTTATAGACCAGCTTCACATCATGGCGTTTGCCGGTGACCCGCATATCATCATCTCGGTCATAGACAAGCCGGGCCGGTCGACCTGTTTTATGCGCGGCAAGCGCGGCGATACAGGCGGTCAGGTTGCTCTGGCTTTCCTTGCCGCCAAAACCGCCGCCCATCCGTCTGACCTCAACCTGAACATCGCCATAAGACAGCCCCAGCATGCCGGCGACTTTATGCTGTATTTCACTGGGGTGCTGGGTTGACACAAACAGCTGCATGCCACCGGCCTCATCACTGCAGGCAATGGCCGCCTGGCCTTCCAGATAGAAATGCTCCTGCCCGCCGACAACCAGCTCACCTTGCAGCTGGCACGGGGCCGCCTCATAGGCGGTGAGCGGATCGCCGCTGCTCAGGGTAAGCGGCTGTTCCAGAACGCTGTCTTTTTCAAGGGCTTCGTCTATATCCAGGATCACAGGCAGCGGCGTGATATCAAGCGTGACCAGCTCGGCGGCATCCCGGGCCTGGGCTCTGGTATCGGCGACCACCGCGAACAGGGTCTGGCCATGATACATCACCTCATCTTCAGCAAATATCGGATCATCGCCCATCACCGGGCTGCAGTCATTACGGCCCGGAATATCTTGGGCGCGCAGAACCGCACGCACACCAGGGGCAGACAGGGCGGCGTCAACACCAATACTGTTCAGCCTGCCATGAGCAACAGGGCTCAGGCCGAGAGCGATATGGACGCTGTTTGCCGGCAACGCGATATCATCCACATACCGCGCCTGTCCTGTTACATGTAAAGCCGCGCTTTCATGGGCAAGGGGGGTGCGGATTTGGGTTTGGCCTGAGGGCGTTCTCATCACAGGGCCTCTTGCGGGGTCGATGGGGCCAGACCGGCGGTGATAAGGCCGTCTCCCGCCAGCCGCAGGGGGGTATCTGTTCCCGCTTCCAGTCGGCATTTGCGGACCAGATTACGGGCCGCTACCAACCGATAGGCTTGTGAGGCTCTGACGTCATTCAGCGGCGTAAAATCAGCCGCCAGCGCTGTTTCAATCCAGCTCTCCTCTTCTTGTTCGGGGGGCTGTAAGGGCTTGCCCACTATCGCCGCCTCCAGATTGTGCGCGCGTTGCGGGGTGCCAGCCATACCGCCAAAGGCAATCCGCGCTTGGGTAATCACCGGGCCTGCCACCTTCAGCGCAAAAGCCCCCATTACCGCAGAGATATCCTGATCAAACCGGCGCGAAAGCTTATAGCAGTTGAACCGCCACCCTTCTTCCAGATTCGGGATAAACAGGCTTTCCACCCATTCAGCATCTTTTCTGTCCTGTTGGCCGTAGCCGAGGAAAAACTGCTCCAGTTTCAGCTGTCTCTGTTTTGGCCCGCAGCGTAAATAAAGATCCGCATCAAGGGCAATCAGCGCCGGCGCCAGATCGCCGATAGGAGATCCGTTGGCGATATTGCCGCCCACTGTGCCACTTGATCTGACCTGCACAGATCCGAACCGCCGCCATAGCTCAGCCAGGTCTGGGAACCGGCCGCCCAGATGCTCTGCGGCCTGTCGATGGGTTGCGGCGGCGCCGATAAACACGCCGTCTTCCTGTTCTTCTATCCGG
>CBFHLG010000049.1:0-1725 GCA_965656625.1 Puniceispirillaceae bacterium (SeqCode)
TGGGCCGCTATCGCGATCTCGCTCGGCGTGCTGGCAATAGGCTGGGTTGGCTATGATGGGTTGTGCAAATCACCGCTTGGCCAGCGGCCCACACTTTTGATGCTGGCCTTGTATCTGTTGCTGGTGGTGATGGCGTATCTGCTGGATCAGCTGTTCACCGGACGGGCAGCATTTTTGCATCTGGGCGCGGTGACCGCGACCATCATGTCTTTCAATGTTTTGGTCATTATCATCCCGAACCAGCGCATTGTGGTAGCTGATCTGAAAGCCGGCCGCGTGCCAGATGCACGTTATGGCCAAATCGCCAAACAGAGATCAACCCATAACAACTACCTCACCCTGCCGGTGATTTTCTTCATGCTGTCCAACCATTACCCGCTGGCTCATTCGTCTGCCTATAGCTGGGTCATCGCGGCTTTTGTGTTTTTGCTGGGCGTTTCAATTCGGCATTATTTCAATAGCCGTCACGCCCGTCAGGGCAACCCGTTATGGACCTGGGCGGTGACCGCCGCCCTGTTTATTGCGATTATAGTGCTGTCCATTCTGCCAGCCTTTACCATCGGGCAAAACAATGAAGAGACGGCGTCCCGTACACAGCCCTTAACCCCGCTTGAGATGACGTTGGCCAGCGCCGACGACTTTGAAGAGGTCAGAGATATTGTGCTGGGCAGATGCAGCATGTGTCACGCCGCAGAGCCGTTTTACGAGCGGGTCTATTGGGCGCCAAAAGGGGTGATGCTGGAAACAGATCAGCAGATTGTCAGCCAGGCAAAGACGATTATCATGCAGTCCGCCCTGTCGCACGCCATGCCACCAGCCAATGTCAGCTACATGGAACCAGAAGAGCGCAAAATGTTGCTGAACTGGTATCGTGAAGGGCTGAGCTCTGCGCCGTTTTAAGCTGGTTTAGACGGTCCTGCTTTCGTCTATCTCCGGCGGCATATCGTCTGCAAAAGGCGGATTACAGCCTTGCCGGCTGCAGTTGATAGCGGCGGCCTGGGCGGCGCGGTCTATCATCGCCAGTTTATCGTCAGCTGACAGCGCGGCCAGCCTGTCGACACCGCCTCTTTGGGCCAGCCAGACCAGCATCGTTGCCATAAAGGTATCACCGGCCCCGACCGTGTCTTTCAGCTCAGCCAGTGGCACAGCCGCCCGGTCATACCACTTCCCGTCATGGAAGACGCTGGCGCCTTTCTCTCCTCTGGTCAGGACCAGAACATCCGCCCCGCTATCGTTTACCAACTGGTCCAGTGCGCTTTGTTCTGCGCCGCCCTCATATATCCAGATCAGGTCTTCGTCACTGAGCTTGATGATATCGGCCCGCCGCATCATCCGGAACAAGCGCGCGCGATACGCCGCAGGGTCAGCCACCAGCGAGGCGCGCACATTCGGGTCAAGGCTCACCGCGATACCCTTATCTTTACACTGCTGCGAGAAGTCCTCCCAGATATCTGAATCTGCGCCGCCCGCCAATGCCAATGAGCCAATATGGAACAGCCGGGTCTGATCTGTGAGCGCGGCCGTCAGACCAGCTTTGGAAATCTGCCGCTCAGCCGTACCGTCACGGTAGAAACTGTATGAGGGCACCCCTTGTTTCAGCGTAACCATAGCCAGTGAGCTTGGCGCCGGATGCCGCCCTGAGGCCAGAGTGACGCCGGCCTCATGCAACCGTGCCGCCAGCAAATCGCCGCTATTATCTGTTGAGATCGGCGAAAGATAACCTGT
>CBFHLG010000050.1:0-1669 GCA_965656625.1 Puniceispirillaceae bacterium (SeqCode)
GACGGGGATGCGTTTCATGCGGTCGGCCATGACCCGGCTCTGGTGACCGCGATGATAAAGGACGGCTATACCGGCAATAAGGGCAAGGGCGGCTTCTACCGCGATGCCGACACCGGTCGCCAGGTCCGCGTTATCGAAGGCGGGGCAGACGGGCTGTCCTGGCGCGATGCTTCCACAGACCTGCCAGAGGCTGTCCGTCTGTCGGCTGAGGCACAGGCCCGCCAGACAGAACCGCTTGACCCTGTTCTGGCGGAGACCAGCAAAGCCGGTATTTTTGCCAAAACCGTGCTGGTGAAAATCCTGTCTTATGCCGCGTCTCTGGTGCCGGATATCACCACCTCACCACAGGATATTGATGATGCGATGAAGCTGGGCTTTAACTGGCAGCGTGGCCCGTTTGAGCTGATTGACGCGGTTGGGCTTACCCGGCTTTCCGGTCTGGCTGATGAACTTGGCCTTACGTTGCCGGACCAGCTGAAAACACGCAGCCGGCCTTACTATGCGGTCAAGGACGGTGTGCTGGCTATTGATACAACAGATAATGGCTACCAGCCTGTGCGCCTGCCTGACGGGGTTATTCGGTTTTCGATGACGCGGCGCACTGCCGATAAGATAGGCGGAAATGAGGCCGCCAGCCTGTACCGCCTGCCCGGTGATCTGCGGCTGGTTGAATTTCATTCCAAGGCCAACGCGCTGAACGATCTCTCGATGCAGATTGTGGCCCAGGCCGCTTCTGATCACGGCACCGGTATCATCATCCATAATGATGCCCAGCATTTTTCTGCCGGGGTTGATCTGAACCAGTTTCTGGCCTTTATCAACGCCGCGGACTGGACCGAAATGGACGCCTTTCTGGATCGGTTTCAACAGGCGGTGAAACAGCTGAAATACTGTCCTGTTCCTGTGGTCGGGGCGCCGTCTGGTCTGGCGGCCGGCGGCGGCTTTGAAGTGCTGATGCATTGTGACAGGCTGGTGGTTCATGCCAATTCCACGCTGGGTCTGGTTGAATCTGGGGTTGGGCTGGTGCCGTCTGGCGGCGGCGTCAAAGAGACCTATTTGCGAACATATCAGGCCACCGGCGACTGGGATCAGGCCGCCTGGCAGACCTGGATGCAAATCGGGTATGGCCGCACCGGAACCTCACCTGAATTATCGGCCAGGCTGCAGTATTTCCGGCCCGGACATGATCTGGAAATTATCAGCCGTGACCGGTTGCTGACCCTGGCTATCGATACAGTCGGCCAGATGAAGGACGCTTACACCCCGCCGGCTGAACCGGATGTCAGGCTTGCCTCACACGCGCTGCTGGCGAAGATGGACGCCTTTATGGCTGAAGGGGTTGCCCGCGGTGATTTCGGCGCGCATAACAAGACCGTGGCAATGCAGATCGCGACCATTATCGTGGCTGATGAGGGCGAGGCTCAGGACAGCTCAGAACAGGCCTTATATGACCGTGAACGCCGTGCCTTTTTAACCCTCGCCAAGACGCAGAAAACCGGCCGTTGGATTGCGGCAATGCTGAACGGGTCCTGAACAGGGACACTGTCTAGCGAAAATCTTCCAGCCGTATCGGCGGGGTATCGGGCAGGGCTTCATCACGCGGGTCATGGCTGACCAGCAGCACCGGCAAGCGCAGGCGCTTTGCCTCATCACGGACCAGCTGCACCAT
>CBFHLG010000051.1:0-1649 GCA_965656625.1 Puniceispirillaceae bacterium (SeqCode)
CAACCACTGCTGTGGACAGCGCCGCCCCGATGCGTTTAGCGCCGCCGGTAACCAGAATTTTGCCCGGGCTTGTCATCGCCAGCTCCCGTTTGTTGTGCTGTTCAGCCTGCATACACAATCAGCATGGCCTATTCATTATACAGGCGGGCCCGCAGACTGGATGAACATTAATCAGAGCTTAGATATATTTGACCTGCCAGTGCGGATGAATGCCGGTCTGAGCGCAAACCTGGTCAGCGTCATGGTCACGAAGCAGGCCATAGCTGGTCACCAATATCGTACCCAAACCGCAGGCCGCACCACCCAGAATATCGGTATGCGGCGAATCGCCGACCATAGCAATGCGGTGCGGCGGGACAGGCCGGCCAGCCAGATGGGTAACCCGGGAGACAGCAGCCGTGAAAGCGGGCGCGTGCGGCTTGCCAAACCAGCGCGGGCGGAGGGTGGGGACAGCTTGCATTGCTCTTGCCATCCAGTAGCCCGGTTCGGCAGAAAACTGTGACGGATGCGGGGCGCTGACGTCAGGATTACCTACCAGAACAGGCCGCATGCGCCTGGCAAGGCTTGCCTCCAGACCGGCCTGATCCTGTTCAGCCCAGCCAGAACTGCCTAAAAACACGAATCCTTCTGCCTCATCAAACAGGCTGTGCTGGCCTGTCGCCAACACCTTCAGCCCATCAATCGCCGCGGTCGTCTGGTCAAGCTGCAGTAAACCGCCGCGGCTGTGCCGGTCAGCGGGCAAAGCTTCAACCAACGCATCACGAGAGGACACAACATCATCAACAGCGACCGGCAGCCCCCAGTTCAGATATTTCTGGGCCACAATCGCTGAGGGGTTGCTGGCCCCGTTGGTGAGAATCACAACAGGTTTATTCTGCTGTTTGGCGGCGGCAAAAAAGTCATCAATGCCGCTGATTTTATCCATGCCCACATTAATCACGCCGAACCCGTCCAAAATGAAGGCATCAAACGCGTCCAGACAATCGATCAGCCGTTCAGCTTTATGATGAGGGGCGGGGCGTGCAGACGGCAGCAACGGGCGCAACGCCTGATAAATCTGCAAGGTTATCTCAGCGTTCAGACCGGAAGGGCCGGGAATATCAAGCCCGGGAAGTTTAGGTTCAGGCAGGTCAGTCATTCATATCCACGTCTAAAAAGCCAAGAGGAAGAGAGGCTGGCAGCTGTGCTCTGCCTCATCTTGCCGTCATCCTGTTGCCATCTATCTTTACAGTCAAGAGAAGACAACAAATAGCAAAAAAGCCGGATAACACCGCCATGCCAGAGATCATACCTCCGCCAGAAACGACTCCTGAGAACCAGACCATCCTTATCATCGGTGCCGGCCTTGCCGGGCTCAGCGCGGGGCGCGCGTTACAGCAGGCTGGCCATAAGGTGCTGATCCTGGATAAGGGACGGCGTGTCGGCGGGCGCATGTCAACCAGACGAGCAGAAGGGTTTCTATTTAATCACGGGGCCCAGTTCATCACCGCCCGTTCGGCCAGCTTCCGTGCTGTTTGTGAGGCTGCGGAGGCGGCCGGTGCGCTGGCGAATTGGCCGCTTGACGGTCGTGAAGACGCTCTGTCCGGCACACCTTCAATGCGCGGGCTTGCCGCGTTTATGGGACAGGGGCTGCAGATTGAACAACAGGT
>CBFHLG010000052.1:0-1493 GCA_965656625.1 Puniceispirillaceae bacterium (SeqCode)
GCTGTTGAAGGGGTGACCGGCCTGATTTACGATCAGACCTGTGCGACCGAAAAACGGCGGCGGCGCAAACGCGGAACCATGCCGGACCCGGATCAGCGGATTTTCATTAACCCGGAAGTATGTGAAGGCTGCGGTGATTGCGGGGTGCAGTCAAACTGTGTGGCTGTGCTGCCGCTGGAAACCGAACTGGGCCGCAAGCGCAAGATTGACCAGTCTGCCTGCAATAAGGATTTTTCCTGCGTAAAGGGCTTCTGCCCCAGCTTTGTGACTGTCTCTGGCGGGGCTTTGCGCAAACCCGGCGCGGCAGAGCTTATTGATGACAATCTGGTATTGCCGGAACCGGCGGTCAGCTTTGATGCGCCTGTCTCTTATGTGTTGACGGGTGTTGGCGGCACAGGTGTGGTGACCATCGCGGCGTTGCTGGGGATGGCGGCCCATCTTGAGGGCAAGGGCTGCGGTATTATTGATATGGCGGGTCTGGCCCAGAAGGGCGGGGCTGTCACCAGCCATATCCGGCTTGCCCGCCAGCCCGAAGATATCTCGGCAATTCGCATCGGCCCGGGCGGGGCGGATGTGATGCTGGGGTGTGATATGCTGGTCAGCGCGGATGCCGGCTTGCTGAAATTGATGAACGGGTCTGGTCATATCATCGCCAATGTGAATGAAATGCCGACCGGGGCTTTTACAAGGGATACTGAAGAGCGGTTGCCGGTGGGGGATATGGCTGGTCGCCTTGAAGGGGTTGTGCCCTCTGGTCAGGCCACTTTGCTGGACACCAGCCAGATGGCAACTCGCCTGCTTGGTGACAGTATTGCATCGAACCTGTTGCTGCTTGGTGTGGCCTGGCAAAAAGGGCTTATCCCGCTTTCGGCTGAAGCGATTGAACAGGCCATCACCCTGAACGGCATCGCTGTTGACCAATCCAAAGGCGCGTTTCGCTGGGGCCGGAAATGGGTCATTGATAAGGCGGCGGTTGAAGCAGCGGTCGATGCGGCTGAGGCGCGCGCCGGGCTGGGCATGACAAAGCCTCTGACCGGTTTGGATGAGATTGTCGCTGATCGCACCGCCCGGCTCACCGCCTATCAGAACGCGGCCTATGCCCGGCGTTATCAGGACCGTATCGCACAGGTAAGGGCCGCCGATACCCATCCCGACCAGCTGCTGGCGAAGACGGCGGCGCGTTATCTTTATAAGATGATGGCGATTAAGGATGAATATGAAGTCGCCCGGCTTTATACAGACGGCCGGTTTGCCAAAGCCTTATCGGCCCAGTTCGCCGGCAGCTATTCTGTTTCCTATCATCTGGCCCCGCCTTTGTTCTCGCGCCGTGACCCGGTGACCGGGCGGCCGAAAAAGATGCCTCTCGGCGGCTGGGTGAAGCCGTTAATGTCTGTTCTGGCGGGCATGAAAGGCCTGCGCGGGACCGCTTTTGATCTGTTTGGTTATACCCAAGAACGGCGCGATGAACGGGCCGCGCTGTCCGCTTATGAAAG
>CBFHLG010000053.1:0-1352 GCA_965656625.1 Puniceispirillaceae bacterium (SeqCode)
TCAGGCTGGCTGGAGCTGAATATCTGGCGTGAGGGGCGGCATCATTCCATGCGGTTTGAACATGGCGAGTCTGTTGCTCCGCTTGCCGATGCAGGGCCGGCAGACGGCAAAAGCGGTACCGAGATAACCTTTCTGCCCTCTACTGAAACCTTCTCGAATATCGAATTTGAATTCACCACACTTGAAAACAGGCTGCGCGAACTGGCGTTTTTGAATTCA
The DNA here is from genome assembly GCA_965656625.1 of Puniceispirillaceae bacterium (SeqCode). GTDB lineage: Bacteria > Pseudomonadota > Alphaproteobacteria > Puniceispirillales > Puniceispirillaceae > JADHLI01. Next base: position 220 of record CBFHLG010000053.1, read on the forward strand.
GGTGTGCGTATCCGCCTGGTGGATAACCGCAAAGCAGAAGAAAAAATAAGTGAATTTTTCTATGATGGCGGGCTGATAGCCTTTGTTGATTACCTCAATAAATCGCGCACCGCGCTTCACCAGACCATCCATAACACCACTGAAAAAGACGGTGTTGGGGTTGAATTATCTCTGGCCTGGACAGACAGTTTTCATGAAACCACCTTGTGTTTCACAAATAATATTCCGCAGCGTGACGGCGGCACCCACTTAGCCGGGTTCAGGGGCGCCTTGACCCGTATCGTCAACAACTATGCCCAAGAAACCGGTATCGCCAAACGCGAAAAGGTCCAATTGACAGGCGATGATTCGCGCGAAGGGTTGACCGCCATTATTTCTGTTAAGGTACCAGATCCGAAATTCTCCTCACAGACCAAGGACAAGCTGGTTTCCTCTGAGGTGCGGCCTCTGGTGGAACAGGCTGTTAGTGATGCGCTCAGCCAGTGGTTTGAGGAACATCCTGCTGAAGCCAAAAAGATTGTTTCCAAAGCCTATGAGGCCGCTGCCGCCCGCGAAGCTGCGCGCAAAGCGCGTGAGTTGACCCGTCGCAAAGGGGTTCTGGATGTTGCCAGCCTGCCGGGCAAACTGGCTGATTGTCAGGAAAAAGACCCGGCTAAGTCTGAGCTGTTTCTGGTTGAGGGTGATTCGGCCGGTGGTTCAGCCAAACAGGGGCGGGATCGGGCCAATCAGGCTATTCTGCCCTTGCGCGGGAAAATCCTGAATGTGGAGCGGGCCCGGCTGGACAAAATGCTGTCTTCTGCTGAAATTGGCACCCTGATCACCGCCATAGGGGCGGGTGTCGGCAACGCCGATATGGACCCTGAAAAAATCCGTTATCACAAAGTCGTCATCATGACAGATGCGGATGTAGATGGCAGCCATATCCGAACCTTGTTGCTGACCTTCTTCTTCCGTCATATGCGCCCGCTGATCGAAAGAGGTTATTTATATATCGCCCAGCCGCCTCTGTTCCGGGCGAAGCGTGGCTCATCAGAGGTCTATCTGAAGGACCAAAGCGCGCTGGATGATTATCTGGTGAATGCTGGTCTGAAAGATGCGGTGTTGCGAAATGAGGCGGGCTTGCAAATCGCCGG
>CBFHLG010000054.1:0-1126 GCA_965656625.1 Puniceispirillaceae bacterium (SeqCode)
AAAATTCAGAAAATGCGCGAAGATTACGGTGATGACCGCCAGCGTCTGAACAAGGAAATGATGGAGCTGTATAAGCGCGAAAAGGTGAACCCGGCCGCAGGTTGTCTGCCGATTCTGCTGCAGATTCCAGTGTTCTTTGCGCTGTATAAGGTGCTTTATGTCTCGATTGAGATGCGGCACGCGCCGTTCTTTGGCTGGATTCAGGATTTGTCGGCGATTGACCCGACCTCTCTTTTCAATCTGTTTGGTCTGTTGCCCTATTCTGTGGATTTCATTCCGCAGTTCTTGTCTATCGGTGTCTGGCCTATATTGATGGGGATTTCAATGGCGGTGCAGATGCGCCTGAACCCGCCCCCGCCTGACCCGATTCAGGCGAAGATTTTCCAGTGGATGCCTGTCTTTTTTACCTTCCTTCTTGCAGGCTTCCCGGCGGGTCTTGTGATTTACTGGACATGGAACAACATCCTGTCCATCGCCCAACAGTGGTGGATTACAAGAAGCCTGGAGAAACAGAGCAAGGCGTAAGGCGGCCTTTTGGTATGACAGCAGAGCCGTTCCAATTTGATGAAGATGAGATAGAAGCGGGACGGCTTCTGTTCGCTGGCCAGTGTGAATTTATCGCGGCGGCGCAGAACCTGACCGCCCTGCCGCCGATCTCGCTGCCGGAAATTGCCTTTGCCGGCCGTTCAAATGTGGGTAAATCATCGCTTGTGAACGCGCTGACCGGCCGCAACACACTGGCCCGAACCTCGCAGACGCCTGGGCGGACCAGACAGCTGATTTTCTTCTCTCTGGCGGCGCGGCTGCAGCTGGTCGATTTGCCGGGCTATGGCTATGCAAAGGCCGCTAAAACAGATATCCGCGCCTGGACCAAGCTGACTCGTAAATTTCTGGTCGGGCGGCAAAGCCTGCAGCGTATGCTGCTGCTTATCGACAGCCGCCGCGGGATTGGTTCTGCCGATAAAGAGATGATGAAACTGATGGATGAATCGGCGGTGTCTTGGGCGGTTGTGCTGACCAAGATGGACAAGCTGAAATCCGCGCAGGCTGAAAAAATTTACCAGAAGACACAACAGGATATCAGCCGTCATGTGGCGGCCTTTCCGCATGTCTGGTCCACCTCCTC
>CBFHLG010000055.1:0-1092 GCA_965656625.1 Puniceispirillaceae bacterium (SeqCode)
TCATCACGCGGGTCATGGCTGACCAGCAGCACCGGCAAGCGCAGGCGCTTTGCCTCATCACGGACCAGCTGCACCATATCCTCGCGCCGTTGTCCGTCCAAGCTTGAAAACGGCTCATCCAGCAACAGCGCGTGCGGTTCGGCCACCACTGATCGCAGCAGCGCCAGCCTGGCTTGCTGGCCGCCGGACAGGGTGTTGGGATCGCGCGCGCCCATACCGCTGAGGCCTGCCCGGCTCAGGGCTTGTGTGATCGCTTCGGCGCGCTCTGCCCCGTTCAGGGTTGGCGGCAGGCCAAAGCCCAGATTATCAGCCACGCTTAAGTGCGGAAATAACAGCGGGGTCTGGAACAACAGCCCGATATGACGGTGCTCTGCGGGCAGGCTGGTCAGCGCGCGTCCGTTTAACACAACCTCGCCGGTGGCGCGCAGGCCCGGCGTATCCAGCCCGGCGACCCAGCGCAACAGGCTTGACTTGCCGGCCCCGCTTGGTGCGGTCAACAGGCAGATTTCACCAGCACGGATGCTGAGGCTGAGGCCGCTGAATAACGCTGTTTCCCCAAAGCCCAGCTTTATGTCATTCACCTCTAGCATCAGCAAAAAAGCCTGTCGCAATCAAAACCTGTCTGTTCCCTTGGGTTATAGGCGGTTCCGGGCCACAGCAAAACTTGTTTTGTATATTTTCCGCAAATTGGGCGGATTGATTCATGTTTTCTTTACCAATTTGATCTTATACTTTGAAACGCCTGACGGGCGGGCTCTCTCGCCGGTCACCTCTTTTTTTCTGCCCTGTTCATCAGGGTCAATCAGGAGCGTTTGTTATGATCTCTATCCGGCATATGTGTCGTTTGTTTAACCTGTCTGTTGCGGGGATATCGGGTGCTGTGCTGGCTGTTATCGCCGTGACCGGCCTGACCGGTATTGGCCCGCGCACCGCTTCGGCAGCCAGTTTTGATGAGCTTGTTGAGCGCGCCCGCGGCCAGTCTGTTTATTTCAACGCCTGGGGCGGCTCGCCCACGGTGAACGCCTATATTGCCTGGGCTGCGGATCAGCTCAAAGCCCGACATGATATCACTTTGGTGCATGTGAAGCTGAC
>CBFHLG010000056.1:0-1064 GCA_965656625.1 Puniceispirillaceae bacterium (SeqCode)
CGGCCGGTATTTCCGTGACCATCAGATTAGCTTTACTGAAATCCTCTCCAGCCGCTGGTGTCGCTGCACAGAAACTGCCGCCCGCCTCAACACCGGCGACTGGTCAGAATTTGGTGGGTTAAATTCCTTTTTCCAAGGCCATGCAGACCGTAAGGACACCCTGAGGCGGCTTAGACAAAAACTGGACAGCCTGCCCTCTGACGGGCTGGTTCTGATGGTAACACACCAAGTTGTGATAAGCGCGATAACCGGCCTGTCCCCGCCAAGTGGCGGGCTGGTAGTCTATAACACCAAGACCAAAGAAGCCAAGATGGTCAGGGTCCCGCGCCCTTAGATCCTCGCCCAGATAAAGGTTTTTAGTGATGAGCCAGAAATTATGTGCAGAAGCGTTGGGAACCCTCATCCTGGTGATGACGGTGGTGGGCTCTGGCATTATGGCAGACCAACTCTCTGGCGGCATAGACGGCCTCGCCCTCATCGGCAACACGCTGGCCACGGGCTGTATTCTGGTGGTGCTGATCACTATCTTTGGCCCTATCTCTGGCGCGCATTTCAACCCGGCGGTCACGCTGACCGTCTTCTTTGCCTCAGAGATATCCGCCCTTGGTGCGGCCAGCTATATCCTCAGCCAGATAGGCGGCGGTCTGGCCGGAACCGCACTTGCTCATTTCATGTTTGATCTGCCGGTGCTGCAACTCTCAACAACAGACAGGGCCAGCCTGCCTTTATACTGTGCTGAATTTGTTGCGACCGTCGGCCTTCTTCTGGTGATCCTGACCGGCCGGGTGTACCGCCCGGCCGCGGTGCCGTTACTGGTCGGGCTGTATATTTCAGCCGGGTACTGGTTCACCTCATCAACCAGCTTTGCCAATCCGGCGGTTACCATAGCGCGGACCTTTACCGACACGTTTTCCGGCATTGCCCCGCCTGCGGTGGTGTTTTTCATCCTGGCCCAAGTGCTGGCGACCTGGCCTGTCTGGCGGTTTGCCACCTGGTTGATGGCTGGCCAGACAAGCGCGTCTCAGACCCAGGAATGAAGCCCGACCGCGTTCCCTTCACTGTCG
>CBFHLG010000057.1:0-1039 GCA_965656625.1 Puniceispirillaceae bacterium (SeqCode)
TGGGGGTTGTTACAGACCATCAGCTCAGTTGGCCAGGTTGTCGGCGGCCTTGACCTGAGCAGCACAGATTTTGACTCGATGATGAGCCAGCTGCGCAATGGCCTTGATGCCCCGCTATCTGGCATGGCAACCGCGTTTTCCTCTTCTCTGTTTGGTTTGGGGGCCAGCCTTGTGATCGGTTTCCTTGACCTGCAGTTGGGCCAGGCGATGGGCCGGTTTTTCAATGAGGTCGAAGACTGGCTGTCTGCTTTTGCCCGGTTCAGCGATTTGTCCGCCAGCCCCGCTGACCCTGGTCGCCAGGCGCTGGCACAGGGGCTGAGCGAGGAAGGGGCACGGGCAATGATTTCTCTGGCCGCCGCAATAGAAGCATCTCAGCGCGACCGGACCGAACAGACCCGCCAGATCACCGCCATGAACACCACCTTGTCCGTCTTGGGCGAGCAGATGGCCGATGACAGGCGCTTGCGTGAACAGCTGGCTCAGTTGAATGTGCAAATCCAGCAGCTGACCTCATCTCTGGATGAAAAAGCCCGCCTGCAACAGGAATCTGTTTCAGCTGAACTGCGCGCCCTGTCCGCCGCCATTGTGAAACTGGCGGGCAAGAAATAGGCCGGATGGTGATGAACCGGCCGGCAACTTCTTCAGCTGGTCGGGTAGAGCTTTAAGGAGAACACAAACAGATGGCCCTTTCGCGTCTTGGTAATCGAACCCGCCCTGGTGACTTCACCTGGCCAGGTTTTGTTGATGCGCTGGCCAGCCTGTTGATGGTGTTTGTCTTTGTGCTGATGGTGTTTGTGCTGATCCAGGCCAATCTGGCGTACCGGCTGTCTGGTCAGGATGAAAGCCTGAACGCGCTTCGCGAAGAGCTGGCGATGCTGGGCGATTTGCTGTCACTGGAACGTGAGGCCGGGGCGGTTCTGTCTGCTGATCTGGCCAGAACCCAGGCCCAGCTTGAAATGGCCGAAAACCAGAACAGCGTGCTTGCTGCCCAGCTTGAGGCCCTGACCACCCAGTTGACGGACGAGAAAACCAAAACAGC